>CAIRNS010000031.1 GCA_903880015.1 uncultured Elusimicrobia bacterium | reverse complement strand
CTGTTCCCGTTCACGCTCCTTGTGGGGCATTCGTTCTATAACATAACTGCCAACATTGTAAACCTTTTACAGAAAATTGGTGTCCAAGTAAAAGCGAATTCATTGACAGCTCCGGTCATGGCCTTAAGCGATACTGGCGGTGAGGGGTTCTCAGGGCATCCCCGTCCTGGCGCTCTGCTTGAGTTAAATGCATTGGCATTCGGGGCACAGCAAGGCGGTGACACCGTTATACCGGGGACTGCGAAACATTTACTGGAAGCGCTCCCCGCTCTTGCTAAAAAGTATCGTGAAGTGTATTTGGTCGGGTTGCTTCAGCGGGGCGATTTGGCAACGCGTGAAACCTTGGGGGACCGTCCCTCCGGCAGCTCAAACTATGTCGGACAATACCCTGACGGAAAAACCCGTTTGGTAGTACATCAGCCGTGGAACGGCGTTGAAGCGGACCGCAATGGCGGGTATGCTGATCCTGCCAAAGCGCGCACGTATGCGACGGGTTCTACATTTGCATCGGCAAACCCGCGGGCAGTGGATCCTGCCTGGGGAACATTGGCGGATGTTGATGTGGCAAAAGAGATCATGAAAGCGGAAAGCGGTCGTCTTATCGTCGATGTCGTGCCCAATCATATTGGTATAGATAATTTATGGGTCGATGAATTTACCACAATACTTGATGCCCAGGGAGTGCCGACAAAAGTTCCCAACTGGAAAGCAACCGTTCACATCGACCTGATGTCCCTTTTGACGCCGGAAGAACTTGCTTCTCTCAGCGACGAAGACCTGTTTTCGATGGGAACCGTAAAGAAAAAAATATCGCCAAAAAGCTATGAACGCTTGAGTTATGCGCTCTATGAACGGGGGATGGAAGGCGATGTGTTGCGGTATGCTGTATATTATGCGACACCCGGAGATAAAAAAAGCCGTGTACTCATTGCGCACGGGAAGGACCCGTATCAAATTGCGTGGCTGGACAGTTTTCAACTTGATTTTACCAATCCGATAGCGCGGCAGTATGTGTTCGATACCATTAAATTCTGGGCAGACAAGGGTATCAGTGTCAGGACTGACATGTCTCATTTGTTGACGCGCGGAGAATTTAAAAAGTTATGGTATCCGCATATGTCGTGGCAGGATTTTGAGCAAGCGTGGCCCCGCGAATTTTGGAACGAAGTGGTAGAAAAGATAGTTTCTACGACGCCCGATTTTACCCTTACCATGGAAGGGTATCAGGGGCTTGATTTTCTAAAGCAGCTGGACCCCCGGGTCCGCGTGTATGAAAAAGGCGGTATTTTTGACAATGTGCGTGCCCGCAATATCGGATGGCTGCGAAATTATTTACAAAACGGCATCCGTCCCAACGCTGTCCATTTCCTGCAGAATCACGATGAAGAGGGGATGTGGGACAAGGGCAATGAGTTTATGAAGGCGGCCACCGCGCTCATTATGACCATCCCCGGCGTGCCGTTCATACATGAACCGCAGCGCCATGGCCAGGACCGTTTCAAGATTCAAGTTTTACTGCCGAACCAGCGCCCGCCGGTGCCAGGCATGGAAAAATTTATGGATGCAATGGCGGATATTGCCGCGCTCCCGTTGTTCCGTGAAGGCAGTATGCAGGTGATTGAAACCAATACGAATTTGCTGGTTTATACGCGGGAATATAGGGGCGAAAAAGCGGTGGTCGTTATCAATCTGACCGACCAACCTCAATCGGGGAATTTCGTTGTGCCGAACCCTTCGCCGGGAAAAGACCTTCTTCTTAATGATGAATATTTTCCGTTCAAGCATGACAAAAATAGTAATGCCGCTCAATCGTACCGGCGTACTCCCCAAGATCTTGAGCGTGATCATGGCTTAATTGTCAATCTGGCACCCGGCGATGCACATATTTTTATGATGACGGATGTTCCGTCAGTCAGCGCCAGTGCGGCGCAACTTCCCCCTAACGCGTCTGCGGTCGCAGCCACGCTGTTGGAAACATATGTTGTGGTGGAAAAATTGTTGGGATGGTTTTTTAAGATGGTCTACAAACTGGACTTGACCGGCGAATGGTGGGCAGGCGAAAACGAACAGAAGAATTTTCCCGCTGTACGCTTTTCGCGCGAGATCGCTGCCCCGGTTCTGGAATCGTTGTATCTGCTTGATGTCGTCAGTAGGATGTACAAAGAGAACTGGCAGATAACATATCGGAACGCTGCTCAAAAACCGGCAGAGGTGCGCAAAAGCTTAGTTGATGACCTACACGCAAGGAATCAGCAGACCGTTACCATGGTCAAAGGCTTTGCTCAAAGCCATGATAATGCGCTTCCCTTTGAAACAGTTCTGCAGAGATTGACGCTGCCGGGTCTTGCTGCATACGACGTTGCATATATGTCTTTAATCGGGATTCCCTTCATGCCCGTAGGTATAGCTTATGCGTGGGCGGCTATGGCGGGGTATGCGTCGCTGTTTGGCGTGCATCGTGCGTTTAATCGTTCGGATGAAGGACGAACGATGCCGGCAACAATTGGTAGCGCTAAGAGCGCCCCGAAGAGTGCAACCCGGAGAAAAATTTTAAAATATTCTCTGGGTGCGGGATTGTTATCATTGCTCCCTGAAGTCACGGCTGTTCCGGTTGTCGCGTCATCGGGGGGCACCGCACATCAGCCGGTGTTTACGGCTGCCGAGCGTGGAGCGGGCGCCACATGGATCAGCGGACAAAAAACAAAACTCGGACGCACAGATATTGCGCAAAGTTACGAGATAACACCGGAGGGTGGCATTCCGGCGGATGTAAAAACTTTTCTTGATGGGTATGCCAACACATACGATCTGGCGCTGAGCGGCATGCAACTTCTCTTTAATCCGGCAAGGACGGCCGCGGATATCACCGGCGTTCAAAATATTTTGAACTATCTTACCAATACTCTTTCGTACAACGCGTACATGGTCCCCTATCGGTCAAATAAGGAAAACACCATATTCACCGGCGAAGTCGCCTGGGCCGGCATGCTCGCGGCGCAGTATAAAGCGCTCTATCCCGATGACAAAGCTTCCGACCTGCTCATGAAAAGGATTGATACCTATCTTCTCCGGTCCGATATGTTGTTCACCGACAACGGGTATCAATGTATCAAGGGTGGACCGACTATGTCCTGGGCGTCAACGGAACACAATTTAGATACGCTGGCATATCTCACTATGCGCAGAAAACTCCTGCAGTCCGTTGCCGGACAAGAACAGCACTGCGCTGACTTGCGCGCGTTGGAGGTAAAGATAGCATTGTGGCTCAGGAACAGGGCATTCAACGGCATTTGTTTCAATCGCGGGGCCAACGATACGATGTTTGCCGCAGATACTTCCTCGTTCGGCGTCATGGTGCTCATGGCGCTTCAGGCGGACGACCCGGCGTTGTTTGAAGGCACCGGATTATCCCAGATAAACCTGGAAACGCTTTTACATGCGGCGGACATAGCATTTGATTCCACGACGGGATTATATACTTTCGGCGCGGGCGCCGCTCCAACGGCTGTCGCATCCCATTCTGGCCAGGCGGCCGTGGGGAGCACAGGAAATGCCATCCGCGGCGTGGGGGGATATGATATTGCAGGCGTTGACCGAGGAGTGACCGGGCAGGCCGTAGTTGTTAATGCGCCACCTTCGACGGAGTTTAGCGCACAAATGGCGTTGGCAAAACGACTCCTTGGGACTGCTGATAACGGCGATGCGGTATTGCAGAAAGTGCGCGAGCACCTCTATACATCCGGTGGCGTTCGCTATGTGCCTCTGGGTTGGGCGGGATGGAATGATATCGGCAACTATTTTGCCGTTTCATATCCCGCGATGAGCCCTACTATCTTTGCAATCTTTCTTGCCGACAGAGGTGTTCTCGTAAATCCATTCCGTCTCGTCAATGAGGCAACCCTGAACCCCCAATTTAAAATTTTCCTGCCGGCTATAAAAAGCGGAATGTCCTGGCTGCCCATTGGCTACGGTCTTGTGCGATGGATAGCGCGTCGCCTTGCTCCCGGGGTCAGTAAAAATAAATCCACACCGATTGTAGTCCCACCGGAAGAGGTGTTGCCGCCTGCGCAAGATACAGCACAAACGAACACCCCGCGCGGTCCCGATGAAGGCGCATTTTCTGTAGCAGCCACCTTGGAATCGAGCCGGTTGCTGGAGAAGATTGTACGGCAAATATTTAGCATATTCAAAGGGGTTCCTCCGGCATTTCTGATGGCGGCGGTGCGGCCGATAGATGAATGTTTTATAGCGCCCTTCGTGGAGCTT
>CAIRNS010000030.1 GCA_903880015.1 uncultured Elusimicrobia bacterium | reverse complement strand
TCCCCTGCGCCCGTCGGCGTTCCCCATGTACCGTTGCCGAGCAGCGCTGTCGTAACTGACGGGGTGCCGGTTGCATTAATCTGCGGGATGCCAACGGCTGCTACTGCTATTGATGAAGCGATTAATGTGTACGGGCTGGAAGTCAGCAACTGGCGCGGAATAAGCTTTTCTGAGCCGACAGTAATCTCTAACCAATATGATTCATCGAAACTCCCGGTGACTCCGCCTGCGGTCGTCGTTCCGAGAATAACTGAATACAGTCCGCCGGTGACTTGAACACTCGGTTGGGTTTCCGACCATTTTAAGGTTCCCGCCGTCGGATCATTGTATAACTTGAAAGTAAACGAATATGTCCCATCGAGCGCTGTGCCGCTGGAATTGGTCAACTTGCCCTGGTAACTGATGTACCGGGGCACGACCGCAAAAGCAAATGAAACGGCACCGAGCAGAAGTGCTACGAGGATGAGCGAAGAAATTTTTGTTTTCATAGTAATATTTACCTGAATGGCTTTCCGCAATTTGTACAGAAACGCAGTTTCTTTTGCCCAGCAGGATAAACCTTCCCGCAATTAGCGCAGGTTATGGTTCCCGTTGTTTCAACCACTGTCGGAATAATAACCGCTGGTTTTCGCGTCTCTGGAAAAGTATTCTTCTTTTTCGGCGGACCTTCAGGTAATACCTCCTCAGTGGGACGCGCCGCTGTCCCGCTTGAAACTGCAACGGTCTGTTCGGGCGCCAAGCGGTATGTCATCGAATATGACTTGCCCGGCGCTAAATATTTTTCCTGCGTATTTTCACTGTATCCTTTAGCGACAACCCGCACGGTTGCCGTCCCGTAAACAACATTGCCTTCAAAAAGGCCCTGTCGGCTTGTTTTTCCAATCATGTCCCCGTTCATCCACACATAGGCGTCCGCCACGGGGTCGCCGCTATTATCATTTTTTGCGACTAATCGCAACAGCGGATTGCTGTATTCCAACTGTCCCGAAACGGATGATCTATCTTCAATATTGACGCTGTTTAAGGTAAGGGGCTTGAATTGATAATCACCGAAGAATGTCACCTTATAGGTTTCCAACGGCAAAGCGACCCGCAACGGCTTCCCAGTAGTCAGTTCCTTTTCCAGTGAGATACCTTTGCCGGCAATCCTGACTTTCGCATCAAACGATTGATGAGGATTTTCCCGCGCTGAAACGCTGAAAGTAATCCATTTATCAAGCGTAGCTGAAACCGTATCGGCGCTCATGGTACTCACCACGACAGTGCGCGTCTGTTCGGCATACCGGTTGGCGCTATCAAAAAACTTGACCGCATAATCACCGCCGGTCAAAGGGATAGAAATCGGTGTTTGTCCGCGCGGGGCAGTCTCATTCGGCAGCTGAACCATCATGCCGACAGGATTCGAATTAAAATTGATTCGTTTTGCCATGATCGCATGCAATGCATACCCCGTGACACCGCTTGAGTTCAGTATGGAATATTTCCAGGATTTCTGGTCGACCCCGCTAAACATTTCGAGCATGGTGGCGCGAGTCAGGTCAATATTGCACTGGCCATCCTTTGTCTCTTTGGCGACAGACCCCAGGTCAATATATCCGGGGTATGATAATTTTATCGTATGTTCACCTGAGGCAAGTTGCCCCTCCCACGGAGTCACCGATAATTTGTTGCCGTCAACATAAATATCCGCACCGCCTGGGTTGGAATTGATGGCCAACATAAAATCAAAACATATTTCTATTTTCTGTTGTGCTCTCATTTTTGTGTCTTTGTCCGGCTCTTCAATTTTCACGATGCGCTCAACAGGCCTGAACCCATCCTTGACGGCAGTAATGATATATGTTTTCGGCGCGATGCCGCGCAAAGCAATCGGGCTGCTCGAACTCTCGTTGGACAACACCACTTTACCATCGCGAGTTTTCATGGTCACCGACGATCCGGCAGGGACAGTGGTTATTATAACATCCGGCGGATACAGACGCGAATACATCATGCGGCCAAACGGCGTGATGCGAATAAAAGTATCGATTAGTGCGAACAAAAGTATCGCAAAAATAAACGCAACGGTAACCCGGATGACACGCCGCCGGTACAATTTAAACCGTGTCACCAACCAATCGCCGACTTCTTCAAAAACGGTCTTGCCTTTTTCCTCGTTCGATTGAATGCGTTCACCGGGGAAAGATGAAGATGAACGGACCCCTCGGGGAACCTGAACCTCGGGCGACACATCTGCCGACACTGATGAAATAGGCGGCTGTTTAACGAGCGGTTGCTCAATGGACGGAGTCAATACCGGAAGCGACCGCGCGGGAACAGGCGGGCGAGGGACATCTTTGATAAAAATTGGCGGACCAGCGGGGCGAGCCGCAGGCACCGTCGTTTCGACAGTCAATACCTTCGGATTTTCATGGTCGTCATTGCCCACGATAAAATCCCGGCACATGACTTTGATAACAGACGGGTCGCCCTTTATTTCCTGCAGATTTAATTTTTTAACATATTCCGTTATCCGGGATTCGCCTTCCTGTTCCGTTGTCAGGATGGAAGTGACAAAATCAGACAGGTCAACGGTCAGCTCTTCGGTTTCTTTGCCTTTCAAAAGCCTGCGCAAGTCGCGGAACATCTCAATGGCTTTTTCGTACCGGAGGGCGCGGTCCTTCTCGAGTGATTTTACGACCACCTCTATCAACTCTTCGGGAAGATTGAGGTTGGCTAACAATGAAACATCGAACTTTTTTTCGATAACTTTATTTTTTATTTCCTCGTTGCTGCCCTCAAACAAGCGCAACCCGGTCAACATTTCGTAGAGCACAACGCCGACGGAATAAATATCCGAGCGGGGATCAATGTCCGTATCGCCCTTAACTTGTTCCGGCGACATGTACGCGTATTTTCCGGTAACAATGCGTTGTTTGATTCCCCCGTCAAGTTCCTCGGCGGTTTTTGCGATGCCGAAATCACTCAGCTTGACATTGCCTTCAAACGATACAATGATGTTGCCCGGCGAAATATCCCGATAGACGATACCATACGGTTTCCCGGTAATGGAATCCTTGGCGAGCCGACTGGCATAATCAAGGGCTTTAAGAATGTTACTGCAGATGAGAATGGAATGTTCCCAGGGAAGACGGGTTTGCAGGGAGTTACAGCGCTTGATAATATGTTCGAGGTCATTGCCGCGAACAAAATCCATCAAAAGATAATATGAGCCGTTGCTGCCTTTCCAAAAGTGCTGTACACGGACGATATTATCGTGGATAAGATTTTTGGCAATCAGCGCTTCTTTGTAAAACATCTCAACATATTTTAAATCGGAAAATTCGGGAAGAAGTTCTTTGATAGCGACGAAGTTGCGCAAACTGAAATCATACGATCGCCAGACGGCGCCGAATCCGCCCTGGCCTATTTTTTTGAAAATAAAGTACTGATCGTTAATAAGCATCTTAACATCAGTAGATTCCGTTGTGGGCTGAGGTATCTCTGTCATAAAAATCGCTCGCGCGGACCCTCTTTTAAAAAACTATTCAATTTTATGCCATATTCTTACAATGTCTTGCTCTTATTTATAGCAGACAATCGAATATTTGTCAATATTTATCTTATGCGCACTATTTTACGGCAGTACATTCTCACCGTCTCCCTGAAGTTCTGCGGTAACAACTTCCGAAGAGTTCATGGAAATAGCTGCGGAAAGTTCATCGGCCGGAGCACCGGCAAAGGGAAGTTCAGGGGTGTTCTCGGTTTTTTCTATCAAGTTCTCCCCCAAGACCACATCTGCTATTGACGGCAATTCACTTAAATGCCCCAGTCCAAAATGTTTCAGGAATTCCTGTGTTGTTCCATACAGGAGCGGGCGCCCAATCGTTTCTTTTCTTCCGATAATTTTGACGAGCCCGCGCTCTAAAATGGTTTCCAAAACGCCGCCGCATTCGACGCCGCGTATCTCCTCGATTTCGGAACGGGTCATCGGCTGTTTATAGGCAATAACTGAAAGTGTTTCAAGCGCGGAATGAGACAATTTAAGCGTTGTCTTTTCCCGGTACAGACGGCGAATCCACGAACTGAATTCTTTACGGGTGGACATCTGCCATCCACCGGCAATAAATTTTATCTCGACCGGGCTGCCGTTTCTTTCTAGTTCTGCGCTTAACTCCGCTATAAGCTGAGCTGCTGTATGCTCAGCAAGAATCTCCCCCAGAATGGCTTTGAATTCTTTTTCGGGTATCGGTTGATCGGCGGCAAAAAGAAGCGCCTCAACGATCCGTTTGACTTCCGTCTTCTCCATGAACAACTCCCTTGTCGGCGGTAGTGTTTGCGGCAAATAATTCCTGCTCCGGCTGCCGCGATGCCTCAACCGCGGGCATTTGGACGCGGTAGATGCGTATATCTTCCGTTTGCTCCGTCTGTCTCGCCACTATCTGTTTGAGGCGCATCAGTTCCAATATAGCCATAAAACAAACGATCAAGTCATGGCGTGTTTTTTGCAGTTTCATAATCTCGATGAAATGCACATACTGCTTGCCTTCCAGCAAATCCAAAACTTCCCGGATCTTCTGCTCAATCGGAATCTCTTCGTAGAGAATCTCTTTGACATTGTCAGGCATTTCTTCGAGAACATTTTTAAACGCGTCGATAAGTTCAAAAAGGGACGCCTCAAGTATGAAATCATCCTTCGGAAGAATCGGGGCGGCGCGGTAATAAATATGCGACGACTCCATTTCTTTTGATGATAACACCTGGGCGACTTCCTTAAATTTCTGATACTCGGCCAACCGAGCCTTGAGTTCTTCCAGCGGATCAGGACCGTCTTCATCCTCCGGCTCCGGCGACGGCAGGAGCATACGCGCTTTAATTTGCATCAGCGTCGCCGCCATCACCATAAAATCGCCGGCAATATCAAGATTAAGCTCTTTCATCAGTCCCAGATACTGCAAATACTCGGCCGTTATCTGGGCAAGAGGAATCTCGGCGATCTCCATATCGCTCTTTTTGACCAGATACAAAAGAAGGTCGAGCGGGCCTTCAAAAAGATCAAGATGAATTTCGTAAGCGGTTTCATTCATGGGATAATTTAATCGCGCCGCGCACCGTCTGCATTGTTTGTTCGGCAACGGCACGGGCCCGAATCTTTCCGTCGTTAAGAATGTCGTCAATCATGCCCGTTTGCCGGCTGACAACCCGGCGCTTTTCACGCAGGGGAGCGATACCCGCCTCTACAAATTCAACCACTTGCGCCTTGCAGGCCACGCACCCGATAGCCCCCTGTGCACATTCTTCCTTGCGGACAGATGCGCCGGGATTGTAGAGTACATGGAATGCATACACAACGCAACCGTCAGGATGGCCCGGGTCTTTCGCTCGAAGCTTCAGCGGGTCGGTGAACATCTGCTGGACTTTTTTCTTAATCTCGGCGGGTTCTTCATCAAGAGCAATCGCGTTATTGTATGATTTCGACATCTTGCGTGCGTCGATGCCCGGCACCCGTGCAGCGGGGGTCAGAAGGCCCTGCGGTTCAGGGAAGATTTCTCCGTATAGATTATTGAACCGACGACATATTTCCCGTGTCAGCTCAAGATGCGGAAGCTGGTCTTCACCGACGGGAACAACCGTTGCCTGATAGAGCATAATATCGGCCGCCTGAAGGACGGGGTAACCCAGAAATCCAAAAGTTTGGAGATCTTTTGATGTTACTTCCTGTAATTGTTCCTTGTATGTCGGGCACCGGAAGAGCCAACCAAGAGGCGTAATCATGGACAAAAGCAAAAAAAGTTCGGCGTGTTCAACGACATCGGATTGACGGAAAATGACACTTTTTTTCGGATCTATACCGACGGTGAGCCAATCGATGACCATTTCACGACTATTGAGTGCGATAGACCCCGTCTCGGCATAATCGGTCGTTAAAGCGTGCCAATCAGCTACCATATAAAAACAATCGTACTCGTCCTGCAGCTTCACCCAGTTGTTGAGCGCGCCGAACAAATGACCGATATGCAGTTTACCCGAGGGACGCATTCCTGAAAGTATTCGTTTTCGACTCATGTACCGTGCACCTTTATGTCGAATCGCTGACTTGTTGCAAACTATAGATAGTACAATCTTCTGTTATGTTCTGAAAAAATGCACTTTAAGATCCGCCCAGATAATAAACGATAAAAGCGGCTATCGGCCACACAATGCGCGTAAACATCCCCGTCATCATAAGCAGGATTATTATATAAAATCCGTAGGGTTCCATCTGCGCGTACCGGTAGGCCGCCTGAGGCGGAAGAAGCCCCATCAGCACCTTACTGCCGTCAAGGGGCGGGATGGGAATAAGATTGAACACCGGCAAGACAACATTAATGACCAAGACGAATTGCAGTAATATAAACAGAGATTCCGTGATGGATGCAGGAAGGAAGGACACCGTGCGCAGACCCCACATGAGGAATGCCGCAATGATTGCCAGAAGAAAATTAGCCAGGGGGCCGGCAAGAGACACCAATACCATGTCCCGAGCAGGATTATCGAGTCGGTGAGGATTAACCGGCACCGGTTTTGCCCAACCAATCATGAATGATCCCGGGCTCAGCGCGCAGATAAGAGGTAAAATGATCGTACCGAACAAATCAATATGCGGCAGAGGGTTAAAAGTCAAACGGCCCATCGCGCGGGCTGTATCGTCCCCCCGTCGTTCCGCCATCCAACCGTGCGCATATTCATGAAATATAACAGAGAATAAAAGTATTGGCAGTTGAATAATTAAATTCATTTAAATAATTATACTTTTTTATGATTTTATTGGCAAGAGAAACCTAGTAAACAACAACACCCGTAGAGCAAGCTCTGCAGCTACGACGGCTTATGGAAATGTATGTGGATAGTTTGACTAACGGGGTGTGCTGCGTTTGCGCCGGAAAAGAAACCATATGACGACGGCAATGACGACCAGTGCCGCTACGGTAATAAAGCCGTAGCGGGCAAAAAGCTGTTTTATAAGCGCAACGCCTTGCGGGCCGGCTAAAATCGTCCCGAGAAGAAACATTCCCCATGACACAGCATAGATGCCGATACCGGCCGCATGGAATATCTTTTTTTTCGTTTTATGTGCGAAATACTCACACACGACAATGCCGCCCCAGCCAAACAATTGATTGGTTACGATGAGAATAACGCCAATGATGAATTGCGGGGTGTAGGTGACCATTATAGAGGGCCAATGATCAGTTCAGGAGAGAGCGTCCAATCAGTATGCTTGATTATTCGATCGCGAATCGCGCGAAAATGGGACAGCAGTTCGTTATGACCTAAAAGAAGCTCTAACCCCGCAAGGACGCTTGCCCGCCTGTTCCCGCCCGCAACGGGCACGGAGGGCAGCAGTCGCGGCAAATCATTGCGGCGAGCTTGAGCCGGATGGAGAGAAATAACGGAAAAATGTAATTCTTCAGACAAAAACTCCAGTATTGCCAGTTCATCTTCCCATTGATCGTCAGCATGTATTATCTCAAGCAAAGCGTCAAGACCGAATACCAATATGGGCCGGTATGAAAATTTCTGATCAGCGTCAAGCCCCACCAGGGCATTATCGATATCGGTATTCATTTTTTGAGTCAACTGTTTTTTTTGATCAACAAAACTGGGGGGATATACGAACGCGAGCAATTCGTTTTTTGAGTCGTGATAGAGCAGAAAATGTTCAACATAAAAGATTTTACTGCAGGCAGGACAACAAACAACATTAATTTCACCGGCATCCAAGGATTCCTTGAGTTCCGGATCTTCCATAACACTTATGGAGGTCCACAGTTCCGCTTCAAACTGCTCGCCGCATGCACATTCAATCTGTTCGAGATTACGAGAAGACATAATAACGAAATAATACCTAAAAACAAAAAAAATAGCAAAACCACAGATGCATTATTAATACAATTTTATTTCTTCTGATTTCTATCCCCCTTGGACAAAGGGGGACACAGGGGGATTTGCCGTTAATATAGAAGTCGGAAACTCAATAGATGACGAATGGCATGCAAGACCAATACGATTATAATGGTGCTTTCGGACCCTGTTTAGCGCGCTTGCGGGAAAGTTCGTCCAGGAGCGCTTTGCGCATGCGGATGGAAATGGGAGTAACTTCAACCAATTCGTCATCGTTTATATAAGCGATACATTTTTCAAGACTCATAGTGTCCGGAGGAGTCAGAATAATATTGTCGTCAGAACCGGCGGCGCGCATGTTGGTCAGCTTCTTTCCTTTGCAGGCGTTGACCACCAGGTCGTTCTCGCGGGAATGCTCCCCGATGACTTGTCCGGCGTACACCTTTTCACCGGGTCCCAGAAACAGTTTTCCCCGTTCCTGCAAACTAAACAGCGCGTACCCCGCGGTAGTGCCCAGCTCCATGGCAAGCAAAGCGCCGTTGTTACGGTTTTTGATATCGCCGGCATATTCGTCGTACTCAAGGAAAATATAATTCAAAATACCGGTCCCCTTGGTGTCGGTCATGAATTCCGACTTGAACCCGAGAAGGCCCCGGGTAGGAATTTTGTATTTCAAGCGGGCGACGCCGCCTTCCTGATGCATCTCTATCATCCGGCCTTTGCGCCCGCCCACATTGGCGATAACATTGCCGATAAACTGTTCGTCGATATCCAGAATAAGCTCTTCGTAGGGCTCAAGTGTCTTGCCGTTCTCTTCTTTCAAAATAACATGCGGCCGCGTTACCTGAAATTCATAACCCTCACGGCGCATTTTTTCGATGAGGATAGACAAATGCAGTTCGCCGCGTCCCGAAACCTTGTAACCGACGATATCCGTAAGGTCCTCAACCAGCAGGGCGATGTCCGACAATATCTCCCTGAGCAACCGCTCGCGCAAATGACGGGAAGTTACAAATTTTCCCTCTTTACCTGCAAACGGCGAGTCATTGGGTATAAAATTCATGGAGATGGTCGGCGGGTCCATGACCATCGGAGCCAGCGGAATGGGGTTGAGCGGGTCAGTCAGCGTTTCACCAACGGTTATGTCGTCCATTCCCGCCACCGCTACGATTTCGCCGACGCCGGCAACATCCGTTTCTTTTTTCTCATTACCTTCAAAGCGGTATATCTTAGTGATCCGCGCCGGCGCAACAGAACCGTCACGGCGGGCGACCACGACATTTTTATTGATATTAAGGCTGCCGGAAGTTATTTTTCCCGTCGCAAGCCGTCCCAGAAACGATGAATAACTGATGGTGCTCACCAGCATCTGCAGGGGGCCGTCAGGGTCGCCTTTCGGCGGCGGGATACAACGGATTATTTTTTCAAATATCGGCTCCATGGATACGCCTTTATGATGATAATCGTCCATGGCGTAGCCGTCACGCGCGGAAGAGTACACCAGCGGGAAATCAAGGATATTGTCCGGGGCGTGAAGTTTGATGAAAAGATTAAGCACCTGGTCTATGGTCCACTCGCACCGCGCGGTCGGTTTGTCAACCTTGTTGACAACCACGATCACGGGTAAGCTCAGCGCCAGCGCTTTTTTAAGAACAAAGTAAGTCTGTGGCATGGGCCCTTCGGCGGCGTCAACGAGCAGCAATACGCCGTCAGCCATCTTAAGTACCCGTTCCACCTGGCCGCCAAAATCAGCATGGCCGGGCGTGTCGATAATATTGATAAAATAACCTTTATAGGTAAATGAGCCGTTCTTGGCAGCAATAGTGATGCCGCGCTCGCGTTCGAGGTCCATCGAATCCATCATGCGTTCTTCAACATGCTGGTTTTCTCTGAACATACCGCTCTGCTTGAACAACTGGTCTACCAGCGTTGTTTTGCCGTGATCGACATGGGCGATAATAGCGATGTTTCTAATCTTGCTTTGATCCATACAGTAACTGCTCTTTCTCAGCAAAAAGGATTTTATCCCGAACAACAGGCTGACGCGGGTAAAAACCTTCTGTGTTTGTTGGTTTACATCAGGGAAACTACCGGAGGAAAACTAAATATTTACCGCGAGAAGTTTGTTTCCTTATGCCCCTGTCCATGTAACATTGTAGCATAATAAACGAGAAAAGAAAATACCTGAGAGCGACCGGTGAGCAAACAATTTATACCTTATCGAACAGCTTGTACACATACATTAGTACTGCATACAAATATGTTCCCTTTTGCGCCGGATTGACCTGCAAACTGCTTCTGAAGCTTTCAAATGCTGCACGATAATTTTTCCTTACCAAGTAAGCCTTACCCAGCGCGTAGAGGTAATGCGACAACCGCCAATCCACAAATTTTTTGTGCTTCGCAATGTAAGATTATATTCCTCAAGGATATGAAAGTATTCCCGCATGTGCGAAGGGGTAATGAGATCTTTTTCGTCAGAGAATAGAGAAAAATCAGTATGCACGAACCCCACGCGAGGCAGCCTAGAGAGAACGGCATATTCAAGCTCCAGCTTGAAATCGAACCATAGGTCATCAGAATCAAGAAACGCAACATATTCGCCGCGGGCATTCTCGATGCCAACATTCCTCGCGCTGGCAGCCCCCCCGTTTGGCTTGCTGAAATAACGAATTTTGTCCGCGAAGGGAATCAAAACTTCTTCAAGGTCATCGGTTGACCCGTCATTGACGACCAGTATCTCAAAATCCGTATAGGTCTGCCTGAAAATGCTCTCAAGGCAGACGGCAATATATTTCGCCCGATTATAGACAGGAATTATCACGCTTATCATGAAATTTTTCCCCAGCCGCAGCAGGGTAATTCCCAGCCAAAGACTTGAATCTTGTAAACAATCTTTTTATTTCCGCGACAACATTCATCTCCCAGAAACACAGGAACCTGCCGTACGCAGTATCATTAAAGATCCAGTATTTTTGATTTTCTCTGAGCGATGATGTCCACTCCATCTTGTGCGGTTCATTTTTCCCCAGAAAGTTAAATTCTTGATACTTTTCACTGAATGAACCCTGTATTGAATGGCGTAACAGTATCGTTCCCGGGGCAAAGCGGGCATATGCGGTGTCAAAACCGACTTTAAGTAAATATACCGTTTTTTTGTAGAGCAACTTAAACTCAAATGCTATGAATACACCCTTGTGCCGCAACCCTGAAATTCTCAACCACCCGGACTGCGCAGCCATGCGAGCCAACGCCGTGTGATAGGTAGTGCTGTCAGATGAATTTACAATCGCCGTTTTTTGCGCATACTGAGCCGTTTTCTGTGAAACCTGCATCACCATCTGCAGCGATTCTTCAATGTGTTCCCCGGAAAAATCAGTTATCTCGTAGCCACCGTCCCGGGCAAAAAGATTATTCCTGTATTTAATATTTTTTAGGAACTTTTTAGATCTGCTCTCCTCATAGGCCGCCCAATCGCCCGCCACAGCTATGTACGGCGACAACTCGCCCTGCATCGCCACATATTTCATGTGTGTCGTACCGAGCGCCGCTCGCAGCAATCTATCGGTAGCCGTGTTCTTGATGAATAAATCGAAAGAAAACATATCAAACAGATAATGCTGCCGCACATAGTCAAAAATGAGCGTAAACAAATTTTCTTTTTCATGCGCCACGATTAATCCCGTCCGCGTCGAATGATAATTCGCCAGAAAAGTAATGGCGGTAACCGGCAGGCCTCTCCAGATTATTTTTTTTCTCATGAGAGGGGCAACCGCGACAATCGCGCCGGCGTCCTTGACAACAAGTATCAGCGGCTGCTGAGCTGACCCGTACAATTTCCACCAGAAACAAAGATATTCAAAAGTCATAAACGGAATATCAATATCGCTTTTTGACAGCAATTCATTCCACACATTTTCCAGGCCGCAAAATGTATCGAAAGTATCTATGACTTCAATGTCTGTCATGTTCCCCCATTGTATCGCTAAGGGCTGCGTGTATTGCCACGCTGATTCATTGAGTTATTGATGGTTTTTGGCAGAGGTATCCAACCGGTCGGGCAGACCGGCGAACAAATCATCACCGGTCCTGCACGCACAAACACCGCTTATGCCATACGGCACTTTCGCCGTGCAAAGCCCGTTATTCCGCCTGAAATGAAATTACGCAATACGCCATTTCGCAATGGCGGCGAAAATAATGGCCAGCAATAAGGCAATCACAGAGACAATGCCTGCCGCTGCTGCGGGAGAGAGGCATACGGCAAAATACTGGTGCAATCCCCACAAAAAATAGCCGACTGCAGCCAACAACGAAATAAAGGCAACGGCAAGGAACGCTAACGCGCTCACCAGAGCCAATGCCTGCCGCTTTATCGCGCGTATTTCATCGTCAATAATCCCCCGCGCCAGCAATGCCGCGCTGAGAATACCGCTTATCAGATTCATGTTAATTCCTTTTTTGCAGCAAAAGACCGATGATCATGCCTATACCGCAGGCGGTCAACACGCTGGTCCACGGATTGTCTTCGATCATGACCGTAACATCGTCAACGGTTTTTTCTCCCTGGGCGCGGGCTGTTTTCAATTTATGCTGAACATCCGCCCATGCGGCGCTCGCCTCTTGGCCAACTTTATTGCCGAGTTTATCAGCCCAAACGCCTTTCATTTCCAAAATCTTTTTCACATCTTCTCCGAGCACGGAAAAATCACGCCGCAGCTTCATCATGTCACTTTTCAGCTCTTCGGTTGCATTGTCCTGCACTTTTTCGTTCATACCATTACCCCCCTTTGGTGTATTCTATGGCGACCCTGCGGCCGGCATGGAATGGTACCGCACTGATTATATGCACACTGTCTTCATCGGACAATCACTGCTGTTGCTCTTACTTTTTCCCCAGGGGAATGCCGCATTTCGGGCACTTTAGCGACGAGATGCGAAATCCGGGTTTTGGCGGCACTGCCGTATTGCATGAAGCGCACACACCGGCTGAAACCGCGTGTTGGCCGTGCACCGGCTGCGTTTCGTCATGTTTTGCGCCGCCTTGACCGAATGGCCGGGCTGTTCTGATGGGATTCTGTCCGTTTCTCTGGGGCATGATTTATAACCTCCGCGATTAATGTGTGCTAAATGTAGTAATCAAAATTCTTTTCGGTACGCTGGTATCTTTTGATTTGGAAAATATGCGCCGGCACCTTAGCAGGGTCAAGCTTTACAAAATTGCGGGGGCCGTCCCATAGGTAACGAACGCCGCTTAAAAGGTCGTGAACCTGAAAAGGCCGTGTTTCGGAAATGTTAAGTTTCTTGAGCGGTAATTCTATCCACCCGGTCTGCGCCCAGTGGGGATCAAGATTGACGATAACAATAAGTATTTCAGACAGGTCTGCGGTATATCTTCCGTAACAAATCAAGGAGTCGTTATCTACCGGAAAAAACTCGATATTGGTATCATACTGCAGGGCTTCGTGCGCAATGCGCAAATAATTAATCTTGGTTATTAGGGGTTTGATACTGTTCGCATTCTCAAGTGCCCAGCGCTTAATTTCATACTTTTCAGAATTCAGGTATTCTTCACTGCCGGCTTTCACCGTATCATTGACGCATAGCTCGAATGCCGGCCCGTATATACCGTAACTGCTGCTTAAAGTGGCTGCCAGAACAAAGCGTACCTTGAACGCGTTGACGCCGCCGAGCTGGAGATACTCCGTCAGAATATCAGGCGTATTGGGCCAAAGGTTGGGGCGGTAGAATTCTTTGACTATCGTCGTGGTCAACTCGGTGATAAATTCGGTCAGTTCCTTTTTAGTGTTGCGCCAGGGAAAATAGTTGTAGGATTGCGAGAAACCGAGTTTTGCCAACCGGTACATAAGCTTAGGGCGGGTAAAGGCCTCCGCCAGGAAAATGACCTGCGGATGTTCCTTTTTTATATCGGTTATGAGCCATTCCCAAAAAGATAAATCCTTGGTATGCGGGTTGTCAACCCGAAATATCCGCACGCCTTTGTGTATCCAAAACACAACGATGCTTTTTAATTCTTCCCAGAGTTCCTGCCACTGTTCCGTTTCAAAATCCAAGGGATAAATATCCTGATATTTTTTCGGAGGGTTTTCAGCGTATTGTATCGTATTGTCGGGGCGCTTGCGGAACCATTCGGGATGCGCGAGCACATACGGGTGGTCCGGCGAGCACTGATAGGCGAGATCCAAGGCAACCGCAATCCCCCGTTTTTCTGCCTGTTCGATCAGTTTTTGAAAATCCTTGAAGGTACCTAAAGCGGGATTGATGTCTTTATGTCCGCCCTCTTTCCCCCCTATTGCCCACGGGCTTCCCACATCGTCTTTTAGACCCGTGGGAGCATTGTTTTTCCCTTTGCGGAATTGCGTGCCTATCGGATGAATGGGCGGCAAGTATAGCACCGTGAACCCCATTTCTGCCACCGCCGGCAGACGGGCAATCACATCCTTGAGCGTACCGTGTTTTCCGGGAGTCGAACTGCAGGAACGGGGAAACAATTCGTACCACGCGCCGAACCGGGCTATCTTGTCGTCAACGACGACGGAAAACTCCTTGCCGTAAGTCGCCGCGGATGACTGGTCAGGATACAACGCCATAAGCGCGCTTAATTCTTCTGAGAGGGCAATTCTGCTGGATTCCGCGGTATTTTTCTTTGCGGTAAGTTTCGCCGCTATCTTTTTTAGTTTTTCTTTATCTTGCGCCGACGCCAGAGGAATTGCTGTGCGCACCAATTGGGCGCCTATCATCAAATCGACGGCAACATCTTGCTTTGCGTCAACTCGTTTTTTGAAATCACCCTGCCATGTTTTGAAATGATCAATCCTTGCCGTTATGGTATAGAACCAGCGGCCAATCTCGGAAACTGAAAATGCACCGGACCAGCGGTCATTAACTAATTGCGTCATCGGCATTTTTGACCATTCCCGCTGGTCTTGCTTGCGATAGAGCACATGTGCACTCAGTGCGTTGTGCCCGTCAACAAATATATCAGCCGTAACGGTGACCGTATCCCCCGCTATTCTTTTAACCGGGAATCTGCCGCCGTTAATCTTAGGTTTGACATTTTCGATTTGGACGCGCAATCTAACTTTAGAGGTTTGCATGATTGCTTTCCCGTTCGCGTCGTCTTTCATGGCTGTTTCCCTTTGTTGAGCAGTATATGTTTGTAAAAATCCGTTGTTTTTGCCGCGATACGCGGCCAGCTAAAATGATCGATGACCCGCTGGCGCGATTTTGAACCCATATACTTAAGTTTTTCCGGAGACGCAACAATAGCATTAATGGCTGCAGCCAGATCCCGCGCATATTTCGCAGGGTCAGTCGGCTCGGCGTCGCACGCGCTCACCGGCTCGAACGGAACCAGCAACCCGGTCTCCCCCGGGAGAACCACCTCGGGAATACCGCCGACCGCAGCGGCAACTACCGGCGTTTCACACGCCATGGCTTCAAGATTAATGATCCCAAAGGGCTCATACACAGAGGGACAGACAAAAACTGACGCATGCGAATACAGCGTTATAATGTCTTCTTTCGCAACCATTTCGGTTATCCATATAATGGCATTAGTTGAATCTCTTTTCGCCTTTTCCACCCGCTCCTGCATTTCTCTGCCGATCTCCGGCGTATCGGGTGAGCCCGCGCACAACACAATCTGATACCCGGGCTGGATATGCTTAATAGCATTGACCAAATGAAAGATTCCTTTTTGGCGGGTTATGCGCCCGACGAACAATATAAAAGGAATTTCCCGGTTGATACCGAATTTGTCCAGCACGCGCGCATCCAGCGTTCGTTTGTAGTGATCTATGTCAACGCCGTTATGGATAACCCGTATTTTTTCCGCAGGAACTGCGTACAGGTCGGCGACATCATGTTTCATTGATTCAGAAACGGCTATAACCCCGTCGGCATTTTCATACGCCGTTTTTTCTATCCAGGAGCTCGCATTATACGCGCTTCCCAGCTGTTCGGCTTTCCACGGGCGGTGGGGTTCCAGAGAATGCGTCGTTAATACCAGCGGCACTTGCAGCAGCTGCTTGGCAAGCAAACCCGCAAAATGGCTGTACCAGGTATGACAATGGACTATGTCAATATCGTCAAGCTGTCCCGCCATGACGATGTCTTTGAACAAAGTTTCCAGGAATTTCTTGTGCCGCGGATCTTTGGTGGGAAAATCATAGCCGGCGGAGACGCCTTTTACCGACAAACTCGGCGTATCCTCTTTTTGTTCGCCGAAACAGAATACTTTGACAAAATTCTCGCCGTTATCAAGCTTCGTTAATTCCCTGGTTAAATACTCAACATGCACGCCTGCTCCGCCGTACACATGCGGCGGGTATTCATTGGTAAGAATTGCTATTCTCATCTATCCGTCCTCGCTGGTATCGGTGTCGCCGTGCTCAAACAATATTTATCTCAATAAGTATACCAAATCAACCGGCGTGTTTCAATAAAAATCTGCATTTGCGGTTTGCGATTCCTTTTTATATAATTATCTAAAGTAATTTTGATATTTTTTCCGGAAAGGAATCTCATATGGACCTTATCGAAAAGCTGGTAGCCGGCCACCGATATGTGGTCGAACGCAAGGATATTCTTGATAAACTCACCGAGATAATGAGCAACGACGACTCATTCTGGGATAACACGCAGAAGATTATGAGTTTTTTTAATACTGAATTGCGGGGGCATTTTGCTCTTGAGGAAAAGGTGCTTTTCCCCGTATTACGCGGTGTTTTCGCAGCGCCAGAACTTGCCATGCTCGAAACGATTGAAAAAGAACATGGGCCGATACTCGCAAAACTGGAAAAATTGAAATCCCTACCCGGCATCCATCAGGAAAATCCGTCAAAAAAGGAACGGGCAACAATCATCGACGCCTGCAGGGAATTGCTCCTGGAGTTATGCAACCACGCGCATAAAGAAGATGTGCAGTTGTTCCCGCTGGTCAGGACAACCCTGCAACCGTCGGAATATCACGAACTCGAAAATCTTTACTTCAAATTCCTCGGCCTGTAACCTTCGGAAAAATCACTGCACCGACACCTTGGCACATCCAATGGTTTAGAAGTTTGATTTTCCGGCAACCGGCTTGCGGACGCTGCGCTTAATCTCATCAACGATTGCATCAGGGTCATCGAGGACTTTGAACAGCGAAAGATCTTTGGCGCTGATCATCCCCCGTTTTATCATGACATCATGCATCCACTCAAGAAGCCCCTTCCAATACGCTGAGTTATAGAGGATGATGGGAATTTGGTTGATCTTTTTTGTCTGAACCAGCGTCAATACTTCAAACATCTCATCCATCGTTCCCATACCGCCCGGCATGACTATCATTGCCGAGGCGTATTTTATAAACATGACTTTGCGCACGAAGAAATACCGGAATCCTATCGGTACATTCACATACGGATTGACCACTTGTTCCATGGGAAGCTGTATATTGAGTCCAACCGAACGACCGTTGACATCGATTGAACCGCGATTAGCTGCCTCCATGATGCCCGGACCGCCACCGGTAATAATGGCAAAACCCGCCTGGGCAAGCTTCTGCGCAATGCGCCGCGCCGCAATATAATCAGGATTATGTTCCCCCAGCCGCGCAGAACCGAATATGGTGACAGCCGCCCCACACTCCGATAAGGTGTCAAACCCTTCCACGAACTCGGACATAATGCGAAAAACGCGCCACGGGTCTTCCTGAAATTGCGATTTTCTGTTCTTCAGATTTTTCGCGTGGGGCTGCAGAACGATACGGGTTATTTGCTTTCTTTTCGGGGAAGCCATTAATCGCTCCTGTGTTAGGATTTGATGTACGCCTTCACTATGTTCTGACGGGACCGCGGAACATCGCCAGGGCCGGTTTCAGCATTCTCAATCTTCTGCACTACTTCATAACCGGCAATGACTTTTCCAAAAATGGTGTGATGCATGTTTAACCACGGCGTTTTTGCCGTCGTGATAAAGAACTGACTTCCGTTCGTTCCCGGCCCGGCGTTGGCCATGGCAAGTATGCCCGGGCTGTCAAACGACGCTTTTTTGTCGAACTCGTCGTCAAAAGGTTTGCCCCACGCCGATTCACCGCCCCTGCCGGTACCCGTGGGATCGCCGCACTGAATCATGAATCCTTTAATGACGCGATGAAATATAATGCCGTCATAATATCCTTTTTTCGTCAATGAAATAAAATTTTCACAGGCCTTGGGGGCAATGCCGGGCATCAGCTCAATCTCGATTGTCCCTTGATTTGTTTCCAAAACAACGACTGATTTTTCCATGGGTATAATCTCCTTAGGGATAGTGACACGCAGTACCTGCATATCATTCTAATATAAATCGATGAAGAATGCTACGATAAAAGATGGGCACCGTTGGTCACGACCACGCCCAGATCACGGGATAACTGTTCCGCTTCGGCGATGAGGGCGCCCAATCCGGCTTCAACACCGTCAACCCAGAATCTTTCATCTGCCGGATCAAGATCAAACGGTTTGAGCAACGCAACGATATCTCTGGTGGATCCGGACCGCAACATATCTATATACAATGGTTCAAAGCGTTTGCCGAGCCGCGGTTGCTGAGCGTACATACTATGGGTCAACAATTCCCCCAAAGCATATCCATACACATAAAAAGGGTGATGGAAATGAGATATATACGACCATAAGTGATCCGTATTCTCATAGGTAAATATGTCACCCGATGCACCGTATAATTGGCGGGTTGCCTCCATCCAGAAAGCATTGAGTTCTTCGACGGATAATTTCCGCGGGGGCGCCCAGGTGTTGGTTGCGGGATCAAAACCGTGCAGCCGGCGTTCAAAATGCGAGAAGCTAATCTGGCGCACGGAAGTATTTATAACATCGTCGATTTTCCCCATAATCAAAGCCAGCAGAGATTTCTTATCACCCGTCTTTATGAGCCTGCTTTTTAAAAAGTTAAAGGTGGTCATCTCGGCAAAGACCGAAGCCGTCTCGGCGTACGCTATCGGCGCCTGCGACATAAGGCATCCCTGAGCTTCACCCGCAAGCATACCATGAACGCCATGTCCCAGTTCATGCGCCAAAGTCATAACATCCCGGTTGGAACCAAGATAATTGAGAAAAACATAGGATACCGGGACCGGCCCGGGCAGAACGGCGGAAAAATTAAATGCCCCGCCCCGCTTACCTTTTTCAGCCGGCGCGTCAATACGCTTCTCGTCGAAAAAACGCATTGCCAACGCCGACAGCGCCGGGCTGAAACTCTCAAAGGAAGAACGAATGGTCTCATGGGCGTCGGCAAAAGATATAACCGTCGTGTCGGTAAACGGCAGTGGCGCGTTGCGATCGCTCCACTGCATGGGTTTTAACCCCAGATGCGCCGCTTTAAGCCGGTAATAGCGCCGGGCAAGCGGTCCGGCCACATCAGTGACGACGCGGTGCAGGGTTTCTACGATGTTGTCTGAAATGCGATTGGATTTATTGCGGGCCGCCATCGGATTAGCGTATAAGCGTTCTTTGTTTTCGACAAAAGATGAACCGGAAACCATGTACAGCGTCTGGGCCGAATATTTGGCGAAAGTGCCGGCAAGGCTCTCGTTGACAATGCTGAGCAATACAGCCCTTTGCCGGGAATCTTTTGATTCCGATATAAGATGCAGCAGTTCCGTCAATGTTCTTTTTTCGCCGTTGAAAACACCTTCAATATCGGCTTCAAGCTCGTCAAAAAACTCGCCCCACGCAGACGGGCCGAACGGGGATCGTTTGGTAAGCGCCGATTCGACCGGTTCGCTCAACACATGTAATTTGAAAAGACGGGCGTGTTCTAACCAGGGGCGGTGGCGGGCGACAACGGGGTCTTTTTCATACAGCTGCACCAGCGTCAGTTCATCGATGGCGACCAGTTCGACATTAAAGAACGCCATGTACTCGCCCGACGCGCCGCTGAGCATTCTTTCCGTTCCGGCTATTTTTGATTTAACCGCGGCGTCGGCGACATTCGTGCTTTGCCTGAGATACAGATACACCAGAATCTTGTCCTCAATCATGCGGATACGGGTATACTCTGTAATCGCCGCACCCAGCGACTGAGAAAGCTGTCCTTTAAAAGATTGGTGAAATCCCTTGCAGAAAGCAACAAGCCGCTGTATATCCCCGTCGATACGCGGATCGTCCACCGCGGCATACAACGAAGAGAGATCCCAGCGTATACTTTCAGCTCCGGTAACTGCTGCAGTCATAGCTATATCCGCACCTTTTTTTCTCTAAGGCGTTTCCGTACTCATGGTTCCCATTGCAACAACTACGCCGATTCCCCGCCTAACCCGCGCGGAAATAGCCGGCGCAGAAGTTATGCCTTGTCGTGTTTTTCGACAAACTTTTTGATGCTTTCAATATTTTCCAAAACCAGTTTCGCTTTCTTCAATCCGAACTGGAAAGGAAACTTGTCCTCTTCTGAGTTTTTGAGCACCAACATAGGATTACCTTTGAATTCCGACTCCGATACAATGGCCATTTCTGATTCCTCCTTGTTAAGTTATGCGGCATTAATAGGTAAACAAATCTTTGAGCGTAAAATTCTGGTCCGGTTTCAGGGCGCACAGAGCATCCAGTATTTTGTACTGAACGTTGCGGGACACCCGCCTTCCCTTGCAGCCCTTGTGCACCATTTTATGAGTCAATTGCTGTGTCGACCGGCGAACTAAATCATCATTTGTCAGTCCCAGTCGTTGCATTATTTCAGCCAGCGGCTGAGGACCGGCTTCCCTGCTTATCACGCCATCCTTGGCGGCGATCATGCGCCAAGCTGCCTTTTTTCTGACAACAGAGGAAACTCGATTACAAAAGAAGTGCCGGGGGAAGATTCATCGCGAACATAGATATCTCCGTGATGGTCTTTGACGATCTTATAGCATACGCTCAACCCTAATCCGGTTCCCTTGTCACGCGGTTTTGTCGTATAAAAGGGATCAAATATTCTATCTCTGTCTTTTTCCGGTATGCCCGGACCGTTATCCTTAATCGTCACAACCGCTTTTCCCCCCGTTGCCTTTATTGAGAGGTCCAAAATTCTATTGTCTTTTTCCCGGGCTTCCACCAATGCGTACTGTGCATTTGCCAAAATGTTGAAAAAAACCTGCTCAATCCCGTTATAATACCCCATAACGAGTGGCATGCCGCTTTGAAATCCCTGAGAGACTCGTATGCCATCACGGACAAACTGCCCACGACATATTTCCAAAGTGGAAGACATTATGTCAACAATGTTAACCGGTGATTTTTCCACATCCCTATCGCTTCTGACGAACGCGAGGATGCTTTTTATTTTGAGTGAAAGTTGCCCCGTTACCTTGACAATATTGGGCCACAACTCCGCCTGGGCTTTCGCGGAATCCGCATCTTTAAGAATTTGGGCGTATCCGAGGATCACGGCTAACGGATTCTTGATTTCATGCATTATCTCCGCAGTCATTTCCCCCACCATAGAGAGCCGGTCCATGCGTTCAGCGCGCGCCTGCATGCGCCTTTTCTCCTCTTGCGCATAATACAGGAACATGAAAGAAAGAATGAAAATGAAGGGAATGCGCAGAAGGATGCCGGGGTTTTCAAATGAGAAGGAAAGACCGCTGTGCGACAGCAGGAATATATAGACAGCAGCCACCACAATGGTCATCATGAAGGCATGCCCCAGGCTTCTGCCGCTGCTGGCCATGAAAATGATAAGGAAGTAGATGAGATACAGATCCGTCTTCATGCCGGCGGTCAGATAAATGACGGAGGAAATAAGGACAACATCGAGCAAGAACATACTGTTCCGGAAACGCTTCATGATAAACAGATAGCCCGGAACGAAGAGTAAAGCAATATCCGAAGCAAGGAAAAAAATAAATATCAGGGTCAGGGCCGCCGGGCTAATAATTTCCGGGGCATTATAGAGAGTGAGAAAAAATGTGACAAGAATAACGAGAAACCGCAATACGATGACGATTCTTTTATCGTTGAGAGTATATGTCTTTTGCAATAACCCGTTCACCATACCCTCCGCAAAAACCAAGTTTACCGCTGGACGTGAACGCTTCTTCTCAAAAGCATGCTAGAAAAGTGTTCCTCACTATCCTATATCAAATGTACTGCAATAGTCAATCAGCGGGAATAATTCTCGTCGGACCAACCAACATCGCGCAGGAAATCGTCATATCCGCCGTTAAAGACGGTTATTCTGCCGTTATCAAATACAATCAGTTTTGTGGCAACGCTTCTCAAATACATCTCGTTATGCGTGACCATGACCACTGAACCGTCGAAACTGTCGATTGCCTCAATTAAGGAATCACACGACTGCATATCCAGATGATTCGTGGGTTCATCGAGGAACAGAAGATGGCAGGGTTTCACGAGTATTTTCCCGAGCAGAACTCTGCTCTTTTCGCCGCCGGAGAGAACTTTAATTTTCTTGAGGGCGTTATCTCCCGAAAACATCAGGCCGCCGGCAATGTTGCGGGCAGTGTTAACGCTACATTTCTTGTCGGCGCTCATGATTTCTTCAAGAACGGTATTGCTTTCTTCAAGGTCCAGCTTATTGGTCTGCCCGAAATATCCTTCCATCAGTACGGGATGCTTTTTAATCTCCCCCCGGGTGGGCGACAATTCTCCGGCAAGCAGTTTCAAAAGCGTTGACTTGCCCTTGCCGTTTTTTCCGATGATGCATATCCGGTCGTTTTTCCCCACCGGCAGAGTGAATGAATCTATCAAATACGGCTTAGCGCCACTATAAGAAAAAGAAATATCTTCCGCCGCCATCATCTGATCGCCGCCGAAGTGCGCGCTATTGAAATACAGTTCAAGGTCATCGATGTTCTCCAGTTCCTTCATGACCCCTTGTTTTTCAAGTTTTCTCGCGCGGGAATGCGTTCGGCTGGCAAAACTTGCCCGTGCCTTGAACCGTTCAATGAACAGCTCCTCCTGCCGGCGTTTTTTCTGTTCATTGAGGCGTGTTTTCTCATATATTTCTTCTTCCTGATTAATCTGGGTATAGAGTTTTTCGGTGCTTCCTTCAACCTTGCGCGCAATCTGGCGATGTATGGCCACGGTATGCGTACAGACACGGTCCATAAAACTCCTGTCATGCGTTATCAGCATGACTTCCCCCTGCCATGACTTCAAAAATTCTTCCAGCCACCGGATGGCGACGATATCGAGGTAATTATTGGGTTCATCGAGCATAAGCATATCGGGATGTGATGAGAGAAGTTTCGCCAGATTTAAGCGGATTTGAAAGCCGCCGGAAAACTCAGTGGGGTTCCTGTGCATATCCTCATCGGAAAAACCCAGCCCAAAAAGTATTTTTTCAACTTTCCAAGTGTCATATTCTTCGTCGGCAGGCAACCCGAGACAGCCTTCTTCGATAACCGTCGGCTTGATAAAATGAATATGCTGTTCGAGATATCCTATGCGGTAACTTTTGGGAGCGGTAATACTGCCGGAATCAATTTCGCTGTTGCCCAATATCATGTGAAACAGCGTGGACTTCCCGTGTCCGTTTCTGCCCACAAGCCCTATTTTCTCACCGCGATTAACGCTGATATTAAGATCCTTAAAAAGAATCTGATCACCATACGCCTTATTGAGGTCACATATTTTTATCATTGTATTGCACCGAGCTGTAATCCTTGGATTAAGATGCGGATAGCATTAACCGGACTGCTTCCTGTCCGCCCGGGTCCGCGGGTGCTGCCAAACCGGCTTCATTGACTCCCGCAGGAACTGCCGGCGGAGAACCCGCTGTTGTGTTTAACCCGAATATACGATTATACAACATATAGGGGACTGAGAGAAGATTGTTTGCTCTGTCCGGCGACGCAATGTGCAGCGACTCAAGTGGGGCACCATAATCTTCCATGTTCTCAAAGTAATGCAAATCAAATGAGTCGGCCTCAGAAAATCCGATGAATTCCCGCTCAAAAGCTCCGAGAATGTTCTGTATTTTTTTGTATGCTTCAGCCGGTATAGATTCTTTTAAATAGGCGAGCGTTACATGACCAATCAACTTGTCTCCGGGGGCAACGGGTATCCCATTATTGCGAAAAACGCCGTCGCCACCTCGCTCCCCCAGGGTGTGGAGCCCATCACGCAATGCGGTGCGTAATTTCAGCACCTCGGCAAGATCATCCCTGCCGCCCATATACACCGGCACAACAATCGAAGTCCCGGCGGATATCGCCACTCCTTTAGAATACATGACCGGACGCTTAATGCTCGAAGCGAAGTCAGAAAAGATCTTGGTGACTATAGCCGTTATTTTTTTGCCCAGGGCACTGCCTTCAGGAGTGTTCTTGTCCAGCGGCGCCATGATGTCGCAGAGCGTCATATGGAAAGTTTTAGGCGGCAAAAATTTAAAATACTGATCGACTTTTGCTTCCCTGAGCCGCGCCTGCAGAGCAGTATACATTTTGAGAAGCGCTCGGTGGTGGTCCGCTCCCTGCCTAAAACTATGAATGACTGTATATCCGGGAAAAGGTTTTGGTGAACCGTCATGAGCATATTTTGCGGCAGCGCCGGGAGCAAGCGCCAGCCCCCCATCGAACGACGCATGATGAAAATACGCCGCACTTTCCGTCATTGGCCGCCGATGTTCTGCCATCTCCGGGTCACCACCGTCTGATACCAGGAGAACCATTTGATTAATTTCGTCATCATTTGCCGCGTCGCCGTCTCTAATGAGCTCGATAATCCTGAACCGGTACGATTGAAAAGACTCCATGTATGCCATAAATCTATCCACAGAGAAATCGCCGGTGAGAATAGCCTCGAAATTACGCCGTAAAGCCCCCGGGGGAAAATCGGCGACCATACTCCGTAAATAATCCTGTATCCACGCTCGTTCCACATGATTGCGCACTATTGACGGATAGAGCGCCTGTACTCTTTTTAATCCTCTATAAAACCCCTCAAGCCCGGGCGGAGCAGTCAATAATGTTTTCTCCTGGTCAGTAAACTGGTACGATCCTAATGAGAAAAATATCTTTTTTAACTGCTTCGGGCTCAACCCCAAAAGCTCACCAGGCAGCTCCAGCGAGATATTTTCTTTCGCGGGTTCACTCCCCAAGGTAGGATTGGACAGATAATGACGGGAATGCCACCCGGCAGACACCGGGGTCTGGCCGGTAAGAATGCTTACCCCCGTCCTCCTTGGCTTTTTCCAACGATGCACTCAAACCCGGATGCATAGCATACAGAGCAGGGACCGGCATGATTTTACTCGAATAGAGAAATCCATACTGAAAGGGGCTGGGGATCTGAATGACGACATGTTTGTACTGTCCGCTTCCTTTGGCGATAGCGTGACGAACATCGGCTTGCACAAGCATGAACATCCCCGGCCGTAACCGGGAGGAGTAGAATTTACCGTTTGACTCAATGAGCAATTCCATTATGCCGGAAGTAGGGATATAGATTTCAACAATAGATTGAGCACCTGCAATGGTAGGATGTTCATGCCACTGCTCGTCGGGACGATGAATATCAAAGGACTGTCCGGTAGTTAGAAAACTATAACTTACAGTCGAAGCGCCCATGGCAGGCGATCCTAAAGAGACAGAATCAATAAGCCATTCGGTCAATTTGCTCGTGTCCCACGGATTCCTTCTGCCTAAATGACTGAACACCAGCACCCCGCTCGTACTGTGATAACGGAGCCCAGACTCGTCATATCCTTTGGTATCTTTCCACACATCAGGGAAATTTTCGGGACTAAATCTTCTATACCACGGCGGTATTTTTTTTATTGTAACAACAATCAGCGGGCCTTTGACTTCATCAAAAATGGCGGTAGCACCTGCGGGAATGTAAATCGCACCCTCAGCGTTAAGCGAATAAAGATTATCAATGCGCACCGAGGACCCATAGGGGACGATAATCGATGCCTCAAAGGGGAAAAAGGACCGGGGGGTAGCCACATAATTTTCCGCGCTCCTGCCGAAATAGACCGTCGCATCGACCCCGCCGATGGTTATATCAAAAACTGATTCCCCGGGATCGCGCGAATGCAGGGGGGTAAAACCATTCTCGTCAACAGTGAGCTGGCGCGCCTCGGACAAAGCGACAACCGGCGAAAAATCAGCAACTGCTTTCTCGGCGACAGCGTGCGCCTGCAGCGCCACTGCTTCGGTCCACGGCTTTTGCTGTTGGTTAGCATGCTGTTTGGCGGCAAGCTCTACGGACGCATGAATGAGAATTTTTGCGATATCGGCTGGAGAACTATCCTGAAAAAATGATTTCCTTACATAGATGGCGTTCTTATCAGCGCCGGCATGTTCAAAATTAAAGGGTGGGGCTCTGCCCCTGACGCTGTCTATGAGATATATGTTCGCCTGTTCAAGGACCTCTATCGGGATTATCGTTCCCAACCCGTCCGGCAAAACCGTCTCATCGATATATCTTCTTGCAAGCGCAAGCACATCATTGTACTTCGTTGTCTCTAAAACACTCGCCGCCTTAAAACCGCTGTGTGTCTTTTCAGTGATTATTTCAACGCGTCCGGCCCCGATGGCTTCTGCGATGTAATCGTTTATGACTGCATGCTTTTGCGGAGAAAGTTCCTCAGCTTGGGCAGCTATGCCTGCCGAGAGCGGTTTGCCGGGGGTGACAGGAGACGCGAGAACCGTATGTGAAGGCGGAAGGATAACTGCGACACCGTTATTGTCGGCATGTTGTAATCCAAACACAAATGAATATTTCGCGGGGTCGTTCCCCACTTTTTGATATACGCCGGCGTTACCGTTTTCTTCCATCCTGACATCAAATGAATGCAGTACTTCCGCGACGTCAGTATTGGCTGCCTGCCACTGCTTAATGATCGCTACTGCCGCATGAAAGCTTTCTGCGTTAGCCAAAAGATGCGCAATGAGTATTTCCATCTCCCCATAATCATTGCCCAACAACGCTGCAGTCGGCGCCAGAGCCGAAGACAGCATCTTCTTCAGATCAATCTTGCCGGTCATAACCTGCTGATAAACGGTCCCGTCATATTTTTTCGCCGCGCCGGGGGTTATGGTCAGATAGGAAACGCCTTTATCGTGAAGAAGTTTTGACACGCCCCGATGGAATCCGCCGGCAACCACGATATCTATGTCCTTGAACTGTCCGATATGCGCGAGAACATCCTCATAACCGCCGGCAGACAATGATCCCGATACATCTTTTTTACCGGAGGCAAACCCTCCGATTTTTTCACCAAGAGAACGCAGAGCAATGGCGTTTATAAAAATATCGTTACGCTTGAAGTTGACGGCGTAATAGGTTGTGTACGCCGCATCATCAAGGATCTTCAGTACCGCTTTGACCTCGTGCGGTTCGCAGTATTTCCGCAGCACTATCCTAAACTCTTCCCGATTCTCGCTAAAGAACTGGTATTGACCCGGCGTCATCTTAAGAGCGGCAAAATCCCCCAGATTCTTGGCCATCCGGGAAAGAAATAGTAAATCCTTATCTAATCTCCGCTCCGCAAATTTCGCCGTCAACCGGCCTTGAAATACGATCTCCTCGTCGATAAGATCTACCGGGTTAATCTGAGCGTTCAATCGTTCCCGCGTAAGAAAGCGGTTTACTTCAGGGTATTCGCGCGCAAGGTCCGGGCTATACACTTTCGCAATCTCACTCAGTCGTCGGGAGTACTCCTGCCGATCGCCGGTCTCCGTCAATGCAACGGACAGTGGCAAAAATTCTCTCGCCGGCACGATGCGCTTCAAATCTTTGATGTATGCCACAAGCTCCTTATTGAGCCGCCTATTGCTTATCGACTCGCTGATTCTGACCGTCTCTATGTAGCGCGCCAGATTCGGATAGCCCGTGACCTTTTCGCCGGCACGCTCGCCCAGCTTCGCCACCTTCAGATAGTGCTTATTGCTGCCTGAATCCCGGAATACTTTTCCGATCGTTTTCAGTTTTCGGTCAAGATATTTTTCCTTCATTTGCTCTATTACTTTATCTATCTCTGCGCTTGTCTTTTCGTTCTCTTCCTTCGCCGCGCTCACTGTGCGGTACCGTTCACGGTTCTCTGTGTAAGTACTCCATTCCTCAAGGCCGTAGAGATTGTCTTTTTTAAGTTTCAACGCATAGTATTCCGCACCACTGAGCAATCCTTTCCCGAAAAGGGTCTGTATTGTTTTGTCTCTGACTTTCTCGTCGGGGATAGAGGTGAAAAGCCGCGTCGAGAGTTTCCCGGCGGGCGCCCCTTCAATAAAGATTTTGTTCAACCCGTATTGCGCGTCTAAAAGTTCTGTTATCTTTGCAATGTTATTTTGCACTTCCGGATTGCAGTGCAAGTCCTGAATATAAACTACTAATCGTCGGCCGCCGGCGTACCCGCCACCCGTAATCTTTCCATACCGATAGGGGATCAGCGATTGATTGCCTTTGCCGGAGAGTTGTTGAGAATCTTGATTGGCCGGCGACAGGGTTGTCACTGCAAAAACGAGAGGATGAGTGATAAAGGATGAGACAAATAAAACAAGTGTCAGCCAGGAAACAGTTTTGACAAAAGACTGTTGTTTGAGCATATATTTAAGCACATGGACCTCCGCAAAAGACAAGCGGGCTGAGAGGGAAATGTAGAGTCATGAAATTATTATATCAACTATTGCAATGGTATGACACTGCCCGGTGAAAAAGATTTGTGAAATTTGTACCGCCGTACGACAACCCGCTGTTCCTCAATATGTCTCTTTTAGCAGTATTGCCGCGGACAATCAAAGCAGTATGGTTCAAGCCCGGAAATTAAAAACCGCTGCAAACCAAAGGGTTGCAGCGGTTTTTAAGCCGGTTATTACAAAGTTGAACAGCGTTATTGTGCACCACTTCCATGCCCAATACATCCGGCCTTTAATAATCAGGGGACAACATGTACACCGAATTCTGTTCTTCGCTTGCGCGAAGACGAGGATCATTTCTCTGTTCCGCGGATTACTCCGCGAAATCAAGCGGTCAGCTGACAATCCCGCCAAAGACGGGATTTTGACCTTGCTTCCCAGTAAGGATTTAGCCGTTTCACTCCCTGAGTTACCTCAAGGACTCTTCCCGCTACTTCAGCGGGAAGACCCCTCCCTTTCGGGACGGATCGTCACTGTTCGCACCTCTGTTCTTTCGAACGATGGGGATTACCCACTACCGTTTTCCCCGCCTTGCGACGGGAATTGAAGTCCGGACTTTCCTCTCATCCCCGCCATCAGGATGAGCGACCCTCCTGTTGTCCCCTAAAACCTGTTTCTTCTATGATTGACTCTGGGTATCGATTGCCGTGTTGGCTAATTTGTCGGCGACGGTATTCTGTTCCCGCGGGATATGCACAAACCGGACTTTTAACAACTGTGCTGACAACGCACATGCTTGCCGGTACAAC
>CAIRNS010000029.1 GCA_903880015.1 uncultured Elusimicrobia bacterium | reverse complement strand
GGTCGGGACACTTAAAAAACAGGCATTGATACCGCTTTTGTTATTCATTGCCTCGATGGTATTCTACTATCAGTCAAACCCGCTGTTTGTTCCGATTCTTTTAGTTTCAATTTCAATAAACTATTTGCTTTCACGGGCAATCATCAATTCATTCCTTTGCCGCAGGAATATATGGTTCTATGCGGCTTTGCTTTTTAATATAACATACCTTGCAGTATTTAAATATCTGAATATTTTTGGATTGCATTTATTTTCCCTGCTCGGCATTTCGTGGTCTCCTGTTGCAATCAGTGCCCCGTTAGGCATATCATTCTATACTTTTATTCAAATTGCCTATATGATTGATATTTATTCAGGTGATGACGATGAAAAGAATCCTCTGTTTTACGCTCTTTTTGTCTCAAACTTCGCATACCTGACTGCTGGTCCGCTGGTACGCTATTGCCAAATAAAGGAAACTCTCAAGGGGAAACTGCTTGGCATATTATCCTCAGAGAACCTTGCAAAGGGGCTTACTCTTTTTGCTGTCGGACTGTTCAAAAAAGCAGTGATAGCTCAGTCGCTCAGTGAGATTGTCAATCCGGTATTTAGCGCCGCCGCTTTGCAGGTAAAATTAATTTATTGGGAAACATGGATAGCGGTGATATTGTACAGTTTTCAAATATATTTTGATTTCTCGGGGTATTCCGACATGGCTTTGGGGATTGGCCTTATGATAGGCATATCAATACCATGGAATTTCGATTCACCCTACCGGGCAGATAACATTGTTGATTTCTGGCGGCGCTGGCATATAACGCTGTCAAACTGGATAAAGGACTACCTTTTTACCCCCGTCAACTATACCCTTACCCGTTTCGGCCTTGGACTAAATATTAACAGCTCAATTGTCTCAAACGCTGCCTATTACGGGGCAACGCTGAGTTCGATGTTCATTTGCGGGCTCTGGCATGGGGCGTCAATGACTTTTGTTTTGTGGGGAGTATCCCACGGCGTATTGATATCGATAAATCGTTTGTGGACGGAGTTCAAAAACAGGCTCAAGTTACATATAAAAAGCAGATTTTCATGTGTATTAGCGCAGATAGTGACATTTCTGTCGGTTACCATGACATGGGTGTTGTTTCGCTCGGATAATATGGCTACAGCCAAGAGCATATTTGCATCCCTTTCGGGTTCAAATGGGTTGTATGTTCCCGGGAGACTTCTTGCTGTACTGGGTCCCCTTCGTCCGTTATTGCAAAAAAGCGGCTTTTTTGACGCGGGTAACACGGCAAAAAATAATGTTCTTCCCACTCAATTTGACACCGGCTATATTCTTATACTTCTTTTTATTTCAGCATTTATTGTCTGGGCATTGCCCAATACAAAAGATATATTTGAGATTAATGGATCTTCACAAAACGCCCGTATGCCAGGAAAAATATTTGGTATTGGTGAGTGGACCCCGAGTATTAAATGGTCTTGTATTTCAGCAGTATTGATTGTGACAGCAGTTCTGTATGCCGGTACAATATCGGAGTTTATATATTTTAAATTTTAACATGAATAAATACAAAGTATATATAATTGCCACGGTGTTGTTGTCGGTTTGTATGATTTCCATTATATGCGCATGTACGCTTATTGTTGATCCATATGGATTATATGATGTTTATAAAAAAAATGGATTTAATCTTCAAAAAGAAGGGGTGCGCAATAAAATACGGTATGTTAAGGCAATTGAAATTGCGTTACGAAGGCCAGCTACCGTATTGATGGGATCATCCCGGGTTCACGATGGTATCAATCCCGATCACCCGCTCTTGAATCAATATCCGCCCGTATATAACTATGGCATCGATATGATAAGGATTAAGGAAGTCAAAGAATATCTTAAACATGCTATACAAAATGCCCCTATTAAAAGAGTTGTTTTAGGAATTGACTTTTTCATGTTCAATGCCGCCGAAAAACTCAACCCCGCTTTTGATCCGTTGTTGGTGGGAAAGAAAATATCGCCGCTTGATTATGTATACACGACGCTTCTTACTCGAACCGCAGTCGTCGATTCCTTTAAAACAATGGCAATTAATAGAAAATCTCCGGACCGGTTGGAATTTTTGCCTAATGGGTATAGGCCGGCAAAATATGTTTTCTATAGACTAAAGGACTACAAAAAACTGCATTATTATACCAACTGGATATTTTTGACAAAAGATCCTTGTTCAACGCCATTCTACGGTATTTACAAAATAAACGATGAAACCTTTAATGATTTCGAGGAAATTATTTCGATATGTAAAAATAACAAGATTGATTTAATGCTTTTTATAACGCCGGCGCATTGCACCTTGGATGGCGAAGCAATTTCGGCGGCACATTTGAGTGAAAACATGGATAATTGGAAAAGGAAGTTAATGAAGATATGCAGCGATCACCATACGATTTTATGGGATTTCTCAGGATACAACTCGATTACAACCGAAGAAGTTAAGTCGCCTATGAAGTATTATTGGGATTCGTCTCATTTCTCTGAATTAGCATCTGATTATATTTTGAAACGCATGTATCATATCTCAGATCCGAATATTCCTGCAGATTTTGGCGTTATTTTGAAACTGTCTAATGTTGAGCAATATTTAATGGAAACCAAAAGTAAAAGAGCACAGTATATATTAACCCACAAGGGGGAAATTAATTCAATAAGAGATATTGTCAAAATGATAGATGCAAATCTCGTTTTTCCTGATGAGTTGTCGCGGGGTATTTTTACAACTAATTGATGCGCTGGCTGAATTGGCTAAAAGTTTAATGACTACCGGAGTTAAAGATGTTATCCTTGTATCAAGGGCAAGATCCACATTGTTTAATCCGCTGAAATCAATCCCTCAATTCGGGTCATATCGATCTGTATGAAGTTCTTGAAAATTGACTAGTTAAGGATCAATGATGAGTAAAGTTGCTATAGTGCAATCAAATTATATCCCGTGGAAGGGATATTTTGATTTGATTAATTCAGTTGATCATTTTGTCATATTTGATCATGCCCAGTACACCAAGGGCGACTGGAGAAATCGCAATAAGATTAAAACTCCTTTGGGGGCTCAGTGGCTTACGATACCTGTAGCTACTAGCGGACTGTGCGGTTCGCAAAAGATTAACGAGGCAAAGACAACCGGCAAATTGTGGGCACGCTCGCACTGGGGTAAAATATGTCGGTGTTATTCGTCAACCAGATATTTTCAGGATTTTCGCGGATTATTCGAAAAACACTACCTGAACATGACTGAGGACTTTCTCAGTAAAATAAATATTCAGTTTATTCATATAGTTAACGAAATATTGAATATTAAAACAAAGATGCATTTCTCGAGCGACTTTGTGTTGCGGGGCGGTCAAAATGAGTGCCTTGTCGGGATATGTAGTGACCTGGGTGCTACGGAGTACTGGTCTGGCCCGGCGGCGAAAGATTATCTGGACGAGCGGTTGTTTGCCCGGCACAATATTCCGGTTCATTGGATGACATATGACGGGTACCCCGAGTATCCGCAGTCATACCCGCCCTTCGAGCATTCTGTGTCTATTCTGGACCTTATTTTTAATGTTGGCGCAGACGTAAGTAAATACATGCTGTCGTTTAATAAAAATCATGATCAGATTCAATAAATCATTCATCCCAGCGGACACAGCAAAGAACAATTCTGAAATTCTGGCATCCGGCCGCAAGGGGCGTTGATTCATCACCCGAATTGGGGAAGTTAGTAAAGAGTCATGCGTTTTGTTCTATTGGATTAGTAATGGGAAGATTTGGCTTAGAAACATTGAGTAAACGGGAATATAAATTCTGATTGCAAAAACAGTCAGTAGTTGATATAATTATTTGAAGAATTATTACAGGGAGGTAGTATGGCTAAAGACGATCGGTTGAAGGCATTAGATTTGGCGTTGTCGCAGATTGAGAAGGACTTTGGAAAAGAAGCTATTATGCGGCTGGGTGAGAAACATGCGAGAACGCCGGTGGATTATATATCAACCGGGGCTTTGCCGCTTGATATAGCCATTGGCGTCGGCGGTATTCCCCGTGGGCGTGTTGTCGAAATATTCGGGCCGGAATCGTCGGGTAAAACAACGCTTGCGTTGTGTATAGTTGCACAGAGCCAGAAAAAGGGTGGTATAGCGGCGTATATCGATGCCGAGCATGCGATGGATCCGGATTATGCCAAGAAACTGGGCGTCGATATCGATAATCTTTTGATATCACAGCCGGACTCCGGTGAGCAGGCGTTGGAAATCGCCGATAAACTGGTCCATTCAGGCGCGATAGATGTTATCGTCATCGACTCAGTTGCTGCGCTTGTTCCGCGCGCTGAAATCGAAGGAGATATGGGCGATTCGCATGTCGGCCTTCAGGCGCGGCTGATGAGCCAGGCCCTGCGCAAATTGACCGCGACCATTTCAAAATCAAAAACATCCATCGTGTTCATCAATCAGATACGATTGAAGATAGGCGTTATGTGGGGAAATCCGGAAACAACGCCGGGCGGCCTCGCGCTGAAGTTTTATTCATCCGTTCGTCTTGAAATCCGCCGAGTGGAGTCCGTTAAAAAGGGTGAAGTGGTTGTTGGGAACCATGTGCGGGTAAAAGTCGTCAAAAATAAAGTTGCGGCACCATTCCGTCAGGCGGAATTTGATATTCTGTTCGGCCTAGGAATCGATCGTTTGGGATATTTAGTTGATATGGGGATAACCGAGGAATTGATAGAGAAGTCCGGCGCGTTTTACTCATACAAAAATGAGAAGCTTGGGCAGGGAAGAGAAAATGCGAAACAATTCCTGCAGGATAATCCTGCTGTTGCCGAGGAAATAGAAGCCATAATCAGAAAAAAATACTTTTCACCCGACGCTGTTGTAGAGACAGGTGTGGACAAGACCGAAAAGCCGGCAAAAGCCGGCAAAACGAAGTAGTTAACTACGGATGACTACCAAGCATAAAATTATAAAGGCGACCGCGGTTATCTTTCTTTTCTCCGTTGTCGGCAAAGTGCTTGGTTTTGTGCGGGAAATGATTATTGCGGCGCAGTTCGGGACCACGGCGAGTACCGACGCCTATTTTGTCGGTTTGTCCGGGCCGGACTTCATCCGCGAAATCATTGCTGGTGGCGTGCTTACAGCTGTTTTTATTCCTGCCTACGCTCAGTCGCTTAAGAATAAATCTAAAGAAGAATCCGATCGTTTATTGTCTAATATTTCCTCTTTGCTCATGTTGGTTTTAGTCATTGCGGTCATCGCAGGTATGTGTTTTCCGGGAATCGTTGTGCGTTTTGTGGCTCCGGAGCTTTCTTCCGAAACATTTCTGTCAGCATCCATGGTCACACGCATAATTTTCCCTGCCATGTTTTTTATGGGCATTGCTTCGTTTTATGGCAGTTTGCTCAATGTTCATGAACAGTTCGTAGCCCCGGCGGCGGCGCAAATACTGCTTAATATCGGCGTTATCGCGGGCGTCTTGGTTTTGGCGAAGATATGGGGTGTAAACAGTATTGCAGTGGGACTTTTGCTGGGGGCATTCCTGCAGTGGGCAGTATTATTTTCTTCCGTTAATAAGTTTTCAATTAAGAATAGATTTTCTTTACGATTCCTGCCTGAAACAAAATCTTTGCTGATTGCGATGGTTCCGTTGTTTATTGCTTCCCTCTTTGCTGTTGGAAATGATTTGGTTAGCCGTGAGCTTGCTGCGGGATTGGACACCGGTAGCGTGTCAGCTCTTAATTTTTCCAACCGTCTCAGAGAAACGCCGTGGTTATTCTGCGGCGTACCGCTTGCCACTGCCGTATTTCCTTTCATGAGCAATCTTGCAGGTATTGACGAACGAAGGAAATTCACCGATATACTCATATTTGCTCTCAGATTAACCGCATTTCTTGCTATCCCGTTGTGCGTGATATTGTTTGTGTTTAATGTGCCGGTCATCCAAATACTTTTTGAGCGGGGAAAATTTGATACGGGGTCAACTGCGCTTACCGCATATGCGCTGCGTTTTGCCAGTATCGGCGCGGCATTTTATGCAATTAATTATGTTATTTTGCGGGCATACTACAGCACCCAGAAGATTTCTTTTTTGCTGATTGCCTACGCAGCTGCGCTTGTGGTAAATCTGGGCTTGGGTCTTATTTTGCGGGACCGCTGGGCGATTGGCGGCATAACTTTGGCCCGTTCTGTTTCGGAATTATTGATATTCATTTTCCTGTTGCTGTACCTAAAAACATTTTTGGTAGAGTTTCAACCTCTGCGTCAGCTGGGATACATGGCAGGATTGTGTTTAATGGCTTTTTGTTCAGCCCTCGGCGGATTTTTTGTGTTTTCGTATATACCCTATTATGCGGGGATATACGGTTTGATTCTGCGTTTGGCAGTTGGCTCCACTACCATGTTATTGTTGTATGTGGTAATCGGTTTGCTTACGCGCAATAAGGAAATCTCCGCGTTTGTCGTACTGGTAAAAGCAAGATTTAACCATCGAAATGCAGTTGTTTAATTTATATCTCGCCTTTTGCTGTTGCAGGGATGATTTTCAATTAGTGGGCAGGTTGGCATTGTTCCCAATAGTGCCCTTGACAAATTAACTAAAATGGAGTATACTCCATTTAGGCAATCCTAAAAGGGGTTTAAATCCTTTATGAGCGAAATAAAACGAGTGTTGAAGATTAAACTTCCCCGCGGGCAGTCGGCTTTTTTGTGGGGCCCGCGCAAGACCGGAAAAACAACTTTTCTTCACTATGCATTCCCCGATAGTTTGCGTTTCGATTTTCTCGATACCGATCTTTTCCTTTCAGTCGCCAAGCGTCCTGCTGTTTTACGGGAGATGATCCTTGCGAGTTCAAGCACATCTCTGTCAAAACCCATCATACTCGACGAGGTGCAAAAAGTCCCCTTGGTTCTTGATGAAGTGCACCGTCTTATTGAAGATCATAAACTCTCATTTATTTTATGTGGTTCCAGCGCCCGTAAACTCAAGCGCGGACATGCTAATCTTTTGGGAGGGCGCGCTTGGCGCTACGAACTGCATCCCCTTACCAGCACAGAACTGGGCGACATAGACCTTTTGCGGGCTCTTAATCAGGGATTGGTCCCCGCACATTATCTGCAAACAGCGGAACAGAGCAAGCGGGCTCGGAACGCCTATGTGCAAGATTATCTGAAGGAAGAGGTCATTGCTGAGGGTTTGGTACGCAATATTCCGTCTTTCGCCCGATTTTTCGATGCGCTGGCGTTTACTCACGGAGAAATGGTTAATTATGCCAATGTGGCGCGCGATAGCGGGGTGGATGCCAAAACGGCAAAAGAGTATTTTCATATCCTCACCGATACTCTGGTGGGAACGCTTTTGGAACCATTTACGCGTCACCGGTGTCGGCAGATCATTCTCAAAACGCCCAAATTTTATTTTTTTGACAACGGTATTGCCAACACCATTATGGGGAAAACCATTTCATCTGTCCGCGACCCATCCTTCGGCAGGGCTTTTGAACATTTTATTCTTATGGAACTGCGTGCATACCGGTCGTATTGCGGCAAGGAATTTTCCATAAACTACTGGCGCACCAAAACCGGTTTAGAGGTTGATTTTATCCTTGATAATGGGAATGTCGCTATTGAAGTCAAAAGCGGCAGAGAAGTGCGTGGAACAGATATTCAGGGTCTTAAGGCATTTGTTGATGAACACAGCCCGAAAAAGGCATTCGTTGTCACCACCGAACGCACTGCACGATCGCTGAACCCCATCAAAATTGTACCATGGCAGTCATTCCTGCGCGATCTTTGGGCAGGCAAGATAGTATGAGAAAAAATGATAGTAAACTCGGTAGTAAATGATTTTTATTAAGATGAGAGAAACCGCATGAAACTTTTTGACCGGTTGTTGATTGTGATTACTATCCTCATACCGTACCAGATTTATCTGCCATCTTTTTATAAAGATAAAAATGTCACGCTCTATATGATTGTCGTAGCAGTGGGTGTGTTTTTGTATTTTTTTAAAGAGCGTGGGGTTGTCAATAGAATGCGCGAAATAGCTGCTGACCGGGATCAGCGTCCGGTGTTGTGGTACCTTGGGTTCTTTATGTGCATTGTTGGTGCGTTTTTCTATTCCGGCAATAAGGTCGATGCAGTCAAACATATTTTATTTCTTGGGATGGGCATTTTAATCTATGTTATGTTCGCGTACAGGGGGGGGGCTCTGACGCCCGTTAGCATAGCGCGCGTTTTTCTGTTTTCTTCGGTTCCGCTGGCAATAATGGTGTTGGTTGTATTTGTGTTCAAAGAACATCAGTACGCTATTCTTGGATCCCCTATCATGAAGATATTCATCGAGCCCGATACGCTTCGCAACATGCTTGCTGATCGCTATTTTTGCAATGTGCTTGATGCGGGAAGGGCTGGCGGGCTGTTTGTAAACGCACAGGAAGGTGCGCAGTTTGCCGGATTTAATCTTCTGATTGTCGGTTGGCTGTGGAGCAAACAGCGTTCGAATATCTTCCCGTTAATCGGTGTGCTCTGGCTTTGTGCGTTAATTGCCTTTGGGACTATGACCGGTGTCATTGCGTGCGCGCTGACCATGCTTTGCGGACTGGTTCTGCTTACGGTCAAACGAAAATGGTCAGTCATACCTTCCCTGATTGTCGTAATGTTTATAATTGCGGGGGTTGTGTTGATGCCATGGCTTCAGCCCCGTCTCGCAAAATACCGGACATTTGATTCCTCTGTAAACGGCAGAAGCCGGATATGGCACGCCTCGGCGTTGGTTATCGGTGACCATTGGGTTAAAGGCGTTGGTTTAGATAGTAACAGTTGGGAACGGGCGTATGCGCCGCATGCCGAAAAAGTGGGTGCGATACTCAAGGTGCCTCCCCACAATGTCTTTCTTTTTGTATGGGCAAAAGCCGGGATTCTTGCTTTTCTCTGTTTTGTTGGATTTTTCATATCAGCAATTTGCCGATATTCTTTAGATTTTTTGCGTTCCGGCGATACCTATGCGTTGCTCGTTGCAATGGCATTTATTTGGTTTGGTGCCGAGTGTATGACGGAGAACTTTCTTATCATGGATCTTCGCCTTGCCGGGGCGCTTTGGATGATTATGGGATTACGAGTGAAATGAAACGAATACTGTGCGTTGCAACGACAGGCATGGGGAATGTCCTGCTGTATCTTCCGGTGGTGCGCACATTGCGGGCGCGCTATCCGCATGCAGTTATTGATGTGCTGGTATCAAATGTGCCGGCACAGCAATTGCTCAAAGAGTTGCCGGAGATTAATCATTGTATATATTTTAACAAACGGTCATGGTCGTTTGCTGATGTAACGGCGTTACTGCGCACGCTCAAACAGGGCGACTACGATCTTTTTGTCACATCTTTTCTCGATAAAAGTTTCAAAATAGCATTCCTTGGGTGGTTATTGAGAATCCCCGCTCGTGTCGGATACAAAAAAGGTTTTTGGGGGTTTTTATTCACCCATCGTGTGAAAGAGACAAAACGAAAGCATGAAGTTGAATACAATCTTGACCTGTTGCGTGCGTTGGGAATAACCGATATTAGAACGAATATGGCGCTTTCTGTTTCCCCGGAAAATGCTGCCCGGGCAAGCGACCGCATTATGAAAACAGCCGGCAGACAGAAGATTGGTTTCCATCCGGGGTCGGGCATAGACCTGGGCTTGTCAGTGAAACGCTGGGGGATAGAGAAGTTTGCGCTTGTGGCTGACATGCTGGCCGAAAGGATTCAGGCGGATATAATTATTTTTGGCGGACCGGAAGAACGCACGCTTGCTGATGCAATGGCGGGGTTCATGAAAACGGTCCCCGCAATTTTTGTCGCCGAAACGATTACCGCTACGGCTTCACTGATAGCTCGGTGTGACTTGTTTGTTTCCAACGATTCCGGTCTTATGCATTTGGCGGCGGCGATGCGTGTGCCTGTTGTGGGGATATTCGGCCCGACGCTCTACTGGAAAAATTATCCGTGGCAGGTGCCTCATGCGGTAGTGCTGAGCCATTTACATTGTGCGCCTTGTTATCGTCTTTCAGGTATTTCATGCCGCGATCAAAAGTGTCTTTCAGGTATCTCGGTTGATGAAGTATTCCGCCAGACAATCGCGTTGCTGGATGCGGAAAAACAGGTTCAGAAATCTCCCTCGGATATGTCGGAATTTTCATCGCAATGTAAACATATATCAATTATTACTCCTGATTTTTCGCACAATTGCGTGGGCAGGGCATTTATGCTGGCGCAATTACTTCGTTTGCGCAATGCGGTCGAAATTATCGGTCCCGCATTTGAAGGCAGCGTTTGGTCTCCGATAGAACGGGTGCCGGTCGGGATCTCATACACCTACTCAGTGTGTTCAAAGGCGCGGTATTACTTCTCGACAGCACTCCGTTTATCGCGCTTGTTAGACGGCGACCTGATCATAATAAGCAAGCCGGTTCTTCCCAGTATGTTCCTGGCAATGCTTGCTCTTCTGCGGCGGCGGACGCCTTTGATTATCGATATCGATGATTGGGAGATTGGTTTTGAACTTGACCGTTTTAGTAATGCCGGATTTGTGCATAAAATTATTTCTTTAGGGGATATTCTCAAACTGCTGGTATGCGATCTTATGGCGCGCTGTATACGACACCGCATTGTTTCCAACACCTATCTTCAGAAATCTTTCGGCGGCTTGTTGATCCCCCATGTCCGCGATACTCAGATATTTGATCCTGCAATATACGATAAGAATAATTTTCGCCGGCAATACGGCGTCGAAGCCGATAAAAAAGTGATCCTCTTTCTTGGGACGCCCCGAGAGCACAAAGGTATCAGGGAGTTGGTCTCTGCTTTTAAGATGATTACTGTCCCGAATGCATTGTTAATGCTGGTTGGATTTAATCTTTCAGATAAGAATCAACGCGAACTCTATGATCGCGTAAAGGCACAATTGGGCGATGCTTGCCACCTGTTCGTTCAACAGCCGTTCGACCGTATTCCGGGCTTCTTGGCGATGGCCGATGTGGTGGTGATCCCCCAGCAGAACACATCGTCGTCGAAGGGCCAGATTCCTGCAAAATTGTTCGATGCCATGGCAATGGGAAAACCAATCATTGCTTCAAAAGTAAACGATATCCCCGACATACTCCGGGAATGCGGGTTGACCTATGAGGCAGGCAATGTGAGCGAACTCGCTCGCTCGCTGGAAACCGTTTTAAGTAACCGGGAGTACTCCCGCAGTTTGGGGGAGAAAGCCCGTGAGCTTTGTGTCAGTAAGTACAGCTATGCGGCTGTGCGGGATGAAGTGAATGGTTTGGTTGACAGTGTAGCAGGGCGGGCGTGAGGGAATTTCTTGTATGAGGTTAATACTATGAAAATATGTTTTTTTACTCGTACTTTACCCGCACATGCCGTCGGCGGAATGGAACTGCACATCGAGACCTTAGCCCGTTCGCTGTCAGTCAAAGGGGAAGATGTTACTATCATTACTACTGCTCATCCTTCCGGTGTTGAGTACGAGGAAAAAAATGGTGTTATTGTGCATTACCTTGCAGGGACACGGCCGGGGAAATACGGCCGTCACTGGTGGACAAAGAGCGTACAAAAATTCGAGGAGCTTCATGCGACGCAATCTTTCGATGTTATTCATAGTCAGAGCGCCGGAGCGTGCCGTCTGATACGCAAGCGCATACATAAAAAATATGGGATACCCGTCGTGACATCGCTCCATGGAACATCCATTGATGAAATTAAAACGAAGCTCCGGTTGGGGTTTAATATTCGCGCCAAACTGGGGTTGATAAAAAATATTTACAGCTATTTATTTGCCGACCGCGCTTTTATCTCGTTGTCCGATGCCGTTATCGCTACCAGCGATTCTCAGGTCGGAGTTATTGCAAAATGGTACGCAGTTGATACGCAGAAAATCCATTTGGTCTATAATGGAATTGATGTGGACGCTTTTGCTCCGCGTGCGCCTGATAGCGCTTTGCGCAAATCGCTTGGTCTTGAGTCGTCTGACTTTATTATACTCTCCGTAGCCCGGCTTAAGCTGGAAAAAGGATTACAGAATATCCTATCCGTGCTGCCCGGGCTTTTGAAAGAACATCCGCATATTAAACTGCTTATTGGCGGCGATGGGGAATATAAAAAGGAGCTGGTTGCGCTGGCTTCCCGTCTGGGAATAGAAAAAAATGTATATTTTTTAGGAATAATTGACTATAATGAATTGCCGGCATACTTTAATCTGTGCGATATTTTTGTTAATTCCACTATCCGTGAAAATGGATACGATTTAACTATCCCCCAGGCGATGGCGTGTGCCAAGCCGGTGGTGGTGTCGGATATCCGTTCAGTGGTTGCTTCCGTCGTACAAGACGGGAAGAACGGCTTTGTTTATCCGCGCAACGATATTGGACGGCTTACCAAGCTTATTGATGAACTGGTGCGGTACCCGGGATTGCGCGATGCAATGGGAAGAAATGCGCGCGATACTGCGCGGTCGAAATTCAGCTTGGAAGCCATGGCTGAGAAAACCATAACCGTATACCGGAAGGTGTACGAAGACAAAGGATTAAAATGACTTTTCAAAACTCTTTTGCGGGAAAGCGTGTCCTTGTTACAGGGGGGCTGGGTTTTATAGGCAGTACGCTGGCGTACCGACTGGTTGAATTAAACGCAATAGTTACACTGGTTGACTCGCTTATTCCGGATTATGGCGGGAATCTTTTTAATATTCACGGCATCGAAGACAAAGTAAAAGTCAATATTTCCGATGTGCGCGATATATCCAGCATGAATTATCTGGTCCAGGGTCAGGACTATGTATTTAATCTGGCGGGGACACTCAGCCATACCGACAGCATGAAAGACCCATTCACCGACCTGAACATCAATTGTGTAGCCCAGCTTTCCATCCTTGAATCCTGCAGGAAGCATAATCCGGGCGTCAAAATCCTCTTTGCCGGAACCCGGGGACAGTATGGCAAGGCCGATTATCTGCCGGTTGATGAAAAACATCTCATGCACCCCACCGATGTCAATGGCATCAACAATATAGCCGGGGAGCGGTACCATATTTTGTATAACAATGTGTACGGGATTCGGGCATGTTCATTGCGCCTTACCAACACTTTTGGCCCCCGCCATCAGATGAAGCATCACCGCCAGGGGATAATCAACTGGTTTATCCGCCAGATACTCGAAGGGCAGAAAGTTAAGATATTCGGCGATGGCAAACAGATACGGGATACTAATTATGTCGATGATGTCGTTGAAGCCATGTTGATGGCAATGGAATCAGATAAAACAAATGGGGAAGCGTTTAATATCGGGCATAATCCGATAAACCTTAAAGATATTGTTGAGCAAATGATCCAGATACACGGTTCAGGTTCCTATGAAATCGTGCCTTTCCCGCCGGATAGCAAATCAATCGAGATTGGCGACTATATAGCCGACTATTCAAAGTTTTCCAAAGCAACCGGATGGATTCCTAAAGTAAAACTTTCAGAAGGTATTAGAAATACCTTTCAATACTACAAAAAAAATAAGCAATACTATTGGTAAAACAACTATGATACCCAGCGTTGACCTCAAACGGCAATACGAATCAATCAAACCGGAAATTGACGGCGCCATTGCGCAGGTTTTCAGTGACAGCTGGTTTATCCTGGGCAAGCAGGGCGAATCATTTGAAACCGAGTTCTCAGGGTATTTGGGTGCCCGCTACGCCATCGGGGTTGGTTCGGGTACTGAGGCCCTTCATCTGGCTCTGGTTGCTGCAGGCGTTGATCGAGGCGATGAGGTTATCACGGTGCCCAATTCTGCCGCTTTCACTGCATCAGCCATTTCTTTTGCCAACGCAACCCCGGTATTTGTGGATATTGACAAAGACCACTACACGATGGATCCATCCCTTATTGAGAAAGCCATCACCCCCAGAACAAAAGCTATTATCCCAGTCCACCTCTTTGGACAGTCAGCCGATATGGACCCGATTCTTGCGATTGCCAAAAAGCATCGTTTAAAAGTCATTGAAGATGCCTGCCAAGCCCATGGAGCCGAATACAAGGGGAAAAAAGTCGGTACCATAGGCGATGCGGGGTGTTTTAGTTTTTACCCGAGCAAAAATCTGGGGTGTTATGGTGATGGTGGCATGATAGTCACGGACAATGCAGAAATGGCAAACCGCCTGAAACTCCTGCGTAACGGCGGGCAGGAAAAACGGTATTACCATCTTATCAAAGGGTTTAACAGCCGGCTTGACGAAATTCACGCTGCGGTATTGCGCGTGAAACTAAAGCATCTTAACCGTTGGAACGCGCAACGAGCGGCTCTTGCACGGATATATGATGAAAAAATAACCAACCCGCTCATCATAAAGCCGATTACAGCCGGATACGGTAAACCGGTGCATCATCTGTATATCATCAGAACGCGTTCCCGCAATGCACTGCAGGAGCATTTAACTGCGCGCGGGGTGCAAACCCTTATTCATTATCCCATTCCCATTCATCGCCAGGATGCTTATAAAGATATTAATCTGCCCTTAGGAACTGCTCCCGTTGCCGAGGAATATGCTGAGTGCATTTTGTCGCTCCCGATGTTTCCTGAACTTACAACAGGTGAGGCGGAGCAAGTCGCACAAGCCATCAATACATATTAACACAGTCGGGTCGAATTGTGGCAGATGTTTCCCAGGAGGGAAAATGGAATTTCCGGGACTTAAAAAGCGCGGCATTTCAAACATGGCAATGTTGGTGATTGTACTAGTCTTAACCGTATTATCATTCTTTGTTCAAAAGGTCCTTGAAATGGTTGTCCCTGAAATTGCGCAAAACCAGATGGCAGAGAAAATCTCCCCAAATAGCCCAGCAAAGGTTGTGTCTACCCGAGAGCTGCAAGAAAGAATAGACGCATCAAAAGACCGCCTCGATACTATCGCGGGATCGATAGAAAGTCAGTCAAATAAGTAGATTCATAGTTCTTCCTGTCAATTCAAATAAAGAAACATACCCCGTCAGCTATCATGCCGGCGTGGCTTTTGATATGCCGGTTGTGTACCGGCTGGTTTCTTCCGATATTGTATCGTTGTATCTTGATTCGCGGGCAGAAGAACAGCAAGCGCTGTACGCTGTTGGCGTAGAGTATGCATTTATGAATAAATATATACTGCGCGCCGGTAGTTTTGACGAGCATGTGACCGCTGGGTTTGGATATAAACATCCGTTGTTCCGGATTGATTACGCTATCGATTACAGTCGTTTTGCGATGGTTTCAAAGGTGGGGATGTCGTTTTATTTCAGCCGCTCAAAAGGGAAGGTCAAGAAAAATGCCGTGCTGATGGCCGAAGCAAAAGTTGCGCTCAGCGAAGATAAGCAATTCCGCAAACAACGGGATAGTAAAGCCAAGGATCTCTTTAATGAAGCAAGGAATTCATACCATCAAAAATGCTATTTAACCGCTATAGAACAGTTCCGCCGTCTTAAACTCGAATATCCTGAATTTGAGATGGCAGACCAGTACTATGATGATATACTTGTGATGATGGATGAGAAATCCCGCGGCGTTAATGAAGACAATCTGGAATGGGTCTCTTATGCGATTGCTTTTGTCAGTTATCAAGGCAAGCACTATGGCGCGGCCGTGCAGGAATGGGAAAAAGTATTGATGTTTAATCCGGAGCAGGAAGAAGTAAAAAGCTATCTGGCTAAAACAAAAGTTCTGCTTATTGACGAGAATAAACGCAAGCAGGAAAAAGAACATGAGGAAAATGCACGGCAATTATTCGCGCGCGGCAGTGATGCGTACGCCGCCGGCAGTTGGGTGACTTGTATCAAAACGATGGAACAAGTACAATCTTTGTGTAAAGGCAATCCCGGCACATGGGCAATCGAGCTATATTTAAAAGCCGGCGAGTGTATCGACAAGGCCGTAAAAACGCTTTCAGGGTCAATTAACAAATCATCAGGTAAGAGAAAGCAAAAGGTTTTGCCTAAACAAAATGAATCAACAATACATCACGATATTGATGAGGAAGGTTCTGCCGAGAAATATCGCGCAGGGCTTGTGCTGTATGCGCAAGGGAAAACAGCTGACGCAGTGCGCTTGTGGGAAATCGCTCTGCGGATGAACCCTGCAAACGAGAAAGCAGCCACAGCCATTGATCGCGCGAAGAGTGAGTAAACCGATGATTGAACGCCAGCATATAATCTGTTTCGGGTTTGCGGAGTGGGATAATCCGTACAAGACCAATCAGCATCATTTGATGCTGAGGTTCTCTGCGTTCAATTCTGTTTTGTTTATTGAATCATTGGGTCTGCGCCAGCCGTCTTTGCAGAAGAAGGATGTACGGCGCATGGCGGCGAGGATAGTTAAGTGGTTGCGGGGTGTACGCAAGGTCAGTGAAACACTGTATGTTTTTTCGCCATTAGTAATTCCTCTGCACAAATATGCGTCGGTACGGAAGTTTAATCGTTGGTTTTTGCGGTGGCAGTTATCCCGTGTGGTCAAATCACTGAAATTTTCCCGGCCAATTGTGTGGAGTTATGTGCCCAATGCGGTTGAGTATCTTGGTTTGTTTGATCAGAAGCTGAGCGTGTATCATTGCGTGGATGAATTATCAGCTAATCCGCGAATTCCCCGGATTGTGGGGGCGATGGAGCAAGAGTTATTAAAGAAAGCTGATATTGTCTTTACGACCGCCAAAAACTTATATGAATCAAAGAAACAATTTAATGCGCGCACCTATTATATGCCCAATGTCGCCGATTTTGACCATTTTAATAGGGGGTTCTCGGAACTTGAATTGCCGTCGGATATGCGCCGAAAACCGGTGACGCTTGGTTTTATCGGTGCAATAAGCGGATACAAACTTGATTTTGATTTGTTGGCGTTGCTGGCAAGTAAACATCCGGCATGGATGATAAAGCTCATTGGCGTTACCGGCGAGGGCGAGAAAGCGACTGACTTGACGCTTCTAAGAAAATATTCCAACATTCATCTGCTAGGAGGGAAACCTTACCGGGAATTGCCCGAGTTCCTGCGTGGGTTCGATGTGTGTCTATTACCGAATATTCTCAATGAATATACCAAGAATATGTTTCCTATGAAATTCTTTGAATATCTTGCGGCAGGGAAAGCAGTGGTCAGTACGAATCTTGATGCGCTTAGCAAATATAGCGATTATTGCTATCTTTCTAGAACTCGCGAGGAGTTTGAACAGAATATTCTGCGCGCTATCCGCGAAGATGCGCCGCCATTGCAGCGAAAACGGATTGCATGCGCAAAACTGCATACATGGGAAAAACGAATTGAAGAAATGAGCACAGTTATTGAAGGGGTGCTCTCGGAAAAAATGCATGGCCGAGGTGCGGATAATGCGCGGTAATTGGTTGTTTAAAGCTCTCGACAGATATGCGGGTATTCCGCTGGTGTGGCTTTTGGGATGGTTGCGCAAGGCACTGCGACACATGCGGGGGGGCGGCGTAGATGCCCCTGTTGTGACACAAGTCCTGGCAATTAAACTCTCTGCACTTGGCGATTCGATTTTACTTATCCCTGCCTTGCGAAAAATTAAGCAAGCGTTTCCCGGCGTTCGACTGACAGTTGTGTGCACGCGGATAAATGAAGTTGTTTTCAAAGGGTCGCCTTATATTGACAGCGTAGTTGTAATCGATATAGGCGCCATGGCCCGCAATCCCCTGAAAATAGGAACTTTGTTTGATAAAAGCAATCACTATGCCATCGCGTTTGATTTCGATCAGTGGACCCGTTTGCCGCCTTTGCTCGCACTTGCCAGCGGTGCCGCGCAGATAATAGGATTTAAAACAAAGGGGCAGTATCGGCACTTTATATATGACCATGCGGTTGAGCATAGGCAAGGACGCCACGAGATTGATTGTTTTCTTGATTTGGTTTCCGCTGTCTTTCCGGCATTAGGCATTGAAAAGGATGATAGGAAACTTGAATTTCCGGTAACCGAATTATCAAAAAAGCGGGCAATTCATATTCTTCAGGATGCTGATATAGGGTCGGATGCATTTGTGGTTTTTCACCCTGAAACGCCTGCACACGGCAGTCAACGGCAATGGCCACCTGCTTATTATATTGGATTAGGCAAGAAAATCGCGGCTGCCTATCCCGAAATGAAACTGCTTATTACGGGGACCGGACAGGACATTCAATCAAATCAAGTTATTGCCGAGTCGATTGGCAGTATGGCAAAAGTATTGCCGGCCATCTCATTGCCTGATTACGCTGCAGTACTCACTCATGCGCGGGGGATGGTGTGCGGCAATACGGGGGTGATGCACTTAGCAGCAGCCCTAGGTATTCCTTTGGTGGCGTTGCACGGCCCGACCGACCCGCGAAAATGGGGACCGGTTTCTGATGCCGCCGTGTGCGTATGGTCCGTTATCCCGTGCAGTCCCTGCCTGTACCTTGGATTTGAGTATGGATGTTCAACGAACCGCTGCATGCAGTCAATAGGCATACAAGAAGTATACGAAGCCCTTGTCCGTGTCTTAAAATAGAATTGATTGGTGTTGTAGGGGCGGGCCTAGCGTCCGCCGGATTCATAAAGCAGGAAAATTGAAGTAAGGCAGAAATACAAATAATCAACAAAGACGATGTTCGGGCGGACGTGCGGCCCGCCCCTACAAATTCAGCATAAACGGCGATGAAGGTTATGTGCCAATTTTGCGGAAAAATAAATAAAATGATAAAATCAAACCTATGAGATTTACTCGATCGCAGCTTTTTATTGTCCCTCTTTTGTTTGTGCTGGACGCTTGCTTTGTTGGGATTTCTCTGTATTTTGCCTACCACGCCCGCTTTTATTCCTTTGTGATCAACTTTTTTCCTGTCACTAAAGGGCTGCCGATGTGGACATTTTATTGGCAGATGCTATATTACGCTATTCCGTTAATGTGTTTCTTGTTTATTCAAAACGGTTTTTATAAGACCTACTTCGTGCCTCTTCTTGACGAATTGGTCCGCATAATGCGGTCAGTTACCGTCGGGATTATTTTTTTGATTCTGGCATCGTTCTTTTACCGTGACTTTTCTTTTTCGCGTCTGACCTTTGTTCTGTTTTGGATAATAATGACCGGCAGTATTTTGATTTACCGCCAGCTTTTCAAGGGTATTGCATGGTTTATACTGCGTTCTTTTGTGAATCGCGAGTCGATATTGATCGTCGGTGAAGATAACCAGATGATTAAGTCGATTGTCAAGAAACAGCCGCATTTCCAGGTTTTTTATCTGCCATTTAAGGAAGAATCCTACATCGAACGCATGAAAGAGATAATTGTTGAAAAAAATATCCATCAAGTCATTCTGGTGCGCCAGGAGTGGAATGACACGGCCTTGATGAATGTATATGACTGGTGTGAAACCCGTGCAGTTGAATTGAAATTCATTCCCAATATCGTACAGCTGTGCCGCGGAGAATTGCGCATTGATTCTTCGTTAGGGATACCTATTTACCATCTAAAGCCGGTATCGTTTAGTGGATTTAATTTCTATTTTAAGCGGGTTATGGATATTTTGGTGTCTATAATAATTCTTTCATTTTTGTGGCCGATTTTGTTGTGTATATTGGTGCTTATAAAGATTGATTCGGCCGGCCCATTTATGTATCGGCATAAACGAATGGGTTATCGCGGGCAGATATTTGAATTTTATAAGTTCCGAACCATGGTGATTAATGCCGATGAGCTTCTGGAAAAGTTTAAACACCAGAGCGAACGACAGGGGCCGGTATTTAAGATGAGCAATGATCCCCGTGTCACCAATATTGGGAAATTTCTTCGTCGGTTCAGTATTGATGAAGTTCTTCAGCTTTTCAATGTGCTTAAAGGCGATATGAGCTTGGTCGGTCCACGCCCGCAGGTGTTGTGGGAAGCAGCCGCCTATGACGATTGGGCGAAACGCCGTTTGCGTGTTCTTCCCGGCATTACCGGTTTGTGGCAGATTTCCGGCCGTGCAAATCTGAGTTATGAAGAAATGATAGAACTCGATATTTATTATATCGAGAATTGGTCACCTGGACTGGATCTCCAGATATTGTTTAATACCCTTCCGGCAATTTTTGGAAAAACGGGTGCGTATTGACAATGCTTATCCTGTGCTCATTCCAGAGGGTTTCATCGGGAATATGGTGTATAAATATTTATACTTTCATTCTGTTTTAGTGTAAATACAAAAAAAGGAAATTGCATGAAGATTTTGGTTACGGGTGGGGCGGGGTTTATTGGATCTAATATTGTTGACGAATTGGTCAATCGGGGTCATTCGGTAGCTATCGTAGATAATCTATCGTCAGGGAAAAAGAAAAACATTAATCCTCGGGCGAGGTTTTACAAGGCGGATATTACCGATGCGCCTGCGATTGATAAGATTTTTAAGAAAGAACGGCCTGAAATAATTGAACACCTTGCTGCCCAAATAGATGTACGAAAGTCAGTGGCCGACCCCGGGTTTGATGCGAAAGTTAATATCCTCGGGACATTGAATATTTTGGAAAGCGGGCGGAAATACGGGGTTAAAAAGGTCATATTTTCATCCTCTGGCGGAACAATTTACGGTGATTGCGGTAAAAAGCCGCCTAATGAGTCAGCGCGGGGGAACCCTTTGTCCCCGTACGGCATAGGTAAATATGCTATCGAATTTTATTTGAACTTTTACGCTGAGCTTTACGGGATAAAATACACGATTTTGCGTTACGCAAATGTGTACGGTCCGCGCCAGGATCCGCATGGCGAGGCGGGTGTGGTTGCCATTTTTGCTCAGCGTATGCTGGGCAACGATAGTATCCTGATATTCGGCAACGGTAGTCAGACGCGCGACTATGTTTTTGTTAAAGATGTCGTTGATGCCAACATTCGCGCGTTGACGCGGGGAGATAATGAAATTATCAATATCGGCACCGGAAAACTGACATCAGTCAGAGACCTTGCGCGGATGATGAGTCGTAGTACTGGGTATAAAAAGGCGCCAGTTCTCAAACCCGCTCGCCCGGGCGAGCTTCTGCGCAGTTTCCTTGACAGCCGCAAGGCTGAAAAAGTGCTTGGATGGAAACCTGCTGTTGCCATAGAGAAAGGTTTGTCCGTCACCTTGGACTATTTCAAAAAACCATGAAAGCTCTTATATTGATTGGCGGGATGGGTACCCGATTACGCCCTTTGACCTGCGTGACGCCAAAACCCCTTCTTCCCATCCTCAATAAACCGTTCCTTGAGTATCAGATAGATTTGCTTAAACGCCATGGAATTACCGATGTGGTTTTTTGTGTTTCCTATCTTCCGCGGTCTTTTAAGGACTATTTCGGCACGGGGGAAAAATGGGGTATTACCATCCGCTATGTGCATGAAAAATCTCCCTTGGGGACGGGTGGAGCTATCCGCAACGCGATGCATGCGCTCAAGGGAACCACGCTCATTTTAAACGGTGATATTTTAACCGATATTGATGTGACGAAGTTTATTGCCTATCACCGCGCAAAGAAAGCGTGCGTTTCTATTGCGCTGACCCGCGTCAAAGATCCTACCGCCTATGGCTTGATAGAGACGGACAAAAACGGAAAGATTGGGCAGTTTCTTGAAAAACCCTCATGGGAAGAAGTCACCTGCAATACGATTAACGCAGGTATATACCTCTTTGAACCCCTTGCGTTAGAACATATCCCTGCCGGCGTCCATTATTCGGTTGAGCGCGGGCTCTTCCCTTCACTGCTTGAACAAAATTTTCCATTATTTGGATACACCGCGCCTTATTATTGGATGGACATCGGTACAGTCGAAAAATATATGCAGGCGCATGCGGATATTATGGCAAACCGGATTAAGGTAGCCATTGCGGGCAAGAAGTGCATGAAAAATGTCTCCGCCGGCAAGAATGTGAAATTTGGCGACAATTTGCAGTGCGATGGAACGCTAGTGTGCGGCGATAGTGTTATTATCGACGACACAGTCACTTTCTCCGGTGCGGTATCGCTGGGCAACGGCGTTACCATTGGTAAAGGAACAGTTATTTCTGATTCAGTTATTCTCGATGGTACGCGCATCGGCGAAGGCGTTCGGCTTGAGAAAGTATTGATCGGCAAACACTGTGTCGTTGAGCCCAATGCCGTCATCAGCCCCGGCACCGTGCTGGGCGACAAAACAACAATCACCCGCTATTCAAAATTGTAATTATACCGCAGGTGTGCCATTTTAATTCGTAGGGGCGGGGCTCGCGTCCGCCCGTCTGAAGCAATAATTCAAACAGTAGTTTAACGGAGGACATTTGTGAAAGCATTTGTAATGGCTGCCGGTGCCGGAACGCGTTTACGCCCGTTAACCTACGCAATCCCCAAACCGATGGTCCCGGTTGTTAATAAACCGGTCTTGGAACATACCATCGAAAATTTAATTGCCCACGGAATCCGTTCGGTAGTTGTAAATCTGCATTCCTACCCGGCTATCATCAAAAAACATTTTGGCACAGGTGCCCGCCATAAAATTCATATAACCTATTCAACGGAAAAAAGTTTGCTCGGCACTGCCGGCGGCGTCAAAAAGATGGAAGATTTATTTGATTCGACATTTGTCGTTATGTCCGGTGACGGGTTGACCGATATCGATTTGACCAAAGCCATTGCATTTCATAAAAAAAACAAAGCTTTGGCAACGATGGTTATCAAAGCCATTGATACCAAATTCGATTATGGCGTAACCTTAACCGATAAAGGCGGTCGGATAAAACGCTTCATTGAGAAACCCAGTTGGAGCGATGTGTTTGCCAATACGGTCAACACTGGGATGTATATATTGGAGCCCGAAGTGTTCCGCTATATTCCTGCCGATACTTTTTATGATTTCGGCAGTCAGATGTGGCCTGACCTGCTTAAGAAGAAAAAACGAATATTCGGCTATGTCATGGATGAATATTGGACCGATGTGGGTAATCTTGCCGAATATAAAAAGGGAGTCCGTGACGCTTTGGACCGGAAACTTAAAATTGAAATCCCCGGGACGCAGATTAAGCCGGGGATTTGGGTAGGGAAAGGCACCACCATCGGCACGGGGGTTCAACTGCATGCGCCGTGTGTAATTGGTGACTATTGTTTTATCGGAAAAAATGCTATAATCGGTAAATATTCGACGGTAGGTGATCATACCACCATCGGTGAAAAAGCGGCAATTTATAACTCGATATTGTGGGAAAAAGTTACTGTTGCTAAAAATGTACATCTGGACAACTGCATCATCGGTTATGATGCTAAAGTTTCAGCTGATATTTCCGTTTTTGAAGGTGCAGTTCTCAACATTGACTAGCACATATTGGTTTAGATCCCTATTCAATGTGAATTTGTTAATAGAAAAAGGAGAAGTTTAGAAATGAACGACACACAGAAGGGTAAGGATTTTGTTTTTACATCAGAGTCAGTTACTGAAGGCCATCCGGATAAAGTGTGCGACCAGATATCAGACGGTGTTCTTGACGAGGTGCTTCGCCAGGATCCCATCGGTAGAGTGGCCTGTGAAACCTTTATTTCCATGGGATTGGTTATCGTGGGCGGTGAAATTACCACTAAAGCGAACATTGATGTTCACGCAATTACCCGCAAGGTCATCAATGATATAGGATATAACGATGCAAAGTATGGTTTTGACTATAAAACTTGCGCGATTCTTAATGCTATTCACGCGCAGTCGCCTGATATTTCGCAGGGTGTTGACACCGGCGGCGCCGGCGACCAAGGGTTGATGATTGGCTATGCCTGCAAGGAAACCCCGGAATTAATGCCTCTGCCGATAATGTTGGCGCATAAACTGGCGCTTCGTCTCACCGAAGTGCGCAAAAAGGGCATTCTTAAGTATCTTGGTCCGGATGGCAAATCCCAAGTAACGGTTGAATACAAGAATGGCAAGCCGGTCCGCGTTGACACGGTTGTCGTATCCTCCCAGCATACCGAAGAGATTCTTGACCGCACCGGAAAGAAGATCACAGAGGCATCGCGCAAAGAGATTATCAAAACGGTTATCATGCCTATCGTGGGGAAATGGGTTGACAGCAAAACGAAATATTTTGTTAATCCGACCGGAAAGTTTGTCGTCGGTGGCCCGCAGGGCGATGCTGGTGTTACCGGGCGCAAGATTATCGTTGACACCTACGGCGGTATGGCTGCACACGGTGGCGGCGCATTTTCGGGAAAAGACCCCACGAAAGTTGACCGCAGTGCCTGCTATATGGCGCGCCACATTGCCAAGAATGTTGTTGGCGCTGGCTTGGCTGAGCGCTGCACGGTGCAATTGGCATATGCAATCGGCGTTGCTGACCCAGTTTCCGTCATGATAGACACGCATGATACGGCGCGCATAGCTGATAAAGAGATTTCCCGCATCGTTCGCAAACTCTTCCCGCTGACACCGCGGGGTATTATTGAATATCTAAAACTAAGACGGCCGATTTACGGCAAGACGGCCTCATACGGCCATTTTGGTCGCCGCGCTCCCGGGTTTACTTGGGAAGAGCTGAACATGGTCATCAAACTGCGTAGTGAAGCCGGTAAATAACTAGTATAATTGAGAGGATAATAATATGAATTTCGATGTTAAAGATATGAAGTTAGCGGAGATGGGGAAAAAGCGCATTGAGTGGGCGGAACGCGAGATGCCGGTTCTTCGTGCAATACGCCAGCGTTTTGCAAAGCAAAAGCCCCTTAAGGGCATTCGGATGGCCACTTGCCTGCATGTCACTACGGAGACTGCCAATCTTGCCATTACCCTTAAAGCCGGCGGCGCTGATGTTCGTCTGTGTGCGTCTAACCCGCTTTCAACGCAGGACGATGTCGCTGCCGCTTTGGTAAAACACTACGGGATTGCCACATTCTCCATAAAGGGTGAAGACAACAAGACATACTACAAACATATTTATTCAGCACTTGAAAATAGACCGCAAATCACCATGGACGACGGGGCTGACCTTGTCTCGACCATACTTTCCAAACGCAAAGACCTGCTTGCTGATATCATCGGCGGTTCTGAAGAAACAACGACGGGTGTTATCCGCCTGCGCGCCATGGAACAAGACGGGGTGCTTGCCTATCCTATCGTCGCAGTCAACGATGCGCTGACAAAACATTTATTTGACAACCGTTACGGCACAGGTCAATCGACCATTGACGGCATAATTCGCGCCACGAATATTCTGCTTGCCGGAAAAACTATTGTTGTCGCCGGATACGGCTGGTGCGGCCGCGGCGTGGCAAGCCGGTCCCGCGGCATGGGCGCGCAGGTTATTGTTACCGAAATCGATCCCATGAAGGCGCTTGAGGCGACTATGGACGGATTTCTCGTGATGCCGATGCTCCAAGCTGCAAAAATCGGCGATATTTTCATTACCCTGACGGGCGATGTGAATGTTATAGACGCTCATCATTTCAAAGTGTTGAAAGACGGTGCCATACTGGCAAATTCCGGTCATTTCAATGCTGAGATAAATATCCCGGCTTTGAAAAAATTAAGCACATCGACTCGGGAAGTGCGTGCATTTGTCGAAGAATATGTTCTTGCCGGCGGCAAGAAGGTCTATCTGCTCGGTGAAGGACGCCTGATTAATCTTGCAGCTGCTGAAGGCCATCCGGCGAGCGTGATGGATATGTCGTTTGCCAATCAGGCGCTTGCGGCTGAATATATCGTTGAAAACCGCGGGAAACTAAAGAATAAGGTTTATCCGATGCCCGATATCATCGATAAAGAAATCGCTCGTCTCAAGCTGGCGACGATGAAAATCGCCATCGACAAACTGACTGCAGAACAAAAAAAGTATCTTGCCTCATGGCAGGAAGGCACATAGTTTTACATAAAACTAAAACCATATCCCCGATAGAACCATTCGAGGATGACAGAATTTAAAGATAGGGATAACAGAAAGAAAAGAAGTCATTTAGGAGGAGGAAAACATGTCCAGAATAGTGTCAGTATTGTTGATGTGTTTATTGTTTGCAGGATTAACCGGTTGTGGTAAGAACAATCTCTTTGGGTCTGCGCATAAAGCAGGGTCCAGTTCGGATGTAAAATCGTTGGCTGCAGATGCATATGCGGCTTTTCAAGCAAAAGATTATGTAAAAGCTCTTGAGTATTATAAAAAAATTCTTGACGCTGACCCTTCAAGCACCGAGGCGATTTATGGGTATTCCTCTTCTACTCTTGCGGAGTCTGGTTTGGATATTTCCGCGTTAGTCGCCAATCTGGTTAAACAAACAAGTGCGCCATCAGTCAATCATCTCACGCCGGCATTAAGCACCATTGCGAAAGCCAGTGCGCCTGCGACTAACATTCTGCCTCAATCGATTATTGATAACCTGCCCAAAATTAGAGCGGCGGTTGCCAGGGTCTTGCAGAGCGACCTTTTGCCAAAAATTATAAAGGGGACAGCGGACGGTGTTATAGCCCCTGACAGTGCTGATGCCAATATTAACACGGCATTCTGTCTTATACTGCGTGCCGCGACTAATGTTCAGGATGCGGGTATTTTCACCGTAAATTCCGATTATACTTTTGTGAACATCAAGTCGGGTCTTACGGCCGCTGAGCAACAGGTCATGGTTGATGCTTCTAAAGATATTGCCAGTGCGTTTCAACGCTTGAAAACTGTATATGAAAAACTTAATCTGGGCAATGATTCTTCTGTCGCTGACATCAAGAAAGATGTCGATGCATTGCTGACCAACTTGAAATCACAGTCGTCCCTTGCGGGAGTTACGCTTGCGGATATCAACACTGACTATCTATAAAGGGGAGAGAACGACATGCAAACAATTAAACGCTTTATTTGTCTTTCAATCACAGCTACCCTGTTAAGCGCGACCGTAATTGCTGCCGAGACGCCGGTGTTCTTTCGTGGTGTCCGTCCGCTCGGCATGGGTGGTGCGTTTGTCGCGCTCAGCGACGATCAGAATGCAATTTTCTACAATCCCGCGGGGTTGACCCAGCGACAGGGAAGTCAGTTTGTTGCATTTGAAATACCGATTAACATCAGCGAAGATGTCCTGAATTTTTACAATTTTTATCAGGATAATAAAACTGATCTTGAAAACTTTGATAAGTTGACGAATCAGAAAAAGATTGATCTTCTCAATGTTATCAATGATCGTATAACGACCTATCGCCCCCGCGTCAGAGTCGGTTTGCCCAATACGAGTTATTTGACGGGCAACAAGAACATTACCTGGGGCGCCGGAATATTCGCTCAGGCAGAAATCGGTTTTCAGTTTAACCGCAGTTTGATAATTCCCAGCATAAGTGTATTCGGCAATATTGATGCGGTTGCGGCTATTCCTCTGGCGCACCAGTTTAATAGTGTCCCTTACTTACCTGGGAAGGCGTCCATCGGTACGACACTTAAAGCTATTTCCCGCAACAAAATTGAAGAACTCAATAAATCAGTTCTTGAATTCCAGAACTTTAATCCTCAGCTTCAAAGCGGTGATGGATATGGTATGGATTTGGGCGCAATGTATCAGCCGACCACGCGCTGGAATCTTGGATTGCAGATCACGGATGTGGGTGGTACGACTATAAAATACGACAAAGTAACCGCTTCAAAAGCAGGTCAACTGGATAAAGCAGCTTATACCGGGATGATAAACTCACAGTGGAACACCGGTGTAGCGTATATCCCGTCAAAAATCGCATATTGGCCGGGCAAAGCGATTAATACTCACGACCGCATTGTTTTTGTCGGTGATATTCGCGATATTTTAAATACCGATGAGCGCCTTTTTGATGATACCGGCTGGAAGAAAGTGCATATGGGCGCCGAAATGCGCTTTGGCCCAATCTCCGTCCGGGGCGGCTTTAATTCCGGTTATCCGACATTCGGTGGCGGATTGCGCGTTCCTTACCTTGGGTTGCGTGCAGATTATGCCTACTGGGCTGATGAAACCGGCAGATTTGCCGGACAGTTGCCTGAATGGAATCACCAGATAACGCTCGCTCTGAGCTGGGGCGACGCTAAAGGCCGGGCATACGGCAATGATGTAAAGTCCGAAGAGGATGTAGTTGTAAAGAAGGCGACAAAACCAGTTCCTGTTAAAAATATATCTCCGGCACCTGCGGTTGATTTGATTGCTCCGACAACGGGGCAAATACTTGTCCCGCCGACGAGTGTGACTAACCCCGTCACCTCGACAACGGTCACCCCGGTGATGCCGGTTGTATCCCCTGTGACGCCTGTTGTTCCTGTTGCTCCGGCAGCTGTGGTTCCCGTTCAATCGCCGGCGACGGCAACAACCCCAGCGGTAGTTCCTGCAATAACGCCTGCTCCGCCTGTCGCAAAACCGGCCGCAGCGCTGCCGGATAAGTTATCGGTACCGTCAGCAAAGAAGAAATAGGTTGTTTTCGCATACTTAATACGAAGACGCGAAACGACCAAGTCGTTTCGCGTCTTCATTTTTTTAAGCAAACAGAACACATCAAATCCCCCTGAATCTCCCTTTGCAAAGGGGGGGGTAAGGATATTGCCGCAAACTCCCTCCTTTTGCAAAGGAGGGCTGGGGCGGATTTTAAGTTAAAGATTATTAAATAATTATGAATAGAATATTGGTTGGTTTATTGCTTCTTTTTGCGACGATTATTATGGGGCATGATTTTCTTTTTGCTGCGCCGCCTATCAATCGGGGAGGGGCTACCCATCAAAAGCCAGTTGCATTCAAATCGTGTCGTTCTATGGGGGAGAAGATGCGCCTATCTCTTCAGATGAAAGGCGCGATACGGATGGCGGGTGAAAAAGCATTACTGACAGCTACAACAAAAAAGATATTGGTTATACCCGTGCAATTTCCCGGGAGTGGACCTAGTTTACCGGCTTCTTACTTGACGGATGCAGCGACATTTTTTTCATCCATGCGCAATTACTACTATGAGAATTCATATACGCTGTTCACCGTTACGGCGACGGTGACCACCAGCGTGACTCTTCCGAAAAACGTTGGTTCCTACAACAATGAAACAGATGCTGATTTAACGCGGCTGTTTACAGACGCTACGGCTGGTATGCCCTCGCCTCCGGGTGCGGGATATTCCGATTATGATTATCTGATGATTTACCATGCCGGGGCGGGAGAAGAAGAATCGGGGGATTCAGCTGATTTGTGGTCAATGTATGACCCGCAGGCGCTTAATTCCGCCGGTACCGGCCCGAAGACATTTGACGGGTTTACGGTAGTCCCGGCTGCTGTATCTGCCCCCAGCTATACGCAGTTGGGGGTTATCTGTCATGAGTTTGGCCATCAACTGGCGCTTCCTGACCTCTATGATACCACCAATGCTGGGGGCACCAGCACTATGGGCGCATGGAGTTTAATGGATTATCCTTACGGTACAGATAATTCGGGTAACCCTCCTCATTTGGATGTATGGTCTAAAAACTTTCTTAAATATGTCGATTTGCCTACCCGCTTGCTCTCAGACAGCAAGAAAATTGAATTTGGCGACATTGAAACCGCACAGACAACCGGTTATTACAAGATACCGATTGACAGTGCTGTTTCCACAGAGTATTTTATTGCCGAATACCGTAATCCGGATTCCACGCGCATGAAATATGATTTAACTGCTCCTGGCTCCGGTATCGTCATATGGCATATTGATGACGCTATTGCGCTTAATGCGACGCGGTTATCGAACAATGATGTCAACAGCGGGGTGCCGCACCGCGGCGTTGCTCTTGTCCCTGCTGCCGGTTCCTTTAAAGCACCCGGGCACCCCAGTGACGCTTTTGTCGCTGGTTCATCCTTTGTTTCGCCTCGGTCAAATACTTTTAGTGGTGGTGTTACCGACATAGCAATCGCTGATATTATTCTTCAGTCAGGACGCGCGGACGCCAGTTTTAAGAAAATTGTGGTATTGCCGGAGGCAAGCATAGACAAATTAACCAATTATCCTAACCCCTCGGGGGCAGGACACCCTCATCCGCGTTCCGCCAGCGGTGTGATAACGACGGTGGTCTTCCAGGCAACCCGTCCGCCAGAAAGTATTTTTTTGGACATTTATACTATTGCCGGCGAGAAAGTGGCATCATTTAACAAAGATACATTTTTGTTGCGCTTGGATAAATCAGTTAACAATAAGTGGGTGTATGAATGTGATTGGAACGGCAAGAATGAGTCCAACGAAGATGTTGCACCCGGTATTTATCTCTACCGTGTAAAAGCGGACACCATAACCAAAACCGGAAAACTCGCCATCATCCGATAAATCCAGATGTATATGAATTATTTGTCTACCTTTGCAATCATCCACAAACCAATCCACGCAAAAATAATATTAGCAAGCCACGCTGCCATAAGCGGGGAAATAATTTTATTCTCGCCTAGTGATTGTCCGACTGCCTGCAATCCCCAATAGATAAACGCAAAAATAAGCGCAAACGTAAAACTAATCAATTTCCCGTGCCGGCTTCCCAACCCCAGCGCGAAGGGTATGCCGATGCACATCACGATCATGTGGCTGAAAACTGCCGCAAACCGCTGGTGTAGTTGTATCTTTTCGTTTTGCACGGGAGCGCCAATCAGCTCAAAGGTTTTTATATACCGGAAAAAAGCCCGCGTATTCATCAGTTCGGGGCGCAAATGTTTAACAACAAAGGCATCCGGGGGGACCTTCATGATATTGTTCTGCTGCGAAAACGGATGATCTTCGCTGCCGGCTGGCGTGAAAATGCGTTCGACGCCCTGGCGAAAACTCCAATCGTCGTTAACCCAATCAGCTGACGCAGCGACAACTTGCCGCCGAAGCTCGTCGTTGTCGTCGAAATAGTCAATGACGACCGCGGTCATTGTCTTTGTTTTGAGGTTGAGATATCCGATTGTCATTCTGCCGTTGCCCGGCAAAGTGACGACATGATTGTAATATTGATAATGGTCGGATGCGTCTTCGCGGTGAATGCGGGTGTCACGGATAACTTCCGCAAGGCGCACTGTGTGGGGGATAACCAGTTCCCGTACGGCAAAATCACTGACGCCGATCAGCAATCCGCCCAGCATAAAGAGCAGTATGATCTTCCACAGATTAACTCCGGATGCCTTAACCGCGGTTATCTCGTTATGGCGCGCAAGATCGCCCAGCGAAAACAACACTGCCAACAGGACGGAGACCGGCAATACTTGAATGCACCACCAGGGAAGATTGCACAAAAGATAGGCGAAAACATCGATGAAATTAACTTTTTTCTCGAGATAATAATTTAACTCCCGAAAAAACTCGGAAATCATAACTAATCCGCCAAAACTGGCGGTGCTAAAAATCAACGGTTTAATAAATTCGCGGGATAGATATCGGTACAAAAGCATAATTTATTTCCTCAACATTTTTTTCCAGAGAAAACTGCCGGCAGCCAGAAGGACTATATGGGGAAGCCACAAAATAATCCCGGGTCGTATGTAGCCGTTCTCGCCAATGTTCATAGCGGTGACCAGCAATATATAAAATCCAAACAATATTAATAAACTCATGCCGAATCCGATCGATTTTGCGCCTTTTTCAGTGATAATCCCCAAGGGGATAGCGATGATTGCGAACATCAATGGGGCAAGTGCCAAAACGAATCGCAACCAGAACTCATTTTCAAGGAAATTGGTAGGCATTTTTCGTGTCCGGTAGGTCGCTATTTCCTGACGAAGTTCGTTAAAGTTCATTTCTCTCAGCGACTGGCTTGCCGGTAGTGCTTTGTCGTTTATGGGGATGGGGAAAATATAGGTGCGAAATGTCATGTGAATCAAATTGCCCGGTCTGGCAGGGTTTGGTTTTTGCCAATAGCCGTTGTGCAAAGTTAATATCACCGCTTGCGGCGTTACGGCGACCGTCCCTGAAGAAGCGGCGATGCGCCACGGAACGCCAACTTCCTCGTTTGAAAACTTATAAATATTGATACCGCGCAGAACGCCCGCATCAGTATCGGAGCGTTTTACATACAGATGATACTCGCCGATTGTGGTAATTGTTTTTTCTTCAAATCTAATCAACGGCGTATTGGTTAATATCTCGGTGTACATCTTCCGGAAGCTTTTGTGGGTGTTTGGGGACAAAAATTGATTAAAATATATCAGCGAAAAACTGAGTGCAGCCGCACAGATAAGTATCGGGAAAGTAAAGGAGCCGTAGGCGGATCCCGTTCCGCGCAGGGCTGTTATCTCGTTATCTTCGGAAAGGCGGCCGAAAGCTAGCAAAATGCCAAAAAGGGTTGCCATGGGGACCGTCAGCGAAAAGATGTTGGGAAGAACCAAGAGAAACAGTTTGGCAACAAGAAAAACAGAAACGTGTTTTGAGAGTATCAGATTAATAAGCTGAAATACCTGGTCGAGCAGTAAAATTGTGGAAAAAACCACTAGCCCAAAAAAGGATGCTTCGATGAATTCCCTGATAACATAGCGGTGAACGATCTTCATGGTTGGTATTATATAAAAAAATGTAGCAAAATGATATAAAATGAGTTATAATTTAATGACATGCGAAAAGCATTGTATATTTTCATTTATATGGTCATTTCGTTTGCCCCCCGAGCAGCGTATGCGGAACCTTTTTCCCGCCTTTCTGATAGTAAATATTCAATTTTAGGTTCTGACAAAGAAAGTTTTTTCGCTACCCTTATTTCTTCTCCCGCTGATTCTGTAACTCCCTTCGTTTCCACACCTACTGCGGTAGCTACGGCATATGAAATATCTTTACCAACCACTACTCCGCAGGGGGTTGCCGGAACCGAATTTCTGGAATTTCTTGATACCAATAAGAATGTTTACTACTCAAAAGACCGTTGGCAACAAATGCGCCATACGCAGGAATCCGGTGTTTCTCAGGAGCCGACTGTGGCGGTCAGTACGATTACCCGCCCCGCTCCTCTGCCGCTTCCACCGGGTCTTTCTGTCGAACTGCCGTATGAATCGCAGTTGTTCATTTCAGGCAGAAAACTAATCGGCGTGACCATGAAATCCACGATTTACGACCAGCCTGAGATCGGCACACGGGTTAACTCCAGCAGTTTCGATATGAAGCAGGAACTCCAGGTGCGCATTAAAGGGCGGGTGGGGCGAAAGATAAATGTTAATGTCGATTTTGACGATACCGTCGCAGACAAGCGCGACATATCCGTTGTTTACAAAGGCGATCCGAACGAATTTGTTCAGGAGGCGGCGTTCGGCGATATCGTCATGTCGCTTCCTTCGACAGAATTCGTCGGCTATTCCCGCCAGTTGTTCGGCGTAAAACTCGATACCCGCTACAAGTCCTTGCATACGCAGGGTTTTTTCTCACGGACCAAAGGATTGTCCGAAGTAAAGCGCTTTACCGGCAATACGCAGTTTAACCGCGTGACGATAGCCGATACTTCTTTCATTTCGCTTAAATACTACGCGACGAACGCCGGGGTTGATGCTATAAAGGCGGGAACCGTTAAAATTTATCAGGATGATATCCGCAATGATAATAATTCGAAAATAGTTATTTCCACCGCCACTTCATTGTCGTCACTGTTGCCCAACCCGGGATTTTCTTATGCGGGAAACTTCGACCTTCTTGTGGCAGGTCAGGATTACACGGTCGATTATCACACCGGCAATATTGTTTTCCGCAATCGACTGGGGTCTGATTGGGCGGTGGCTATTGATTATCAAAAGAATGACGGTACATGGCTTAGTTCTGGCGGTGCCGTTCCTGGTAACCCTTTGTTAATTAAAGACCGCAACAATGTATCCACCGCCAACGCTGCGCTTGGCATTACAAACCCGTTGGGCGTTTCCACCGAACTGAAAACATTTTACAGTCTCGGCAATATAAAAATAGTCAGAGATAACGGCCGCGGAAATTTTATCCTGCGCATAGAGGATCTTAATGCTGCTGTTCCGGCTACGCTCATGCCCGGCAACAAGGCGGTTCCCACATATCCTTCGAATGTTGTCGTTGATTTCGAGAACGGAATCTTTAATTTTGATCCGGCAAGCGCCAAACCGTTACCGGATGATTTGTATTCCTCAAATACACACCGGTACAACATCGTTTCTGAATACCGTTACCGGATTAAGATAATCAATCTGCGCCCCGGTATCGTTCCGCAGTCGGAAAGGGTTACCGTAAATGCCCGGGTATTAAAAGCAAACGAGGACTATTTTATTGATTATGACGCCGGGATACTGACCTTGTACAACGAAGACCGTATTGACGAAAACACGGTTATCGATGTTTCCTATGATTACGCCCCTTTCGGCGGATCAAGCGGTTCAACGCTCGTTGGTATGCGCTCGGAATTGTCTCTCACGAAAGATATTTTTGTCGGGTCGAGTTTTGTGTATGATTTTGCCGCTCAAGGCCAGACTGTTCCGGACATTCGTTCAACGCCGTCAAGTTTGCTGGTTGGCGAGGTCGACTCTCGTGCAACAAATATTAAGATACCACTGAGTTCCGTGACCATGTCTGTAAGCGGTGAATATGCGCGGAGCGAACAAAATCCCAACATCATGGACAAAGCCATGGTTGAGTCAATGGAAGGCATCAAGCAAGAGGACGGTATCTCAATGCTGACTGAGCAGTGGCGCTATGCGCCGACCGGTCCCAATGTGCCTTTCTATGCCACCGATCTTACATGGGTCAGCCAGGAAGTATCAAAAAGCGAGATCAGCCCGAGTTTGGTATATCAGACGGATGATAAACAGCAAATACTCAATATCAATTATAACCTTCTTCACTCAAATGAGGTTTCACTTGTGCAGACGCTCTCAACAAGCGGTTTGGATTTCTCAAAGAAACTGTATTTGGAGACATGGATCAACGGCGATGGAAAAGGTGAAGAAATCAGTGTGTCGTACGGGACATTTAACGAGAGATTCAGCAATAACACCGGACTTGAATCGGAAGACCTTAATTATAACCGGACACTGGATTCAGGTGAAGATATTGGATGGGACTTTGTCAATCCCGACGGATCCATAACCAAAATCGGAGCCGGGAACGGGAAGCTCGACAGCGAGGATTTTAATGCCAATGGACAGATTGATACAGTTGAGCTGCCGGCTGCCGGTTGCCCCTATGGGCCGGCAAACACCGATGGAAAATCGATACTTGACGCTAACGGAGTCGCCCATACATCGGTGGACTGGAGCGGATGGAAATTTTTCCGTATTCCGCTCAATATCGCTGTTCCCGATGACTGGAAAAATATTCGCGAGGTGCGCGTAACAATTCGCGGGGCATCGCAGCAAAAAGGGAGCATTTCAATTGCCGGGTTGTCTATGGTCGGCAATCGCTGGTTGGCCGACACGGCCAATGCGGTAACCGGTAGTTCTCTAACGATAACTGCCATAAATACCGATAATTCTGACTATGTGAGCCTTGCCAACAATTATTATTATCAGCAGTTATATAAAACTCAAACTACCACTACCAAGGCAAAAGAACAGGCACTTTCGCTTAAATATAATGTCGTGGGAACGACCACTACGCAATTGGGGGCAGTCCTTGTTTATTCCGGGCGCCCTTATGATTTTTCAAGTTACGGTAATTTGAAATTTTTTGTTTACTGCAAACAGGCGCAGGGTGATACTTTTTTCCTTCAAGCGGGTGGCAGCGACCTAAACTATTATGAGTACTCTATGCCCATTCCCGCGGAGTGGGTGAATACCTGGCAGTTGATAACTATTCGTCAGGTCGGCAGCGCTAACAAGGCGGACCATTGGGTGAGCGATGATCCTCGTGCAACAATAAAGTTAGTCGGGACACCGAATCTGGCAAATATCAGTCAGTTGAAGATTGGAGTGCGGGCGGTTGGACCGAAAACCGGGGAAGTGTGGGTAAACGAAATCCATGTCAGTGATGCAATGAAAAAAAGCGGAGAGGCGTGGCGGGCGAGCATGGACCTGCTGTGGCCGGGTGCCGGACGCGTCGGAGCGATTACTGCGGGCGGGAGCCGCAAAGAGATAAATCGCAATTTCCAGACATTTGCAGCGGGAGTTTATAATCGCGATTTACTTGAAGATTCCGGACAGCTTGGTTTTAAAGGGCTAAATCTCGGCGGAATTACCTGGGTGCCGTTTACTGCCCGTATGATGCGTTCACGGACGATAACACCCTCCGTTGTTCAAAATCAAAACGATTTGCTTTCAGTGCTTGATGAAGGGCGGGTCACTTCCTATACCGGCGCTGCAGATTCAAGCTTGTCTCTGGGTAAATGGTTTCCCCAAATGGGGGGTACATACCAACGCAGTATCATCGATTCTCAGCAGATTAGCCGACTTGAAGATCGGGAAACATTGCTGGGGAATTTTAGTTATGCGACGCCGGCGCGCGTATTTTTTCTTCCCACAAGCGTTACGGGCAGCTACAGTCAGACAAATTCTTATTACCGCGTTTATCCGTCGACAAAGATTATTGACACTGACGCATTTCTTGATCCTTTAGCTGCACAGAAGTATTTGCAGATAACTGATTATCATACGCTGGAAATAACGGATTCATTTGCGCTTAAAACACCGTTTCAGTTGTGGAACGGATTTTTATTCAGCCCGAGCTACAATATCAACAAGGTCAAAGAAAAGAATAAAGATTTCACCGTAGCTCGGGAATATCCTAAATCTGCTTCTCAGGATGTAGGCGCGACAAGTTCTTTGACCATATTCAAATGGCTGCAGCCCAGCGTTAATTATTCGATAAACACACGGGAAAACTATAACCTTACGATGAGCACTGACCCTGTCAATCCGGTGTATCCATCGCAAAGAAAATATATCGAGCGCAACGCTGCCGGCGAGTTGGCATGGAATTTTCAGGTCAAGGATATATTTAATTATGCGTATACCCAGTCACTGGGGTTTTCGTCATCGTTTCGCATCCAGGATTCCGATTCCTACGACAATGTCGACAGCTCGGTGACAGCCGCAATTCCGTCCATGGATAAGCTTATTGTCCGTGATAATCCGCTCCTGGCGATCCCGACGCCGGGAACTACAACATACTATCTCGTTAAATCAGTAGTTCAAAAAAATGATATCCGTATCTCAGGGCGGTATAATCCGTTTGAAGCGCTTGGTCTCTATGGAAGGTTGTCACCACTGAGAACGGTCACCACTAATTTTACTTATTCCGGCAGTGACGAGCATTCCTATATTACGGGGACAAAACGCGATGTGTATACGCGTGTCTGGCCCGATTTGCTTATCGGGCTCAGTCAATCGGAAAAAATGTTGTATCTCGACCGCTGGCTGAGCGATTCTCAAATTAATTTTCGTCTCCAGCAAAAATCCGTGGATACCCTTCTCATAGCTCACAGCGAAACCAAATCCTATGGCGGTGATTGGCGGTTCAATCTGGTAAGAAAGCTGGACCTTAATTTCACTGTCAACACTGCGCATACACGGGATTTTGATATTGTACTTAATCGGCTGACGCAAGAGGGCGATGACATTTCATGGTCGAGCCAGAGCGGGTTTACTTCGGGAAAATGGCGGTTCATGGTCCGATATGAAAACGCGCAGACATGGCGCGTTGACGGACTCGGCGCCCTGACCACACAATTGTTTACTAATACTTACACCGGACAAGTCAACACGGATATGTCCTTCCCGCGGGGAATTCCGATACCGTTCACGCGCCGCACTCTCCCGTTGACGAATCGCTTTATTTTTACCACAACCTTAAAATATCTGACGCATAATTCGAGTTTGAATATCGAGCGGGATAATAATGTTAATTATGCGATTGCCAGTACCGCTGATTACGAAGTCTCCCAGAATTTCCGCATGTCGCTCGGTCTGGGTTGGAACCGCTTTGAGTATCGCGATAACCCCAAAACCAATTATACTGCTTTGGAAGCCACCGGAAAGTTGACTATCCAATTCTAAATAATCTTTTTTCTCACATTCTTGCTTTCTTCTTCCCGCTTACCTGCGTTATCTGCGGCACCGATCTGCCGATTAATGACTCATGCCGTGTTTGTTCGCGCTGTAATGACGCCGTCAAGCGTATTGAGGGTCTGTTTTGCATCAAATGTGGACAACCTCTTGAAAGCGGGGGGGCGCATTGCTATTTCTGTAATAGAGGCGTTGGCTTTCATTTCTCGGTCAATCGTTCGGCGACCCGCTATGAAGGGGGGGTAAAGAAATTGATTTGTGCATTCAAATACGCTCATCGGGATTATGCCGCGCGGTATCTGGGAAAACTATTGATTGATTGTGTGGAAAAACATCCAGAACTCAGTGATATTGATAGTATCATCCCCGTCCCTCTGCATTGGTCAAAGCAATGGCTGCGCGGCTATAATCAGGCGGAATTGCTGGGAAGAATTCTCGCGACAGCGCTTGATAAGCCGCTGATAACCAATACGCTTGTGCGACGGCGTCGCGGCCGAGTTCAGGCATCTCTTGGTCGCCAGGAAAGATTAAAAAACATGCAGGGAGTTATGGCAGTGAAGGATCCCTTGCACATTCACCGAAAAAAGATCTTATTAGTTGATGATGTTGCTACAACCTGCTCAACACTGGATGCCTGCGCCGCCGCGCTGAAGAAATCCGGTGCATTGTCAGTCGTCTGCGTGACGGTAGCTCGCGATTAACAACCATTGGTGTCGTTTTTGTATCCTTGTAGCTGCAGAGCTTGCTCTGCCGGTGTTGCCGAAAACCGTAACTTCAAAGGCGGCGAAGCAAGCTGCGCCGCTACATATTTGAAATCAAAATCGTGCCAGATTACCATCACGCATATTTCTAATTGACCTTGTCTGAATTTAGTTATTTGACACTCAGTAAAATTTTTTATATCATCAACATTCAATTATATGCTTGCCGTGAGGCAAGCTCGATACTAAGGGGGACACTTACATGACAGTGAAAGTTGGTATTAACGGTTTCGGCAGAATTGGACGGTTGGTAGCGCGCGCCATTCTTGAGCGTAATGACAAAAATATCGAACTGGTCGCGATAAACGACCTTACGGATTCCAAATCGAATGCGCACCTGTTCAAATACGATTCAGTGCACGGACAGTTCCCGGGCGAAATAAAAGCGCTTAATGAAGATGAAATAAGCGTCAACGGAAAAATTATAAAAGTCCTTAAGAAAAGAGATCCGGCTGAACTTCCTTGGAAAGATCTCGGCGTTGATTATGTTGTAGAATCAACCGGACTATTTACCATTAAGAAAGACGGCGTAAACAAAAAGGGCAAAGAAGTCCGCGGCGCAGAAAGCCATATCACTAAAGGCGGCGCAAAAAAAGTCATTATCTCAGCCCCGGCTGAAGGTGAAGATATTACCATTGTCATGGGCGTCAATGATGACAAATACGATCCCAAAAACCATCATGTTGTTTCCAATGCCTCTTGCACCACCAATTGTCTTGGGCCTGTTGCCAAAGTTATTAATGATATATGGGGCATTGAAAAAGGTTTGATGACCACAGTCCATGCCTACACCAACGACCAGAGAATTCAGGACATGGCGCATTCAGATCTTCGTCGTGCCCGCGCTGCAGCGGTTTCAATGATTCCTACATCGACGGGCGCAGCAAAAGCAATTGCTCTGGTTATTCCTGAACTCAAAGGGAAACTTGACGGATTTGCCATTCGCGTTCCGACACCTAATGTGTCAGCGGTTGATTTAACTGCTGTCTTAAAAAAACCGGCTACCGCTGCAGAAATAAATGCCGCACTCAAAGCTGCATCCTTAGGAAAAATGAAAGGCATTCTCGGATACACCGATGAACCGCTTGTATCCGTTGATTTCAATCATTGCCCCTTGAGCTCTTTTGTTGATGCAGGGATTACCAAAGTAATTGAAGGGAATTTAATAAAAGTTCTTTCATGGTATGACAATGAATGGGGCTATTCCAATCGCGTTGTCGATCTTATTATATACATGAGCTCGAAATAATATTTCGGGTGTGAGGTATTAGTCATGAAAAAGACCATACGGGATATTTCTGTTCAGGGAAAAAAAGTCCTTGTCCGGGTTGACTATAATGTTCCCCTTGATGAGAAACAACAGATAACCAACGATAAGCGGATTGCCGCGACGCTGCCGACTATTCAATATCTCCTTTCCCAGAATGCAGCGGTTATTCTCATGTCCCATCTTGGACGCCCGAAAGGTAAAGTTGTCGCGGCGATGAGCTTGAAGCCAGCAGCCCAACGGTTAAGTGAGTTACTTAAATTACCGGTCAAAATGGCATCGGATTGTATTGGGTCGGAAGTCAAAAAGATGGCTCAAGATCTTAAGTCGGGTGAGATTCTGCTCCTTGAAAATCTTCGTTTCCATCCCGAAGAAGAAAAAAATGACGATGCGTTTGCCACCGAACTGGCGTCTCTTGGCGAAGTGTTCGTTCAGGATGCGTTCGGAACAGTGCATCGTGCGCATGCGTCAACTGCCGGCATCGTAAATCATCTTGCTACCGCCGTTGCAGGATTTCTCGTTGAAAAAGAATTGAAATTTCTTGGCGAGGCGTTGAACAATCCTCAGCGGCCGTTCCTGGCCATTCTTGGGGGCGCTAAGGTTTCAGACAAAATCAGCGTCATTGAAAATCTTTTGAGTAAAGTGGATTCATTGGTTATCGGCGGTGCCATGGCGTTTACTTTCCTTAAGGCCATGGGTATTGAAACGGGGAAATCGCTGGTTGAAATTGATAAGATTGACCTGGCCGCAGAGCTTATTAATAAAGCGCGTGAGAAAAAAGTTAATTTAGTTATACCGGTTGACCATACTATCGTCGATTCAGTGGATTTTGCCAACAAGAAGATTCCCGATGGCGCGGTAGTAAAGATTACCGCCGACAATGGTGTTCCCGCGGGGTTCATGGGCGTTGATGTCGGCCCGAAAACGCTGGCACTGATAGCGCCGCTTGTTCTTAGTGCTAAAACAATTGTATGGAACGGACCGCTGGGTATTTTTGAAATTGATCAATTTTCAAAGGGGACTGTTGAGATAGCAACTCTCGTAGCGCAGGCAACTGACAAGGGCGCCGTATCGGTCGTCGGTGGCGGTGATTCGGTTTCCGCGGTAAAGAAGGCGGGGGTTGATAAAAGAATATCCCATATTTCAACGGGCGGCGGAGCTTCCCTTGAATTTCTTGAGGGCAAAGTGCTTCCGGGCATCGCGGCACTCAACAATAAATAGATAGTTTGATTTCAATAGGTAAATGTGATATAATAATAAAATGCAAACAATTCTTCTCATTATCCATCTTATTGCGTGTGTTTCACTGATTCTCATTGTGCTGTTGCAGGCCGGAAAAGGTTCGGGCATATCCGGGCTTTTTGGCAGTGGCGGCGGGTCGGATCAGTTGTTTAGTGCGCCGTCAGGGTTGGCTTTTATTAAAAAAGTCACCGTAGCTATGGCAATCGTTTTTATGGCTTCTTCTCTCGTTATGACCATAGTCAGTTCGCGGCTTTCAACGCGTTCTGTGACGAGCCAGATACCGTATATTCCGGTGACCCCTCCGAGCGTTCCTCTGCCAAAATAGATTTAGTATCAGAGTTCAGTGCTTGGGTGGCGGAATTGGCATACGCGCACGTTTGAGGGGCGTGTCCCTAACGGGATGCGGGTTCAAGTCCCGCCCCAAGCATACATATTTTTATAGTACATTATCGGTTTTCTGCGGGAGTAGTTCAGTGGTAGAACGTCTCGTTGCCAACGAGAAGGTCGTGGGTTCAAGCCCCATCTCCCGCTTATAGTATACAAATAGATTAATTTATATTTTGTTGAATAAAACCGTTCAGAAATGAGCGGTTTTTTTATTGACTATATTTTTAAATTTTGATAGCATTAAAAGGTCTAATATTATATATATTTGATCCATGAGGAGCTTGTCTATGCCCGGATTCAAATTAGTTGTAACAGGTCTTGATCTGTTGATTATTGGTCTCTGTGTTATCAGTATAATTCTTATAGCGATGGGCATGGTGCGTTTAGCTCTCTTTGAGACGGTTGACAGTGTTCTTTACTTCCTATTTCCAAAATCATCCCTTAAACTAAATTATAAAAAATATTATCCCAAGATTGCCAAAGATAAAGATGGCGAGTTGCTCAAACAGTTTCGCACGGCAAAAGACGAACATTATCCCGACCCAGCGCCTTTCATCGATCGTATCAGCGATTTGTTGTTTCGTTTCCCTATTATTCTTATTGTTTCCTATTTCCTCATATTCCCTTTTTTGATGAAATATTTTATTTTGGCGTTGGATGTCATGCGCTCATATTATCCGCATTTGTTTAGCGCTAACTGGTCTAACACAACTCAGTTTGTACTGCAAGTGCTCTTATTTGTTCTTTTTCTTCCTTTTTCGTCAGCGAACACATTTCAGATATCGGCGTATATCCTTGTCGTGTATCCCTTTATGGTGCTGGTAAAAACTTTTGTTCTTTTATGGAAATTTATTTACAGCATATTGGTTCCCGCCTTATTTTTTACATCCGGATTTTTGATACTATTTTTTATGGAGGTCTGTCTCATTTATGTGGGATTTTTGCCGCTCTTTCACAAAGGACTTCTTCCGTTCATCGCCGCAGATGAGGGCCTTAAGCAATTGATATTCTGGTTCCCGGTAAAGATAAAAGTGTATCTCGACCTTATACTGGTGCCCATTGTCGCTTTCGTTCCTTTTGTAACAACAATTGGCAGTTATATTCTTGCCACCGCAGATGCCCGTCGTCGGGAAACATATAATTTCCCTGTGTTGATGTACAAATCTGCCATTGCGTATTTCTACGGTCCGATTCTGGGCATATTTTTTGTCCGTTTGCGAAACGAATGCCGCACTATACGCAACGAGCGTAAAATTAACGAGATTATGGTTTTTTCCATGTTTTTGGAAAGTTTTATCACCGTTATCGGCGCGGGATATGCGTACTATACTTTGGCAGTCGCTTCAAAACTGCCACTAACCGGCATTTATACCGGATTATTTGTATTGTTCGTTTTTGTGCCGATGATTGTTTTCAGTACTAATGGATTCCAATCGCAATTCCTGCACAATGCAATAATTTTTTGGGGAAAATTTGTGCCCGGCCGCAGGTTCAATGATGTTCCGGCGCTCGAAAGTCCCGTAGGTGAAAACAGAACAAATGGTCAGGATAATTCTGATCAAAAATCAGGAGCGGTATAATGAGGCGTATACGTATTTTTGCCGGAATCGTGTTGTTGTTGACTGCGTGCGGCGGCAGGGCGCCTGAATCGCCGCGTGTATACATCATTGGTGTTGATGCAAGTCGTTCTTTCTGGCACAGTGCCATGGTCACTCAGAAAAAGGCGGCATCTATTTCTCGGGAGCAGGCACTTGAAGTGGTTAGTGATCTGAGAGATTGTGTTAATAAAATTAATATTGTCAGTGACGAAAAGACATTTGTCGTCAGGACAAAACGAGTCAGCGGAGATTTTGTAAAACAGTTCGACAGAGAAGGGATGCGTCGGGCTCTAGACAATGTTACCGATGTCATTGTCGCTCTTGCCAACGGGGTTTCACGACCACGTGCGATGCTGTCCATGGCTGACGAAGTTCATGCGAATTTAAATTTGCTAGCTGTATCGCTCACAAAATTTGATTATGAGCGTACCACAGTTCCGGAAAAATTTGATGACTCTCTTAATCCTCAGAGTGTTCAGCAGATCAAACGCTGCATCGTTAGGGCTAAAATGGGGTTGGATAAGTTCTCCGTTGAAGTGACGGTGCCCGATCAACCCGAGAAAGTACGTCAACTGCAAGCCGATGTAACCCAGCTTGTTACTATGTTTGTTGCCGGCATTGAAGAGGCAAACAAGGAGCCGCTTAATCCCGATATAGTAAAAATGGGTTTGTACGGATCAATCCCTCATCTTAATTCAAATTTATTTTTTTTAGTGGGAACGAGTAGTTCTACGGCAACGTTGCCTTCGGCGGCGGAGCTCAATGAAACGATCAATCGCTTGGTAAATCAAAGTTTGTCTGCCGGGTGGCGTGTGTTTCATGCCGGCACTGATTATGGTACATTTTTCCGGCGTAGCTTCATGGAAGTTCAGAATCTTGTCAGTGCATGGGGTGCGTTTGACCGAGACATCGGTATCGAGCTTCGCTATATTATTATCGGTGACGGGAAAAATGATCCAGCCGGATCGTATGAATTGAGTGGTGTTCAGGATAAGACCCTTATTGATGAAGTAAAGAATTCATTTGCAAGTGCTGGCACGAAGGACTCAGTTATCGCCGGTATACCGTGGGAAAATATCAAAGATGTCAGTGTCATATTTTGTGTGCCTAAAAAAGAATACAATACGGAAATACTCGATTATTGGACAAAGATGCTGCAAGATATAGTTCCCGGCAAGAAAATTCATGTGCGTTATTTTATGTTTGATGCGCTCAAAGATTCCGGCGGCGGATTTAATCAGGATAAAATCAAAGGTATATTGGAATAGGAAAGGGACATCTAATGCAAAAGGACCCATTTAATTTAGACGCGGAGAAATATGTAGCTGCAAACTCAACATCGTATGTCGTTGTGCCTTCTTTACCCGAGAATCTAACCCCTCTTCTGGATATTGCGTATAACCTTTGGTGGGTCTGGACCAGCGATGCGGTGGAGCTTTTTCGTCGCATGGACCGTGCTTTGTGGGAAGAGACCTATCATAATCCCGTGCGGTTATTGGGATCTATTGACCAGACGCGGTTACAGGAACTTTCCAAAGATGATAGTTTCGTAACTCAGCTGGAGCGCATAGCTGGCGGATTAAAACGCTATTTAGAAATGCCGACTTGGTTTTCAAGGGAATTTCCCGATCAAAACGGATCATCAATTGCCTATTTTTCAACTGAATTCGGGATCAGCGAATGTTTGCCAATCTACTCAGGTGGCTTGGGGATTCTTTCTGGCGATCATCTCAAATCGGCCAGCGACATGGGCTTGCCCCTTGTTGGTGTCGGACTTCTCTATCGGTATGGTTATTTCAAACAATATCTTAACTTTGACGGATGGCAGCAGGAAGAATATGTCGAGAATCATTTTTTTAAAATGCCTATGCAGTTGGTAAAAGATGAAAAAGGCATGCCCCTGCAGATATGTGTGGAACATCCCGGCGGCAAGGTCTGGGCGCAGATTTGGAAAGTTCAGGTAGGACGAGTCAAACTCTATTTGCTTGATACTGATATCGATGGTAATCGCCCTGAAGATCGGGAAATCACTTCACAGCTTTACGGCGGTGACCGCGAGATGCGCCTTCGCCAGGAGACTGTTCTCGGGATTGGCGGTATGCGGGCGTTGAAAGTGCTTGGATACAATCCGAGCGTTATCCATATTAATGAAGGTCACTCCGCTTTTTTACTTTTTGAGCGCATCCGGATGCATATGGAGGAGAAAGGGTTTTCATTTAATGAAGCCAAAGAGCTCGTGAAGGCGTCGTGCGTTTTTACAACGCATACTCCGGTGCCTGCCGGCAACGAGGTTTTTTCCCCTGAGCTTATAGAAAAATATATTTTACCTCTGTACAAAAAAATGGGGTTAACAGCCGAAACGTTACTTGCGCTGGGACGGGAAACGCCCTCTGACCTCAAAAGCAATTTTTCAATGACCGTTCTTGCGCTTCGTTTTACCGGTTTTGCCAATGGTGTCAGTCGCCTGCACGGGACCATTTCTCGCGGGATGTGGCAGAGCATTTGGCCTAATGTGCCGCGCAGCGACATACCGATTACTTCAATTACTAACGGGATTCACGCCAACACATGGATTTCTTACGAGATGGCCGGGTTATTTGACCGCTATATCGGGCAGGTTTGGAAAGATGACCCTGCTGATTTGACCATTTGGCAGCGGGTGGGGGACATCCCTGACGCGGAGTTATGGCGCAGTCATGAACGCCGTCGCGAACGCCTGGTGTCGTTTGCGCGTCAGCGCTTGAAGGTTCAACTGATTCGCCGTGGCGAATCCCCGTATGAAATCAATATGGCCGAAGAAGTGCTTGATCCCGAGGCGCTTACTATTGGTTTTTCGCGCCGCTTTGCGGGCTATAAGCGGGGAAATCTTTTGTTTCGCGATATGGACCGGCTCAAGAAAATATTGACGCAGAAAGACCGGCCGGTACAATTGATAATCGCCGGTAAAGCGCATCCCCAGGACAATGTCGGCAAAGAAGTCATCAAAACTATTATTCACATCGTCAAAGATTACGATTTGCGTCATAAAATAGTGTTTATTGAAGATTATGATATGACGGTTGCTCATTATTTGGTTCAGGGAACGGACATCTGGCTGAACAATCCTCGCCGGCCCGCAGAAGCATCGGGCACGAGCGGCATGAAAGCGGCGGTCAACGGCGTGCTGAATCTGAGTATCCTTGACGGATGGTGGTGCGAGGGATATAACGGGCTCAACGGGTGGATTATTGGTTCCGGCGAGGAATATGCTGATCAGGAATATCAAGATGAGATAGAAAGCAAGGCGATTTATGATATTCTTGAAAAAGATATTGTCCCGCTGTATTATCTACGAGGCCAAGATGGTTTGCCTCGGCAGTGGATACACAAGATGAAGATTGCAATGCAGACGATATGTCCTGCCTTTAATTCGACTCGGATGATAGAAGAATATACACGGAAGTTTTATATGCCGGCAAGTGCTCAGACAGGTGTTTTGTCGCAGGATAACTATTCTCCGGTAAAACGCCTTGCCGAGTGGACAAAGAAATTGACCGCTAACTGGCCGCTCGTCAAAATCGTTACAACGGGTGATGATCTTACCGATGATATCCCGCTTGGCGGGACATTTAAAGTTAACGCAAAGATCGATCTTGGTTCTTTGAAGCCGGAAGATGTCTGTGTGCAGGTATACGCGGGATATATCGACTCAAAGCACCGTTTGAGTGCAACCTTCGTAACTCCCACAAAACTTGTCGGAACCAATGACAACGGCACATATCAGTATGAAGCTGTTGTGACGGCTGCGCGGGTCGGTTCATGCGGGTATGTCGTTCGTGTCCTGCCGTTCAGAGACGGGAAAGAGTTGTATATTCCCGGATTGATTACTTGGCAATAATGACGCGGTTTGATTTAATTGTATTTGATCTTGACGGAACGCTCATAGATTCTTTGCAGGATTTGACGACTGCGGCAAATCATGTCCGTACCATATATACCCTTCCGCTGTTGTCGTTGAAGGAGATGCGTTCGTTTATCGGCAACGGTGTCAAGGCGCTTATGGCGTTAGTGTTGCCGAATGTATCAGTCACTCAACGACAGCACGGTTTACAATTGTTCCTTGAATACTATTCAACCCATTTGCTCGATGCAACTGTTCTGTATCCGGGGATATCGACGGTGATTAGCGGTTGCCGGCATGGTACAATGGCAGTGTTGACTAATAAGCAGGAAGTTCACTCACGAGTTATTCTTAAAGGACTTGGCATATTTGATGATTTCGCGCTGGTGTGGGGAAGTGATACTATGAACATACGAAAACCTGCCCCGGACGCTCTTATAGCGATGATGTCAAAATTAGGCGTTGCTCCGAATAAGACCGTTCTTATAGGCGACGGGGTAAATGATGTGCTGTGCGCTCAGTCCGCAGGTGTTCATTCAATTGCTGTCGGCTATGGATATGGGGAATATGATAGTTTGATACAATTACATCCTGATCTGTTTGTGGAGCATCCACAGGAACTTATGGAGGCGGTATGTTTTGGTTAAAAATCCTTAAGAGCATAATGACGACGCTCCATTCAAAAATTTCACCCAATCAAATCGCCGGCGGATGTATGCTGGGCATGATGATTGGTATTTTGCCCGCGAAAAACCTGCTTACCGCTGGGATGGTGCTGGTGATTCTTTTACTCAATGTCAATATAGGTTCAGCCGCGCTTATGGCGACCCTTTTTTCTGTCATTGGTTATTTCGCTGATCCGCTGGCTGACCGTATAGGGTATTTCCTGTTAGTCACCTCAACCGGATTGACGCCTGTCTGGGCGCATCTCTATAATCTGCCGCTTATTGCATTTACCCGTTTCAATAACACTGTTGTGCTCGGCAGTTTTTGTATTGCACTGATTCTGTGTGTTCCCGTTTTTCTGGGAATGCGCTGGTTTATCGTATACTATCGCGCGAATCTTGCCTCGAAAGTCGAACAATGGAAGATCATGAAAGTTTTCAAGCTTTCTTCTTCACTCAACCTGTATGACAAATACAATCAATAAAACGGAGTAACATTATGCGATGGAAATTCGTCATTCCTGTCGGTTTAATTATTGTCGCCGTGGTTGCGGGCACTTTTTTCTTTTTAGACAGCATACTCAAACATGCACTTATTTCATCGGGTGAAGGTGTTTTTGGCGCGAAAGTCGAAGTGGCATCGGTTAAAACACGGATGCGGGATTTATCAATTTCTATATCCGGGCTGACTATTGCCGACAAAAGTGATGTTTGGAAGAACCTCTTTGCCTTTGAACGGGTCCAATTCAGCATGAAGCCCCTGCCGTTACTGTCAAAAAAGCTTATTATCAATGAAATGTCCGTCACGGGTATTTCGTGGGGTACGCGGCGCGATGTGTCGGGTGCTTTGCCGCCTAAAAAAATAGCTGCACTTGAGAAAAACGCCGCTAAAGAAAACAAGAACAGCATAAGTTATAAGCTTTTTAATGCAATTAAGGAAAAAGGTTCGAAGGAAGTTTCCGGACTGCCTTCTGTCGCAGCCATTACTTCAGCGCAGGGCATGCTGAAGAATTTTTCCCCTGAAAAACTTATATCTGCTGCGGACCTTTCATCAATTAAAGAGATGGATACCCTGCAGAAGGGTGTCCAGGACAAATATGCGCAGTATCAGACATCTATCGGTGCCATTAATGTCGATCAAAAGAGTGCTGCACTGCGGGCAGCGATTGATGATGTTTCAAAAATTAAGGTTAATTCTGTCGAAGACATAGCCGCAGCAAAAGCAAAACTTGCTCAGTTAAAGCAGGTTAAAGAAGATACTGAGAAAACCGTGAGCGACATTGCCACGATGAAAACCCGACTAACGGCTGATTTCGGCGACCAGAAGGATATGATTGTCAAGATTAATGCACTTAAAGACAGCGATTGGAGATCAGTTTCATCAAAGCTTAAACTTCCTTCGCTTTCCGTAGGCAATGTGTCGCAATCGCTGTTCGGCCCACTGTGGGTCAACCGTGTACAATCAGCGATGTATTATATGCATCTGGTTCAGAAATATATGCCGCCGCGAAAGAAGGATGATACGAAAATCGTACGCAAACGCCAGCGTGGCACGGATGTCAGTTTTCCAACCGCCTATAATCCTCCAGATTTTCTTATAGCCATGATGGCCATGAACGGCACAACCGGCGGTACGGGTAAACAAGGGGAACCACTTGCTTTTACCGGGACTGTCACTGACATTACTTCTGATCCCGTCCTGCTGGGTAGACCATTGGTTGCAAAGCTGCATGGAACGCAGGCTGGGAAGAAATTGGCTCTCGAAGCGTTGTTTAATCATTGTATTGCGGTTCCGCAAGACACTATTACAGTTAATTATGCCGGCATGAATCCGGCGGACTTGGGTATCCCGAGCTCTGAGTATTTGCCGCCTTTTGAGTCTGGGACTGCCGAAGTCAATGCGCGCTTCATGCTGCAAAACGACACGATTGACTGTACTATGGATTTAACGATATCTCAATTTTCTTTGGTTCGTTCATCGACTGCTGTTGATGAATTGCACGCAACCCTTGCCAAACTTTGGGATGGTATTCCCAAAATCCAGGTAACGGCGAAAACGAGCGGAACCATGGACAATCTTTCTATGTCGGTGTCGTCAAACATAGACAAGTTGCTTTCTGACCGCCTTCAAAAGCTATTTGGCGATAAGATGGCTGAAGCGCAAAGCCGCGTGCGTGCTGAAATCGATAAGCTTACTGAACAAAAAAAGCAGGAACTGCTGGGGCAATTTTCCGCGAAGCGGGATGAACTGCTTGGTCAGTTAACGGGGAAGCAGAATGGTTTGCAGGCTCAGGTAGATGCTGCAAAATCGCAGGCATCCTCCCGCGAAAATGAAATGAAGGACCGCGTCAATCAGGAAAAGAATAAAGCCGCCGAAGACCTTAAGAAGCAGGCGGGTGATGCCGTAAAGAATCTATTTAAGATGTGACGATACACAAACAATAAGGGGGAGTGTATGAACATGTTCAAGAAAAGCAGCATGGTTATTCTCGCGGCTGTTGCGGTGTTCGGTTTTGGCTGTGCTACTGCCCCTGATCGTGGGACAGTTTCAAAAGAAGGCGAGATACAACGCGAATGGGTAGAACAGGGAATAACGGATCATTATGTATTTGCCCGCGGCATAGGCGCAGCCGACCAGTCATTGGCTAACAAAACACAGAAAATGGCGACTTCACGCAACTCATCGATAGTTAATGCGCAATACAATATGTTGTCGCTCATAAAAGGCGTAAAGCTTGAGGGTGGAATCACTGTTGAGAAAGCAATCGAGACCGATTCACTGATTGCGACAAAGATTGACGCAGCCATTAAAGGCGCTCAGGTTACCCGGACTGAATGGACTGCCGACGATGGCTGTGTTGTCGTTCTTCGTGTTTCCAAGAAATCGTTAAAAGAAATGGGTCTGAAATTGGTCGAATAGTTTCTCAAAGGATGTGTCTATGAAACCACTATTTCTGGTCTTGCTTGCCGGTGTGCTATGCGCCTGTGCATCGGGGAAAGTTGCTATGAAGGCAACGGCGACAAGTGAGGTCGTTATTGCTGACGGGATGTCTCCTATAGTCAACAATGATACCGTCGGGGCCCATACCGCCGCTGTTCATGACGCTTTAAAGAATGCGTTGGGATTGGTCATTGGTGTCTATGTTTCTCAAGAGGCGCTGGTTTCAAAGGCGATGCTCATTGAAGACAATATCACTTCACAAACAGAGGGATATGTCGAACGATACGATATTGTAAAACAATGGCGCGAGGGCGATTTTTCCCGAGTTACCATTAAAGCGCTAGTTCGCAAAGAGGATCTTGCAAAGAAAATCCAGGCGCTTGATCTTGAACCAAAAAAACTGGGAAATCCCATCGTTACCATTGTCGTTGACGAAACTGTCGATGGATTGCCTTCTTCCGCTCACTATACCGCTGATGTATTGAAGAAAGGGTTCATGGACGAGGGGTTTGTGGTCGCCGATTCAACCCCATCGGATATTCAGGTTACCGGGCGGGCTGAGAGTTCTTTCAATACCGACCAAGGGCTCGGCGGGCTGATTTCCTACAGGGCGAACATAACTCTCTCGGCGCGCATGGCTGAGTCGCAGGATGTTATTACCACAGTTCAAGAGACCGTGGGAGGAGTTGACGCTAATAGACCTGCAGCCGCAAAGGCAGCCATCGTTACAGCAGCGCAAAAGACCGGCAGAACTTTGCCAAAAACGGTTATAACATTTTTAAGAGAACGATCTACTGTTCGGCTGTCCATTGATAAGGTGACCAGTATTAACACTCTCAACGATATGAACCGCTCGATCCGTGCTCTCATTGAAGTGAGGGATTGCCGGGTACGCTCGTATGAGAACGGCCGGGCTATTGTGGATGTTGCTATGAAAAAAGGTTCTGCCGTTGACCTGGCTAAACGCATTGAAAAGTTGACATCTTTTAAGCTGATTATTGATAAAACGGCGGCGTATAGCGTTGATGCGCAATTGGTTCCCTGAGTGAATTCGGTTGTTGTGCGGCAGGTGTTTATTTGAGGATGGATATTGATAGGTCCGGCATGGATGTTTTCTGGTAGGTAATGCCCGCTTCATCAAACAACGCTTTAAAAGATTCGTCGGGGTAATCAATACACATAACAAACTTTTGCATGCCCGCATTAACCAGCATTTTTGCGCAAAGTATGCAGGGGGAATGTGTACAGTAAATGGTGGAATCCTTGATGGTGATGCCGTGCAGTCCTGCTTGAATGATGGCGTTCTGCTCGGCATGGATCGCGCGGCAGATTTCATGGCGCGTTCCTGAGGGGATTCCCAGTTGTTCGCGAAGACATCCCAGTTTGAGGCAATCGACGGTTCCCGCCGCCGCGCCGTTGTACCCCGTAGTCAGGATGCGTTTGTTGCGCACAATGACAGCCCCGACATGATGACGGCGGCATGTTGAGCGTTCAGCAACCAGAAACGCCAATTTCATAAAATATTGGTCCCAGTCAGGTCTGATTATTTTTTTTGTTTTAATCACCATAGCATCGACATTGTAGCCAAAACCTGCCTTCCTTGTCAAATCGCCCCCATTTTTATATAATTCATCGTCACTACACCAACTCTGGCGGAGATACTATGTCTAAAATTAAGATAACCAAAAAACCGTGGGGTGAAGAACATCTGTTCGCCGCTACAAAGCGTTATGCAGGCAAGATGATCTTTATTAAGAAGGGGCATCGCCTGAGTTTGCAATATCATACATTCAAAGATGAATCATTTTATCTGCTTCGCGGACGTATGAAGATATCCTTAGGAACCGATGCCCGCCGACTTGTCACGAAAATAATCAAACCCGGACAGGTAGTTCATGTGCCTGCAAAAACGGTTCATCGGACCGAAGCATTAATCGCCTGTTGGTTGATTGAGGTTTCAAGTCCGGAACTATCTGATATAGTTCGTCTTGACGACGACTACAACCGCATTAATAAATAGCCATCAAATCAAGAAAAAATATTTTCCATAGTAAGGAGCACTCTGTATGGTCAAATTATGGGATTATAACGATGCCGGAGAATGCGTAGTTAAAAATGTACGGGCTTTGCCGCAGCCGCTGGTGCATATGCTGGCAAACGGACCGCAGTATTTTGCGATCAGCGACAATTATCTTCGCGGGTTCAGCGGATTTGATTATACCCGGATGTTTGGCGAGTTTGACGGGCAAAACTTTCCCAAGAATAATGGCCGGTTTCTATGGGTGCGGCCGGCCGGTGAAAATCCATGGCTTGCAAATAATCCGTTTCCTTCTGACGACCGCACCACAAAACAGTCCTTTGAGATGGGGTTGGGCTATGCTCGGTTTTCGGCGACATCAAAAGCACTCGGTCTTGCCGTTGAGGCGACCGTGTTCGTTCCTCTCAAAGAAATGATGGAAGTGTGGATGGTGACTGTCACGAACACATCATCAAAGAAACAGGCGATTGATTTTATTCCTACGGTACCCATTTTCGGCGGAAATCGAGCATATACGGAGTATCATCGTGATGTGGTGCGGTTATACAACACCAGCCGTGTCACCGACCATATTGAAATACTTCCCGGGCTTGAATGGGTTGAGGGAAAAACCGAAGCAAGCGACATATGCTATTTTATGGCCGCAGAGACATCAAAGGGGAAAAAGGGCAACAGGTTCTATACGGATCGGGAGAGTTTTTTAGGAGCTGACTACTCATGGATGTTCCCTGAAGCGATTTTAAAAAATCAACCGCCAAAAATGCAGTGCTATGGCAAAGAGGCTGTCGGTGCCATTGAGTTTAAGAATATAATCCTCAAGCCGGGTGAGTCAGTGAAAATCGTCGTTTTGAACGGGATTCATCATGGCGAACCGGAATCGAAGATACATGAATATACTTGGGCTAAGTCCGAGCAGTCGTTTAATGCATTGGTTGCGTTTTGGAAAGAACGCACCACGCGGATAACGATCACAACAGCTGACAAAGATTTCAGTTTGTTATGGAACACATGGTGGTGCTATCAGCTCTCCATGCGCTATTGGTTCGGGAACACGGGACACCCTCAGTTCGATTATGGCTCCGATTTTTCCGGCTGGCGTGACTTTTGGCAGGACATGATGGCCGCAACCATAATCGACCCTCACGGACTTAAACAACGCACTCTCCACACGCTGGCGGGGATTCGCCTTGATGGGACAAACGCTACCCGGTTTTTTGCCCGGACGAAGGAATTTGGCAGCGATGAAATCAATGGTTTGTGGTGCGACCATCCTTACTGGACAACGCAGACAGTTCTGCTACTGATAAATTATCTGGGCGATATCACCTTTTTAGTCAATGATTCTATCGCCTACTTCAAGGACTCTTATCGGGATCGTGGAGATCTCAAGGATATTGCCTGGGGACCTGGGCGTATTGAACGCCAAAAAACAAAAGACGGCGTGATGTATACGGGAACGGTTCTCGAACATTTACTGACTCAATTGTTGACCATGTTTTATGATGTCGGCAGTATGAATCTTTTGCGTCAGAACAGGGCAGATTGGAATGATGCGGTTGATCAGGTCAAAGGGGAAAATGTAACTTTCTCGATGGGGCTTGCCCAGGACTGCGTAGAGCTGGCGAATTTCCTTGAAGAATTCGCTCGCCGGACCGCCACAGTATCAGTCGATCTTTTCGAAGAACTGACCGAACTAATTGAGGACTGGAGCGAGGAACCGATTGCAAATTTCCCCGTTGAGTACAAGCAATTCAAGCTGAGAACTTTCCTTGACCATGTAAACGCCGAAATTTCCGGCAGAATAAAGAAAGTACCCATCAAGGATATCGTCGCTGACTTGCGCGCCAAAGCAAAAGTTACCATAGAGCGGGTCAATGAAGTGGCGTGGAACGGTGAATATTACACTGCATATTTCCACGCTGATGGTAGACCTGTTGATAGTATTTTCAAACCACGGGGGACAAAAAAGAAAAACCCCACAAGTGATGATTTTGTCATGATGCTTATGCCTCAGACATGGTCTCTGCTTTCTGAAGCTGCTGACCGTATCGGCGCAGTAGAGACGGTGTTGAAATCAACGACGACGCATCTTGCCGATGCTATTGCCGGTGGTGCCTTGAAACTGAACTATCCGCCCTATACGAAGTTTGATAAATCCGTCGGCCGGATTTCGGGTTTTGCCGCGGGAACCAAAGAGAATAACGCTCTTTTCTGCCATGCCAATCTTTTTATGGCATGGGCGCTTCTCAGAAGAAAACGTGCCGACGAGGCATTTAAGATTTTTTCAGGCATAAATCCCCTTAATCATCCCCAACAGCGTTTGCGGACCGGACCGTGGATACCGGAGTATTATATTTCCTCCGATAATCCCAATTATCCCTGCCGCGGCGAATACCCGATGCTTACGGCATCCGGTGGATGGACTCGTCACTTATTTCAGAATTTCTTTTTCGGCGTCCGGGGAGAGATTGACGGATTGCGCATAGATCCTTGTCTTCCGTCAACTCAGGAATTTAAAGTATGTTCTTTATCCATTCATTTTCGCGGAGCTGATTATGAAATCGCGTTTAACAATCCTCGCCTGGTGCCCAATGCGAAAGTCCGTTCAATATCCGTTGATGGCGAATCAATTACGGGTAATCTGATACAGCCGCTTTCTCCGGGGAAACACCGTATCAATGTGATTCTCGGATGAGCACGCCTATACTATTCGGGACTGACGGGTGGCGGGCGATAATCGGTGAAGAATTTACTTTTGCCAATGTGCGGCGCGTTTCCGCTGCCGTAGCAGATTATGCGTTATCCTGCACCAAATCACCGTTGATTGTGGTTGGTTATGATACACGGTTTCTCTCGGGGTCATTTGCCCGGAGCGTTGCCGAGACACTAACTCATTACGGATGCCGGGTCATACTCAGCAACAAAGTTGTCTCTACCCCTGCCCTCTCATCAGCGACCGTTTCACATCGCGCGTTCGGCGGGGTGATGATTTCGGCAAGTCATAATCCAGCTTTTTTTAATGGGTTCAAATATAAAACATCGTCAGGTAGTTCAGCTCCGGAAGCAATCACCGGCCGTTTTGAGAAATTTTTACAGCAAACTCTGCCCACTGTTCCGGTTGTACATAATGATATCTGCTTTGCTGATTTTTCTTCTTCCTATTTTAAACGACTTTCCTCAGTCGTAGACCTTCCTCTCATACGGAAATCTTCAGTATCCATCGTTGCCGACCCGCTGTATGGCGCCGGTATGGGCTACCTGCAGAGCATTATTGGACGGGCAAAGCCCATTGTGACAGAGATTCATGGACATCCTGATCCTTTGTTCGGCGGATTGCATCCTGAACCGATAGACCATGTTTTAGGTGATTTAAAAAAAGCTGTCAGAAAACAACGCGCACATGCCGGGCTTGCGACTGACGGCGATGCAGACCGCATCGGCGTAGTTGATGACCGCGGGCGATATCTGACACCGCATCAGGTGTTCCCACTTTTACTGCATTATTTGTGCTCATGCAAGGGGATGCGGGGAAAAGTAGTACAGTCAATATCGCTGGGATATTTGAGCGAACGGATCGCCCGTGATTACAATCTTCCGTTTGAAGAGGTATCTGTCGGATTTAAGCATATTGCAAACCGGATAATGGACCAGAACCCTGAGCTGCCTGTCCTCATGGGCGGAGAGGAAAGCGGAGGATACGGTTATGGAAACTATCTCCCGGAACGGGACGGCATATTAAACTCCTTGATGATAATCGAGATGCTTGCGTCAACAGGAAAAACGCTCTCGCGACTGCTTAAGGATTTGGAAAAAAAATATGGAGCTTCATGCTATTTACGGACGGATATCCCTAATCCCGGCATACCGAAAAGTGATTTTGTCAAAGAGATAAAGAATCACATCCCTGCGGTCATTGGCGGGTTAAAGGTAGTCGCAGTCAAGGATTATGATGGTATTGAGTTCGTGTTAAGTGACGATTCATGGCTATTATTGCGCCCTTCAGGCACTGAGCCAATGATACGGGTGTATGCGGAGACGGGGAGTGAGGAAAAAACGAAAAACCTTATTTTGTGGGGCAAAAAAATAGTTAACAACTGTATCCAATAAAAATGTTATTGCTGTCATATTGTTGTCGTAATGGAAGAATTAGGCAAGCAGAAGCAACGGAGCGCGCGCAGATAGCATATCAACAGTATGGGAAAGCGCAAGATCACTTGTTATATGATTTTGCGCTTTCAGCGTTTTGGGGTTAAATAATCGCATAGTTCAGTCCAAATAATGTCCGTAACATCAGTTAAGCCAATCTCGTAGTTCACGCTCTCAGCATACAACCGCACTTTCTCCATAGCACCGCATTCAACCGCTTTCCATGCCATGGTCCTGTCCTTCTCATTGACGATGCTCAATGCCTCTGTTTCTAGTCTGATGAATTCTTGCAGTGACATGATAATCATCCCCTTTCTGCTTCCTTCACCTACATAGTATGCTGAAGGAGAGAAATATGTCTAAAGCAGATGTAAAATATTTGAAAAACTTTTGATGGTTGATTTAACCGGATGTTTTGCTGTTGGAACAAATATTTACATCAATAAAAGCATGTTTGGTTATTGTAATATTTATTAAACAGATTGATTTATCAATTATTTAATAGTTTCATTTAGTCATGCTTCTGATAATAATCTAAAATTCAATATGTCTTAAGGTTTATATAGAGTTAATGCGAATTCTATTGTTATGGATAATCAGCATTCAGTTTATAAAAACAATTATGTATGCATTCTTGATTTAATAATGCTATAATTTTCTCGTTGACATCTAAATCCATGGAGGCAAATCTTGGCTCAGAAAATTCTTATCATTGATGATGATGTTAACATAGCTAATTTATTGAAAGAACGGCTAAATGAGCACGAGTATGATGTTGTTGTGGCCCATGATGCTTTTCAGGGGATAAAGCTTGCTCATGATGAGTCCCCAGATCTTATAATTTTGGATATAATGCTTCCCGGCGGCGGCGGAATAACTACTTTCAAAAATCTTTCAATATCAGCAAATACCGCAAGTATCCCTGTTATTTTTATCACTGCCTACGATACTGAAGAAGTAAGGCGAAATGTGATGGGCATGGGGGCAAAAGATTTTTTCACGAAGCCGTTCAAAATGGATGATATTCTTCTGAAAATTAATAATGTTCTAAAAAAATAAACTTTTAATATTATCTTTTTGAAATGCATTGTCAAAACCATGAGCAATGTTCTTCATGGAGGTACATGTGTCTCAGAAAATCCTTATTGTCGACGATGATATCCCATTGGCACAAGTACTAACAATAGAGCTTATTTCACACGGTTATGAAGTTGTAGTAGCACACGATGCCTATCAAGGTGTCAAACAAGCTCATGATTTTCATCCTGATCTCATTATTTTGGATTTAAAGATGCCGGGCGGTGGCGGCATTACTGCTTTTAAAAATATTTCATTATCAGTACAAACCTCGACTATACCCATCATATTTGTAAGTTCATATTCCCAAGAAGAAGCTGCGCGAATGGTGGGTAACATGGAAGCCAAAGATTTTTGCAAAAAACCGTTCAAAATGGACGATATCCTTCTGAAAATAAAAAAAGTGTTAGAATAGTGAGTTATTAAGCTTTGTTGTACTAAACATTCCCTGATATTTGGAGATTTTCCAGATGCCAGGGAATTTATTTTACAAACACCATGCAATTATGGATTCCTCAATTAAGTCTATAGAATATCTGAAGATCATTGTACAACTGATTGCCATTATGTGCTCTAATTATTGGCAGTAATAAGGAATATCAAGATGAATAATTCCTTCATGTTTACAATATTTCCCTTGACAGATTACTGGCAAATAATGTTTAATAACCACTCTTATCGGTGCGGTACCCAAGTGGTTAAGGGAGCGGTCTGCAAAACCGCTATTCGTCGGTTCAAATCCGACCCGCACCTCTTGTTTGCAAATATATTCGTTCTTTAATGCCCGGTTAGCTCAGTTGGTTAGAGTACTTCCTTGACATGGAAGGGGTCACAGGTTCGAATCCTGTATCGGGCACCATATATGTCGTGATGACGGTTAGTACTTGCCCTTTCCCCAGCGGAAGGGGATTTTTTTAGGAGAAATTCCGTGGTCAACGAAGTAAAAGAAAAAGATATTGCTGTCCTGCGTCACTCTGCCGCCCATCTGATGGCCGCGGCCGTTGTTGAGCTGTTCCCGGAAACAAAGGTTGCCATTGGGCCCTCTATAGAAGATGGATTCTATTACGATTTCGACCGCCCAACCCCTTTTACCCCCGAAGATCTGATAACAATTGAAAAGAAGATGAAAGAGATTGCCAAGGGCAATCATCCTTTTCTGTGCACTGAAATCCCCAAGGATAAAGCAATAGCTGATTTTGTCGCAAAAGGGGAAAAATATAAAGTTGAATTAATAAACGGTATAGTTGATCAAACAGTCACTTATTACCAGTCAGGCCCCTTTGTTGATCTTTGCCGGGGGCCCCATGTTCGCTATTCCAGCGAGATAAAACATTTTAAACTTCTTTCTGTTGCTGGTGCGTACTGGCGCGGCGACGAAAATCGTGAAATGCTTCAGCGTATTTACGGGACAGCTTTTTATACGAAGGAAGACCTTGAAGCGTATCTGGTGCGCATTGAAGAAGCAAAGAAACGCGACCATCGAAAACTCGGCAGAGAACTCGATCTTTATTCTACCGCGGAAGAAGTCGGCCCCGGTCTTATTCTCTGGCATCCCAAAGGCGCGCGTATTCGTCTTAAAATTGAAGATTTTTGGCGCGCCCAGCATGTCGCCAATGGCTATGATATCGTTTTTTCACCGCATGTTGGCAGGGGCGATCTGTGGGCAACCAGCGGACATTTGGATTTTTACAAAGAAAACATGTACGCTGCAATGGATGTTGATGGGCAGGATTATTTTGTTAAACCGATGAATTGCCCGTTCCATATCATGATGTACAAAAATTCTCTGTACTCATACCGCGAACTTCCGCTGCGCTGGGCGGAACTGGGTACGGTGTACCGGTATGAAAAGAGCGGGGTATTGCACGGGTTAATGCGGGTTCGCGGTTTCACTCAGGATGATGCACATATAATCTGCCGTCCGGACCAGATGCCCGAGGAAATAAGCAGGGTGCTTCGTTTTTGCCTGAAAATGCTTGGTGCGTTCGGGTTTAAAGAATTTGCGGTCTATCTGGCAACCAAACCAAAAGAGAAATCTGTCGGTGATGAAGCCCAATGGAATGATGCCATAAAAGCCCTTGAAGCAGCGGTAAAGGCTGAAGGACTGGACTGCACTCTTGATGAGGGCGGCGGTGCCTTCTACGGCCCCAAAATAGACATCAAGATCAAAGATGCTTTGAATCGTGAATGGCAGTGTTCGACCATACAGTTTGATTTTAATCTTCCTGAACGCTTCAATATGACCTATGTTGACAGCGAAGGGAAAAAAGTTCGCCCATACATGATTCATCGTGCGCTGATGGGCTCGCTCGAACGGTTCTTCGGCGTACTCATAGAGCATTATGCCGGTCTATTCCCGCTTTGGCTGGCGCCCGTACAGTTTATCGTTATGAACATCACGGATAATCAGGCAGCATATGGCAGAGAAGTCCTTGAAAAGCTCCGTGCTGCGGGATTCCGCGCAGAATTCGACGACCGTAACCAGAAAATCGGACTGAAGATCCGAGAAGCCACACTCCAAAAAGTACCCTATATGCTTATTATTGGCGATAAAGAAGTAGCCGCCGGCACGGTCGCGGTTCGTTCCCCTGACGGCAAAGACCACGGCACCCCGCTCATTACTGAATTTATCATCCAACAAAAAGCGATAGAAGCAGAATCATTAAAACCGCTTTGAAACCGTTTTGTTTGACAGAGCCATGACTTTTTGATACACTAATTAAGTAGAAAGTAGCTGCCATCCTGGTTCAGCTCACCTCCACCTACGGGAAAGAGGTTTTGTCGTTGAAGTTAATTCAAATATAGTTTTATTTTGAATTATTATAAAGGATGGCATTCGTGCTGTCTTTTTTTTATTGCAAATAGTGAGTACAACGGCGAAACGGAGAAACCGAAGGTTTCTCCTCGTGGAGCGTTCCGACGAAGCAAATCGGCTTTGAGCCGGAACAGTCCCGCTTAGGCGGGATAAGCCCGAAAGGGCGCGACAAAAGGGAGGCTACCGTAGACAGACGCTATCGTATCAATTCTTACATCAGGGTTCCTCAGGTTCGTCTTATCGATGAAGATGGCACGCAGGTGGGGATTACCGCGATTGCCGATGCGTTGAAAATGGCGCAGGACAAAGGCAGGGATCTGGTTGAGATATCGGGAGCATCCACGCCACCGGTATGCAAGATTATTGATTTTCCGAAATTCCGTTATGATCAGGAGAAAAAGGAACGGGAAGCGCGGAAGAAACAGAAAACAGGCGGTCAGCTCAAAGAGATTCGGGTTCGCGTGCGTATCAGCGACCATGACCTTGAAACAAAGTTAAAGCATGCCCGGGAGTTTCTGACGGAAAACAACAAAGTCCAGGCCACGGTTGTTTTTATGGGCCGTGAAATGCAGCACCGGGACTTGGGCATGAAACTGCTTGAAAGAATATATACCACGTTAGGCGATATCAGTGAGCTTGAACAAAGGCCGAATCTGTTCGGGAATCGTTTGTCCATCACGCTGATGCCCAAAAAATTAGTAAAAAAATAAATACAGAGGAGGAAAAACATGCCGAAGATACATTCACATAGCGGCGCGAAGAAGCGCTTTATAGTTACGAAATCAGGAAAAGTGAAGCACAAAAAAAGAGGGTTGCGTCACTTGATGGCGGGTATGGCGTCCGACAAAGGATTGAAGCGGAAACATTCTGCTATCCTTGATAAAACCGATGTCAAGATCATAAAGAAGTTTTTGCCGTACTCTTTCTAATCGCATCCGTACCGCCGAAGCGTAATGTATTGTTGGGCAGGTATCCGTTGCGAGATCCATAGTTAATCTGAAAATATATTCACCATTCTAAGGAGTTATATCATGAGAGCAAAAGCTGTAGTATACACGCGGCAACGCAAGAAAAAAATAATGAAATTAGCCAAGGGCGGCTATGCAGATAAGAGCTCCCGCTGGCGCATAGCATTGCAGCAGGTTGAACGGTCCATGAGATACATGTATGTCGGACGAAAAGACAGAAAAGCTGATTTTCGTCAGATGTGGATAGTTCGTCTTAACGCAGCAGCGCGTGAATTTGGGATGAGTTACAGCACATTCGTCTCTGGACTGCGCAAAGCCAATGTTCTCATCGACAGGAAAATGCTTGCTGAATTGGCTGTTTCCGATGATGCTACTTTTAAACAGCTTGTTGAAATAGCCAAAGGAGCCGGGGAGAAAGCGTGAATGCAGACGCTTTATTAAAAGAAGCAGGCGATAAGCTTGCGGCAGCCCGGACGCCAGAAGAGGTAGAAGCGGTTAAAGTTGCGTATCTGGGGCGCAAGGGTGCGATAACCGAAATTTTAAAGGGGTTATCGTCACTGCCGATTGACGAGCGGAAGATTGCCGGACAGCAAGCCAATGCCGCTCGGGTGGCGCTTGAAGCTGATGTTGAAGTTCGTTTACGTGATATTAACAGCGCTGTGCTTGCCGGCAAGCTGGCGTCTGAAAAAATAGATACTTCGCCGCAACTAGCATTTCCTTTTCCCCTGGGTAGCCGCCATCCTATTCGGCAGACCATGGATGAGATGGTCTCTATTTTTCGCTCGTTAGGTTTTGTCGTTGGTGACGGGCCGGAAATTGAGACCGATTGGTACAACTTCGAAGCTCTTAACATCCCTGCAAACCATCCCGCGCGCGATACCCAAGATACATTTTACCTCGAGGGCTATAAACAGCTATTGAGGACTCATACTTCTCCTGGGCAAGTGCATGCCATGGAGACACGCCAGCCGCCATTGAAGATTGTTATACCTGGCCGCGTTTATCGCAACGAAGCTACTGACGCCACGCATTCCGCTATTTTTCATCAAATTGAAGGGCTTGCAGTGGACACAAATATCACTTTTGCCGATCTTAAGGGTACTTTGACTCTATTTATTCATCGTTTGTTCGGTTCATCTGTCAAACTTCGCTTCCGTCCTTCACACTTCCAATTTACAGAACCTTCGGCTGAAGTGGACATTCAGTGCACCATCTGTGGGGGAAAGGGGTGCCGCGTGTGTAAGAACAGCGGTTGGCTTGAGGTTCTTGGCAGCGGCATGGTACATCCTAATGTGTTTAAGGCAGTTAAATACGATGCCGAGAAATACACCGGATTTGCCTTTGGGCTTGGCGTTGAGCGGTTTGTAATGTTTATGTACGGTATTGATGATATGCGGTTGCTCTATGAGAATAATTTGCAGTTTCTTAAACAGTTTTAACGCAAATTTAATTAACAACAATTGATGTAGATATAACAATAGGATTGATTTTACTATACAATAATAAAATGAAAATATCATATAACTGGTTAAAAGAATTTGTCGACTTTGATGTCACCGCAACGGGGCTGTGTGATATTCTTTTGTTTTTAGGGCTTGAAACAAAGATTGTTTCCTCTTCGGGAAATTGGACCAATGTAATTACCGCTAAAGTATTGACCAAAGATAAGCACCCGCAAGCGGATAAGCTGTCATTATGTACTGTTGATACCGGTTCGACCACTTATTCAATCGTGTGCGGAGCTGCTAATGTTGAAGCCGGTCAGATTATAGCTTTGGCGGTTATAGGGGCGCAATTGCCGGGCGATTTTGTGATTAAGAAGGCGAAAATAAGGGGCATTGAATCGCAGGGTATGATTTGCTCGGAAGTCGAGCTGGGTCTGGCGGCTCAATCCGCCGGTATAATGGTCCTTCCTGAAAATACGCCGTTAGGCAAACCCCTTGAATCAGTGTTAGACAGCTTAGATACCATTTTAGATGTTGAAATTACTACCAATCGCGGCGATTGTCTCAGTCACTGGGGGGTTGCCCGTGAACTTGCCGCTAAATTTAATACAGCGGTACGCCTGCCTGAGATACAAGCCATACCATTTGACGATTCCTTTCCGGTGACCATTAATGATACCGACCTGTGCTTTCGTTATATTGGATGCGTAATCGAAGGGGTAACGGTTAAACCATCGCCCGACTGGGTAGTTCGGCGCCTTGAGTCCTGCGGTATTCGTGCCATTAACAATATTGTAGATATTACAAACTATGTGCTTATGGAACTGGGGCACCCTCTCCATGCGTTCGATATCGAGAATCTTGAGGGCAAGCAGATCATTGTCCGCAGAGCCACTGCTCTTGAAACTATCACCGCGCTTGACGGAAAGAAATATACACTCAACGATACGATGCTTGTTATTGCCGATGCGGTAAAACCTCAGGCGATAGCCGGTGTCATGGGCGGGGAACATTCCGGTGTTACTGAATCGACCAAAAATATTGTCATCGAAAGCGCTCTTTTCGCACCTGTCAGTATTCGTAAGACATCTAAAAAGCTTGAGCTTTCAACGGATTCCTCATACCGTTTTGAACGCGGCAGTTCCTGGGATGCTTCTGAACGGGCTGCCGCACGCGCTGTTGAGCTTATAATCCGTCTAGCTGGTGGAACCTTGCGCAACAGCACCGATCGCGCCCCCCAACCACATGCGCCGGTCATGATAGACCTGCGCACGGCGTTTGTAGAAAAAGTCCTCGGACTTGCCGTTCCGTACGCTGAAATTAAAACGATTCTTACGCATCTCGGTATGATTGTTTCTGACCGGCCATCGGGTTGTTCAGTCGTTGTCCCTTCATGGCGGCGCGATGTTACTCAGGAAGTTGATCTTATCGAAGAAATTGCCCGTATCAATGGCTATGAACATATTCCGCAGACAGTCATGCCGATTATTCCTGATTTGCAGGAAAATAAATCGCGCAAACCAGTGATGACGGAGATCTATGCCCGTCTTACTGCACTCGGTTTTTCCGAAGCGCTCAACTATTCCTTTGTCGAGGAAAAAGAATTGACGCTGTTCGCGCTCTCATCCTCCCATCGTTTGGCGAACCCTTTATCCAAAGAATATGAGCTTTTGCGTCCGTCCCTTTTGCCGGGACTGTGGAAAAACCTTAAAAGCAATCTTGGACAGGGGTTTCCCGATGTTCGCTTGTATGAAACCGGCACTGTCTTTACATCCGTTGGCGAAAAAAAGCGCCTTGCCGTTATCTTAACGGGGTGCGTTTGGGGTTCGTGGTGGCAGTGGTATGGCAAGAAAGTCCCACAGGCGGCAGATTTCAATTTTTTATCAGGCATACTCGCCACGGTGTTGTGCGATCGCAAATACCGTACCGTTGAAAACAAGAATTGCCAATCGTATTTCCATCCGGGCAAGAACGCCCGCCTTGAAATTGCGGGAAAACTTGCCGGAGAATTTGGCGTCTTGCGTCCTGATTATTGCCAACAGCTCGGTTGCGGGGATATACTCTACGGAGAGTTTGAAACTGATATTCTCGAGCTTCCTGCCGGCGACAAAGACAAACGATATAGCGCTCTCAAACGCTTTCCGCCGGTCAATATAGATTTATCACTTGTGGCCGCTTTCTCAGTGCCGTTGGACAGCATCGTGACCGTGATTACCCGCACCGCAGAACAAGAACTCGAGATAGACACCCAGCTTATCGATGTCTACGCTGATGCAGTCAAAATCGGCAGTGACAAGATAAGTTATACGCTGCATCTCTCAATGCGCCGCAGTGACCGAACTCTTACCGACCAAGATACGCAAAAAATAGTCGCTGATATCCTCGCCGCGCTTGAAAAAAAACATGCCGTTGTCCTGAGAAAATGATCATCAGACCATTTGTTTTCCCGATGAAGCATCTCCTGCTTTTATTTTCCATAATTCTATTGCTGCCGATTTTTTCTTTCTCGGTGGAGCGGACAGCGACAGTTAACAAAACCCCTGAGTTGACTGACCTTCTTGCGAGGCGTCTGGCGTATCTGCAACAAAAAGTTCCTACCGTCGGATTCTATATTCACACCGTTAAGTCCAAAGAAAATCTTTGGAAAATAGCATCGCGTCATCATTATTCGGTGCATAGCATCATCGGATGTAATCCCCAGCTGGAAACCTATGATGTTGCTATTGGTCAGAGAATATTGATTCCGTCGAAGGGTGGTTCGTTACACCCGGTCCAAACCGGCGATACATGGGTAAGCGTCGGAGCGCGATACCGCGTAGCACCCGAAAAAATTCAAGGCATCAACACCGGCGTTGCCGCACTCGTTCCTGGATCATATATATTTATTCCGGGTGTCCGTCCCGACACTGATTTGATGAACAAAGCAATGCAGGAGAAATATCAACTTCGCTCACTTTTCACTTCGCCGCTGGGCGGCCGGTTAAGCAGTCTTTTTGGCAAGAGGAAGCATCCGGTGACCGGTTCACTGCATAGTTTTCACGGGGGGATAGATATAGCGGTGCCAAGCAACACATGGGTCGGCGCAGCAGCGGCCGGCGTTGTTACCGTTGCCAGCGACGGTATAGGACATTACGGTACAGCCGTATTTGTCGACCATGAAGACGGTTACGAAACGCAATACGGTCATTTATCCCGAGTTCTTGTTCATGTGGGACAACGGGTCAAGGCGCGCCAACTCATTGCCAAAAGCGGTGCCACCGGACGAGTGACCGGACCGCATCTCCATTTTACCATCAAAAAAAACGGTGTACCCAAAGACCCCCTCAAATATATCTGGTAAATATTTTCTTCCGACAACATACATCATGCACATAAAAACTGACCAATCAATTATTGCTTCATACATGGAAGACCATTCCGGACTTCTCGGCGGTAAAGCTGACCGTGTGGCTTTCCCGGAATCTGAAGTCGATATAATTAATTTTCTGCGCCAGGCGGCACAAGATACTACGCCGGTGACTATTGCCGGCGCTGGGACCGGAGTGACGGGGGGGAGAGTTCCGTTTGGCGGATCGGTTTTGTCTCTGGAACGCATGAATCGCATACTCGATATAACCGTTGACAGTGACGGTTCTGCAGTGGCGATAGTGCAGCCGGGCGTTAGCGTGGATGAACTCAAGATTGCCGCTGCAAAAAAAGGGTTGATGTATCCGCCGGACCCTACCGAGCGCAGTGCATGGATAGGCGGAAATGTCGCTACAAATGCTTCCGGAAGCCGCGGCTATAAATACGGGCCGACCCGTAATTATGTTAAGCGCCTCCGTGTGGTTTTATCTTCCGGTGAAGTATTGGAAATTTACCGGGGCATGTATATTGCTCAGGACTATATATTTAAGCTTCCCTCCCGAACTTTTCAGGCACCTCGCTACCGTCTCCCCAAAATAAAAAATGCAGCAGGATATTTTTCTGCGCCCGACATGGACCTCATTGATTTATTTATCGGACAAGAGGGGACGCTGGGGGTTATTACCGAAATAGAAGTACAGTTGCTCCCATTGGGTCAACAGTGTGTCGCCGGCATTGCATTTTTTGAGAACGAGAGTGCATCGTGGCGTTTTGTTTCGTCGGCCCGCACGGCAATTGCCGCGCTGTCGTTTGAGTACTTTGACCGCTATTCACTTGCACTACTGCGCGAGGATTATCCGCACATTCCGCCGCGCGCGCAAGCGGCAATCTTTTTTGAACAAGATGTCGATGCTGCCGCCACTGATTGCGCGGTCCAAGAATGGTATACCCTTCTGGAAACGAACAACGCAATAATGGACGCTATCTGGTTCTCAGCGAATGCTCGCGAGCAGGAAATCTTTCGTGAATTCAGGCACGCATTACCTGAGAAAGTAAACCAAATCGTCAAGCAGAACCGGTTACCGAAGGTAGGCACTGACATTGCTGTTCCGCCAGAATCATTTATCGACATGATGCACGCCTATCACGAGGCCTTTGAAGCATCAGGTATGCAGTATCTGATTTTCGGGCATATCGGTGAATGTCATCTGCACGCTAATATCCTGCCTAAAACGCAAGAAGAATTCACCGCAAGCAGAGCGCTTTATTTGCAACTGGTCACCCGGGCCGTGCAACTGGGGGGGACAGTGTCGGCGGAGCACGGTATCGGTAAGCTTAAACACCTTTTTTTAGAAGCAATGATTGGGACTGCCGGCATGAAGGAAATTGCTCGCGTCAAGAAAATATTTGATCCTGCGTGTATACTTGGCTTAGATACCATTATTCCCTCGGCTCTCCTCAAATAGTCTTTTAATCTCTGTTTGCCTGCTCTAAATTCCGAGTTGAAGTTTTACATTAAAGAGTTTAGATTTATTGTTATGTTTTCAATTTCCATGTATTTCAAAAAGGTATAAACTTTTCTGCAGGAATTTCCTGTCTAGGCACCAAAATAAACACTTGACAGCGGTTGAATTTAGTTATAAAATTTAAGCGTGGAACTTATTGAAATATTAACTAAGAAAGTACATTTGGCTGCCGAGCACTTGATTCGCATTAAAAAGGAAAAAGGCAAGCTGGAATCTGATCTTAAACATCTCCAGGATGAACACAAGCGGGTTCAGGGGGTTGTGCGCGAGAATGAGCAGTTGCGCGAGCGGCATGCCGCTTTGTCGCATCGCATAGAAAAGTTGTTAAAGAAAATGAAACATGAATAAAACTCCTGTAAAAATTCGCGGTGTGGTGTATGAAGTTGAAACACCTGCCGGTGATGAATTAATGATATATTCACTGGCTGAATATTTAGAACAGAAATTGACTGAGATTGAAAATGACACAGGCATCGCAGACACGCTAAAGCTTGCCATTCTGGCGGCGTTGAATATCGCTGACGAATTGTTCCGATTGAAAAATTCCCGTGACAATGTTTCGGGAGTTTTCGATAAGAAGGCTGATGAGCTTATCAAGGCACTTGATAACGCTTTGTCAGTTTGATGCGTTTAGCCCTGCGGTGTTGGTCACTCTTCATCTGATGTAAGCCGACAAGTTCCTATCAGGAAGTCGTGGTGTATCCGTGCTCTTGGGCCGGATCCCTGACATCCATTTTGATTACTGGGACTTACATCGATTGAGAAACGGCACAGTGGGGCATTTTTTTGTATATCCTCAAGCTTTGAAAAGTGATTTTAAACATATGCAAACTGAACTCTTTGAATCATCAAAGGATACTAATACAGCCGTCGAAAATACACCATTGGCGCGCCGGATGGCACCTCGGTCCATCGATGAATTCGCCGGTCAGGCAGAGATACTCGGGCCGGGAAAACTATTACGCCGAGCAATAGCGGCAGACCGGGTCAGTTCAGTGATATTTTTTGGTCCATCCGGTACCGGCAAGAGCGCTTTAGCGCGTATAATTGCTGAGCGTACAGGCGCCCATTTTGACGAGACCAATGCCGTGCTTGTCGGCATTCCTGATATACGCCGCAGTATCGAACAGGCAAAATTACGCCGTATCGCATCAGGAAAGAAAACGATACTGTTGGTTGATGAAATACATCATTTCAACAAAACTCAACAGGACGCATTACTCCCCGATGTCGAAAAAGGGACTATTACCCTTATTGGTATTACAACGGAAAATCCCTATTTTTATGTCAACAAAGCGTTGTTGTCCCGCTCAACGATGTTTGAATTCAAATCACTGGATGCGGCTTCGTTAAGCAGTATCATTGATCGTGCGCTTTCAGATAGTCAACGAGGGCTTGGTTTATACCGCGTGCAGATGGACGATGATGCACGGGCTCATTTGATCGACAGGTCTTTGGGTGACGCGCGTCGGTTGCTTAATGCCCTTGAGATTGGCGTTGTTTCAACCGCGCATACGGCACAGGACGGGGTACATTTTACGCTGAAGGTGGCAGAAGAATCACTTCAGAATAAGATGATATCATATGATAAATCAGGTGATGAGCACTATGACCATATATCAGCATTCATTAAATCAATGCGGGGATCAAATCCCGACGCCGCGTTGTACTGGATGACGAAAATGCTTGCAGCCGGGGATGATCCGCGCTTCTTAGCCCGCCGGATTATTATTTGCGCATCAGAAGATGTGGGCAACGCTGATCCGCGCGCGCTAATGGTGGCGACATCGGCGCTTGCCGCCGTAGAGTTTGTCGGCATGCCCGAGGCAAAGATTCCTTTGGCTCAGGCGGTTACCTATGTTGCGTGCGCTCCCAAGTCAAATGCGGCATACATCGCGCTGCATAATGCGGAAAACGCCCTGGTGAACGATAGCCCCCGTTCGGTCCCTATTCATCTCAAAGATGCGACGGGCGACGGAGCAAGTAAATTTGGCCATGGGGTGGGGTATCAATATCCGCATGATTTTCCGGGTCATTTTGTTGAACAGGAGTATTGGCCTAATCCAACGGTTCTGTATGAACCGAGCGATCAGGGTTATGAGGTTACCATAGGTGAACGGCTTTCTCGCTGGAGACGAAAAAGTTCGTCTGCGACAGACAATAAAAAGTAAACGCGATGCGCTGTCTGATAAAGAACGCGCATACCTAAGCTCCGAGATTACGCGGCGGCTCATTTCGTTGCCTGTCTATGAGTCGGCGAAAACAATCGTGGCATACTGTAGCCACGGTTCAGAAGTGATGACAGATGATTTTATCATACATGCTTTTGCTGATGGGAAACGGGTAGCTGTCCCGAAAGTAGCGGCAAAAGAGTCGGGCGTCATGCAGGTTATGTGCATTCGGTCGCTGGATGATGTTTCGCCGGGAGTTTTTAATATACGCGAGCCGCATACAAGTCCCGACTGTGAAGTTCTTGCCATTGACGAGATTGATGTTGTGTTGGTGCCGGGAATGGTATTTGACCCTCACGGCAGCCGGATAGGATACGGCAAAGGATTTTATGACCGCTGGATGGGAGCATTGCCGGCGCAGAAGTTAGTTGGTCTAGCGTATGATTTTCAGGTCTTAGAAAATGTTCCGAGTGAAAAAAACGATGTAACTGTTGGTTTGATAGTTACGAACACACGAATTATTTCGTGTGATGAAAGGAGTTTCAAGTGATGGATCAATCAGTTATTATACTTGCAGTTGCAGTCGCCGGTTTGGTTATCGGCTATTTAATCCGTTTGATGTACGGAAAATCCCAGGCGCAGTCAGCTGAACAAACGGCTGAACGGATACTCAGTGATGCAAAGTTGGTCGTAGAAAACAAGAAAAAAGAAGGAATGCTGGAAGTAAAAGAAGCGATGGAACGCTCACGGGTCGAGTTTGAGAAAGAAACCCGCGAACGCAAACAAGAAGTACAGAATCTGGAACGGCGGTTGACACAGCGCGAAGAAAGCGTCGATCGCAAATTTGAAACATTGGACAAAAAAGATAAGGATCTTGTTGCCAAGGAAACAAATATAGGCATCAAAGAACAAGCGATAGCACAGACGGAAAAGGAACTGGTGCAGGCAAAGGAAGAACAAAAGAAAGTTCTTGAACGGTTGTCCGGAATGTCGGCTGAAGAAGCAAAAAAACTGTTGATGCAATCCCTTGAAGATGAAGCAAAACGCGATATGGCGCTTTTATCGAAGAAGCTTGAGCAGGAAACGCGTGAAACGGCTGACCGTAAGTCGAAGGATATCCTTTCCATTGCTATTCAAAAAGTAGCCGCCGAGCATACGGGGGAAATAACGACCAGTTCCGTTCATATCCCCAACGACGAGATAAAGGGCCGGGTTATCGGCCGTGAAGGCAGGAATATTCGCGCGTTTGAGCAGGCGACCGGCGTTGATTTGATTATTGACGACACCCCTGAGACCATCATCATTTCAGCGTTTGACGGCGTGCGTCGCGAAATCGCGCGTCAGTCGCTTGAACGGCTGATTTCTGACGGACGAATTCATCCGGCCCGGATTGAAGAAGTAGTTGAGAAAACAAAACGCGAGATGGATAACAAACTAAAAGAAGCCGGTGAAGAGGCGGCGCTGGAAGCAGGTGTGCCGGGACTCAATCAGGAAATTATCAAGCTACTGGGCAAGCTAAAATACCGTACATCCTATGGACAGAACCAGCTGCAGCATACGCTGGAAGTTACCTGGCTTTCGGGAACGATTGCCGGTGAGTTAGGCCTTGATATTGCGTTTTGTAAGCGCGCGGGGCTTATGCATGACATAGGCAAAGCTACAGACCATGAAGTTGAAGGTATGCATCATCAGATATCGGCTGACCTTGCCAGAAAATACGGCGAATCGCCCAAGATGATTAATGCCATTATTGCTCATCATGAAGGCATAGAGGCGCCGCAAAGCCCTGAGGCATTTGTGGTGGCCGCCGCTGACGCTATTTCGGCTGCCCGCCCCGGAGCGCGCAGGGAATCGATTGAGCTGTATCTTAAACGCTTGGAGAAATTGGAAAAGGTGTGTACATCCTTCCGCGGCGTGGCCAGCGCTTACGCCATTCAGGCAGGCCGTGAAGTGCGCATTATGGTAGAGCCGGAAGACATTGACGATAAGGCGGCACAAGTCCTAGCGCACGATATCGCACAAAAAGTTGAGCAGGAGCTGGAGTACCCTGGACAGATTAAGATAACGGTCATTCGTGAAACCCGCGCTCAGGAAGTGGCAAAATAGGTTTATAATGAAAATACTGTTTATAGCGGACATTGTCGGCAACAGCGGACGCAAGATATTGTCGGATAAGTTGGCTGGTTTTCTCGATAAGGAGAAACCTGATTTTGTCATTGCCAATGCCGAGAATGCAGCTGCCGGAAAGGGGCTTACCCGCGCTATTGCGCAGGAACTCTTTTCCTTGGGCATTAATGTCATTACGATGGGTAACCATACTTTCGACCGCAAAGAAATCGTCGAGATAATGGATGATCCGCGTATACTGCGCCCGGCAAATTACCCTCCGGGCGTTCCCGGACAGGGGTGGGGGATATACACCGCATCGACTAATGAAGCCGTAGGAGTCATTAATCTGATGGGACGGGTGTATCTTCCTTTGATTGATTGTCCATTTCGTGCCGCTGACGCGGTCATTGAACAGATACGCCGTGAAACTAAAGTTATTTTTGTTGACATGCACGCCGAGGTAACCTCTGAAAAAAGCGCCATTACGCACTATCTCGACGGCAGAGTTTCAGCTGTCGTAGGTACGCATACTCATGTTCAGACGGCTGACGATGGTGTCCGCTTGTCGGGAACGGCATCGCTTACGGATGCAGGTATGACCGGCCCTGACGAGGGAGTTATCGGCATGGACAGGGATACGGTGCTCAAAAAGTTTTTAACCGGTATGCCTCAGCATTTTGTTGAAGCGCAGGGCGACGCGGTAATGCAGGGGTGTATTGTTGATGTCGATGCCGTTACCGGTATGACGCGCACCATCAAACGATTTTCTATAAACACCCGCGGCACAAAATAACGCATGAAAAACGACGGCAGGAAAATCTACACAGTTTCTGAGCTTAATCGCGAAATCCGCGTCGTGATGGAAGACACCTGGCCGGATATCTGGCTTGAAGGGGAAGTATCTAATTTCCGTGCATATCCTTCAGGGCATTGGTATTTTTCTCTTAAAGACCAAGATGCGCAGATATCTGCAGTTATGTTTGCAGGCGTCAACCGTTTGCTAAAATTTGCCATCGAAGATGGTGGGAAGATTATTGTCCGCGGCCGTGTTTCGGCATATGCCAAGCGCGGCGAATACCAGTTCATAGCTCTTGTCGCCGAACCATCCGGCAAAGGCGCGTTGCAGCTTGCTTTTGAACAGCTTAAAGCAAAACTCGACAAAGAGGGGCTTTTCGATCAATCGCGTAAAAAACCGATTCCGATGCTTCCTCAGCGCATCGGAGTTATAACATCGCCTGCCGGGGCAGCTATTCGCGATATACTCTCGGTTATCTCCCGGCGGTTTGCCAATGTTTCGGTACTGCTGTATCCGGTACGCGTTCAGGGTGATGAAGCCAAGTACGACATTACGGCAGCAATTAATTATTTCAATAAGCACTGTCCTGAAATCGATGTTCTTTTAGTGGGACGCGGTGGCGGTTCATATGAGGATTTATGGGCGTTTAACGAAGAAATCGTTGCCCGCGCCATCGCCGATTCACGCATTCCGATCATATCCTGCGTCGGTCATGAAGTTGATTTCACCATTGCTGATTTTGTGGCCGATTTGCGTGCCGCGACCCCTTCGGCGGCTGCCGAGCTGGTTGTACGCAACAAAACTGAATTAACTGAGCGCGTCGACAATCTTAAGCATTCCCTGGTTCGGACAATCAGGCATCAGCTCGAAGTATATGAACATGTTGTTGCCCATGCAACCCGTTCACGATTTCTGCAGGACCCGCTGGCGGTTTTCGAATCACGCATGCAGGATATTGATACGCTGATGCATTCACTCTCGTCGCGAGCAGCAAACATACTGGAATCATCGCGCCATGCAGTGTCCGTCGCATCAGAGAAATTACATGTTTTATCACCCTTGAGTACGCTGCAGCGCGGCTACGCAATTTGCTGGAAACTTCCGGAACGAACGATTGTGACCGACGAAAAATGTGTTCAGCGAGGCGATGAGATAGATGTAAAGGTTGCCCGGGGAAGTTTTAAAACACGAGTGATGTGACAGCGTTTCGACTATCGCTCGGAGGAGTATGAAATGGTAAAACCACAGAAATTTGAATCGGCGTTGAAACGACTTGAAGAGATTGTTGCCACCATGGAAAGTGGCGATTTGG
>CAIRNS010000028.1 GCA_903880015.1 uncultured Elusimicrobia bacterium | reverse complement strand
TACCCCCCCCCGAGACCCCCATTTCATAAATCTTCAGTACATGCCACTATTCCCCCCAAAAGCGGTTTTTCAAGTATTTCACATAAAATCCTTGAATTTTCTGTATATTCCGCTTATAATTACTTTACAGGATTTCATTATACCAGTATTAATACTATTACGATCATACATGAAAACAGAGCTTCTTACTGCAGGTACCGCTAATGACTTTATGTAACGCAAAAAATCTATCGCCATTCTTACTGCCTGCTGTTTTATATACACAGCTGTGGTATCCCCCGCTTTACAAGCAATGGTTTCTCCCGCCGTAGCCCAGCCGCAATTCAAAGAAGCACTGGAGCACCTGATTATCCCAAGTTCCATGGGCCGTATTACGAACGGCCGCTACTTCGGGTCAAACCAGGTTGTCGTCAACATTCAGGATTTGCATTGTCATCCTGAAGTCCAGCGCAACATAAGCAAAATTCTCGGCGAGCTTGACGAAAAATACCATCTCAAAACCGTATTTCTTGAAGGTGGTTACGGGAGCATCGACACTTCATGGCTCCGCAACATCAAGGACAGCGGACTGAAAAAAGATATGATGGAAACACTGGTTGATCAGGGCCGGTTGACCGGGGTTGAATACTTTGCGGTAACCGGAGACAGGCCTGATTTGCTGAAAGGGTTGGAAGACGAAGCACTGCACAAAGGCAATATCCAGCGACTGGAAAAGATACTCGAAAAGAAAGAATATTTTACCGAAAAAATAAAACAGCTGGACAAGGATATGACATTCCTTCAAGTAAAATATCTCTCGGCGCGCAACCACAGATTTAATGCAGTCATAGAGCGCTACAAGTCGGGGCGCATGGATGCTGAGAAGTACTATAAAATTCTTGCTAAATATGCGGCAAATATAAACAATAACCCCGAAAACTTCAATAGCCTGTCTGCCATCAACATGCTTCGCTATCCGAACATTCAAGGGTACGGCGAGCTCACACACATACGGAACCGTCTGCCTTACAAGCGAATCTCGCGGCAGCTGCAAGGGTTTATGGGTGCCCTTAAAACGCAATTGCCGTTTAGCGTCTATAATTATTTAATTGAAAAAACAGGGAATTTCTCACAACTGGATAAACTCTATGTCGCATTGTCAAAACTGTCGCAGGAATACCATCTTGACCTTTCGAAAAATTATCCTGACCTGGAAAAATTCTTCGCCTACATCAACAAAAGCCAGAGCGTAAATCCCCTACTGCTGATAAAAGAAGAAAAAGAACTGACCGAAGAAATACGCATTGGGTTCGCGCAGGACATCAGCGAACTGGAAGTATCGTTCGCCTCCGATTTCTACAGTTATTTTAAGGATTACCTGTTTAACCGGCTGTCTGCCGATGATTACCAATACTTCACCGAGCGCATAGACAAGTTCAAACAAATCTGGACTAAATACACCTATAGCGACCACTTAAAAGAATTAGAACCGGATGAATCAGTTTTGGACGCATATTATGCCACCAACGCTGACCGCAACAATGTTTTTATTAACAAAATACTGGGCAACAATACAGTGACTGTCGCCGCTTCCCCGGCTCATACGCTGACAGGCACGAGTCAGATTGATGAAGAAATTGACCGCGTCATAACATCGCTTGCGCCAGCTGACATGAACGCCGGGCGCCCCGAGATAATCGTAGTTGTAACCGGAGGGTTCCACACCGAAGGACTGGAGGATCTGCTCAACAAGCGCAAGATATCCCATATTGCCATTACGCCCAATGTAACCCAGGACACCAGTATAGCTGGGAAAGTGTATCAATTGCTGATTAAAAAACAGGCAAAAGCTCTTGCCTATATTTCTCGATCCGCCGCTGATGTAAACAAACCCACGGCCGACCCCGCCAAAGACCTTGCAAAAAGTTTAATCAATGTCGATTTCAAGCACAGCGACGCCTTGGGTCCCACTATCGAATCCTGTCTTTCTCCCTCAAATCAGATACAAGCTGCTCTGGCGAAAATCGCGGCGGCAGGCTGGGCAAAGGTTGACCTAAAAAATGTCGACCAAACAAAAATAAATGAAATCCTCACAGCCATGGGCTACGCAAATGCCACGGTTATCGTCAACGACACTTCCATAACCATTACCATCGCCAATAATCAAGGTCAGCAACAAACGGTTGTCATTACCAAAGATCAAGAAACACAAACGACACGCACGAGCTTTAACGATGTGCCGGTCGCGGTGACCGAGGCCGCCCGTCAGGCCTTTTCCGATTGGCTCGCCCTTGCGCAGGCGATGCAGACAGCACACTCCCCGGCAACCCCGATGAAACTAATGGTTTTTCTGATGAGTCAGCTTGCCGAAAACAATGGGGTAGTCGGCCAAGGAGTGTCGCCCCGACAATCTCCTGAAAATCAAAAACAAATTGCTGAGACATTTAATATACCGGCAGGCCAGCTGGGCAAGCTTCCGGAACAATGGCAAAACATGCTGGCGGCGGTTGCAATGCGTCAAAATGAAACGGCGACTGCAGGCAACAACGGCCCCCTGCTACAGCAGGTCGCTCTGGCTGTCCCCTTCATCAGAGATGTGGCTGAGCTTCTCACTGCTGAACCGCTTGCCCTATTGGGAAAGAATAGCCCCACAACCGCCCTCACGCTTCCCTTCATCTATCGCTTCGTTGCCTGGGTGGCGCAGGGGTTGGGGCTGACGCACAACATTGACCCCAAATGGTACGAAACAGAAGCGGGCCGCCGCGGACATCCGGGCTTGACCATTGCCGCGGAACTTTTCATAGCGCCGATAAGCTTCATTGACTGGATTGCGCACTCCTTCCTGCTGCTCACCAGCAAAGATGGGTCAACACCAAAACAATTTGCAATCCACGCGATAGGGGCCGCAATCATCTTAGCCGTCACCGTGTCCGCAGGGCTCTTCAATCCCTTCGGCATCAACCCCCTTCTCGCCGCCTATCTTGCCAATGTGGCTGCGCACGCCGTCTACAACCTGCTTTTCGGGACTTTCGGTATACAAGCCGCCACCATTGCGGAGACGAATTATTCGCCACAATTTACCGGCTTCATGGTAACGGCGAGAGGTTTCGAACAAACGGATGAGGCGTTGCTGAATGTCATCTTTGCGAAGTCCCCGGTGGTTGAGAGAGGGGTTATCCGTGGCATACGAGCGTATGTTGTGGGAAGTCGAGCTCATCGTAGTGTATATGATCTGGCAAAAGCTTCTCTCGGTGCGAAAACCGACAATGAATTGAAAGAGGCATTACAGAAAGAGACGAACAAGGAAGTTTCGAACGCGTTTGTCCGGCGACTCAAAAGAATGAAAAGTTTTTCCGATATAGGCACCCGCGAGGTCTACATAGTTGCCGGCGAATTGCGTGAATCCCGGCCTGAGCAAAACCAATCGGTAATGGCACTGGTTCTGGAGACGGAACAATTGCAGCAAGACGCTTATGATTTTGCACAAAAGGACAATGAACTCCACAAACTCATTCGTGAAAAAGAATTGCAGAATAGAATGCTTAACATCTTCTCACATACACAAGCGATGAAAGAAGTAATAACCTCTTTCGGCGATTTTGACAATGATCTACGCCGCAAAGCTTTGGATGCTCTACGTGAAGGCGGTACCGATAAAGAATCAGAAACGCGCCATGCGGCTGCTATTGCAGAATCGAAGGCGATGGTTCGGTTGATACTTATGTCCCGCGTGCTTTTAAGACCGATAGCACTGATTCTCGGGGTCGTGATGGGGATGAATATACATTCTATCAATCAAATCATACGCGCGACCATGATCGATATCGAGCGTGGGGACTGGCAATCCTTTGCGAATAACCGAGGCATCAATTTGGTGATGGATGACCATGCCGTGATTGGAGATACGGTGAGAATCATTGCACATGAGTTGGGGCATCGAATCCATCAGATGCTTTACGACAAACCAATGTCAGCAAGCGTAAGGGAAGCTGTCGCGGAGTTGTCCGACACGTATGTACAGTGGCAAACAAATAGCGAAGATGAAAGAATCGCCTTGGCGAAAGACCTGAAGGTGCTTGCTTTTATAGGCAGACAATTCCTTGACTATACTGCTAATCCCCATCACTCAAAACTTGATACCGAGCAAAAGAAACTTTACTTCTTGAGAGCACTTCACGAAAACGCGCTGAAGGAATTCTCACTTGAGGATGCTGACCGTATTCTGGCGAATGCGATTTACGAATTCAAAGGGGCCACAGCGCACGGCACATTGGCGTTCGATGCTCCAGTCCATTGTGTTGGGTATGCAATCGTAGAGGCACTGCTCACTGATGCTGAAGGAAACATTGATTTTGAACGCTGTCCTCTGGCACTGAAAGCCGTGGGCGAGGCATTACAGAGACCGAACAGCACCTGGCTCGAAGACGAAAAATTATGGACTCCGAATGATGCCGCAGCGAAATTTCTGCAGGATATGAGCCCCCTCCCTACCGGACTTAGCGGGAAAATATGGAGATCGCTACGGAACTTCTGGCAGAGAGAAGGTATCGGGCCCTTGTTTAGGTCGCTAAAATCATTAATGCAGAGCCTTGACATGAAACAATTGATAAGCGAAATACATCAATCGTCGACCGGCACTACAGCAAAAGAGCAACAAGATGAATATTTTAGGAGTACTTTCCGTGCAATCACGGGAAGGATGTGGATTAATTCAAAATCAGCGGCGGTGAAGGATTTTACATACTTTATCACAACTGATCGTAATCTCTTCGAGAAGATATTGCCCGATTACACTTGGACCGCACCACTGACACACCGCGTATCCGTGTTCAGGAAAACTTTGATTTTTAGCGCTCAAATGGCATTCGATAAGGTTATGCTGACCCTTGGATTGAACAACGAACTATATGTTCCCGAAGCATTCGGTTCGCACGCATATGTCGCATTTCTCCTCGCCTTCATAGCACTAAAAAATCTGTTTCGCCCTTTCTATGATAGCGCGCGCATCGTTGCCCAGTTTTTGACCCAGCCCGCATCATCATCAAATAAGGTGCTATTTAGTAATAATCTTATAAAACAAGTGCCGTTAAATCCCCGAGTGATTGGACAGTTCACATCTTCGATTAATAAACAAAATAAAATATTATTTCGCATTTTACCCAGCCGATTCCTTCAGCACTGGCTGGAAGGCAGAGGAATACTAAACAAAAACAATGAGAACGGAATTGCCGGTGCCGCGGTCACGGAGATTGATAATATATTCTTCGCTCCGATAGTGGAATCCATAGAATTAACTGAAATCGCTCGTCTCGCGCTGAAGGCGATATTTAACGCACCACTGAGAAAAGACTTACATGACCGGATTAATACATTTGTAGCTGAGCACTACTATATAGATGCTCAAGCAAACGACTGGGTACGCAGGGGAACATGGATAACGGTAATCTTGTCAGCCCCATTCACCATCCTGCAACTGCCCGGCATCCCGGGAGTCGCAAACATCGTCAGCGCCATGGTTCATTCCACAATCAACATACTCGATGCAATATTCTTTGCCATTAATTCGTATCTCCCCCCTGCTTTCCGCACCCTGTTCAACCATAATTTCCGCGCCCCGATGACACAACACGGGCAAGCCCCTGCTTCCATAACCCTTGATGCCCTTTGGGATGCCAACGGAGATCTGACAAAATTCATCGAAAGCATTGAGAAGCAGACAGCAAATTTTAAACAAAATACTAACCCGTTAAACGAGCTTTATGAAATAATCAAATCATTGAAAGCCCAAAATGATATTTATTCTAAAGGATTATTAGCCAAAACCATTGATTCTCTGATGAAAATGATCGCGCCTGATAATGCACATGTTGCAACGGCTAGGTGGGCTATGCTCAATTTAATTCAGGCGGGAGCAGGCGATAGTATATTGCAGGGAATTAGCACAACGTATCTGTACACTCAAAATCCACAAACACTGTATGAACTGATGTATTGGATTTATACTAGGAACGATCAAAATTCAGAAATTCTGCTTACGATTTACGGTAAACTAGAAACCATACTAGAGCGAGAAGCCGGCATAGGAAACAAACAAGAACAAGATTGGAATCTGATAAATAATTGCATCGCGGTTATGATGGATATTATCGTAAAGTTAGAAGCGCAATCGCCTGATACCGCCAATCGCTTGAAGTTAGAGATTGTGCAATCTATTGATAACAATACATACGGCGACGATGTGTCGGCTGAGCTGATAACCCACCTAACCGCAATGATTGATGACCCCCATGTCCTCGAGTTACTCCTCACCAAGACAGCCGTTGATACGAGAGAGGCCGCAAAAGCGCGAGGCGTACTTAATAATACCGCTGCACCGAAAACTATTGTGAATTATCTGAAAACCAAGGGACTGACTAATCCACGCTTGGGCTTTCTGGTCATAAATTACAGCAAAAACAAACCTGATGTATTAAGACTCATCTTACAAAGTCCTGATATGCACATAAGCATCAAGCTTTACGCATTAAGTTATTTTGCGCGCTATGCGGTCGACGAAAAAGGAAAAATTGAGCATGATGACACTTTGAACCAAACAGATAAAAACATTAAATATAAAGCTTGGGATGATGAGTTCATGCAGTACAGGAACGATTTTTCAGGACCATCAAAGCAGTATATTGTGAATCTTGAAAAAACTGAGGGGTGGAGAGATTGGCTTTTCAACAATATATGGCTGCAGGACGAAGCGATGAAAGCATACATAATGGCCGCGCTCATAGTCTCATCCACAATGCCCGAAGTCCCGCAATTCAGCGACCCGAAAACAGTATTGCAGCTCGCGGCAAAGGCAAGCAAGGCAATAGTGAGGGACTATTGGAGCAATGCAAATTCTGGATTCGTCATCGGAGGAGTCCTGATGAGAAAAGGGAATAATAGAACATTTTTCGAAGTACTGGCTCATGAAATCGCCCACAGCGTCCTGTATCAACAGGGATATCGCAGTGATAATTTACTGGCAAAATCAATACATGAATTCACCGCTGAGTGCGCCGCTTTTGCATTTGCGGACATGTTTGGCTGGGATGTCAATGAGTTCATGGAGTTATGGAACTATGAAAATACTTTGGCTATAGCTCAGCACTATAATTATCAAGTTGAAGAGGAGCATAATGCAGCAAGAGCAGCTATGGCCCAGATAATCAAACACTTTCTACTCAAAAACCTTCGATGGGCCCGCCTATTAAACAGCATATTTTCGTTGATATATAAAAAACAGATAGTTGATTTCAGTACATTCATCTTTGAACTCCTTAATGCGTATTCATTTACACCATCCATATACACGGGTAATGTGCCAATGAATTATGCTGATATTCAGGGCATGTTGAAGAAAAATCTTTATGTATTCCTAAGTCCAGATAGATTGTCAACTTATCTTAATAATATTATTCAAATAGTTTCTCCAAAATAAACTACCGTTGCCTTTGTATTTTCTGACGATGAGATGCGCTATCAACAACGGATTTCCTCCGGCTGGCCGAAGTTGCTTGCCGAGATAGAGAAGCTCTTGCATGAAATTGTGCCGAATATGATACATACAAATCCTGACCCGACACACGCAACAGCAACGACCGCCCTCACGCTTCCTTTTATCTATCGCTTCGTTGCCTGGGTGGCGCAGGGGTTGGGCCTGACGCACAACCTTGACCCCCAATGGTACGAAACAGAGTTGGGCCTCATCGAACATCCGGGCTTGACCATTGCCGCGGAAATTATCGTAGCGCCAATAAGCATCATTGACTGGATTGCGCATTCCTTTCTGCTGTTTTCCGGCAAAGATGGGTCCACACCGAAACAATTTGCGTTCCGCGCGATAGGGGCCGCGATTATCTTAGCCGTCACCGTATCCGCCGGATTTCTCCATCCCTTCGGCATCAACCCCCTGCTCGCCGCCTATCTCGCCAATGTTGCTGCCCATTTTATCTACAACCTGCTCTTCGGGACTTTCGGGTTGACTACGGTTAAAGCCCCGCTGACCGTTTCCAGAAAAGCCACTGTTGTCATCTCGCTCGCAACACTTGAGCAAACTAACGGAGACCTGACAAGCTTTATTGAGAGCTTGGTGCCAATGTCAGGCAATATATATCGCGATGCGATTAATAATAAAGCAAAACAAAACGATCAACCGGTGAGCGAGCTTGTTGCAATAATACAATTATTAAAAAACAACAATGATGGTCATTCGCAAGAGTTAGTAACCAAAACCATAGATTCACTGATTACTATCCTGGGGACTAATTCTCTGCGCGTTCCAACGGTTATCTGGGTGATTAAGAGGATTATTGAAGCGGGCGAAGCCGATTTCGTATTGCAAAGAATTACCTCAGCTAATCTTTCCGCTCAAAACCCGCAGACAGTGAATGATTTGATGCCCTACATGGTCTATGATAACATCACGAATCCGGCACTTTTGCTGAAAGTTTACGATGAACTAAAAACTATATTGGACCGGGAAGCCGGCATCTTAAAACCCCTCGCAAACTATAATTTTACAGACCAGTATGATGGTAAGATGGATCTGGTAAATACCTGTATCATGAATATGATGGATATTATCGTAAAGTTAGAAACGCAAGCGCCTGATACCGCGAATCGCTTGAGGTCGGAAATTGTAAAATCTATTGATAACAATACATACGGCAACGATGTGTCGGCCGAGCTGGTAACCCGCATTACCGCAATGATTGATGACCCCCAGGTGCTGGAGTTACTCCTCACAAAAACGGCCGTGAATACGGATGAAGCCGCAAAAGCGAGGCGCGTGCTTACGGAGAAAGCTTCCCCTGAGGAGATTGAAAAATATCTGCTGACCAACGGACTTATTAATCCACGCTTGGGCTATCTGGTCATATATTACAGTAAAAAAAGACCTGAGGTATTAAGACGCATCTTGCGTAGCCCGAACATGCACATTAGCATCAAACTTTACGCATTAAGTTATTTCGCGGACTACACAATCAACGAACAAACAAATATAAAGTTTAATTCTCCTTTGCCGCCGGCGGAAGGAGACAAACAGCGCAAAGCATTGGATAAAGAATTTATTGAGCTCAGCAGCGCATTGGCAGGACCGTCAAAACAGTATATTCAAAATCTGGTTACAGCAGAGGGGTGGAGAGATTCACTCTTCAATACCCTTTGGCTGCAGGACGAGGAAGCAAAAGTGCATATAATGGCCACGATTATGGCCTCGTCTACTATACCCGGGGTCCCGCAATTACATAATCCGGAAACAGTATTGCGCCTCGCGGCAAAGGCAAGTACAGCGATAGTGAGGGACTACTTAGATAATGCCTATTCTAATTTCATCATAGGCGGGTTATTGAGAAGAGAAGGGAGCAATAGAATATTTTTTGAAGTAGTGGCTCATGAAATCGCGCACGATGTTCTGAATCAGAAAGGATATCACGGCTACAATTTGCTTACAGAAACCGTGCATGAATTTGCCGCTGATTGCACCGCCCTCGCATTTGCGGATATGTTTGGCTGGAATGTCCACGAGTACATGGATTTCAATATCTACGCAGCACGGTTATATAACGCCCGGATACATCATTTTATAGTTACCGAATCTCATTGGGCAGCACGAGCAACCTTAGCCCTTATAATGAACCTCTACCCGTCTCATGCCTTTCAATGGGCCCGATTCTTGAACACTATATTTTCGGTCATATATGAAACCAAGATAGACAATTTCGGTAATTTTATCGATAAACTTCTGGAGGGATATTCACTGGCGGGATCTATATACACAGGCTCTGCGATCAAGTATGAGGATTTCGCCGCTAACTCTTTTGAGTCGGTGTTCAAAGTTCGCTTAAAGGAAAAACTTACTATTTTCCTTGCGGCGATTCCTCTCATAGCACAAAGATTATCTGCGATGGATAAACCTGGAAATACAGGAAATGATGCCACCGTTGCTGCCGCCGTATTGCCGGAAAATGCGGGGCGCTATTATCAACGAATTTCTGCTGGGTGGCCACAGTGGCTGGCGCTTCTTGAGGTGCATTTGCACGAGTTTGTGCCGATGATGAAAAATCCGGTGGTTTTTGACCGGGCGCACAGCAGTGCAAATACTGCGCGGGGTGCTGCCATAACAGCCATGAACACGGTTGGATGGCTAACCGGCATAGCGACTGTTGCGGCCCTGGGCTGGTGGCTCATGCCTCTTGCGCTGGGGTATGGAGCGATTATCACGGTCCTTGCAGCGCTGGCAACCGTTGCCGGCGGCGCGGCTGTCAGCTTTATAACTACAGGGGTTATCCATGTCGCGTATGATACTAATGCGGATATACCGACCATTGTCGGGGTATCAAAAGAGGACAATCTCCCCTCCGGCGCTCAAATCATTATCACTGCGTTGCCAAGCGATGTTCAAAAAAGAAAAGAAATTCTTTCAAAAGCCAGCGCCTGCGGGATTAGCGACACCTATATGGTTAACGAAAACGGGAAGGTAAAAATATATATAGATGTGCAGGCAGGGAAGGAATTTGAGGCGTCATATATCCTTGCTTTACTGCAGGGCAGTGGCAGTGTCACGGGGTCTCGCAATTTTATCAATCTATTACAAACCATCGGTGAAAAGGGCCTCATGGACGGCGGACTGATGGTTTTGCGCAGCGAAGGGACAGGCACAGTTCTTCAGTGGCAGAACGAGGAAATCACCATGCCTGAGAGTACGCGCACTATCAATTATGGCCAGGCGCAGCGAGTACTGCGTGCCCGGCATGAAGCGCGCCGGGTAAATGTGGCAGTCGAACGCGAATGGACAGACGCTTTTTCGACCATGCCCCGCCTGAATCATCCCATCGTTCTCAAGGCAGTTAATGCTTTGGACACAACCGTAAATACCTTGCGCGCGCAGGTGCAAACTTTGAACAACAAAGGCGCAAAAACCTATCTTATGTACGCGGGTGACAATGCGGACGACGCTATTAAACTATTGAACCTCACCGGAGCTGACGGCATTATTTGCAGCAGTCAAGAACTTACCCAAAAAATTGCCGCGATACAAGCTGAAATATTGACAGGCGCATGGGTTGCCGGCAGGGGAATAAAAGCAAGTACCGAAATGCGTAATTATTCAGTGATAGATCTGGCGGAACCGCAAGACGCTACGGTACAACCCCAACCGTGGTCCGTGATAAAGATATTGGTGAACAAAGACACGACCGGTGCGCAGTTGGAGAGTGTCGTGCAAAAAATGGACCCGACCTGCATCGTTATTTTCGAGAACGAGAATTTCCAGAAAGCCACAAAGCTGGTGACAGGACGGCGGGATATAACGGAAATAGCGATAATGGGGATTAACTTGTTTGAGCTGTTCGTCACATCCCCCCGCGAAAAGAAGGAGTACGAACATCAGGTAGCGTTTACTATGGATATTGCGGAAGGGTCGTTTGAAGCGCCGGCGGATGAACCAAAGCTGAAAGAAGCGTTAAAAAACATACTTGCCGGGAATTTCGATGCGATAGACGCCAACCGGGATTTGATTGAATCAGCGAAACTGCATGCAGCGCGCACCGAGGACCGCGAATCATTTCTTAAATCATTCGCTGCACGGTATCTGCTGGCAAGCAGAGGCAAAAGAGATGGACTGGCTTCACCTGAACTGGAGCGGATGTTTATAGAAATGATGACCGTGGGAGGAATTGATTCGCTGAACTTTGAAAGCGCGAAAATTGAAGTTCCCGACACCATGATGGCCGAGGAAGTATCACAAATGATTCATCAAAAAGCAAAGGCATTCAAGAACGGCAACGCAACGGCAATCTCGCTGGCCCTTATCGTCCTGTTTGCAGACCCCCGACTCAAAACAACCATCAACCGCAAGCGCAACCAGCCAGCCGATGTCCGCCTAACCCGCGCAATACTTGAAGCCGCATAATTACCCATCCCCGCCGGACTATTCTAAAAAGACACTTTGCCACTATTATTATTCCCCGCTTTTATTATATGTAAACATTGTTTGCAATACCGGCCAACCATCCATTGATTGGCTGTCAATGTTTAATATCTATCGCGGTAAGGATATTATCAGCTATGTTGGCTGCCATCATTTCATAGCCCAGGGAAGTGCAATGGCCAAAATCACCGGCAAAATTATCTATAAAATAAGCAGCGTACCCTTTCGCCGCAACTGCATCCCAAAATATATTTTCGTTGTCAACAAAAAGGATATTATCAAATCCATCCAACATTTCTTTTAACGGTTTGACGCTTCTCAGCGGATACTGTATGCAAACCAATTGAATGTTCCTGTCACGAGTCAATCGGGCTAATCGGCAATAATTGGCACGGGTAGTTTTATTGAGATTGACACTCCGCACCGCAGTCGCCTTATCGGCGTATTGCTTTGCAATCTTAATTTCTTTCCGCAAAAGATAGACATGGGACAAACAGCCCAGCGCATTTCCTGTCGGATCGTTTTGATCAGATATTTTTTTTTCGAGCTCAATGGCACGCCGCGTATCTCCTGCGTCAAAATAGAACTGCAACAACATCTGCTGAGTTACCGGATCACCACCTGAGCGAACGGCTTTCTCCAATGCAGCAACCTGACTGGGTGTGTCCTTCAAGACGGCATACACTCGGGCCATGTCCCTCAAAACAAAACAATAATTTTCATGTCCTACTGGAGCCGCTTTAAGCATACGCAGCGCTTCCGCGTAACGCTTCTGATTGAAGTAAATATCAGCAATCTTTATATAGAAATCAACGCTTCCCGGATTCATGCTTATGGCACGGGCAAACAAGTCAATTGCCGCATCGTCTTTGCGGATGCCAAGATAGTAGCACCCCAATTCCGTATATGCCTGCATATTGCGCGGATCTTCTTCTATCACCCGGCGGAGAGCTTCTAACCGGTCATCTCTTTTGCTTGCTTCAGCACCTTTATCCGTGGACATCACTTTTGTGGCCGGAAGTTCTGTAGGAGGATGTTTTTTTAGTATAAATTTTAAGCACTCAATGAGCATCCAGTGGCTACGCTGGGGGTCTCCCATCAATGGCATAAAGAGTAACGGCTGGTAATCATTATGCCCCATCATTGCAATGACCATTTGGGGGTTATACTGCTCTATGTATTCTTGCGCATGTGCCGACAATACGGTAGAGGTCGTCGCGGGGATTGCCTTATTGATAACTGCAAACTTTAGACCGGAACTTTTCTCATTTAATATGCGTTCCAAGATGGGGGTGTAGGTAAATGCGGACATGGAGTCACCCAGACACAAAATCTTATATGCCCCTGACTGAACACCGGAAACATGATTCCCGTATTCCCTCAGAGCAAAGATTGAAAACCATCCCGCACGCATAAACAGTTCAACCATTACTATTGCAAAGATGACTCCGCAACAAAAAACTACGCCCCGGGCAGGAATACTTCTCCGCCATTGCTTCCCCGGTAGTGCACTATACAGTGACATACAATACACCACTCTTTCGGAATCGCTTTATAAGCACTTTACAATATGTATTTTTGCACATTATTAGCGTAGTATTTATTCTTCATACATTCTTTATTGCATAAACTGTTACCACTTTTCCTGCCTAATGTTGCCCGGTATTGCTGCATAATGCTGCTATTCCATGTCTCTGCAATTGATTGTTTAATAAAACCACCGGCGGGCACAACACAATCACAATCCGGATATACAAATCCATCGGTTAAAAGAGTAAATCTCTTCCAGGGAGCACTACAATAATCCTCTCTTTTCCCATAAACACTTTCGGCGCTGTTTGTATCGCATCCACTGTCTAAATATTGAGATTGTTGAACACTGCTTTTTTTACCATTATTGAAAGCCATGTTGCCATAAAAACGGTCAAGCAACATGGTGATCCCATTTTTCTGCGCTCTATCAAGCACCTGCGGCATTATGCCTTTAATATATCCCATTATTGCAAGATCATTCTCTATCAATTCATTATTTGCGACTGGGCTTGGGATACATCTCATCAAACTAATTCTATTAAACCCATATTTGCGCGCAAAATCCGGCAATCGAATTAAATCTTTATAATTACTTTTAAGCACTACATGATTAAGCTGCAACACATACGCTTCAGTATGTGTGCGGGAATACGCTTCTGAAATCATATGCAGTTTTTTTTGCAATACTTCAAAATTTCCACCTTTACGAATCCCTTCATATATATTTTTTGTTACACCATCCACAGAAACGGTCAATTTTACTTTGTTCGCAACGATTTTATCGATTGTTTTCTCGGTTAAGAGCAGCCCATTGGTAATAATCTCATTGGTTCGAATATTTTTGTGACGCAGCGCCTGTTCAAACAAATGGTCAAATCGTTTCGCAAGGAACACTTCCCCGCCAAGCCAAGATATGCCTTCTAAATAGGGAAACAGTTTTTCAATTTCATCCGCCGTTGTCTTTCCGAGATCAAAATTATTTTTATGCGTATCACACATCGCACATTTTAAATTACATTTCGATGTTATTGTAAAGTCATTTCTATGGGCTTGGATTTGAGTATTGTTTTCTTATCAGCATACTCAATTATATTTAGTAATTTATTTTTTAGAAATATATTTTTCTTTTCGTCGACATGATGATACCATTTCAGCAGAAATGGCCTTCCCCCGATATAATCATTGTTGGCTACATACAATCTTGCCAGATTATAGTTGAACAGATATGATTGTTCTTTTTCATTAGCATTCTCAAGAAGTTTAATATAATGAGCTTTTCCTAGTGAAAATTTGTTTTGTCTTACATAAATATCCCCCATTATTTCCCCTGCCATATCACGTCTTTTTCCTTCCACTACTTTAGCAAGACATTTCAAGGATGCATCATAATTCCCCTGCTCTTTAAGGCATATTCCCTTGAGTAGCAACATGTCATCATCTATTTCATCGTATTTCTCCAAGCTTTCTATAAACCCAAGGGCTCTCTTGAAGTCTTTTTGCTGCGCATATAGATGTGCAAGGCTTTTCTTGACAGATTGAGCATCGCTTGCCTCCTTAGCACACATCCCTGCCTTAATAGAGTACTTGATTGCCTCACTGCATTTTCCAAGCGCTTGACTGCATTGCGCTTGGAATACATATCTTTGATAATTGTATTGATGGCTTATTTTTACATGCGCGATAAATTGCAATGCTTTTTCATATGCCTCCGTCTTAAGCAGCATTTCCATGATATTGATATTGGCATCATCTTCACATCCCTTAATACTCACAGCCTTTTTAAAACACACCAACGCTTTCCTATATTCCCCTGCTTTTTTATATGCGATACCAACTTCAAAGATGTTGATTTTTTTAGAAGTATTCTTCATTCTTCCCTCATTTATCCCAGTCGCCTTATGAAACTGCACGCTTGTATCGCCATGACAGACCCCACTCTTGCAGTTTGCCAGAGATTGGTGTTCTCATAACTGATTCTTTGTACTTGTTACATGGCGCTATTTTCCCATTACTTCTTTTCTTCTGAAACAATCACGGGCATGGTCATTTACCATCCCCGTTGCCTGCATGTGCGCGTAGCATATGGTGGAACCAGTAAATTTAAATCCTCTGCTCTTCAAATCCTTGCTTAACGCATCCGATTCTTTGGTTGTTGCCGGAAAATCAGCGAGTGTCCGTATAGTGTGCTGTATCGGACTGCCTCCGACAAACTGCCATATATACTTTGAAAAAGTCCCGAACCGCGCCTGTACTTCAAGAAATTTCTGCGCGTTAATGACTGCGGCGTTTATTTTCAATTTATTTCTAATGATTCCGGGATTGCACAGCAACAGCTCGATTTTTTTCTGGCTGAAGCGAGCTACTTTCTCCGGCTCAAAATTTGCAAACGCCGCACGATAATTCTCCCGTTTTTTGAGAACCGTATACCAGCTCAACCCTGCCTGCGCGGATTCCAAGGTCAAAAATTCAAATATAAGCCTATCGTCACGGACAGGAACACCCCATTCAGTATCGTGATAGGCAACATAATCAGGTTTACTCAAATCCACCCACTGACAGCGGCACCGGTTAGTTTTTATTGTCGTTTTCATTGATTAACGCTCGCGGATGGTGCTCATCAGATACAGGATGCACATGTTTGTCCATCCATTTCCCCGCACCCTTATTTTTGTAGATTTTTTTCGAGTTTTCCTATGTCAAAACCTTTATTTTTTATGCGTTGAAGGATTTCACTGTAGAGAGATTCGTCCATATGGGGGGGTCTTGATAGTATCCAGAGATATTTTCTTGAGGCGTCGCCCACGACGGCGTATTCGTATTCCTTGCCGAGCTCAATAATCCAGTAATCGCCCGCAAAGGGCCAAAAAAAACTTACTTTTAGTTTTGCGTTGGTTTTTTTGTCGACTATCCACGCCTTGCCTTTTGCCTTTTTATACTTTCCATTGAAATCATTTTTATACCCGCTGTTGAGAACCCGCACTTTCCCGTTGGGGAGCAATGTATAGTTTGCCGTTACCCCGACAAGCCCTTTTTCGAACCATTGCGGGAATTTCGCTATTTCATACCATGTTCCCATGTAGCGCGCCACATCAACATAGTCGACGGTTTTTAGTTCCTGCATTTCACGCGCTCCACACAGAACAGTCAGACTCAATAGAACCGCGATACACCATAATACTGTTTTCATCTCAATAACGCGCACTTTCGCCCAAATACTTTTCCATTAAAAGACTTGCCAGCATTTCTTTCATTCATTGTGGGATTGGTTTACTAAGGATATTTTTTCTTCTATTGAACGCAAGTGCATAATCGTCTGGCTGGTGACTATCTCAGTCAACCGAATATATTCAGCGTTGCTTGACTGAATGATTTCCCGGTAATCGAGTTCCATAAGCGCGTGTTCATAATCCCGCGCAATATACAATAAAGCATCAAATGAGGTGGCGCCATTTTTGACACCTTCAATGTTTTTTTCAATTCCTTTTACCGTTGTTTCTACAGCCGCCTTGTTAAATAACCTGCCTGGTGAAAAACTTGTCGCATCTTGTTTAATCAATTCTGCGGTCCGCAGAAAATAATGCGAATGGCTTTTTTCATCTTTAACCAGGTTCAACCAGAATGAATTTCCTTTTTGCCACCTCTCGGCGCAAGCGGTGTACAGGGCCGCCATGGACAGCTCGATTCTTTCCATAATCTGAAGCATCTCCACCAGTTCCTGCCGCTGCTCCGTCATGTCAGATCTCCTTTAATACAGACATAAAAAGTTTTCTTGATAGATTATACATAATATTCTCTATGGTTGTCAGACAGATCCCTCAAAATACAAATGCCTCACGCAAGGGCTTCCCCCTGTGTGAGGCTATTGACAGACAAAACCAGTAATTGTCTGAACACGACAATCTAAAAATACTCCGTCGGTAGGACTCGAACCTACAACCCTCCCGTTAACAGCGGGATGCTCCACCGTTGAGCTACGACGGAATGATGACACTGACTATACTATTGTAGAAAAATGCTTTTTGAACTATTCCTTACCACCGCAGCAGCAGCTGTCTTTTTCGCCGCTGCAGCAGGTGTTGATGCCCAAAAGTGTATACAATCCGCAAAATCTGACAAGGGCGGTGATACCGAGACCCGCGCCAAGGATTACCAGGGCAAGACCGAACTTGCCGGTGATGACGCCGCCGAAATACAATCCAACCAGAATTATCGCGACGATGAGGCGAATGGCGCGGTCAGCTGAACCAATATTCATTTTCATAGTTTCCTTTTCACACAATCCTGATAAATTTACAACTTTTCATGGATCCTGTCGGCCCGCCAACAGGGCAAGCTATCATGAGATGCTTGGAACGGACAACTATGCAATCGGCTGTTCGTTGCACAATCTTAGCAATTTTGCCCAGCGTTGGTCAACTTCGACCTGAATTTCATTGAGCAATGTTTGATTTTCTGGTTTGAACAAGTGTTTAAACCGGACCTGATGCTTCATAAATTCTGTAACGGGCTTTTTTTCTTTTGGCTTGATGTTAAGTTTATACTCCCCGTTAACAACTTCATAAACGGGCCAGATACAGGTTTCTACCGCAAGGCGACCCAGAACCATGGTATCTTCCGGCTTATATCCCCACCCTAACCGGCAGGGCTGAATGATATTGATAAAGGAAGGACCGTCAACTTCAAGAGCTTTCTGGACTTTCGTCATAAAATCGTTCCAGTACCCGACTGCTGTCTGCCCTACATACGGGATGTCGTGGGCTGCCATGATGGCGGTCAGATCTTTACGGTTCTGATCTTTGCCTGTCTTAACCTTGCCGGTCGGCGCCGTTGTGGTATGCGCGCCGCGGGGCGTTGCGCCGGAACGCTGAATGCCGGTGTTCATATACGCTTCGTTGTTGTAGCAGATATACAGCATCTTGTGGCGCCGTTCCATCGCGCCGGACAAGGACTGCAGACCGATGTCGTAGGTGCCGCCATCGCCACCAAAGGCGATAAAACGAATGTCGTCGGCAATTTTGCCCTGTTTTTTGAGCGACCGGTACGCGGTCTCAATGCCGGAACAGGATGCAGCTGAGTTTTCAAACGCAGAATGAAAAAACGGAACATTCCATGCGGAAAACGGGAATATGGTCGACGCAACTTCGAGGCATCCGGTCGCGCTGGTGACTACCACCGGTTTATCGCCGGCGGCAAACAACGCCTGACGGGCAATCGTCCCCGCGCCGCAACCCGTACACAGCCGGTGGCCGCCGGTAAACGATTCTGGTCTTTTGGCAAGTTCTTTAAGGCTAGCCATATAAAATCTCCTTTAACAATGTATAAAAGTTTATGCAAAAAAATGACTACTTGCGAACATTGATATATTCAACCACGGGGCCTATCGGGCCGCCGGCTTTTATTTTTTCAAGCCGCGCAAAAACCTCATGGAAGTGATCGAGATCGATGTCCCTGCCGCCGAGACCGTAGACATAATCGACGACTTTCGGTAAAGGAAGGCCCGCATTGGCATTGCTGTAAAGCGCTGCCGTAACATCGGTGTACAACGGGGCGCCGGCGCCGGAACAAGAATCGGCGCGGTCCATAACGGCAACAACTTTCAGCTTCGCCAAATCGGCAGCCAATTGTTTCGCCGGGAACGGACGGAACACGCGAATCTTAATAAGCCCCGCTTTTACCCCTTTGCTGCGCAGGTCGTCAACAACAACTTTCGCCGTGCCGGCTGCCGAACCGATGATAACCAGGGCGACTTCGGCGTCGTCCATGCAGTATTTTTCATACAGGTCGTATTTGCGGCCGAAGGTTTTATAAAAATCTTGCGCAACCTCGAGAATAACCGGGATAGCGTTGTTCATCGCATCGGCAAGTTGAAACCGGTGTTCGAAATAATAGTCCTGCAAATCGATGGCACCCAGCGTATACGGCCGTTTGATGTCCAACAAATACCGCTCCGGCTTAAATTCACCGGCGAATTTTTTTACATCTTCGTCAGGGAGTATTTCCACTACTTCCATGCAATGACTGATGATGAATCCGTCGGTGGTAATCATCGTCGGTAACTGCAGTTTTTCTGCGATACGCGTCGACTGTACCATATTGTCGTATGCTTCCTGGGAATTTTCAGAATAGATCTGTATCCAACCCGCATCGCGGGCGCCCATCGTATCGGACTGGTCGCCGTGAATGTTAATCGGGGCTGACAACGCGCGGTTAATGACCGCCATCACCAGCGGCAGGCGCAAACCCGCGGCGATATACAGCATTTCCCACATCAGGGCAAGGCCCTGCGAAGAGGTCCCCGTCATAGTACGGGCTCCCGCGGCGCATGCGCCGATACAGGCGGACATGGCCGAATGTTCGCTTTCGACTGCCACAAACTCCGTCGGTACCAATCCATCAGCGACGAACTGGGAGAATATTTGCACGATTTCCGTTGCCGGGGTAATCGGATAGGCCGCCACAACATCCGGCGCGATCTGGCGCATGGCTTCCGCCATGACCTCGTTACCGGTTTTGGCGACTACTTTTCCTTTTGCATAGGTTGTTTTTATCATAGCGTCCCTTCCTTGATTATTTCTTTTCCGCTTCCATGGTTATGGCGCACACCTTTTTGGGACATTCGACCGCGCAGATACCGCAGCCCTTGCAGTGGTCATAATTGATGCCGGTCACTTTTCCGTCTTTGACTATGATCGATGTATCCGGGCAGGAAATCCAGCAAATCATGCACTGAATGCATTTTTGCGCGTTCCAGACAGGCCGGATACTGCGCCATGCGCCGGTTTTAAATGCTACGGCTGTCCCTGCTTCGAGAATATCGCCTACCGGCAATTCTTTAGCAGTTAATTTGTGTTCTTCAGCTTTCATTGCGCCTCCTCAAAAAATGCAACCGGTATATTAAACATTTTTTACTTCATTGAACGCCCGTTTGATCGACTCAAGGTTGCCCTCGATGACCTGCGGTTTGTGGCGGAATTTCTGTTCCAGCTTGTGCTTGGTGTCTTCCAGAACGCCGTTTAAATCGAGCGTCCCGATTACTTTGACCAATGCGCCCAACATCGGCGTATTCGGGATATCCATCCCTATCGTGTCCTGGGCTATCTGACTGGCGTTGACGACAAATACCTGGCTTGCGTTAATGCCCAGGCGCGTGGCGATAGTCGCCGCAGAGAAAGAGGTATTAACAATCACCTTGCCATCTTTTTTGAGGCCGGCAGTTACCGGGACTGAGTCCATCAGCGTTGGGTCGAGAATGACCACGAAACTCGGCTCATGCAATCCGCAATGCAGGGTAATAGGAACATCGCTGATGCGGTTAAACGACTGCACCGGCGCCCCCATCCGTTCTGGGCCGTATTCCGGGAAAGCCTGAATATATTTTCCGGTCGCCAGAGCAGCTTCGGCAAACAGCAACGCTGCTGTTTTCGCTCCTTGACCGCCCCGGCCATGCCATCGAATTTCAATCATGTTCGTACTCCTTTCGTAAATTATTGAAAAAAAGAGAACGTCAAGCCATTGTGCGCTTGACGCCAATTATCGTCTGTTACAGATAGATGGTCAGCTTAAGTATAGGTAGTGTGCAGGAAAAGCCGGTTACATCTCGCGGCGGCCTTCCAATGCTTTTGCCAATGTCATTTCATCGGCGTATTCAAGATCCCCGCCGACCGGCATACCGTAGCCGAGCCGTGTCACTTTTATATTGAACGGTTTGATCTGTTCTGAAAGATACAGAGCGGTTGTTTCACCCTTGGCATCCATATCGGTTCCCAAGATAACTTCAGATATGGTATCTTTTTTTAAACGGTTTATCAACTTCTCAACCCGGATATCAGACGGCCCGACCGCATCCAGGGGTGACAACGCCCCGCCCAGGACAAAATACAAGCCGTTATACTTTTTCACCTGGCTGAGCGCCAAAAGATCCTGCGGCGTTTCCACCACGCACAACACCGACTGGTCGCGACTGACATCGTCGCAAATATCGCAGGGATCCGATTCACTGAATGTATAACAACGACTGCACAGCTTAATGAGGGATTTGGCGGCTCGGATCGCATCGATCAAGCGGACAATTTCGTCTGCGGGCGCCTTCAATATATGGTAACTAAGGCGTTCCGCCATTTTAGGGCCGATACCGGGCAACCGGCGCAGGGACTCTATCATGCGTTCAACCGGCTGAGGATGGTTCATTTCTTTTTCGTCATCCGGCCGGGGAATTTGCTCATAATATTTTTGACTTCCGGAGGGATTTCTTTGGTGGTATCCGCCAGATCACCTTCTACCGTATATATCGCCGGGCTTTCCGGTGCGTTCATCTCCTGCGCAACGACAATTTCTTCATACTGTGCCCCTGCCGCGGCGGGACGGGCAGCCGAAATCACGGTCCGGATGCCGTATTTCTTGAGAAATATTTTTTCGACAGCGCTTTCGATAAGTTCTTTGTACCGGTTAATGCCGTCTTCCTGAAATTTTCCGGAAACAGCAATAACCATCGTCGCGCCGGTAATCTCTGAAAAATATGAATCGGCCAACACTTGTCCGATAAGGGGGCGGGCATTCTGAATCTCGCGAACGACGCTGGCCCAGAGCGCCTGAGACGATGCGGCGACTCCCGATGAAACATCAACGGGAACTACAGGCCTCGCAACTATCGGAGATGCCGACGCTTCCGCAGTTGGAGCAGACGCGGAAAATTGAGGTGTGACAGAAGGGTGCTCAATAACGGGCGACAAAGGGGCATTTTTTTCAAGCGTTTCAAGACGCGCCACCAGATCGGTAGCGTTAACATATTTCTGCGCCAGCTTCAGCAGATACATTTCAAGCGCCAAGCGGGGTTGGTCGCTCCAGCGCATTTCGTCAATCGCCCGCGAAAGGATATGCCCGGAACGCATCAGCCATGCCAGCGAAAACAGGGGTTTTTGCTGTTCAAAAATTACTTTTTCCTCATCAATCATATCATCTAACATATCGGGGTTGATAACAAACAACAACAACCGCCGCAAGTGTTCCCGCAAGTCCCTGCCGAACTGGATAAGGTTATAGCCCTGTCCGGAAATATCTTTGACTATCGCCAAAACAGCCGCAAGGTCTTCCCGTGCCAATGCCTCGGCGGTGGACGCCAGGATACGGCGGGGCAGAACTCCCAAAAGGTTTTCGATGTCCACAGCGGTTACTTTGTCCGTCCCGATGGAAATCGCCTGGTCAAGCAAACTAAGCGCGTCGCGCATCGAGCCGCCGGAAGCGCTGGTGACTATTTTGAGGGCAGCCGTCTCGACGATAACGCTCTCTTTGTCAACGATCGCCTCAAGCGCGCCAAGAATCTCTTTTGTGGACAGCAACCGGAACCGGTACCGCTGACATCGCGACAGAATCGTTACGGGAATTTTCTGCGGTTCCGTCGTAGCCAGGATAAATAAAACATGTTCGGGCGGTTCTTCCAGCGTTTTTAACAGCGCGTTAAACGCCTGGTCGGTTATCTGGTGCGCTTCGTCGATAATGTAAATTTTATATTTTGAAGTGGCGGGAGCGAATTTGACATTGTCGCGCAGAGCGCGAATTTCATCAATGCCGCGGTTAGAAGCTCCGTCGATTTCCTGAACATCGATGCTCATGCCACCGGTGATTTCTACGCAATTGGGGCAGGTACCGCAGGGTGCGAGTTTTTTGGGGGTTTTGCAGTTAAGCGCTTTGGCAAGAATACGGGCGGTGGTTGTTTTCCCGCACCCGCGCGGGCCGCTGAAAAGATAGGCGTGCGCCACCCTGCTCTCAAGGATAGCGTTGTTAAGCGTACGCGTAATGTGTTCCTGACCGATAAGCTGATCAAGCGTTTGTGGCCGATACCGGCGAGCTAAAACGACATATGACAATGAAAGCTCCTTAATCCTTTAAACGAGAAAACACACAGGGATAGCAGGGAGGTTACAAACCGTTGACGAAAAATCTGTACCGCGAATAAAAAATGGACCCAGTGGGAATCGAACCCACACCATATCGTTGCGAACGATACGTACTCCCATTATACTATGGGCCCTTTTTGGCAGTTATCGCACTACCGGCCACCAAACAAAGATGACCGTTACCGTCAACTGCCAAATATTTATCTGTTGCTTTTAAGAGTGCTGAGGACTACCACTTACCCCAACCGCCGCCGCTATTGCCGCCGCGACCGCCGCCACCACCACTACCACCGCCGCGGTTGCCGCCTCTGCCACCACCGCCGCCGCCTCTGTTGCCGCCGCCGCTACGAAATCCGCCGCCGCCGCCGCTACCTTCGGTTTTCGGCTTTGCTTCATTGACCGTCAACGGACGACCTTTAAGGTCTTTACCGTTAAGCGCGGCAATTGCTGCCGTGCCGGCTTCTTTGGCAGCCATTTCAACAAATCCGAACCCGCGTGATTCGCCGGTGAACTTGTCTTTGATGACCGCTGTTGAAGTTATCGCGCCAAAAGGCGTAAAAAGATCTGTCAGGTCCTGTTCGGTTGCTTCTCGTGCCAAATTACCCACATAAATGTTCATCGATCAATCCTCTTTCACCTTGAACCATCCGTCGGTTCAGGAACTTTCCCACTACACACCGCACCTTTACCACCATGCAAGGCAATACTCTTGTGACCCCCGTGCTCTACGGCTTGAGGAACGCCCCACCTCCTTTTGCACGGACCGACTAAAACACTCACTGCATTACAGTCGTTATTATAGATTTTTTCTTGCAACTTATCAATCTGCTAACCGGTATCGCCATGAATGGCGGAGAGGGTGGGATTCGAACCCACGGTACCATTGCTAGTACACACACTTTCCAGGCGTGCTCCTTAAACCAACTCGGACACCTCTCCCCGTAAACCAATGACGAATGCTGATTGTACCATTTTTTATCTCTGTTTTCCACCGCAATCCAACAAATTGGCAAGGTATTGATGAATGCCTTGGAGCTGCGAAGCTTGCTTCGCCGCCTTTGGTATCACAGAATGCTACTTCAACACCGGCAGAGCAAGCTCTGCAGCTACAACGACATATATCAACGCCACGAGAGGTGGCACAACAGGGCTACTGAGATTGATGGTTGGGCCAATCTTTTCGGGTGAGTTTTATACCTTCGGGGGACCCTTCGATGGCAAAGCTTACTGTGGCGGTGTCGCCGTACTGAAATGAGGACAACGCCGGGAACAGCTCTAACATGCGATCGAGAACCTGCCGGTCGCCGGCAATCGAAAAACGGTATCTCAAATGGTTGAAATCACTCATATTGCTGATTGTTCCGGAACTTATGAGCAGTTTGTCACCGGTGAATATTCGCATCGATTGAAATTGCAGTGCCTGCTCACCGGAGTCCCAGGTAATCGCAGTTTCAAACGAAACCCCGCCGGCACGACCGCTTATCAGCGGCCGGAGCGGGTGCCACGCATAACCGATGAAAAGTGAATCAAGGGACAAAAATGTTCCTGAAGAAAAATTCAACGGGTTTGAGATGGAAAAATCGCGAATAGCCACTCCCTTAAATCCATATGACAAACGACCTATTTTCACTGTGCGGCCAATGAAACCAAGGGAGCCGGTTTGGATATAGTGAACAATTTTCGCAGGAGGAAAATAAAGCTTTACCGCAACAACCACGACCGCCAATGATGCGGCAACCAAAAGAAAGAATATAAGAATAATGCGGACAATATGCTTCACAAAACCTCTCAATGTGGAGGAAAACGGGCGTGGGTTACGGTTGTTTGATGATGGTTATCTCGACACGGCGATTCTGCGCGCGGCCCGCGGCGGTGGCGTTTGAGGCGATCGGCTGGTCCGCGCCGAATCCGCGGGATGTGAGACGCGACGATGCAACGCCCTGTTTGACAAAATAATTGGTCACATTATCGGCGCGGGCCTGGGAGATTTCGATATTCTTCTTGCGATTGCCGGTTGCGTCTGAGTATCCTTCAATGAGCACCTGATTGTCGGGATAAGCCTGAAGGATAGCAACGACTTCATTGAGTGCTTTGCTGCCTTCCGATTTCAATGCGGATTTACCCGCATCAAATAATACCTGGCTGGACAGATTGATGACCAACCCCTTTTTCGTTTCCGTTACTTTGACTTCCTTGACGACTTCCTTGACTATCGGCGCAACGGAGACGGTACACATCACCAGTGCAGTAGAATAATTACCGGCTTTGTCCGTAGCCGAAAGCAGCGCCGTATACACAGCGTTGGGAACGACTGCGTTGTAGTAATCGTCCGTACCGTCCCAGTAAATTGCCGCCGGCTTATCTGAAGATGATTTGAATATTTTGACCGGCTTTCCGCGGGCATTGTTAATTTGCAAAACCCATGCATCGATACCGTTAAGGTCGGTCGCCGAAATATAAAAAGTTGTTCCCTCATGCAGTCCCTCGCCGCCCGGCGAAAGCGTTTCGTTAGACACTTGCAGAGATACTGCCGGCGGCGTCAAGTCAGCAACGATTTCAACAACATCCGAAACCGCCTGCTTGCGGCCGTCGCCATCAACACTAAACTGCGCATAATATTGCCCTTCGCCGACATAACTCCCCTCGGTGGTCTGCCCTTCCCATGTCAGCATTGCCGGCAGGCGTCCTTTGCCGGAAAATATTTTGACCGGCGTATTGGACCTGTCCCGGATCGTCAATGCCCATTCCCTGATATTTTTGATGACCTTTACTGCGGGGACAAAAGAAACGCTGTCTGTGGCTCCCTTATTGTTCGGCGAGAATATCCGCGGGGAAACGGTTAATTCCATGGGCACCTGCTTGTACTTCGTCGTCCATCCGCCGGGTCGCCATGAAAGCGAGAGGCGATGGGCGTCCCCCATCATCGAGAATGGCTGATAGGCGTAATCCAACTGCAATGTGCTGAACCGAAAACTTACTCCCGCACGCCAGGGAGCAAGCAAGTCAAGAGCGGTGCGGGTTCTTTCATCAGCAATGTATTTATAACCAACGCGCAGACCAATCATTTTCCCGCTCCATTCTTCCAGCCCGACAGCATAGTACATCGGATCTCTGCCCGATTGCCCGGCCTCCATCGAAAGAAGAATATCGGAAAAATTATCGGTTAAGCTGGTCTTGAAAGCCATGCCGGCGCGATAGGTAACTGGCAGTGCGTCCACGCCCATATCACCTGAAAGATTTTGTCCGGCAAGCCCAAATGAAAACCCTTCAGCTTTTGTGCGAAACAGCAACCCGAAATCCCCCGTAAACGCCGTCATCGCTGAAGCGTCTATCTGACTCTGAATGCCCCGCGCCACCATCCCGAAAGCGAACCGGTCTGATAGGCGATACGCATACAGCAAATTGGCAGCCGCATCATAATAATTAAAATCACCGACACTCGTACCATTGACTATCTTCGGCGTGGATGGAGCGCCGAGATACTGCACGCCCAACCCGAATGTACTGGCTTTAACCGGCTGACAATATCCCAGATAAGAATAGCTGAGTTCCCCCAACCACAGTGAATGCATCGCCTGAATTTCAGCTGACCCGAGAAATCCGAGCCCGGCGGGATTATAGAACATGCCGCTTGATTCATCGGCAACGGCCACGAACGCTTCGCCCATCCCAGCCGGACGAGCACCGACGGCTATTTTGGAAAAATCGGCTGCAGTTGTCCCGGTACCGGTTGCGCCGGCCGGCAGTACCGCAAAAAAAAGGACACCGATGATTACTGCCGTTAGCGTGGATTTCATGGTTGTTTGATGACCGCCAGCCGCCGCGTTACCCCCCGCGGCTCAGCGGAATCCTTGAGGTTGACCAGATACATACCGCGGGCAACGATATCCCCGGCGAAATTTTTCCCGTCCCAATCCTGCGTATATACAACATCCTGCGATGCTGTCTGCTCAGGCCATTCCTGCACCAGTTCACCGGAAACGGTGAAAACGCGCAATTGTACCGTGCGGTCTTTGCCTTTTGAAGTAAATACGAATCGCGTTAATTGATTAATGGTGGGGTCAAACGGATTATTCAAATCAACAGCAAGCGCCAGCGTATCCCCGGACAACACAACAGTCCCGCTTTTAAAATCAACCGTTTCACCAACGGAAGAAGAAAGGGCCAGGACAAGAAGGAAGAACAGTAGTTTTTTCATAAGAATTTCTGGCGGAGAGGGTGGGATTTGAACCCACGGTACCCGGAAGGGCACACTGGTTTTCGAGACCAGCTCCTTCAACCACTCGGACACCTCTCCAGCAACGGCATCATTTCTTAAATGAAGAGTATATTATAGCACTTTTTTGGCATTTTCCCGACATGGTTTATGGTGTATCTTTCAAGAATCCCTGCAGGGGAACCCCAACATACACAACAACAATTAAAAATCAATGGCATCAATCCTTGAAATGGGAATTAAACCTCTTAATTTTCCCTGTGAACCGTCCAGGCTTCGCCGTCATCCGTCAAATCTATCGCCCAGTTCAATGACTGACCCCGTTGTTGTGTTTTCGCTTTACAGCGTCGTTTTACCGGGGATGTTACGCTTTTTTAGAAAATTTGCTTTTATCCAGCCCCAGTTTAAGCTGATATGGGCGATAACCAAACCAACCATCAGCAATCCGAAAAATTCATGGATTGCCAGCAGGGTTTTCATAAAGGGAACCCGTATCTCCATGCTAAAAAATATGCCGGTCGCCGCCATTACCGCAAAGGTTATCAGCAATAAAAGATTTACTATGCGCAACATTAGTATCTTATTCATATACTCCCCCTTCAGCATGAAACTATTATTCGCATACGGATTATTGTCATTGCCCGACAGAAAAAAAGCGGATTAAAAAATTAGGATTCTTCCTGAATCACCCGGTCGTAGAATGCGAGAAAATCGTCAGGATGCTGACCTTCTACTACCTCGATTGCGGCACGGGGATGTTGATTGAGCTGGCCACCGATCATATACGGGATGGCGTAGCCCCACTTCATTTGATGACGCAGGGGCACGAAAGTTTTTTGTATGCATTCGAGCACCGGGCGGAGATCAAAGCGGGGATTTTTTAGAAATCCGAGCAGAAGCTCCATCGGGCAATTGCCGGCGCCCCGACCCATCCCGTTGATGGTGACATCCAATAAACTGGCTCCGTAAATAAGCGCGTCAATGGTGTTGGCGTACGCCAATTGTTGATTGTTGTGAGCATGAATACCGATTTGTTTATCCGTGCCTTTAACTATTTCCCGGAACTTGGCGGTCATCTCCCGCACCTGTTTGGGGAAAAATGAGCCAAAACTGTCCACCAGATAGATGGTATCAACGGGGCTGGTGACGAACAGCTCGAGGGCGTCATAGAGATCCTTGTCGCTGACGATGGATACCGCCATCAGGTTCACGGTAGTTTCATAACCCTTGTCGTGAGCGTCTTTTATCATGTCAATAGCGGTCGGGATTTGATGAATATAGGTCGCCACACGAATGAGGTCGATGACGCTTTTGTTCTTCGGCAGAATATCGGTGTGATAGTCCGTCCGCTCCACATCAGCCATGACGGAAAGCTTGGTGCCCGTTTTGTTGTCACCGACAATCCGGCGAATGTCGTCTTCATCGCAGTATTTCCAAATACCGTACTTTGCGGGAGCGAATATTTTTTTAGACCCTTTATACCCAAGCTCCATATAATGAATACCGGCAGCAACGCAGGTTGCATATACCGCCTTGACAAATCCATCGTCGAAATGGTGGCTATTGATAAGCCCGCCGTCCCGTACCGTACAGTCGAGAACTTTGACATCTTCCCGGAACCCGACGACAGTCCCGAATGTTTGCAAATCGCAATTGTTTTTGTTGACCTGATTCATGTGATTACCTCGAGTAGTATAAAATAAACAACCATAATCCCTAATCCCACCGGCACACCGATACGCGCCCAATCCCTGCTTTTTATCTTCAACCGCCCGGCACAAATAATGTTGGGAATATTCCCCGGTATCAACATCCCGCCGGCAATCAATAAGCCCAAGAGTATCGCGCGCAACTGATCGGGATGCATCAGCGGGCTGATTTCCGCGGCGGTCAATGTGGCGTTATCGACAACCGCCGAAATAGTATTTAACCAGTACAGTGCGGCAGTAGGCAGTCCGATTATGTACCGATCAATGACCGGCTTAAACCCGGCTCCCAGCAGTATCAACGCGGCAATGAACACATATACTTTTCCCGCCCGCGTAACGATGTCGCGCAGAGTCTCGAACTTTTCTTCTCGATACCCGCCCTGCGATTGTTCGTGCGGCGCCGACGGTTCAAGGAGTGCTGCCAGAGCGCCGATTGCCAGTATGCCCGGCATCACCCATAGGCCGATATGACGCAGAAGGAAGAAAAAATCCGCATGATACGGCTCGCCCCTGAGTTTCGCAATACAGATGGTGGACAGCGGCTCGCCGATGGGCGTCAGGGCTGCGCCCAGCCCGATTGAAAAACATCCGAGCACCACCAACTTCGCTTCAACCTGTTTACTGTAGCCAATCGCGCTTACCACTTCGACCAGAACAATGGCAGCCATTATAGCAGTAATCACACTGGACACCAACCCCAGTGTGACCACCAGCAGAAAGACAAATAATCTGAACCCCACACGCATATGCGCCGCAACGATTGCGCCCGTTATGTTTTGACGAAACCGCCATACCAGCATTCCGGCCACCAGCACCGCCACGGTAATAGGCAAAGGATCTTTGATAATTTCTTTGAATAGCTGTCCGCTCCATACAGGCGCCGTGCCGAGCGCATGTGTCAGCGAAACAGCGACAATCCCCATAACAAACAGAAACAATTCCAACTGTCGCTCCACCGCGGATATAGCCACCGGGAGGACAAGGACAAGAAGAATGATAATAATCAGCGACAGTTCAAGCATTTCAGTAAGGTGCCTTTATATGTGTTTAATTATTGGACGGATTACACTTTTGCCAGGATTTCGGGGATGTATTGCTCCATACCGATGGCCATGATGTGGACGCCTGCGGTGAAGGTTTTGAGCTCCCGAATGGTTTCAGCGCAAATCTCGATGCCCTCGGCAAGAGGGTCCGCAGCGTTTTTTATCCGATCAACGAACGCCGGCGGGATGGTAACGCCGGGTAGGGCCTGCATAAACGCGACAAACGCGGGGGATTTCAGCAGGGTAACGCCGGGAAGGACCTTCGCCGGGAAATGATTTATTTTTTCGTGAAACCGTTTATATTGTTCAACATCAAAGATTGTTTGCGTCTGAAAAAATTGCGCACCCGCGGCAATCTTTTTCTGCAGCATCAGAATCTGGAGCTCCTGCGGCGTCGAGGTGGGGTTGACGACGGCACCGATGCAAAACTTCGGCGCCCCTTTGAGTTTTTTGCCCGCAAGGTCTACGCCCGACTCAAGACCGCGCGCGGCAGCAATCAGCTGAACGGGGTCGAGATCATACACACCGCTGAGTTCAGTATATTCACCTGCACGGGGATGATCGCCGCTTAACATAAGAATATCGTCAATCCCCAGCACGAAAGCACTGAGTAAATCCGACTGAAGAGCGAGACGGTTGCGGTCGCGGCAGGTCATCTGCATGATGGGACGGTACCCGCGCTCTTTGAGCAAACGGCACACGGCGATTGACCCCAAGCGCATAGAGGCCCGCTGGTTATCGGTCACATTTATCCCGTCAACGAGCTGTCCTATAAGATCGGCACGGCGCATAAGGTCCGTGATATCGGTCCCTTTCGGCGGGAACAATTCAGCCGTTATAATGAATTTTTTTTGTTTGAAGATGTCACACAACATTGAACATTCCCCGAATGATTCGCTTGCGTCTGTCATCCCCGAATGATTCTATCGGGGATATGGTTCTTTGCAAAAAACACCAACACCATATTCCCGATTACACCCTCGGGAATGACAATCTATTGTTGTTACTGCGGTTGTGCTGTTTCTTTTAGTTTAATGCCCAGCTCTTTTAGTTGGCGCTCGCTGACCACTCCCGGGGCGTTTGTCAGCGGGCAGGCCGCCTTCTGGGTTTTCGGGAACGCGATAACTTCACGGATGGATTCTTCCCCCATGAGCAGGGCGCAGAACCGATCGAACCCGAGCGCGATACCACCGTGCGGCGGTGCGCCGAATGACAAGGCCTCAAGAAGATAGCCAAACTTTTCCTGTGATTCAACCTCGCCGATATTAAGGAACGCAAACATTTTTTTCTGAATGTCCTGCTGATGGATACGGATGGAACCGCCGCCGAGCTCCACCCCGTTTAGAACAATGTCGTACGCCCGTGCGCGAATATTCCCTGCCGCCGGCGATGAAGGATCGTTCAAAAGTGCAAGGTCTTCCGTTTTAGGGGAAGTGAAAGGATGATGCATGGCGTTCCAGCGTTTTTCATCAGCGTCCCATTCCACCAGTGGGAAATCGACAACCCAAAGGAAATTAAATTTCGTCGCGTCAATAAGATTCAACTGCCGCGCAATTTTCATCCGTAACGCACCCAACCCTTCGGCAGCCACTTTCGGGGTATCTGCCAGGAACAGCAACAGGTCGCCCACGCCGGCAACCATTTTTGTCTGTATCACAGAAAGCTCCGCGGGTGAAAAAAACTTGACGATATTTGATTCAAGGCCTTTGTCCGTCACCTTCATCCACGCAAGCCCCCGCGCACCGTATTGGCCGACAAAAGCGGTCAATCCATCAATCTCCGAACGGGAAAATACCCCGCCGGCAGGCACGCGCAGACCCCGCACAACACCGCCCTTGGCAACGGCCTCGGCAAACACCTTAAAACCGCAAGAAGCGACATCCGCTGACAAATCAACTATCTCAAGCGCAAAGCGTGTATCCGGTTTATCGGAACCATACCGCAACATGGCTTCAGCGTAGGACAGGCGCGGAAACGGCGTAACAACATCCCGTTCAAACACTTCCTTAAGCAGCGTCGCAACCATTTCCTCGGTCGCCTTCATGACATCCTGCTCATCGACAAAAGAAAGTTCAAGATCTATCTGGGTAAACTCGGGTTGACGGTCGGCGCGCAAATCCTCGTCACGGAAGCAGCGGACAATCTGAAAATATTTGTCGAAGCCCGCCACCATCAATATCTGTTTATAAATCTGCGGAGATTGCGGTAAAGCGAAAAAATGTCCCTCGTTGAGCCGCGAGGGAACGATAAATTCCCGGGCGCCTTCAGGCGTGGTTTTGCCCAGCATCGGCGTCTCCACTTCAATGAATCCCTGTGCATCAAGATGTTTGCGGGTTGCCTGAAGAAGTTTGTGGCGGACAAGAAAATGCTTCATTATTTTCGGTTTCCGGAGATCAAGATACCGGTACTTCAGGCGGATATCTTCAGAAACATCGGAAAAATCAGAAATTTCAAACGGGAGGCCCGGCGCGCTGTTGATGATGGTGATAGCGTCAGAGACCACTTCGACCTGACCGGTCAACATATGGGGATTTTCGGTACCCGCCGGCCGCTGGCGCACTATACCGACGATTTCCACGACAAACTCACTGCGCAGTTTTTCTGCAACGGAGAAAATATCTTTGTTTTCCGGGTGAAAAACAACCTGAACAATCCCTTCGCGATCGCGCAAATCAATAAAAACTACGCCGCCATGATCGCGACGCGCATGCACCCAACCGCACACATTCACCGTCGTCCCGATATCTGAAACCTTGACTGCTCCACAATAATGAGTGCGTTTCATATCTGCTCCGTTAAGTAACTGATTTTGCACTGCCACTACCGAATGTTTCGCTCTCGTTCGTTATCACCGAATGTCTCGCCTGCTTGTCTTCTCCGACTGTCTCGCTTGCTTGTCATCCCCGAGTGATTCTATCGGGGATATGGTTCTTCTCAAAATAAAACACCAACACCATATTCCCTATTACACCCTCGGGAATGACAATAAGGCGGACGCAACTCCCGCCCCATAAAGATAATGCAAAGACAGTGGAACGGGCATAAACAGGGGGATTACCGGACGACGACTATTTTGCCTGTTTTGGTTTCTTGGGCTGTTTTGACGACCCATAGATAGACGCCACTGGCGACATATTTTCCATTATCGTTGTCGTTTTTACCCATCCACTTTTTCGCATCGGAAGCGCCCAGCGCACGATGACTGACCAGATTCCCCGAAATAGTATAGATAGAAATATCGCACGCGCCGCTGATAGGAACACCTTTCCCTGCAGCAAATGTGATTCCATCGGCAAGATTCCCGCGCAATGAGTGGGTATCTTCAGGAATCCACGGATTGGGGTACGCGATTACATCGGCGTGACACACCGTGCTTATTGCCATAAACGCCGCCGCAAGAAAAACAAATCTTTTCATAAAATATCCTTCATGTTCCCGCATGTTCACATCCGCGCCTCTCTCCCCCTTTGACAAAGGGGGACTAAGGGGGATTTGTTAATCAGATGTCCCTTATTTTATCCGTTCCAGCGCCCGTTGCGACTCGGCCTTATCGGGCTGATACGACAGCGATTTTTTAAACATTTCCCGTGCTTTATCCATCTGATTGAGTGAAAAGAATTCCATACCGCGTTCGAAATACCGCTGGGCGATATCGTCGCTGATACGGTCAAGTTCTATCTGCGCCGATGTGTTGGTGGGCTCATACTCGAGCGCCTTTTTATATTCTTCGGCAGCCCGCTCAATATCGTTGCCGCGGGCGTAATTAAAGCCGCGCTTATAGTGTTTCTCCGCCAGCGTGTTTTTGACCAACGTCAGATAATTACGGGCGCTTTCCCGGAATTCGGTAAACTCATGCTCTGACGCAAACGTTTCACTTTTGGTGAACCATGTCAAAGCCGTCTCATAATTGGCTTTTTCGTAATATTTGAGCGCTTTATCGAACAATGCTGCCATTTCGCTGCGGTTCAGGTCCTGTTCCTTGGCTACCGCGGAATCGTGAAGTTTGAGCTGAGCGGCGCTAATCGACTCCTGCGCCTTAAGCGAAAGATCCTGCGCATCAAGGCGGTGGGGCGCCGCAATAAATACCGCATCGAAATACTTTATCGCCTCGGCGTAATTGCCGCTTTTGTACAATTTCATGCCCTGATCAAAAAGTTCGTTGATACGCGCGGCGGCTATTTTCGTCAGCTGGTTGTCGATTTCGACGAGATATTTTTTCGACTCGGTGTGTTTCGGGTCGATATACAGAATATCCTTGAAATCATCCTTGGCCCTTACATAATCGCCTTTGTGAAAACGGGCAAGCGCGCGTTTCCATATTTTATTGATGACTACCTGGTTCTCCTGCCGATCATTTTCCCGTTTCACTTCGGCGATCATCTGTCGGATACGGTCAATACCACCCTGGGCCATACCGCTGTTCATCGAAATTTTTAGTACCCGGTTATAATATTTTCCGGCAGTAATAAGATCCTTTTTCTCGAACGCATCGTCGGCCTTGACCAGCCACTCTTCAACCGCATCCTGCTTGCGCTGATCAGCGGCTTCAACCGCCGAGATTATCTTTGTCAGATATTTCTGCGACGGCAAATGATCGGGATAAATGGAAAGTATTTCCTCGAACCGCTGACGCGCGGCGATATAATCTTTTTTGTAGTATTGTTCGCAGGCTTGCCGGAAATGTTGATTCAAATAATAATCCGAGGCCGTATCCATCCGCGTGAGCCCCCCGATGGACATACACACGCTCAGGGTATGCTTCGGAGAAAAATAATTGATGGGCGTAAAGGCGTAATCAAGTGAAAAACTGCCGAACCGAAGCCCCAGCCCCAGACGTATGCCGCTAACCAGGGAATCTGCGTCATCGCGGTAGCCCGTGCGCATCGTCAAAAAATAAACGGGCGAGATGCTCAGACCCGCAGCCATCCGTGCGGGACCGTTTGCCGCTGCCAGAGAATCGACGGTGGCAATCATATCCCACCACGAAGGATTATGATAGGCCATACCGTAACTGACCCCTGCGGGCAAACTGTTGTCCTCAGTGACAAATTTCATACCGGTGCCTATGTTCTTATAGGTGGCTCCCGCGGTCAATCCCGGCACCAAGGGCATATTAATAATGGCGCCAAGGTCCAGGGCGATTGCCTCGGTCGAATAATAGGCGAGGGCTTCGTGCATGAATTTCAGCGACGCACCCAGATAACCGTACTCCTTGTACACCGGCAATTGCGCGGCGATGGGTATCGCGCCGCTAATCATTACAGCCGAATCATAACTCGACGGCACATCGATTGACGCCCCAGTAGCGTCGTATCCGGCCGACGATCCGTATGGCACATAAATAAGCGACGCCCCCAAGGCACCCACAGAGGACGGTATGCAAAAACTGGTGAAATTATACGGAATATCCCCCGGCAGAGCGAGGTAATGAAACGCCATCCACGGGCGGGTGACTCCAGCCAGGGCGGCGGGATTGACCATGACGCTGGACGGTTCGTCAGCCAGCAGTGCGATCGTGCCGTCCCCCATAGCTGCTGCGCGGGCGTTGGGCATTAGATTAAGATAATCAGCCGCAGTGCGGCCTGTCTGTCCGGCCGCGGCGAATGCTGTGCAGGTACCCAGCAAAAGAATGGTTATTATATTACGCATTGTCATGGTGATCCCGTAAGAGTTTTCTGAGCTTTAACCGCGCGATTGATTCGATATCCCTTACTTTTGCCGCACTCAATTTCAGTTTTTTTGCGGTTTCATTGAGCTTCAACGGCGCGGCGCCCCGCATTCCGAAACGCAATTCGACAACTGCTCGTTCCATGGGAGACAAATGGTCAATAACATCCCTGACACCGGCGGAAGCCGCTGAGGCGTCGAACACCGCGGGTCCGGAAGAATCTGACGGATCGACGAGAACATCGGCGATGGTCTGCGTCCGGTCCTCGTCGTTAAGATATTTGTCGATGGACATCACGCGGGTAATGGTTCCCCGATCTCTGAGAAGACCGCGCACTTCATCGACCGGCATGTCCAACTGCCGCGCGATTGCTGACGGAGAAATCTTTTTTCCCTGTTTTGCGGCGCTGTCCATGGTCGCCGTCACCCTGCGGACATCGCTGATAATAGCTCGCGGAATATCTATGATAGCCACATCTTCCGTCACATATTCTTTCATGTTCTTCATGATCCAAAACCAGGCATATGTCGAGAACTTAACCTTCCGATATGGATCGTACCGTTTTGCCGCTTCCAAAAGACCGCGATTTCCCTCAGCAATGAGTTCATCCAACGCGATGCTGGGAAAATAGGTGTGATATTTGGCGGCGATGGCGGCAACCAGCCGCTCGTGTTCCTGAGACAAAGCACTGACCGCCCGGGCGGTCAACCGTTTCTTTTGAGGTTCATGACGGGATGATTTTTTTTTGGCTCGTTTTTTCATTTCTTGTTTTCGGGAACGAACTTAAATCCCCGGCCGAACATGGTGGAAATCTTTTTCCCCCATGATCCGAGGGCGTGACGCAGATTTTTAATGTGCGTATCAATCGTCCGGGTGGTGATCATGGCCTGGCATTCAAATACATTTTCAAGAATATACTCGCGTGACAACACCACATTCGGTTTTTGAATGAACAGCTGCAGCAAATCAAATTCTTTGGGACGCAGTTCAACTTCTTTTTTGTTGAGCACTACCGTCCGGGATACCATGTTCATCTCCAAGCCGTCGACTTTAATAATTTCTACATCGTCGGTCCGCGTAGCCCGGCGCATCAGGGATTTTACCCGTGCCATCAGTTCCCTGCCCGAGAACGGCTTCGTAATATAGTCGTCGGCGCCGACTTCAAGCCCGATAACTTTATCCGTTTCCGATGATTCGACCGTCAGCATGATGACGGGGATATTTTTGACAGCCGGATTTTCACGCATCATTCGGCACAGTTCAATGCCCCCGATGCGCGGCATTTTAACATCCAGAATTACCAAATCGGGCTGAGACTTAACAATGCGTTTATAGCCCTCCTCGGTGTCTGAACAGGCAATAACCATGTACTTCTCGCGCTCCAGGATATCGGTTACCAGACTGCGGATGTGTTCGTCATCGTCAACCACGACAATCTTTTTTAGAATCATCATTTCCGCCTGTCCACGAGCGCCGTGCTCGTGTTAGATTTTTTTGCCAATTTTTTGAGTTCCATTGCAATCTCGCTCAACTGTCCGTAATGAACTATTCTGGTCTGAGCCGTCGAAATAATGGCTACCGAAATGGTCATAAATGAAAATTGTTTGATGGTATTTCTGCGGTCGACCGACACAATGTATCCTCTGCTCCGGTCTTCCACATCATAGAACTGAACAATGCTTTCATCGAAATAGGCAATAATCCGATCGGCAAGCGCCGCATAGTGGTCCGGTGTCGTGAGAATAATAAAATCATCACCCCCTATGTGCCCGATGAAATCTTCTTTCTGCCCGCACTCTGCGACCGCTTTGATCAAAACCGAGGCGGTATGTTTAATCACCCCGTCGCCGCGCTCAAACCCGTACCGATCGTTGTAGCTCTTGAAATCATTGAGATCGATGTACATCATGGCAAACGGAATGCCCGCGGCTATTTTTTTCTCAGCATTGTCTTTAATCACCAGATTCCCTGCCAGGAATGTCAAGGGATTGGCGTTGGTGCTCTGCGCCTTGCGGTCAAGTATAGCCTTCACACGGGCGACAAGAACCGTCGGATTAAACGGTTTGACGACATAATCGTCAATGCCGAATGATAACCCTTTGATTTCATCACTTTCGCCGTTCCTGGCTGTCAGCATTATGACCGGAAGATTATACAAAACAGGGTCATCCCGCATGAGCTTTATGACGGCATATCCGTCCATGTCAGGCATCATGCAGTCCAAGAGCACAATATCCGGAGACTCCGCATAAATTTTCTCGAGACCTTCCCGGCCGCCGTACGCAGCGATCACTTCCATGTCCGACAGGAGAAACACCGCCTTGACGGTTTCGATAAATTCAGGAGAATCATCAATGGCGAGAATTTTATATTTTTTCATTGGTATTGGAAACCCATGCGCTGGCATTCGCTTCTTTTGCCCGTTTTTTTAATCCCGCCGCAATCTCGGCCAGCTCCGCATAGCATTTCACCGGCTGATTCTGAGTGGATACCACCGCCAGAGATATGGTCATAAGCGAAAATTTATGGACCGTGTTAGTGCGGTCAACCGCCATGATATAGCCAAGAGCGCGATCCTCCTGATTATAAAATGCCGGTACAGAAGAATCAAATTCCGCAATGACTGACCGGCAGATAACCGGCGCTTTCTCCGGCGTTGTCACCACGATAAAATCATCCCCGCCAATATGTCCGACAAAATCACCCTTCTCGCCCTGCGACTTCACCGCACGGGTAAGCACGCCTGCCGTATGTTTGATGATTTCATCCCCGCGGAGAAATCCGTATTTATCGTTGAAACTCTTGAAATGATTGAGGTCGATGTACACCATAGCGAACGCGGATCCGGCAGCCAACCGTTTTTCAACTTCTGCCTTGATCATGGCGTTCCCCGCCAGTTCTGTCAGCGGATTGGCGCTGATATTGAGCTTTTTCCTGACCAAGACCCTGCGGACCCTGGCAAGCAGTACCGACGGTTTAAAGGGCTTTGTAATATAATCATCCACGCCGTACCGCAATCCCTTAATCTCGTTCTGTTCGCCGCTTAAGACGGTCAGCATAATAACCGGCATGTTGACCAGCATCGTATCCCGGCGCATATGTTCGAGCGTTTCATAGCCGTCCATAACCGGCATGGAACAGTCCAGCAACATCAAATCAGGGGGAGAAGAACGCAGTTTCTCAAGACCCAGCGCACCATTATCGGCGGTCTCCACCTCGAAGTCGGCCATCTCAAGCACATCGCGCAGCATTTCGCGCAGTGGGGCTTCGTCATCGACAACCAGTATTTTTACCATGATTATGTATTTTTCCAAACAGGCAAAGTAAACTTGAATACTGATCCGACACCCCAGTTTACTTTCAACCCATATCTTGCCGTCATGCAACCGCACAATCTCGGAAACAATCGCCAAGCCCAGTCCCGTTCCCGGGGGCTTTTTCATTTCGCTTTCTTTTACCTGATAAAATTTTTCAAACACTTTATCCACGGCGTCCGCCGGGATTCCCACACCCGTATCAGTGACCCATACTTCCACAAAGTGAGGATTTGAAGCCAGGTGAGCACTAATGGTGATCGATGCATTTTCCGGCGTAAATTTCAATGAATTGCCGATAAGATTGGTAATAACCTGCTTGATTTTTTCAGGATCGGCGTCAAGATTCGGTAAAGCATCCGTCATGTCCATGGTAACGGTCTTTTTCTGCTGGGCCGCAAGAGACGCAAACAACGCGACGATCTCCTGGGAGAGTTCGGTAATGTTGACCGGCATCCGCCGCAACTCAAACCGGCCTGCCTTTATCTTGGCGATGTCCAAGATATTATTGATAAAATTTGTCAGGCGCACCGTGGCATCCTTCATGATCCGCAAACTTTTTTCCTGTTTTTCTCTTGCCAGATTTCTTTCGAGTCCTTCTATAAGATAATCGCAATAACCGTCAATGGCTGCCAGCGGCGACCGCAATTCATGGGAAACACTGGAAACAAATCCGTCTTTTAGCTCGTCGAGCTCGCGCAATTTTCGCACCATCTCGTTAAACGCACGCCCCAGTTTTCCGAGCTCGTCGTCGCGATCAATCTCCACCTTCCGGTTTAGATTCCCTTGCCCGATATCGTCGGCTGCGGAAGCCAGCTCCCGGATGGGCTTGTTGAGATAAAACGCCAAGGCGTTTGCAGCCAAAATGCCGATAAGCAGAGCGATTATCGCAACGCCCTGAATCTTGCGGGTGATAGCAGAAAGACCTTCCTTGACCTGCTCATCAAAGTAGCTTTGAGAAAACCCGGCCCGGATCGTCCCGGCATAGCGCTCTTTGATATAAAAAGGCATGCCGAATTCCCGGATCATCTCGCCGGTAGACGCAGTATAATCATCCGTGCCCGCCATCTCAGCGCGAACCATCCGCATTTTTAATCCCTCCATCTGCTCCTGATCGCGTGTGCTGAAAAATGCGGTATCGGTCGCAGAAAGATAGCCGGCATATACAATTGCGGGATTATGCGTTTTGATGATTGATTTGGTGGTGTTAAAGACCTGTATCTCATCTTTGACAACCAGCGCTTCGCTGCAGGTATAAATGAAGTCCCGGAAAATACGACTGCGGCTCTCTTCGAGCTGATCGGCAAGAAATTTTTTCTGCGCAATAAAGATATTGACCGATATCCCCAGAATAATGCCCACAATGAGGATTGAGGCCGACAGAGAAAATTTAGTACGGAGTGTCATGATAGTTAGTGTGGTTAATAAGTCGCCTTTATAATACTAATAGTAAAAGAAACAACAAAAACGGCTGTGCCACGGCTGTTGCCAGCCATGACACAACCGTTATGCTAACTGATAATAAAATTAATCTTCGTGCTGTTCAAGTCCGATGACCACGCCGCCGACTTTGCCAACCACCCAATTATACAACCAGGAAATCAGCATAAGCCCGAGAACCATGATCAAGGTGTAGAGAACGACGAAAATCAGCCACGACAAGAGACGGGCGCCGAATGAAAGATTACGAGCAATTTCAGTCGGGAACAGAAAAAATGTAAAGATACCGATGACCGCGCCGAGGATACCGAACACAATGGGGAAATTTTTGATAATGGACATAACAGCAATCTCTTTAACTTCATACTTTGACATGTTGTTTGCCTCCTATTATTTTTTTACGGCGACTACGCACGCATGAGGGACTCATCACCTCCCCAAAATTATTGTTATTGCAATCATTCTTCAAAGGAATTATAGCAGACACCCTATACTTTGTCAACAGTTATTTGGCATAAACTTTTTTCATGTCAGCCAAAGACAACGGTTGATAATCGCTTGCGTGCCCCGCAGTGCCAAAATCATTCATCTTTCCGGCAATAATTCCCGTCAGAGTGTCCCGGGCAGGTCCCAGATAATCGCGCGGATCAAACTTTTCCGGCTCAGTAGCAAATACCTTGCGAATTGCCGCGGTGATCGCCAAGCGACCATCGGTATCAACATTGATTTTCGATACGCCCAGCGTAATGGCTTCCTGCAGTTCTTTCATGGGGACCCCGGTCGCTCCCGGCATTTTCCCTCCGTATTGATTGACGGCGTCGATTAATTCCTTGGGGACGGAAGATGCACCGTGAAGTACCAGGGGAATAGTAATCAGCGCGCGTACTTCTTTGAGGACATTGAATGCGAGGTTCGTCGACCCTTTGAATTTATAGGCGCCGTGGGATGTCCCGATGGCGATTGCCAGCGCATCAAGACCGGTCGCGTCGACAAATCTTTTCGCTTCAGCAGGGTCGGTAAGATGGATGGATCCCGATCCGACGCCGTCTTCGATACCGCCCAGCGTCCCGATCTCACCTTCGACGGTCACGCCATACTGATGCGCGTATTCCACGACGGAGCGCGTAACCTTCACATTATAGTCGTAATCCGAAGCTGTTTTACCATCTTCCAAAAGCGAACCGTCTATCATAACTGACGAGAAACCCAGCGATATCGCCTTCTTAACGGAATCCAGCGAATTGCCGTGATCCAGATGCATCGCCATCGGAATATTCGGATTTTCTTCAACCGCTGCCAGCATCAGGTGTTTGAGATAGGTAAAGTTACTGTATTTCAGCGCGCCCCGGCTTGCCTGAATGATCACCGGTGATTTCGTTTTCTGCGCGGCGGCCATAATCGCCTGTACCTGCTCCATATTGTTGACATTGAACGCACCAACGCCATATCCTTTTTTCCGTGCCTCGTCGAGAATCTGCTTCATGGGTACTAATGACATCTTCTTCCTCGCTTTCACTGCTGCTGCCGTGCAGGGCAGTTATTTTGTTTTTTTCTTTTTAATTTTAATCGGCGCCGGCACGGCTTCTTCCGTGTACACGCCCATATTTCTGAATTTTGCATAACGCGCCTGCTCCAACTCCTGCGGCGACATCGCGTTTAAGGCACTTAAATGTTTTAACAGAACCTGTTTGACATTCTCAGTTGTTGTCGCAAAATCACGATGAGCGCCGCCCAGCGGTTCTTTGATTATTTCGTCCACAACTCCCGAGCGCACCAGGTCTTCCGCCGTTATTTTGAGCGCCGTTGCCGCATCCTGCGCCCGCGTGGCATCGCGAAAAAGTATTGCCGCGCACCCTTCCGGCGATATAACGGAATAATACGCATTCTCGAGCATCAAAATCCGGTTGGCAATCCCGATGCCGAGCGCTCCGCCGGACCCGCCCTCGCCGATGACGATGCTGATGACCGGTATTTTCAAACTGGCCATTTCACGCAAATTCCGGGCGATAGCTTCCGCCTGACCGCGTTCTTCAGCGGCAATTCCGGGATAGGCGCCGGGAGTGTCTATAAAGGTGATAACCGGCTTATTGAATTTTTCGGCAAATTTCATCACCCGCAACGCTTTGCGGTATCCTTCCGGATGCGCCATAGCGAAATTGCGGCCGATATTTTCGTGCAGATTACGGCCTTTCTGCTGGCCGATGACGACAACCGGTTTCCCGTCTATAACAGCCATCCCGGCAACAATCGATTTATCGTCGCCGTAGGACCGGTCGCCGTGCAGTTCGACAAAATCAGTAAACAGAGCGTTGACATAGTCCATCATGTACGGGCGTTGGGGATGACGAGCCAGCTGTACGCGCTGCCACGGAGTCAGCGACCCGTAAATCTCGCCGCGCAGCGCCCGGTATTTTTCTTCCAAAACACCGAGTGCGGGAACGCTGTCCGCTACGCCCGACTGGCTGGCGGTTTGCAAATCCGCAATCTGGATTTCAAGTTCCCGCAGGGGTTTTTCAAACTCGAGGGTGATCGTTTCGATTTCGTCTATCATATAGTTAGAATTTTCCGGAATAATTAATGGCGACAACCCGCTCGACAACGCGGCCGGCGCCGACAATATCGCGTGCAGCTATGTCGATGCCAACGGCCGGAGCAACAAAAAACCGGATACCGGCGTTAAGACGGGCATCCGGGAAATTATTGACATTGTCGTACTCGGCGAGAAAATAAAAATCATCTTCGATATTAAGACTGGCGCTGGTAAATCCGAATACTTTATTGGTGGTAAAATCATTCATGTTCGCGCCAAAGCTCAGTTCCAGCCCCGGCACAAAATATTCGCGGCCCATCACCACAAAAATGCCTTTTTCTTTCTGGGTGAACTCCCGTGCATCTTTGTTCCAAAAATATCCCTGTCCGTCGTAACCCAATGCCAGTGCCGGCAGGATCATGCCGCCATTGAATGGTTTTACTTTTAAGTACAGTGCGGGCGGCCCCACGACCATATTCTGCGCGCCGATGACTTTGTCAACTTCCCAACCAATGCCCAGATTGACAATTTTAAAAACACCGAAATTCATGCGGGTCAAAATACCGCCGTCGGAAAAAAGCCTGAATCCCAAATGATAACTGCCGTAATCCAGCACTTCAGTCGTCGGCGTATCAATGGTAAATCCCGTCGGCGTTGCGCCCAGAGGCAATGCCATGCTCAAAAGTATCGCACCTACAACGCACCAGTGTTTAGTAGTCATTTTTCCCTCGTCCCGTCAATACCGTATTTTGTGTTATCTTATCTTTTTTGAAAATTGATGTCAACAATCCGGCGGTTGCGGCCGCCTATCATATTCCCCTTGATTTTACCGCAACAATCACCGAGATATCGTTTTGAACTCGAGCGCCTTTTAAGGTATACTGTGGTGCATGGGAAAATACCTGTTTGCGCTTGCATGTGGTTTCAGCGGATGTGTAGCCGTTATTGCACAAGCCATACTCTTGCGGGAGATGCTGATTGTTTTCCGGGGAAATGAGCTATCCATTGCCATGGTATTCTTCTATTGCTTGACGGGCACAGCCGCCGGCAGCCTGTTGAGCGCGAAACACAAGGACCGGTTGTCGGCGACGAACGCTATGCGCTATCCGCTCATTTTCGCAACAGGGCTTCTGCCGGTTATTTTTCTGGGCATTCGGTTCCTGCGCCCCATAGCGGCAACCATCCCCGACACGGGACTATCGCTGATCATTGTTCCGGCATGCTCTCTCGCGTTGTTCGTTCCGCTCGGCATACTCTTCGGATTTCAATACGCCTGCGCCGGAAACATCAGAACTGCCTATTTTTCTGAAGCAAGTGGCTATCTCATTGGCGGAATTATCTTCACCTATTTGATGCTGCCAATGAACAACGCGGTACTGATGGTGCTGTCGGTTTGTCTGGCGATACCAATCTTTTTACTTCTGACGCAACAGCTATTCATCGGTCGGCTAACCCGCCTGAGAACAATGGCGGTTGCCGGCATCATAGTCGTTATGGCGGGGCTTTTCTGGGGAGCGAAAACCATCGATAGCGCAACCCTCGCCCTGAGCTCTTTTCCCGGATACAGAATCATTGCTTCCCATTATTCACCCTACGGACATGCCGTTATCGCCGAACGAAACGGAGAACTGCACGCATTTTCAAACGGCATTCCCTTGGCTTCAATGCCGGACGAAAATGCGGTATTCTCGGAGTCATTTGCCTATATCCCGTATCTGTTCCAGCATCACGCGAAAACTGTTCTGGTCATCGGCAGCGCCGCTCCGATACTGCCGTATCTCTGCCGTGAACCTATTGAAAAGATTACCTATATTGAAAATAATTTTCTTGCCGCAACTACACTCGCCCCTGCGGTACCGGCACTCATTACCGATGCCAGAAAGTTTCTTTCTTCAACTGACAGCCGTTTCGATCTGATATATATCAATCTGCCGTATTCGACAACTGCGGGGCTCAACCGATATTATACGGAAGAATTTTTCCGCGCAACGAAACACTCCCTTAATGAATCCGGCGTGATAGCGTTCAGGGCGCCCGGGGCGCTGGTGTATCTTGACTCCGTCATGACCAACCTTAATTATTCTTTATGGACAGCCGCTCACGCAATATTTTCCGATGTTCACATCGTCGCCGGGCAAAACAATATATTCATCGCTTCTTCCCCCCGTTGCCGCCGGCGGTCATTGTTGCCGGACGCATTAAGCAGCTTGCGGTAAAACCGATTTTTCTGTCTAAGGAATACCTTCTTCGCACACTGGACCCGGAAAAAACCGCGTGGCTGTACGATCAGTTCAAATCTTTGCCGGAAAAAAACTATCGCAACCGAGATTTCACGCCTCACGGATTGTTGCGGGGACTGCTGTATCGGCAATCAACAGCTCGGCCCCAAACAACGGCAATATATACAACGGTCATGCGGTATGCATGGACAATACTGGCGCTACTGTTATTGTGGCTGGTGTATCTCCGCACAGGCCTTACCGGCGCCGCGTTTTCATCGGGCGCAGTTACGATGGGATTATTTCTGTCCACCCTCTGGAGTTTTCAAGTTGTTCATGGCACCCTGTATCATTGGCTAGGCATGGCGGTCGCCCTTTTCTTGGCCGCGCGGGCATGCGGGGCAGGGGTTATGACGAAATCGCGGTTCCGCCTTCCCCTGTTAGACACAGAACTTTTGTTCGCCCTGTGGGCTATGGCAGGATGCCTGCTGATGACCCGCCCTCAGCCACTTGCGGTGCACGCAGGATTTGTTGCGGGCTCAGGATTTCTTTTGGGATACCAGTTTCCCCTGATCAACAATCGCTCCGGCGTTTCCATCTACGCCTCCCAAGCTATGGGTGCCGCCGTTACCGCGCTGATTTTCGGCATCATACTCATCCCCGCCTGGGGCATACCCAATGCGTTCCTCGCCATCGTCGCCATGCAATTGATTACCCTCCCGTTCTGGTTAAAGCAGTAGGAGCGCTTCACACAGCATTGCTTAATATTTGTTGGTTTATTATAATGAACCACACAACTATATAATAGAGGTTGACAAAACTATGGTGCGCGCGGAATTTGTGCATTTGCATAATCATACTGAATACTCGCTTCTGGACGGCGCCTGTCGGATTACCGACGATAAAGACAAGCCCGCGGAACTCATGCAGGTAATCGGCAAAGAATTTAAAATGCCGGCGCTGGCGATAACCGACCACGGAAATATGTACGGCGCAGTCGAGTTTTACAGTGCCTGCCGGGAATCCGGGATAAAACCAATCATCGGCTGTGAAGCCTATGTCGCTCCGGGTTCGCGCTTCGAAAAAAAATCAGAAAAAGGCGGCAGCGCCGAGCATTATCATCACCTTACATTGCTTGCCAAGGACCTTACGGGTTATCAGAACTTGATGGAAATGGTCAGCAAGGGATTTCTTGAAGGGTTTTACTACAAGCCCCGCATCGACCGCGAACTGCTTGAAAAACATCATACCGGCATCATAGCCCTGTCCGGATGCCTGGCGGGTGAAGTAGCTTCGGCGCTGTTAAAAGGAAAAACAGACGACGCCGAGCGTATCGCGCTTTCCTACCGCGACCTCATGGGTGCGGACAATTATTATCTGGAAGTAATGGACAACGGGATGGAAGACCAGAAACGGATCATTCCGCACCTGATGGAGCTCTCCGAAAAAACAGGTATACCGCTGGTCGCGACCAACGATTGCCATTACCTGCGCCAAGCCGACGCGTATGACCAGGATATTCTGTTATGTATCGGCACCGGCAAAAATGTCAGCGATCCGGGCCGCATGAAATTTTCATCCGATCAGTTTTACTACCGCTCACCGGATGAAATGAAAAAAATATTCTCCTACATCCCCGAGGCAATCAAAAATACGCTGGTCATCGCGGAAAAATCAAATCTTGAAATCAGCTTCGACCAACTGTTACTGCCCAACTATCCGGTACCCAAAGGCACCACCGCCGAAAAATTCCTCGAAAAACTGTGCCGCGAAGGGCTGCAAAAACGCTACCCCAGCGTGAACAAAGAACATGAACAACGGCTGGCGCACGAGCTGAGCATCATCAACCGCATGGGCTTCGCGGCGTACTTTCTTATTGTCTGGGATTTCATCCATTACGCTAAATCGCAGGGCATCCCTGTCGGGCCCGGACGCGGGTCGGGTGCCGGCTCGATCGTCGCATACGCGCTGGGCATTACGGACATTTGCCCGCTGCACTACGGACTCCTCTTTGAACGGTTCCTCAATCCCGACCGTCGGTCAATGCCCGACCTGGACATTGATTTCGCCGATACGGGACGGGATCGCGTTATTGAATATGTCATCAACAAGTATGGCGCGGAAAATTGCGCACAGATCATTACCTTTGGATCGATGCAGGCGCGGCTGGTTATACGCGATGTCGGCCGAGTGATGGGATTTACGCCGCAGGAAACCACCCGCATCGCCAACCTTATCCCGCCCGGAGCCAATGTGTACGCCGCTCTGCAAACAACACCCGAACTGAGAACCCTTTCGCAATCCGATGAACGGGTCAGACAACTGCTGGTGACAAGCCAGAAACTCGAAGGACTCAAACGCCATACCGGCGTCCATGCAGCCGGCATGGTGATAGCCAACGAGCGCATCACCAAATATTCGCCGCTCGCCAAAGGCGCCAAGGATGTCATAACAACTCAGTACGACGGCAATATTTTGCCGAAACTGGGGTTGCTGAAAGTCGACTTTCTCGGGCTGCGCACGCTGACCGTCATTGACGACGCGGTACGGCTGATACGCGAAAAAACCCCCGCTTTTGACCTCGAAAAAGCGCCGTTAAACGACGAGGCGACCTACAAACTGTTCCATAATGCAAAAACGCTGGGCGTGTTCCAGCTCGAATCAAAAGGCATGCGCGACCTCCTGCGCAAGCTTATACCCACCACAATTGAGGATATCATCGCCCTTATCTCTCTGTACCGACCGGGACCGATGGGCGCCGGGATGATCGACCTTTTTGTCGGACGAAAACACGGAAAAAAACAAGTTACCTACGACCATGCGGTGCTTGAACCGATCATCAAAGACACCTATGGCGTCATTTTGTATCAGGAACAAGTGATGCGCATCGCCACGGACATGGCTGGATTCAGCGCCGGTCAGGCCGACGGACTGCGTAAGGCAATGAGCAAAAAAATACCGGAAGAAATCGAAAAACAGCGCGACAATTTTATCACGGGCGCCGGCAAGAATAAGATTGAAAAGAAGCTCGCTGAAAAGGTGTTCGACCAGATTGTTCAATTCGGCGGATACGGATTCAATAAATCCCATGCAGCCGCCTACGGCATGCTTTCCTACCGGACAGCGTTCCTGAAAGCCAATTACCCGCAGGAATATATGACCGCGCTGCTCAACGCGGAAATCGGCCATTCCGCCGTCGTTAAAGAAGATGAAGAAAGCAAGATTGTCGGATACATTCACGACGCAGAAAGTATGGGCATCCCTATTCTGCCGCCTGACATACAAACTTCGTTTGAACAATTTTCCCGGGAAGGCGCCGCCATCCGGTTCGGGCTGGTCGCGATAAAAAATGTCGGCGCCGGCGCGGCTGAATCGATCGTGCAGGCCCGGAAACTAAAGGGATCGTTTAAGAATTGGGAAGATTTTATCGGCAGGATAGATTCAAAGGCAACTAACCGCAAGGCACTTGAATCATTGATCAAAGCCGGCGCCTGCGACTCTTTTGGTAAACCCTATACGGCAATTCGCGCAACGCTGACAGCACAGTTGGACTCATCCATCGGCCGGGCAGCGTCACAACAGAAAGATACTGCCATCGGCCAAGGCCTTTTGTTCGATGAAGCCGCGATTGTTACCGTAGCGCCCACTGCCACCCCCGCCGCGGCGCCGTTGACGGAACACGACGCCCTCACGCAAGAAAAAGAGGTGCTGGGTTTCTATCTTTCCGGACATCCGCTTTCTCCCCATCAACACGATTTACTGGCATATTCTCAATACCGCCTCGACAAGCTACCACCCGGAGCGGCCGACCCCCGCTCGTCACCGATGGTACGCCTTGCCGGCATGATTGCCAGCGCGAAAAAACTGGTGACTAAGGAAAAAAAAGAACCCTATGCGCGGTTTAAACTGGAAGACCTTCACGGAGAAGTTGAAGTAGTCGTTTTCCCCAAGAGTTACGCTAACGGACTTGCCCGCTATATTGTCCCCAACACCGTCGTCGTTGTCAAAGGCAAGCTGTCAGGTCGCGACGGATCGACGGAAATGCTGGCAGAGGAGATTATGTCGCTTGATGAGGCAAAACAGCGCCTGACGCCGGTCATCGGCACTATCCGCCTTAAGATATCAACCCCCGGACTTGAAGATGAACTGCTTGAAAAAATTAAATCAATCGTGGAAACACATCCCGGAAAATCGCCGGTTATCATCGATGTTGCCGTCCCCGGATACGGCGAGTATTCCATAGAAACCGCCATGACCGTTGCATTCACCCCGCCATTTACCCGGGATATAGAAATATTGCTCGGCGAAGAGTCATGGGAACTGTCATCAAAGTGATGACACAGTCCGCAGTATTGCTGAGAACGACAAGGAGATTGACATGAAAAATTTTTCCATAGCGCCGGAAAATCAGTCCGTATTGTTCCATACCGCTCGCGCGTCCATCGAACACTTTCTCTTAACCGGGAAACTTCCCGCGTTCGCTTCTACCGATAATCAGCTCAAAGAATCAGCTGCGGTGTTTGTCACCCTCACAAAAAACGGTGACCTCCGCGGCTGTATCGGAACAACCGAACCTGAAGCGCCACTGCAGACCGCCGTCAGCCGGATGGCTGTCGCTGCCGCCGTCGAAGATTACCGCTTCCCGCCGGTAACTGCTGCAGAGCTGAAGGAAATCCGCATCGAGATATCGGTATTATCACCGATGAAGCGAATTTTTAATCCCGCCGAGATACTGCAGAATACACACGGCGTCGCCGTCCGCAAGGGCATGCACAGCGGATTGTTCCTCCCGCAAGTGTGGGAGCATTTCTCATCGAAAAAAGACTTCATGGACGAACTCTGCCGGCAAAAAGCAGGTCTTGAACCAGACGCATGGAACAAACCAGACATTGAATTGTGCATCTTCACCGTATACGCCTTTCAAGAACCGGCATAAAACACATCAATCGAAAATCCATATAAAGCAAAGAACTGCCAGGATATAAATATCCTGGCAGTTCTTTGTGTACTATGTATGCGATAAAAATCAGCCGATAGCGACTGACCCGCGCTCGCCGGTGCGTATCCGGACACACTCTTCGATGTTCGTCACAAAAATCTTCCCGTCACCCACCTCGCCCGTCCGGGCGGCACCAATGATTGCGGTGATGGTCCGTTCGAGAAACTCATCGTTGACCGCAATCTCAAGCTGGATCTTGCGCAACAGATTGCCGGTCTCTTTGACGCCGCGGTACACTTCCGTCACCCCGCACTGCCGACCGTGCCCCAGAACTTCACTGACGGTAATCAAATTAACTTCGACTGCATACAACGCTTTTTTTACTTCTTCCAACTTGTACGGCTGAATAATCGCAACAATCATTTTCATGGTATTCTCCCGTACTATTCAAGAACAGTATAAGCCCCTTCTCTATGCTGCGTAAGGTCCAGTCCCATTGCTTCGTCCTTCTCCGTAACGCGCACGCCGATAATCATATCGACGAATGTGTAAATACCGTAGGTCACGGCAAAAGTGTACAAAGAAACTACCAGAACTGCAATGCACTGAATGAACAGTTGATGAGGATTACCGAACAATAAACCATTCGGCCCACCTGCATTGACGGCGCTTGACGCAAAAATACCCGCCATGATTGTCCCTGAAATACCGCCGACCCCGTGCACGCCGAACGCATCGAGAGAATCGTCATAGCCAAGCTTCGGCTTAATAATGCCGACAGAGATGAAACAAACCGCGCTGGCACATGCGCCAATGATTATCGCCGACAGCGGGGAGACAAATCCGGACGCCGGCGTAACCGTCGCCAGTCCCGCTATCGAACCGGTAACAATACCAAAGGTGGTCGGCTTGCCGGTATACCACCATTCCATAAGCGCCCACATGAGGCCTGCTGCTGCCGCGGCGGTATTGGTAACCACAAACGCATTGACGGCAATTCCATTGGCGGAAAGAGCCGAGCCGGCATTAAATCCAAACCAGCCGAACCATAAGAGCGCCGCGCCGAGTGCCGTAAACGGCAGATTGTGCGGCGGCACCGGTTTGTTGGCGTATCCCTTGCGATGCCCGATAACAAGTGCGGTTACCAGAGCCGCAATCCCAGCCGTAGTATGCACAACAATACCTCCGGCGAAATCGATTACACCCAGAGCTTTGAGCCATCCGCCAACACCCCACACCCAGTGCGCAACGGGATCGTACACCAGCGTCGCCCATAAAATGCTAAAAAGCAGGAAAGCGGAAAACTTCATACGCTCGGCAAATGCGCCAATAATCAGTGCCGGGGTGATAACCGCGAACATCGCCTGAAAAATCATGAACGCTTGGTGGGGAACGGTGGCCGCATATGCCGGATACGGCTGCGAACCGACCCCCGCAAGCCCCGCCCATTGCAACCCGCCAATAAATCCGTTACCGGGGGCAAACGACAAACTATAGCCAAACAATATCCACTGGATACTGATGACACAGAGCATCGCAAAACACTGCATCAGAACGCCCAGTACATTCTTGCGGCGCACCATCCCGCCATAAAAAAAAGCGAGCCCCGGCGTCATAAGCATGACGAGGCCCGTCGCTATAATAATAAAAGCCGTATCTCCAGAATTAATCATACCAATCCCCCATGATTTTGATTAGTTATGGAACGGCTTTGTTCCCAACACTGCATCGTGTTATATATAGTCAGTTCTTATTGCCAGGTGAAGCATAATACCATTTTCAAGTTTTAAGTGTCAATTTCTTACAAAAAGAATCATCAGTAGTTTTGTCCTGTAGCTGCGAAGCTTGCTTCGCTGTCGTGAAAGTCCGCCCTAACAACAACGGCGGCAGAGCAAGCTCTGCGGCTACAACTGCTATTGTTGTTAGAATCATTAAAAGTAATTTACAATCATATTTGTCCAATAAAAAAGCTGCCTGATGTGATTAACACACCAGGCAGCTTGTGAGTATCTATATCGTGTTCTCTATCCGATGGCAACCGGGCCTTTTTCGCCGGAGCTGATACGGATACACTCCTTCATGTCGAGAACGAATATCTTCCCGTCGCCCACCTCGCTGGAACGCGCGCCCTTGATGATGGCGTCGATGGTCGGCTGAAGAAAGGTATCGTTTACCCCAATCTCAAGGCGGACCTTGCGGAGCAGGTTCCCCGTCTCTTTGACGCCGCGATACACTTCCGTCACGCCCATCTGACGGCCGTGTCCGAGCACCTCGCTGACCGTTATCAAATTGATATCGGCTTTATATAATTCCGCTTTAACATCTTCTAACTTATGCGGCTGTATGATGGCAATAACCAGTTTCATTGTTCCCTCCCCGGGAATATAATAGATTCTCGCTTATTCAAGCACGGTGTAACCGGCTTCGCGATGTTCCGTCAGATCTAATCCCTTAAGTTCATCTTTTTCTTCGATGCGAACGCCAACCAGCACATCAACCAGCTTGTAAATGATCAGCGTTGCAACGGCACTGTAAACGACTGTCACGGCGACCGCTTTAAGCTGAATGATGAACTGCATGGGGTTGCCGTAAAACAGACCGTCTGCGCCGGCAGCATTAACCGCTTTCGTCGCGAACAATCCCGTGGCAAGCGCTCCCCAGATACCGCCGATGCCGTGCACGCCAAACGCGTCCAAGGAATCGTCATATCCGAACTTCGGCTTCACCATGGCAACCATGATAAAGCAGAATACGCTGACGCCGGCGCCGATGGCAAGAGCGCCCATGACATCAACAAATCCTGACGCCGGAGTTATGGCCACAAGCCCCGCTACCGCGCCGGTCGCAAATCCCAGGGTTGTCGGTTTGCCGTTATGAAACCATTCGATAAACGCCCACACCACGCCTGCCGCAGCCGCCGCAGTGTTTGTAACGACAAAAGCACTGACCGCCAAGCCGTTAGCCGCAAGCGCCGAACCGGAGTTAAACCCGAACCATCCGAACCACAGCAAGCCCGCCCCAATAACGGTAAACGGCAGATTATGCGGGGGAACGGTTTGTCCGTATCCCTTGCGTCTGCCGATGAAAAGAGCCGTTACGATCGCCGCAATCCCGGCATTGATATGAACGACTGTTCCGCCGGCGAAATCCAGCGTACCCATACCCCGTAACCAGCCGCCCATGCCCCACACCCAGTGTGCAATCGGGTCATAAACGAATGTCGCCCACAGGAGGATGAAAAGGACGAACGCGGAAAACTTCATGCGCTCGGCAAACGCCCCGATTATCAGCGCCGGGGTAATAACGGCAAACATGGCCTGAAATATCATGAACAACTGATGAGGGATAGTCGCCGAATAGTCCGCGTACGGTTCCAGTCCAACGCCGTGCAGACCCATCCATTGAAACCCTCCCCAAAATCCTGTCCCCGGGTGAAAAGCCAAACTATACCCGAACAAGACCCATTGCACGCTGATGACGCCGATCGCCACGCTGCATTGCATCAGGATACTGAGTACATTTTTCCTTCTGACCAGCCCGCCGTAAAAGAGCGCCAATCCCGGCAGGGTCATCAGCATAACAAGCGCTGACGATGTCAGTATCCACGCCGTATCGCCGGAATCAATCTTCGGCGCCGCGGGCACAACCGGGACTTGAACAACTGCCGTCACGGCAGCAGGCACAATCCCCTGCGGCACTGGCGTTTCGTCCGCAATAAGCATCGCCAGAGGCGCGAGTGTAAAAAATCCCAACAAACTCAACAATAACCATATTTTTTTCATTGGTGTATACCTCTCTTCCTTAGAAATTGATATCCAGCTGCGTGGTGAACTGATTGCCTGACGTGTTCACTTTATAGTTATTGGGAACAAGGTACCCGCATATGACGCTGGTATTGGCGGCGAAAGCGTACGAAGCGCCCACTGCCAGGAAACCATAACTGGAACTGCCCGATGAATAATCGACTGAAGCCCATATTTTATCGGTCAGCGCCTTGTCCCAGCTCACGATTGCTCCGCTGTTGGCTTTCGCACCGGTCTCGTCAATGAGCAATTTATCGTTACCGCTGTATCCCCCAGCCGAGAATCTTCCCACGCGATCAAATGTCTTTGCAACAAGCGCGTAGAAAATGTTCAGATCCGTGCCGTTGACCTGAATGCCGGCAGCGTCGTTCTCCGTCATTTTCGTTCCGACACTCATGACACCGCCGGCAATCGCCGGCATCAGCTTCCCTTCAGGCAACCCGTATTTCACATTACCATACAACGGATACGCATTTGCCGCCGGGCTGTTGGATATCTGATTGATATTAATGTCAAACCCGACCTCCAGATTCTTTATGGCGCCGTATTCGATGCCATAATACGCCAGATTAACCCTGTCATTGACATAGTTGTCGTAGTTGAGATGAAACGACCCCTTCGCCTGAATATCCGTGGAAGGATTCCAGACCTGTGTCGAAGGTGAAGCGTACATGGAGCTCAACGAAGCCATAATAATACCCAGTGCAAAGAGCGGGACAACTAATGATTTTTTCATACTATTTCCTTTCATGCTGCATCGGTAATGACATTCCATCTTTTCTGAGACGATTAGTCGTCGTCGACTTTTAAAAAGACGCCTTTGTCTTTACACCTGCCCTGAACTACCAGAAACCATCCCCTGTAAATAAAAAAATCCCCAAATCATCAACATTGATTTGAGGACATCACTGGCCTTGGAAGTAATATAGCACATACAATAAATTTTGTCAAGCAGAGCGCTTTCAGTATTTTTTCTGTCAGTAAAATGATATAATACCACACAACCATAGAAGCAAAAAACCACGATACCGACATGCGGGAATATGAAACAAAAAATATTTTTTGACATCGCCCGAAAACTTAAACTTCAATCATTACAACCAGGTGAAATTACTGAATTTCAGGTTGTTTCGGGCAGCATGCGGCCTTTATTCTCCCTTGGTGACACCATCTTTGTTCGCAAGACACTTCAGAATGAAATAACCACCGGCGATATCATTGTGTGGACACCCGCGCCATCGGAAGATTGTATGACACATAGGGTGCTAAACATTATTAACCAGGGTGATTCGTGTTCCTATGTCACCCGGGGCGACAACAACATATATACTGATGGTAAACCGATTTTTTTTGAAACAGTTATTGGCAAAGTAATCTGCGTCAAGAAAAGATGCCTCCCGGTTGGAATAACCATTGATACCGCTATCGGGAAACGCCTCAGTGGATGCGCTGCGCTTCTGGGGTGCTTGCATGCACACCTGTTTGCCCTGACAAAAACAGTGCTCACTATTATCAGTACCGCGTATGCATTATTGACCGTGCAGTGGCGAAAGAGTACCGCAGATAATTATTTTCTCAACACCAGCATCATCGATGAAATCGACGGGTGGCGTGATAGGGCCTCAGCAGCGCAACAAGTATTGCCTATGGGGAAAACCCCGCCACTGTACACAACTGCAGACGCACATCTGGGGGGCGGGTTTTCAGAAGAGGGCATGCGTCTTTCACGCAAAGGCATATCCGTAACACTGCTGCCATTGTTGCATGACACAGGAGTTGCGCATTTCAACACTATTATCGCTGCGGATATCATCACGGCGGTGCCGGCGGGAAAACCCCGAAAAAAAATCTATAATAATCTCGCCACCCATCTCGATGCGGGAGGCAAATTGCTGGTTTCATGCAGTGGCCACGCGGCAACAACTGCAGAACCGCTTACGGCAAAGATTGGCAAACTTTTCGCATTTTTGTCGGGAAGATCAGCGGGGTATTACATGCCTTTTACGGGAAACTATTTTACTGACGGCAGAATTGTAAAATATGCCCTTTCTCTTCCTCAGGCAACCGCTGAGCTTCAGCGCGCAGGATTCAGCGTTGAACAACAAGCTCAGCAGGGACATTCGTGGGCGCTACTGGCAGTAAAAATAATATAATTTTTTCGGTCACAGATATAGAGTGCATGGTCAGCCATACAAAGAAGCGGCAATTTAGTTTTCTTCAGAGAGATTCCTATGCATATTCCTGACGGTTATTTAGGGCCGGCGACCAGCGGATTTTTCTATGCGGCGATGGTGCCGGTTTGGATGGTCTGTTCCAAAATGGTTAAGAAAACCTTGAAAGCCAAGCAAGTGCCCCTGCTGGCGATCGGGGCAGCGTTTAGTTTTGTGATTATGATGTTCAATGTGCCCATTCCCGGCGGGTCGACAGGTCACGCGGTAGGCGGCGTTTTGGTCGCTATACTGCTGGGACCTTGGGCGGCGACGATCGCCATAACGGTAGCACTGGTCGTTCAGGCGCTTTTGTTCGGCGATGGCGGGATAACCGCCATCGGGGCAAACTGCTTCAATATGGCGTTCGTATCGGTGTTTGCCGGGTACTACGCGTACCGGTTCTTACGCATCCGGGCAGCGGCCAATTCTACTCGAACCGTGTTCGCAGCCGGCGTTGCGGCGTATATCGGCATCAACGCCGCGGCTTTATGCGCCGGCATTGAGTTCGGATTACAGCCGCTGCTGTATCATACCGCCGCAGGACAACCTCTGTATTGCCCGTATGGGTTGAAAGTAGCCATAACAACTATGTCGGGGGAACATCTCCTTGTTTTCGGCTGGATAGAGGCAATCGTCACTGCACTGGTGGTTAAATACCTCCAAAAACAAGACCTGGAACTACTGACTCTTAACCAATAAATTAAATATTTTCTGCGTAATACAATATGAAAACAACCGCTAAATTAGCACTGCTCATCGTTATTTTAATTGTCCTTTCTCCTCTGGGATTACTGTTACCCGCTCTGTTGAAAGCAGGACCCGCGTGGGGCGAGTGGGGCGTTGGTGAACTACAAGCGCTTATCGGCTATGTTCCACGGGGATTGGAGAAATTATCTGCAATATGGGATGCGCCTATGGTCGGCTATGTCTGTAAGGGATGGAGTCAAAAAGGTATACTACACCTCAGTGCCGGGTACATAATTTCCGCCGTGACAGGTATCGGCATTGTGGCGGCCATAACTATCGTCTTGGGAAAATTATTGTCAGGAAAAAAATAGCGAGCAGGAGCACAAAGATTTTATCAATAAAACATAACTTCATCGAGCATACGCTTATGAGCGCTTTGTCTTTTTTCAAAGATGCACTCTATGCTGATGCCTACGCGCTCAAAAAGGGGTTTCTTCAATCCAGAGACCCCCGGATTAATGTAGCCGCGATTTTGCTATTGATTATTGCCGTGCTTTTTGTCAGGGATACGGCTGTTCTCGTCTGGCTGTACACATTCTGCCTGCTCTTAGCGGCCTGCTCAAAAATAAACCTGCTTTTTTTCATCAAAAGAACCTGGTTTTTTATCCCCCTCTTTTCGCTCTTTATCGCCGTACCGGCGGTCTTTAATTTTGTTACCCCGGGACACCCGGTTTTTATGTTCACTTTGCTGCATCATCCCGTAACGATTACGCGGGAAGGGCTCTCCGGCGCCACGCTGTTTGTTATGCGCGTCGCCACCTCTGTATCCCTGGTCATCCTGCTCTCGTTAACCACGAAACATACCGAACTCCTGAAGGTGCTGCGCATACTGAAAATACCGCAGTTGTTTGTCATGACGCTGGGAATGTGTTACCGCTACATATATCTTTTTGTCGAGATAATCGAACATACCCATCTGGCAATCAAAAGCAGAGCCGGAACAAACATCAAGCACAAAAAAGGCCGTGAAATAGCAACATGGAGCATAACCAATCTCTGGATACGGTCATACCATTTGAATAATCAGGTGTATTCAGCCATGCTATCCCGAGGTTACAGAGGCGAACCGCAGGTGCTCCACGAATTTAAAACTACCCTGCGCGACTGGGCATGGATAACCGCCGCGGCGGCAATATCTACACTGTCGTTCGCGGTATATTGAGAGAAAGCATATGAGCAACACAATCTTTGCATTACGGAATGTTCATTATGCGCATGCGGGGAAATTCCCTGCTCTGTGCGGGATAGATCTTACTGTTACGGCAGGCGAGAAAATCGCTGTCATCGGTGCCAACGGAACAGGAAAATCAACGCTTTTATCCTTACTGGACGGATTGATTTTCCCCGATGCAGGCAGGATAGAGGCATTTGGCAGGGAATTGACTGAGGATGCGTTGCAGGATGAAAAGTATGCACAATTCTTTCGGAAAAAAATCGGCTTTGTTTTTCAGAACCCTGATGTGCAGTTGTTTTGCCCGACTGTAAAAGAAGATATTGTTTTCGGCCCTCTGCAATTGGGGGTATCTATGGAAGAAACACTCAAGCGCTTAACCGTGCTTGCTGAATTGCTTGAAATTACCGACCTGCTGGACCGCGCACCGCATCAGCTGAGCATCGGCGAAAAGAGAAAAGCAGCTATCGCAGCGGTATGGGCGATTGACCCTGATATCATATTGCTCGACGAGCCTACGGCGGGACTCGACCCCCTGACCACGCGGCATATTGTCGATTTGATAACGCTGGCGAGCAGTCAGGGAAAAACGATCATCACCGCAACGCACGACTTGCACATCATCAGCGAGATTTCCGACACCGTATATTTATTCGACAAAAGCAGGAAAATAATCAGCTCAGGCAGACCAGAAACCGTCTTGGCCGACGACGAATTTCTAAAGAAAAACAATCTCCTGCACATCCACCGTCATGAACATAAAGACACCGTTCATTCCCATCCGCATCTGCATCCTGACACACCGTAGTCAGTTATCCTTTATGACTTTCTCCGTCAACCGCTTTTTGTGCGATTATTTTTTCTCCGGCCGTATCGGCAAATGCTACGCATTTTGCAACAGCGGCATCTGATTTTCCCTCTACTTCGTTAAATTTCAAGAACATCTCCGCGGTCTGCAAGGGAGTTAACTGCCTGTCAATCCAAGGATAGAGTATCTCGTCTTCCTTCTTGATATGCTCAGTCAATAATTTTGCGTATGCCACAAGATTCGATGAAACACCGTCCTTGTCGTTGATTTCAAGGGCGTGGACAGCCGCTCGTATATACCCTCTTGCCGTATCATGATCTTTAAGCATCGCCTGTATGATATCCGACTGATGATCGCAGTAGTGAAATAAAATATCCTCTTCCTTCATGTGATGGAATGTGTCCGCGAACGAGCGGATAAATTCTACGGCATCCATAATCAGCTGTTTCCCCGCGGCGGTTGAAATATCGGTTGTCTCTGCCAGGACAGGTATCAGGTTAACCAGTTTCATGATGGTGACATGCTCATCCACAAGACATTTTATCGGGCGTGAAGATTTTCTGCTTTGGGGCGCTCCTTTTTTTGCCGCGGGGGCCGCAGGCGGAACGATATCTCTATCCGGATAGACCTCTTTTTCGATCCGGTACATAAGCTCGGCATCTTCATCTTTTGACAAAGAATGTATATGTACAACATCTTTAAGCAGACATGTACCCACCCCGCAGGACACGCAACCGACACCATAGTCCTGAAGAATTTTGCCAACATTCGGATACTGCGTCAACACTTCCTTTATCGGCATGCTCAAGAGTTTTTCCATGGGTTCCTCGCTTATGGCATAGTATCGGATCGCAGGCAGGGCGCACGCTTGTCTTGACGGGCATTGAAACGAATGCAAAGAAAGAATATGAATCTATTTCTTCCGGGTGTTGTAGCTGTCTATTAGTGACGCGGTGGAAGCATCATGCGGTGTTTTTCCGCCGCCGGAAAGTTCCGGAAGGATGACATCGGCGAGTACTTTACCGAGCTGAACGCCCCACTGATCAAAACTGTTGAGACGCCAGATGACACCCTGAACGAAGATCTTATGTTCATAGAGCGCTATCAGCGAACCAATTGTGCGCGGGGTCAGTTCATCTATGAGGATTGTGGTTGTGGGCTTGTTGCCCTCGAAGACCTTATGAGGTGCGAGCAAAGCGATGTCTTCTGACGATGCACCGACTGCTTTAAGTTGTTCGATTACCTTTTCTTTTTCTAAACCAAACGCCAGTGCTTCGGGCTGGGCAAAAAAGTTCGCCATCAGTTTTTCGTGATGGTCCCCGACCCGTACGGGCGGATTGATGAATCCGATGAAGTCGGCGGGAATCAGTTTTGTTCCCTGGTGGATAAGCTGATAGAACGAATGTTGACCGTTGGTGCCCGGTTCACCCCAAATCACGGGGCCAGTCTGATAGTTGACCCGGGTTCCCTCGTGATCAACAGTCTTGCCGTTTGATTCCATGTCGGCCTGCTGCAGATACGCCGGCAGACGGGAGAGATATTGACTGTACGGCAAAACCGCGCAGGTTCCCGCATCAAAAAAATTGTTGTACCAAATACCCAGAAGTGCCATGATAACCGGCAGGTTCTTATCGAATGCGGTGGTTAAAAAATGCTCATCCATTGCGTGCGCGCCGTCAAGCAGTTCTTCAAAACGGGTGAATCCGACCGCGCAGGCGACAGGAAGCCCTATCGCCGACCAGAGGGAATACCGGCCACCGACAAAATCCCAGAACTCAAACATATTCGCCGCATCGATACCGAATTCTTCAACTTTCTGTTTGTTGGTCGACAACGCGACGAAATGATTGCGCACAGCTTTTTCGCCAAGCTTCTTTACCAGCCATGCGCGGGCGGTGCGGGCATTCGTGATTGTTTCAAGCGTCGTGAATGTTTTTGAGGCAACGATGAACAGGGTTACCGCAGGGTTAAGTTTTTTCAGTGTCTCGTCCATATCAGCGCCATCAATGTTCGAAACAAAAAAGACATCCGGCCCGTCAGCGTAATGCTTGAGGGACTCATACACCATTTTTGGTCCGAGATCAGACCCGCCGATGCCGATATTGACGATGGCGGTTATTTTTTCGCCGGTCGCCCCGCGCCAGACGCCGGAGCGCAGGTCGCCTGAAAACTTCTTCATTTTCTCCAGAACCCGGTTGATTTCCGGCATCACATCCTTGCCGTCAACCACTATCGGGCGATTGGAGCGATTACGCAGAGCAGTATGCAGAACTGCCCGTTTTTCCGTCCAGTTGATTTTCTCGCCGTTGAACATCCGGTGCGCGTATTCTTTCACCCCGCTCGCCCAGGCAAGATCGCAGAGCATATCCATCGTTTCAGCCGTAACGCGGTTCTTGGAATAATCGACCTGCATGCCCAGTCCGTCAACACGCAGAGACAATTTTGCAACACGTGTTTTATCGGTAAAGAAATCCCGCAGATGCGTTGCCTTTATCTCCTGATAATGATCGTTCAATGCTTTCCAAGCGGCTGTTTTCGTCAATGGTTCCATCGGGGAACTCCTTTGTCGTTGATTATTTTTCCGCGGCAGGGGCGTTATCTTTGATATACGGAGCCATCAGTAAGGCCTGTAAAACGATAAATACCAGCATGATTCCCATGATACCGAACAATTTGAAGTTTACCCATGTTGCGGTGGTGCACGTGTAGGCCACACCCAGATTTATCGCACCCAGCACAGCAAAAAATATTCCCCACGCGAGATTCATTTTCGTCCAAATATTCTCAGGAAGCACAATTTGTTTGTGCATGAGTGTCCGGATTATATTCTTCTTCATCACCGCGTAACCAATTAAAATAGTTAACGAAAATATCCAGTAAAGAATCGTCGGCTTCCATTTGATGAACATCTCGTTGTGCAACAGTAATGTCGAACCGCCAAAAACTACCAATACCCCCATGCCAACCCATGCCATGGTGTCCACTTTTTTATAACGCACCCATGAATAGACCACCTGAAGAACTGCAGCGGCAATGGCTACAGCGGTCGCAACATAAATGCCTTTCACTTTAAAGGCAATAAAGAATAATATTACCGGAAACAAATCAAAGAGAATTTTCATGGCACTATCTTTTCATATGTTGTTTGGCCACCCGCGACAGCGGTCCCAAATAATTCAAAATATTGCACCGTGGGCAAAAATGCGCCCTCTTTCGCCTTGACATATACTTTAGAAAGCCACGACTGTTGTTCGCCGATGACCATCTGTGCCCGAACGGTATTGCCGTCATTTACCAGCAGAATCGGCCGTTTCTTGACAGGAGCCAGCACCATCCGGTATATGTCCCCCTCTTTATTGACGGAGAATCCGTAGGCCTTTTTGTCCAACATACCCAACGCTTCCTTCCCGCCGGTGGTTGCGTTGAGCTTCCAATACGCAACAACGGGGGTCGTGGGCAGTATGGTTCCCGCGTCATCAAGCTGGGCCTCGTAAATCACGAGGTTGGCATTCTTGCTGCGCTCGATAACAAATAATTGACAGGGCGTGACGGCACACACTCCGCTGCTTAAAAGAAGAATAATTAGAAAAGTCATCATACTTATTTTATGCATGTCAGCTCCTGGTTTTGTGTCATTGTTTTTTCCCATTCCCTGCTGACTGGCGCAGGCGCACTATTTCCGCATCCCCCGGGAAAAACAGAAGCGCCTGATCGCAGACAATGATTGCGTCTTTGAAATTATCGGTATTATAGCATTGTACCGCTTTGTTGTAAAACGCTGTGCGCAGGTTGTAGGAAATGGTCGTATCATTAGGGATATCATTCCTGCCTGCCGTCAGGATATTCAATGCCGCATCATAGTTCTCTTGTGTTGAAAAAACATGGGCCCAGGACACATACAGATGAGCAAGTGACTGGTGAAGTCTGATCGCGCCGGGATACGTGCGCAATGCTTTTTTGGTACGGTCAATCCCTTCCTGATACCGCCCCGCTGCCACTTCGTTATTGGCCATAACCGAATACCAATAGATCTGTTGGGATATAAAATTTTCATCCTGCGGATCGAACCGCCGACCTTGCCGTATATATTCTTCCGCTGCCGCGTAGTTCTTGCTGTTGAAAGAATCGACAATGCGGTTGTTAAGGCACGCAGCGATATTGCGGGCGAAAAACAGCGATGAAGGATTGAAATAGAAGGCCTTCTTATACAACGCCAGAAGTTGCGTGTCGTTCCGGGAAGATGACGCCAGCTGGACCGCGCGGTTTGCATATACCTCGCCGATTAACTGCAGGACGCTCACTGCCCGGCGGGAACCAAAACGCGCATACTCAAAACCAGTAATTTTATTAAGTTCACTTTTTCCCTCTTCGGAGATATTGAATCCTGACCGGACGCCTGTCTCAACATCCACCGGACCAGATGCCGTCATAACCACACAGAGAGCATGGTCCGGGACCAGCAGCCCGGTGACCGGAATGCGAAGATCCCTGGCAAGAACGGCGTAGAATACGCTCGATGCAAGGCAGTTGAATTCCCCGCGGTCCAGTATCCGGTCTACCGTGCTTGCATCGCTGCAGTATTTTTTAAACACATGGGCATGCAGCCATGTCAACAGTTTGCGACCCCGAACTGCAACATCGCGTTCGCCTTTGACTGCCGCTGAAGCCTGACGACGGATAGCGTCAAACCGGTATCGATAGGACGCGAATGCTCCTGAACCGGTTATACCTGAGGCGACAAGAAAAGCATCGGCTTCAGAAAAACTCTTAAGTCGGCCAGAGTCGAGTTCGCCAAAAAATTGCCGCTCGACCACGGTTGATTCATTGACGGGAAATTCAACCCGCTCCGAAGTCCGCGCCCAGCAAAATGAACAGAAAAAAAGAACTGCGACCCAGGGAACCTTCCCCAGAATTCCTCTGCCTGTCGATATACAAGGAAATACATGCATGAAAAAAGAAGACCGCTTCATACCGGGGATACCTCAATGGCCTTGCGGGGCAAAACCGGGCACACATGCTGGCACAGCGTGCACCCCACGCACGCATCGGCGTCGACGAACGGGAGCAGTACTTTTTGCCCCAGATGCATCATTTCCCTGATTTGAATAGCTTTTTGGGGTATCGGGCAATGTTCCTCGCACACCAGGCATTGCCGGCCGGTCGCCCACGGGATACAGCGGTCACGCGCGATATTCGCCACACCCATGTGAGTGCGCACCTTTTGCTCAACCGTCAACGGAGGGATCGCACCCGTCGGACATACTCGCCCGCACAGCGTGCATTTATATTCGCAGTATCCGATGGATGGGTCCATTTTCGGCGTCCATATCCCTTCAGAACCGCTTTCAAGCACAACCGGTTGCAGCCCGTTAGTAATGCATACTTTCATGCAGTTCCCGCAACGCACGCACCGCTGAACAAATTCAGCTTCGGGGAGCGCTGCCGGCGGCCGGATAACGGCGCGCACGCGGTTGCGTAAAAACGGTTTTGCGCACGACGACGCCAAAAGTCCCAGCGACACCCCGCTCCAGGCAAAAAATTGCGCGCGGGAAATGCCGTGTGCGGATGGCAGTGGCGCCGATTGTACAATCTTGTGGCGGTCAAATGAAAACGATGATGTATCCCCCGAACACTTTTTGACACAGTCAAGACAAACAATACACTCGGAAGCGTTATAAGAATTATCATCGGCAATAGCACCCATGCGGCAATCATCCTTGCACATCCCGCAAGAAACCGCGCACGGCGGAGAAACGCGCTTAAGCAATGAATGTGCGGCAACCAGTGCCAGCATCCCGCCCAGCGGGCACAGATATCTGCACCAGAACCGCCGCACCATAACGGCTGCCGCAAGTATCACGACAAAAATCGTGGAAATAACGGGGGCGTGCGGGAACAAAAGCCGGCGCGGATCAAACATCGCTTCTTTCAGCCAGTGGTAGGCAACTTCCACCGGGGGATAGTAGTTTGTCGCCGGTATGAGCTTTGCGGAAATACTTTCAAACAGCGCGTTCGCCGGCGGGATAACCCCAAAGGAAACGCTGCGGACGAATATGGTCAGCGGGTCAAAGAGCCAGACGAATTGAATTCCCCCTACAGCCAAGAGAGCACATAAACCGAGTCCCGCATATTTGATGAATCTGCCGCGGGGCATTAAAAAATCTTTTACCGGCAGGCGAAGCAGCAACCGCAGCCGGTCCGTCAAGAAAACCCAAAAATCAGAAACCGCACCGAGCGGACATACCCACCCGCAAAAAACCCGTCCCAAGACGAATGTTGCCGCAAGTGTCATAACGGCAAATACAATGCCGGGCAAAATTATCCGCTCAGCGATAGAGGTCATAATCATGACCAGAGGATCTATTTTAAAAAGTACTGCGGGGTTGAGAAAATGGTCCAAGGGATAGCGCGTCGTCCACACTACGACGATAAAAAAAACTGCACAGGCGGTTTGAACGATACGGCGCAGAATAAGCATCAGGCATTTACTGTTCTGATTTTTGCGGTTGCAAGGTTCATGCTCCCCAGTTTGCGTTCCGCCGCAAGTTTTATATGACCTATTTCATGAGGAGCAATGCCAAACAATGTCGTTGCGTAAGCGTCAGCGAGCACAGGATCCGCCGAAGCAATGATTGTATCCACCCGTTTGACATCGCTCATATTGCCGCCGCTCGGGCCGTTACGCAGTAATATCCGGGAAGCGTCGATGACCGTCAGTTCAGGTTTCATGAATGCAAGGACCTCAACAATTTTTGGCGCGATATCCTGATGCATCCGGCCGCGGTCGTTGCCGCATACGCCCATTAAATTTTTTATTGAAAGCGTTACCCGTGTCAAACTGTGATGTTTGGCGACCGGAGCATTGATAAAACAATCACACTCTACCGCGTCGCGGTACATAAGCCAATCCTTCATCACAGCTCCCGGCGGGAATTGACCGGGAAAAAATTTCCAGTCATCGACATAATTGACAGCGGCACCGGCTTGTTTCGCCGCAGCAGCAATACCGCTGTTTTCATAGGTTCGCCGCGCTTCGTTGCAGGTAAAATCAAATACTTTAACCGTTTTTGCGCCGGCCTCAAAACTCATGCGCACCAGAGCGGCAACGACCGCCGGATGCGTGGTCGCCCCCTGTTCCGGCGTTCTGTCCCACGCAATGTTGGGTTTGACCACCACCACCATCCCTTTTTTTACAAATTTCCCCATACCGCCGAGCGCATTGACGGCCGAGCGCGTTGCCGCACCCGGTTCAGGGCCGCGAGCTACGGCAAGATCGCATATCGTTGATATTGTTTTAGGGGCGCGCGGCGCAAGCACCGTAGAAGCATGCAGAACGCCCGTGCGGCCGAATAACGGCGGAAGCGCCAAAGTCCCCAGCGCGGCAGCGGTCATTTTCAAAAATGACGCCCGCGAAAAACGAGTTGCAATAAGCGCACTAAACTTTTTTATATCCATTATCTCCTCCGTAAGATTCAATTGTCTGATGCGGGCGCTGACAGGAAACAACCAGAATACTCACCTCGTAAAGCACCAGCATCGGAATGAAAAAAACCAGCATATTAAATATATCGGTCGTCGGCGTTATAACTGCGGCCGCTATGGCAAGACCAAATATGGCTTCTCTGCGCCGAGCCCGCAGCATGCCGGCGGTTATGATGCCGGCTTTTCCCAACACTGCGGCAACTGCAGGCATTTCAAACACCAATCCCCCCATCACCAGAATTGCCAGCGTAAATGAAATATAGTTGTTCAGCGTAATCATCGGCGTCGCGACCGACCGAGCCAGGTTCATAAGAAACCCATAGCCGACGGGAATCATGACAAAGTAAGCAAAAGCGACACCGGCAGCAAACAAAAAAAACAAAGAAACAATCCACCACAAAAACATTTTCTTGAGATGATCGTTGACAGCGGGGCTAAGAAATTTTCCGGTATGCCACGCAATGACGGGACTCGCAATCACTGTCCCAGCTGCCAGGGAAATTTTTACATAAATAGAAACGATTTCTGTCGGCTTAATAAGAATTAACGGTTCAGTGATGCGCCCGGCATGTTTTAATAATTCGATAATCGGCTGCACCCCATACATCGACGCGCCGGCGGCAACGCCCACGACGCCCAGACACCAGAAAAGCCGGCGGCGCAATTCGTCGAGATGGTCCATCAGCGGCATGATGGGCACGAAACTATTTTTTTTCTCCATCGCCTTTTTTTTCAGATGTCGAATCATCACCCTGCATCGCTTTCTTGAATTCCCGGATAGAATTACCCAACGCTTTACCGACATCAGGCAAGCGTTTTGCTCCAAACAGTAACAGCGCGATCAACAACAGAAGAAGAACTTCCTGAAATCCTAAACCAAACATACTGCCTCCTTTGAGCGGGTCCCGGTTACTGTCCGTTCCCTGCCCTTTCCTGGAATGTTCATCGCTTTATTGTTCTTTTGCTCCCCGATACATGACTATGTTCGCCTTCTCAAGAGTAATCAATCCCTCCGGAACCATGATGTCGAGAAGCGGCAAAAACTGATTGATCTTATCCTCACTGTCGACAATCTCGATAATGACCGGCAAATCCTCAGATAACCGGAGAAGCTTTGCCGTATGCATATGGCTTTTACACCCGAAACCCATGAACCCTTTTATGGCTGTCGCTCCGGCCATATTGTTTTTGCGGGCCAGCAGCACAATTTCTTCATACAACGGTTTCCCCTTCCATCGATCCTGTTCGCCTATAAAAATGCGCAACAATTGCCCTGCTGCCGGAATTTTCATACGGCCTCCTCCCAAAAATACAACGCTATATGAGCTTTCCGATAATCATCCCCAGCCGGAACAATACCAGTCCCGCAATAACGCTGACCAGCACATTTGCTGAGGCACGCAAGAATTCCCCATCTGCCATCAAGGCATTGGTTTCAAAAATAAAAGTCGAAAATGTCGTAAACGCACCGCAAAACCCAATCATCAGTAACATGCGCAGGTCAGCAGAGAGAGCAAACTTCGTCTCAGCGACTGCCGCCAGCACTCCAATGAACAAACATCCGGAAAGATTCACCACCAGCGTTCCATAGGGGAAATCCGTCCCCAAAACCCGGTACACGATTCCTGCCAGCGTATAGCGGGCCAGCGTCCCCACCGCACCGCCGACAACAAGCTGCAGATATTTCACAGCAATCTCCCCGCACACCCGCCGCAGTGACAGCACTGAGCACAGGCGACATGCCTGATTGCGGTTGGTTTTCCGGGCGGCAGTTCTCCGGCGCGCGGTTTGAAGGCCTCGCTATAATGAATATTCTTTTTGGCACGAATTTTCACTTTGCTAAATCCTGCTTTGAGCAATAGGTTCATCATCACATCGTCAGACGGGATGGTATCACTGGCAAGGGGACCGCCGATTTTTTGAAGGCGGGCATTTATTCTGCCTCGGCTACCGGTATGCGCGATAATCAGTTTTCCGCCGTCTTTGAGTACACGGCGACATTCATTGAGGGCGGCTAATTTGTCCTGAAAATGCGGGAATACATCCAGCGAAACCACGGCGTCAAAGGATGCCGTTGAAAACGGCATATCATGGGCTGGTGCGCACACAAAAGTAAACGGCCGTGCATATTGTTCACGGGCTCTTTCCAGCATGCCCGGCGAAAAATCGAGCCCGACAATGGACGCCCTTTTCCCCGTCATTGCCCGCAAATAGGGAAGCAGTGTCCCCGTCCCCGTCCCGACATCGAGCACTGACTGATTTTTTTTGAGTTTAAAAAGAGGAAGTAAAAAGTTCTTAATGAGGGCAGAGTGCTGCAGATCAGGACGACTGTCCCCATGCACGGCGCACTGATTAAAAAACTGACGGCGATTCATACGGTTAATGGCGCGGCGTCCGCAAAATATTCCGCACCCGCACTCCTTGTTTAAAGGATGGCATTATAGGTATTCCCTTTGCGCATTATTTTGACGCAGAAGGACTTAATTTTCCTGCAGGCGCTTCCTTATTATCTCTCATAAATGATATATTATTTTACCGCTTATGTACAGAAAAATACGGGATGTATTACGCAGTCGATGGTCCGCCGAAGGCGGGTATCGGGAATTTATTGTTATCGCCGCTCCGCTGATTTTGAGCACGGGGTCGTGGTCACTGCAGCATTTTATCGACCGCATGTTCCTTACCTGGTATTCTCCGGCGGCAATCGCCGCCGCTATGCCTGCCGGGATGCTCAATTTCATGATACTCACATTGTTTCTGGGAACGGTCACCTATGTGGATACTTTTGTAGCCCAGTATTACGGCGCCGGTCAACGCAAACGCATCGGCCCGGTTTTGTGGCAAGGCCTGTATCTATCCCTCCTGGGCGGCATACTGATTGCCGGAGCGGCGCCGTGGGCACGCACTATTTTTTCCGCCGTCCATCACCCGCCTGAGGTGATGGAGAACGAAGTCATTTTCTTTAGAACGCTGTGCTACGGATCGTTCTTCCCTCTGGGGGCGGCGGTGATGGCGGGGTTCTATGCGGGGCGCGGCAGGACATGGACGGTCATGTGGGTTAATTGCGTCTCCATGGGCGTCAATATTGTTCTGGACTATCTTTTGATATTCGGTAATGGGGGATTCCCCCGATGGGGAATATTCGGGGCGGGCGTTGCTACCGTCGCAGCCGGGGCAACCGCATTTTTTCTTTACCTTGCCTGCATTATCTTTGAAAAAAACCGTTCGCAATACGCATTCGGTTCTTGGCGGATAAGCCAAACTTTGCTATGGCGACTGCTCAAATTCGGATTTCCCAACGGCGTCCAGTTCTTCATCGATATCGCCGGATTTACGGCATTTATTATGATCATGGGCGCACTGGGGACCACCGCGCTGGCCGCCAGCAGTATCGCATTCAACATCAACACATTGATCTTTATGCCAATGATTGGATCGGGAATCGCAGCTTCCATTTTAGTGGGGCAATATCTCGGCAGGAAGCGGCCTGATATCGCCGAAAAATCGGCCTATACCGCGTTCCATATTTCATTCGCGTATATGTTTTTTGTCAGTGCGTTGTTCGTATGCTTCCCGTCAGTATTTATCGCACCCTTCGCGGCGAAATCATCGTTCACCGCATTTGTAGACATGCAGCATACCATAACGGTGCTCCTGCGTTTTATCGCAGTATATTCGTTGTTCGATGCGATGAATATAATTTTTGCGTCAGCAATAAAGGGGGCAGGCGATACTCATTTTGTCATGAAAACCATCGGGGTTTGTTCGGTGGGGATTTTAATAGTGCCGATGTATCTGGCCATTACCGTATTCCACGCCGGCATGTACGCCGCATGGACGCTGGGAACAGCCTACACTATCGTTATCGGTATTGTGTTTTTGCTGCGGTTTCGAGCCGGTCAATGGAAGAAGATGCTTGTTATCGAACATCCTCCCGCCGTCATAACGCCTCTTCCCGAGGCGTGTTCAAAAAACATCTGTTAGCGGCGCGCGCCCATTTCCCGTCGGGTTTCCTTCTCTATATCTCGCTTTTTGAGACTCTCTCGTTTATCTACGGTCTTTTTCCCCTTGGCGAGCCCGATTGAAACCTTTGCTATCCCGCGGGGCGAAAAATACAATTCAAGCGGCACGACCGTCAATCCCTTTTCTCTGACGCGCGTGGCAAGCCGGACAATCTGCTGCCGGTGCATCAGCAGCTTGCGCCGCCGGCGGGGATCATAATCAATGATATGCGTCGATTGCTGAGCATAGGGCGCAATGTGAACCCCTTCAAGGAACGCCTCGTCCCTCCAGAACCGCACCATGCCATCGGTCAGGTTCGCGTCCCCGTTACGCAGTGACTTCACTTCGTACCCGGCCAGCATCATCCCCGCCTCAAATGTCTCGAGGATAGCATAATCATGAAAAGCCCTGCGATTGGTTGTTACGGTCTTTTTTTCCATAGCGGTTTAGCCCATACTGTCACGCATATTTAAAGCATTTTATTATTGCGCCGGCAAATTCTTACACCAATAAAAAAAGCGCCCGTTCTGCCGAGGCACTTCATTTTATTAGTATGCCGAGGGCGAGATTTGAACTCGCACAACCTTGCGGTCACAGGCTTCTGAGACCTGCGTGTCTGCCAGTTCCACCACCTCGGCGTGCAACAAATATTGCGAGACAAAAAAGAAGGGACTCGGACAACAACGCGACACTACTATTTAGGGCGGATCTTAACGCGGGGAATAACCGTATTTTTTATGTAATCTAAGTTAAACGGTTTGAGCAAGCAATCCTTGGCCCCGAGACGAAACGCCTCGATAACCCGTTCAGCATCCTTGTACGCCGTAATCATGACCACCGGGACATCTTTATCCAACGCCTTTATCTCTCGGAGCATCTCCAGCCCGTTTTTCTGCGGCATCATAATATCAAGCAGGACAAGATCTGGCGTTACCGACACCAGAGATTTCATCCCGTCCTGAGCGGTCAAGCTGGTCACAACTTCATGATTAATGCTGACAAAAAATGCTTTGAGAAAATCAAGAACATCCGGATCATCATCGATGATCAGCACCCGCATCTTGTTTCCCATGTACGCTCCCGGAAGAAAAATCGTTCAACAACAGCTGCGCATTGTCTTGCCGCCAACGATAGAACCAGGACACATTCTCGCTTTAAAAAATCTTGTTTTCTTTCAAAAAAAAATATACCATTTACTAGGGAAAAAGTCAATCGGAGAATCCATGAAAAAAACACAACGATCAGGAAAATTGTTCGAGGATTTAGTGGTCATTATGGAGCGACTGCGCGGACCACGGGGATGCCCATGGGACAAACATCAAACCCATCAATCACTTCTTCCTTACCTGTTTTCTGAAGCGCGCGAAGTGAGGACTGCTGTCCGCAAGAATGATTGGGAAAACCTTCAAGAAGAGCTGGGCGATGTATTACTGCAGATTATGTTTCATAGCCAGTTAGCCGCTGAAAAAAAACTATTTACCGTTGCGGATGTGATTCAAGGCATTTCAGAAAAGTTGATTCGGCGCCATCCGCATGTGTTCAGCGGGAAGAAATTAAAAACTGCGGATGAGGTAGTACGGCAGTGGGCTGAGATAAAAAAACTCGAAAAAGCCCGCAAGCGGAAGATACAAATAAAAACGACCAAAAAAGCTTAATCACTTCCAACCGCCTATTCCCAGGGAATCATTTTTTTCCACCATGACTGAGGATGCGGATCAACTGTTTTTACCCGCATATCAGTTTTAAGGTGAGCAACCCCGATAATATTCGGCGCAAAATACACCTGCACTTCAGCCATATCTCCTGCTATCGATATTTTTTTTATTGACGCCGGCAGAGGGATCATCTCCCCTCCTTTTTTAGCTCCAACTAAATGCGCGAGGTAATGGGCTATATCCCGCGTATCGGTAATGCGGGCAATGATTACATCGCCCTGCGCTAACCGGCTGACTTCCCGCCCTGATTCTTCATCCTCAAGCGTCACCGTCAGAAAAACAATGCCCACATCGGTTTCAAGAACGGTCGCTTTGTTGTCAATGGCGTTCATGTCGTTCGGCAGCTGACGAAATTGAGTCAAGTTAAGTTCTTCAGCCGCCAAACTGACCGTGCCGCCCTCAGACTCAAAAAAGTGAGTAAAAAGATTTGATACGGTGTCTATGTTGAACTGATGGAAAATATCCTTATTGCCAATCAAGCATGACCGCAAGCGCTCTTCAAACTCCTGAGTAAAATCAGGCAAACTGCCCTGGTCGAGACGGTAGGTAAATATCCGTTTTTCAAGAGTAAACCAATCCATTGACGGTGGATTTTCATAGAGCGCGGGATTGTAGGAAACAACGGAGCGCAACCGGTAGATTTCCTGCGTTTTGGTATTTATGACTACCAGTAACAATCCATAGAGATTTTTTTGCGGGAAAGAAAACTTACCTTTCAACGCATAAATATGGCGCAGCAAACTACCGATGGTTTTGATCGCCTGCTCAAGATCATTGCCGGCAAGTTCAAGGGCAAGCTCTGCTTCGCCCTGCTCGCAATCCGTCTCTTCCATCAACAACCGCACACTATCGTGCATAACACCTCACTATTAATATCATTGCATAGTCCTATCGCATGACCGTCATCCTCGAACTACATGCCCACTGACTTCCCTGGGAACAACAAGAAAATCTATGCCCGCGGATGCGCTTTGTCGTAAACTTTTTTTAGGCTGGCTGCCGTCACATGGGTATATATTTGCGTTGTGGCTAAACTTTTGTGGCCCAGCATTTCCTGAACGCTGCGCAAATCGCAACCCCGGTCCAGCAGGTGCGTGGCAAAACTATGACGCAGGGTATGCGGGCTCACTTTTTTGTTGAATTGAGCAATCGCAAACCAACGATGCAGCGCCTTGCGCGCGCCCCTGACGGAAATCCGTTCGCCGCTTTTATTGATAAATAATGCCGCCCCACCGGAAGATTTCCCGCGGCGTCCCGCTATATATTCGCGCACTACTCCCAGACACTGATCCCCGACAGGAACCACCCGCTCTTTATTCCCTTTACCCCAGACCCGCATGGTCCCGCTGATAAAATCAATGTCAGGAATCGTCAAACCCACCAATTCTTCAATACGGATGCCGCCGCAATATAAGAGCTCCAGCATCGCGCGGTCGCGCAGCAAAATTTCCGGCAAGGCGAATAACGAACGAATCTCTTCTTCGGACAAAAACACGGGAATCTTTTTATCGGTCTTCGGGGTGGCAAGATGACGAAAAGGATTTGCGGAGACAACGCCTTCCTGGACCTGGTATTTAAACAATGAACGCACCGCAGCTATCTTGCGGACTACTGATGACCGCTTCAGGCGACGCTCCTGCAAAAACACAAAATAATCCCGCAGAATAAGGCGGTCGCAATCCGTGAGCTTTGCGGCGGGATACCGCTGAGCGAGAAATGAAAAGAATTCCGTTATATCAACGCGGTACGCGCGAACGGTATGAAACGAATAGTTTCGTTCAGCCCGCAAATACTGTAAATATTTTTCAGTGATGACTGATGCCCGTTCCATACGAAAATACTATTTCTCCGGCGGCGGGACAACTGCTGCTGCATCCTGCCCGTCTTCGCGCCAGGGTTTGATATTGCGGCACTTGGGAAACCCGGAACACGCCAAAAAGGGGCCGCGCTTACTGATTCTTTTAAGCATCGCCTTGCCGCATTTTTCACAGGTAAACGAGGTAACTTCCGGCGGGGGCTTCACTATTTTCTTCCCCTCTTTATCAACAGAGAATGTCGTTTTGCATTCCGGATAACCGGAACACGCAAGAAATTGACCGCGCCAGCTGTCACGCAAAACCATCGGTTTGCCGCACTTTGGGCACACTTCATCCGTTTTTTGCGGCTCGATCTTTTGCCGGACAAGATTGACCTCGGCGGCAGCAATATCCTTCTTTAGCGGTCCATAAAACTCTTCGATAACTTTTGCCCACGGTGATTTTCCTTCAGCAACACGGTCAAGTTTTTCTTCTAAGGCTGCGGTAAAGGCCACATCGACAATTTGAGCAAAATGGGTTTTCATGACATCGTTAACCACCTTGCCCAAGGAAGTCGGGAAAAACCGCCGGGATTCAAGGCGCACATAATTACGCTGGACAATCGTGTTGATGATAGGCGCGTATGTCGACGGACGGCCGATACCGTGTTCTTCCAGGGTTTTTATGAGACTTGCTTCGTTAAAGCGCGGTGGGGGTTCCGTAAAATGCTGCGCGGGCAGAAGCTCGATAAGATTAAGCAGTTCCTTTTCCGACAAAGGCGGCAGGACCGCGGTTTTTTCCTCTTCGTCATCCGCTTCTTCAGCTTTCACCATGTCGTACACTTTGAGAAAACCGTCGAATTTCAGCGTGCTCCCCGATGCCCGGAATACATATGTTTTTGCCGTGATATCGGCGCTGACGGTATCATACACGGCATCGGTCATCTGGCTTGCCAGAAACCGGCACCAAATCAGTTCATACAACTTATATTCGTCCGCAGAAAGATATTGCTTAACATCTCGGGGCGCCCTGACAGCGGAGGTGGGACGGATGGCCTCATGCGCTTCCTGCGCGCCCTTTGTCTTTGTCTTGTACATGCGTGCTTTTTCAGGCACGAATGTCTTGCCGAATGTTTTCTCGATGTATTGCCGCGCTTCTTTGCGGGCCGGCTCAGCGATACTGACGGAATCCGTACGCATATAGGTAATTAACCCCACCGAACCCTCACTGCCGAGAGAGATACCTTCATACAACTGCTGGGCAATCTTCATGGTTTTCGCCGCGGAAAAATATATACGGCGGGAAGCGTCCTGCTGGATAGTAGAAGTCGTGTACGGCGCATAGGGCTGGCGGCGCCGCTCTTTGCGTTCTATTGACGATACCGTGTAGGACGCTTTGCTCAATTCACCGACAATGCCATCCATCAGTATTTTATTGTTCAAATCAAGCTTATCGTATTTTTTCCCTTCGTGCGCCACCAGCATCGCCGTAAACTCAGCTGCTTTTTCGTCGCGTTTTGCCAGCTTCGCCGCCAGTGACCAATATTCTTGCGGTTTGAACTTTTCTATTTCCTCTTCGCGGTCGCAAATCATACGCACGGCAACCGACTGGACGCGGCCGGCGGAGGTCCCTGATTTCACTTTTTTCCACAACAACGGCGACAATTTATACCCGACCAACCGGTCCAACACCCGGCGGGCCTGCTGAGCGTCGACAAGATCCATGTCAATGCTCCGCGGATGTGTCAGCGACCCCTTGATCGCCTCCGGGGTAATTTCATGGAAGGTAATCCGTTTAAATTTGGCAGCGGGTAACCCGATAGCTTCTTTTAAGTGCCAGGCAATAGCTTCCCCTTCGCGGTCATAGTCGGTAGCCAGATAGACCGTTGTTGCCTTCGCGCTGAGCTTTTTGAGTTCCGGCAGAATTTTTTTTGCCTTCGCAATATTGAGATACTTCGGCGTGAATCCGTTATCTACATCAATACCCAGCTGGCTTTTGGGTAGGTCGCGGATATGGCCGTAGGAACTTTTCACCGCATAGTCAGGCCCCAAAATCTTTGAGATTGTTTTTTCTTTAGTCGGTGACTCGACAATGACCAGGTATTTCGCCATGAAAGTATCTCCCGTTAATTTCTTTTTTCTCGTCCCTCTGTCAATTCTCTGCCTGACGCACATACATTTTCCCCGGAAGTCCCCGGATGAGCCCTTTGAGTTCAAGATCCAGCAGCTGCTGAGCAAGATCTCCGGACAACAGCCCGCATGATTCGGTAAGATAATCAATCGACACGCCGTTAAACTCGGCGTCGATTAACGCCAGTAATTTTTTCCCCTGTTCATCCAGCGACTCCAGCGGTACCGCTTTTTCCCGAAAACGACGGGGCACAGGGAACAGCTCTCCGGATGCCCGCAGTTCTTCAATGACATCTTCCGGCGTTTCAGCAAGCCGGGCTCCCGATTTAAGCAAATAGTGAGGCCCTTTGGAATACTCCGATGAAATCGGGCCGGGAACGGCGAACACATCTTTTCCCTGATCAGCCGCATAACGGGCCGTTATCAGCGCCCCGCTTTTTATACCCGCCTCAACGACGACCGTCGCGCAACTGAGCCCGGAGATAATCCGATTGCGCAGCGGGAAATGAATGCGGTCAGGAAATGAACCCAGGGAGAATTCGGTTACCAGAGCGCCATGCGCAGCAATTTTTTCTTCCAAATGTTTATTTTCAGGAGGATAATGGTGATTGAACCCATTGCCCAGAACCGCGATGGTCCTGCCGCCGGCGTCAATCGAAGATTGATGAACTTCCGTATCAATCCCGCGCGCGAGTCCGGAAATCGTCGTTATCCCGCCGCGGGCAAAGGCCCCGGCAAACTGAGCGGCAACCGTTCGGCCGTAGGGTGTCGAGCGTCGCGTACCGACCACGGCAACCCCTAATGCATCGCACGACTCAATCGAGCCAAGCACATAGATAACTGACGGAAAATCACTCAAATTTTTCAGCTGGGCGGGATATCCCGCATCAATAAAAGTAAAAATACGCGCACCGATTTTGTCTGCCGCCGCAATCTCCCCGTCAACATCGATATCGCGCGCGGCAAAAGCGATGCGGGCCGCGAGATCGGTGGGAATTTCTTCAACTCCCCGCACTTCCGCCGCTGTTGCCTTAAGTACTGCGACAGCGGAACCGAAGTGCCCTATCAAGCGCTGCATCCGCCGCGGACCGATTTCGGGTATCAGATGAATCGTTAGAATAGCGCGCTGTTCAAAATCCATAGTAATTATTTATCCGACAGGACACGGCGGGCTCCCGCGTAGCGTTTGACAAAGTATGGTTCATCAATATTTGAAATAGTCACTCGTTTGACATTGATCGTCGCGTGAATAAATTCATGATTGCCGATATAAATACCCACATGATTAATACGGACTATCGCACGGCGCCGGTTTTGATTTTTTTGTTTATATCGATATGTTTTTTGAAAAAATAATAAATCGCCGACTTGCAGGTCCGCGCGCTCAACTGCCGTTCCGCACAAGGACTGATCACGAGAAGTCCGCGGCAAGGATATACCGAGCTCCCGAAAGATTACCTGAACAAAATACGAACAATCTATTCCCTTGCCGACCGAAGTCCCCCCGTATTTGTAGGGGCGCCCGAACAAATCCAATCCCAGCGAGACAATCTTCTGGGCCCGCGGATCATCATACGATTTCCGCGTGTCTGCATTGACCTCTCTGCCCGGTTCGTTTGAATCGTCCAGGGTAAACTCATATTGACCGAGATCCCCTTCCTCGGCTACGCCCGCTATAATCTTTTCTTCGGCACGCAGTTTTTCAGCCATCGCTTCGGCCTTCTCGCGGGTGTCAAAATTGCCCATGCGCACTTCGTATGTTTCACCGTATAACAGAAACACCGGATAACCGCGCGTCGCCAACCGCTGATGCAACGCTTCAGCATCAGATTTCGCGAATGTCCCGAGCGTGAGAACATAGGAAGCTGAAAGAGAACCGGCGCACAGCAATGCCAGTGCAATGATGAGAATACCGCGGGCCCGATGCGACAAGCCAAAAAACCTGTGTGCTGTATTATTCATGCGCAATTAAATACCGCTTTGCAGAACATTAACTTTTTTGCGCACATAGGCGACCTTGGGATGTTGGGGATATGCGGCAACGAACTGATCAGCCTCACGAAAAACACCTGCGCGGTCATGCTGAGCATCGAGCAGGTCAATTATGTCTACCCAAGCAAGCGGCGCATAGAGAGAATCGGGATGTTTCTGGATGACCCGCCGATTGCGATACAATGCAGCCGGAGTATGACCAATAATACTCAAAGCACCAGCCCAGAAATATTCGACTGAAGCGGCATTGGCCGGAGATAAATATGTATCGAGAGCCTGCTCCAACTTCCCATTGTTCATGGTGTCCGTGACTATCCAATATCCCAATCCAACTGCAATGGCAAGCAAAAGTATCGTACGCATAGTTTAAACATGTCGCTCGTTACTATCGAACCGGTAATCGAACGAACATACCCCTTATTTGCCCCTAAGCAATTCACACATCACCATAGCACATACTATTATTAAATAGTAAATGGTACGAGTAAGCAAGAAAGTCATTCTAAACTATTATTATTCCTTTGTCAAAAAGACCTTTTTTCACAAAGAGAACGCATCAGCATGTAAGGAACAACGATATTTTTATTTATTCGGGGGTAGCGGTGATCAGGAATATAGCGCTTTCAGCGAAGAGGTTGGGGAATGCTTCGGCCAGCAGGGGCACACCGATATAGCGACGATCTATGACTTGACTCTTTTTTTGCTCGCAATAGTACTCGAAATCATCGATGCTCAGGAACCGCAGATTGGGGGTGTTGTGCCACTCGTACGGCAGTGACGCGGTAATCGGCACTCGGCCTTGGAAAAACAGGGTACTGCGGCTGGCAATGAAAGCAAAATTAGGGAACCCTACGATGACTTTTTTCCCCACCCGCAGAGATTCATCAGTCACATAATCGATATTTTTTACCTGCTGTAAACTCTGATTAAGAATGACATAGTCAAAGGTTTTGTCCGGATAGCCCTTGAGCCCTGAATCAATATCGCTGTGGTAAACGCTCAGGCCCTTGGCAACGCACCGGTGAATGGCTTCTTCATCGAGTTCTATTCCCTGGGCCTGGACATTTTTCGTATCTACCAGATATTTGAGCAAATCGCCCCCGCCGCACCCAAGATCGAGGACTTTTGACCCGGTCTCAATGATGCCGGAAATAACCTGATGGTCGTATCGAATTTCTGCCATAGCTTTATACTTTCCCTATCATGCGTGTTGTGATTGCATCAGACCGTTGGCGATTTTTTTTGCTGGCTTACTTTTTCCAGGAAATGTTTTATGAGATGCGTTTCCGCATCCACTTCCAGAAGAAATGCGTCGTGCCCATAGGTTGATTTTATCTCGCAATACGTCACATCGATACTGCGCATGCGCAACTCGTTGGCGATATCACGGCTCTGATAAGACGGATACAACCAGTCCGACTGAAAAGATAATATCAGAAACTGAGCGTCTACTTTTTTGTCGGCGGCAATGAATTTTTTCCCAGCCACATCAAAATAGTCCATTGCCTTGGTGATGTACAGATACGAGTTCGCATCGAAGCGCTTAACGAATGTGTCGCCGCGATAGCGCAAATATCCTTCCACTTCAAAGTCCGACTTGAAACTGAAGGCATAATCGTTTTCTTTGCGGCGACGGGAAAATTTTTCCTCCATCGACTGATCGCTCATATAGGTAATATGGCCAACCATCCGCGCGATGGCAAGGCCGCGTTCAGGATGCGCCTTGCCGTAGTAGTCGCCTTCGTGCCAGTCAGGATCGGCCATGATGGCCTGGCGTCCAACCTCGTCGAATGCTATTTGCTGGGGCGAATGTTTAAGGGTTGTTGCAATAGGAATCGCCGAACGGATTTTTTCCGGATAGCTTACCGCCCACTGCAACGCCTGCATACCCCCCATGGAGCCGCCCGCGACGCTGAGAAGCGTGTCAATGCCCAGATGGTCAATGAGGCGTTTTTGCGCATGAACCATATCGGGAATGGTGATAATGGGAAAATCAAGACCGTATGGTTTTCCGGTTGCCGGATTGATCGAAGCCGGACCGGTGCTGCCCTTGCATCCACCTATAACATTCGATGAAATAACAAAATATTTATCAGTATCAAATGCTTTGCCGGGACCGATCATCGCGTCCCACCAGCCAGGTTTTTCTTCGCCTTCATGATAACCCGCGGCATGCGCATCGCCGGAAAAGGCATGGGTCACCAGTATCGCGTTTGATTTGGCGGCATTAAGCGTGCCGTATGTTTCATACGCAACGGTGACAGGCCCCAGCTTTTGTCCGGATTCAAGTATCAATTCATCCGGCGGCTGAGCAAAAGTAATTTCTTTTGTTTGAATAATACCCAGTGTATTCATAGTTAATCTATTATTACCATCGACTTAGTAGGATTATAACACAATCAAGCCGTTCTGTCAACAATAAATTACAACCATTTATGAAATTTTGTGATTGTGCGTAGCCGCGAAGCTTGCTTCGCCGCCGTAAGGTTTTATACAGTGGAATCACCACCGGCAGAGCAAGCTCTGCAGCTACAACATCCCTTTTGAAAATTCAATTTATCGGGGGAATTTTTTTGATTTCCACAGGAAATATACGGCGGGATATACCAGTAATTCCATGAGGAACGATGTGCCGATACCCCCCACCATGGGAGCGGCGATTCGCTTCATGACATCCGCCCCAATCTCGTGGCTTTGCGCCCAAAGGATGGGCAGCAACCCTAAAAACAAGACGGCCGCCGTCATCAATTTCGGCCGGATGCGCTTGACTGCCCCGTGATGTATAGCGGCCTTAAGATCGTCCTGTGTGCGCAGTAATCCCTTTTTCTCCCGCTCATTGTAGGAAAGGTCTAAATATAACAACATAAAAATACCCGTCTCCGCATCGACGCCCAGCAATGCAATGATGCCCGACCATACGCCGATAGAAATATTGTACCCCAAAAGATATATTGCCCACACAGCGCCGATAAGAGAGAACGGCACCGCCATAAGAATGATGCCTGTCTTTACATATGACCGCGTGTTGAAGTACAGAAGAATAAAAATAATGAACAGCGTAAGGGGTACCACAACCATCATGCGGCTTTTGACGCGCTGCATCAGTTCGTACTGACCGCTGAACGCAATGCGGTATCCCGCCGGCAGTTGAATCGTTTTTTCGACTATCGTTTTCGCTTCCTCGACATAACTGCCGAGGTCGCGGCCGGCGACATCGACATACACATAGCCCGTAAGTTGCCCGTTTTCGTCGCGAATCATGCCGGGCCCCGTTTCACGGCGGATGGTTGCCACCGCCGACAACGGTATCTGAGCCCCGCCGGGCGTCGCAATCAAGGTTTGCGCAACAGCCTCGGTCGTATCGCGCAAAGCCCGGGGATAGCGCACGCTGACGGGAAACCGCCGCCGGCCTTCCACCGTCTGGGTGACCGTCTCACCGCCGACCGCAGCGGCAAGCGTCGACTGAACATCATCCACCGATAATCCGTACCGCGCCAATGCTACCCGGTCCATCGTTATATTTGCGAAATATCCACCCGCAGTCCGCTCGGCAAGGACACTGCGCGTTCCTTTAAGTGATGCCAGCTGACGCTCTATATCGGCGCCGATGCGCTCGATGACCGTCAAGTCGTCGCCGTATATCTTGATGCCGACCGGCGTACGCACGCCGGTGGTCAGCATATCGATACGCCCCTTAATCGGCATCGTCCATGCGTTGACCTGTCCGGGCAGGGTAAGTTTTTTATCCATCAGACCGATAAGCTCTTCCCATGAAATCCTGTCCGGCCAGATAAGGCGGAGCGGCGGTTTCAGGAACCCGGGCAAAAATCCATACCACCGTTCTTTCGCCCGCCACTGGTCTTGGGGTTTCAATAAAACGGTCGTTTCCATCATGGAAAGCGGTGCGGGATCCGTCGCAGTATCGGCGCGTCCCGCTTTGCCGAACACATGGACAACTTCCGGAAATGAGCACAACAGCGTGTCCTGCGCCCGCAGAAGTTCATTGGCCTGGGTAACAGATATGCCCGGCAATGTTGTCGGCATATACAGAATACTTCCTTCATTTAACGGCGGCATAAACTCCCGTCCAATGTGGAAAAACAATGGGACCGTCGCAAGAAAAACGATGACCGCCCCGGCAATGACCTGTTTTGGTTTTTTTAAAACAAAATCAACCACGGGCCCGTACACGCGGAACAAGAAGCGGGATATGCCATGCTTTTCCTCGGACTCAATGGTGCCGACCACTACGGCATTCATCACGGAGGAAATCCGCCGCGGTGAAAATGTATACGGTTCCATCCGCGTGAAAAGCATGCGGAGAACCGGATCGAGCGTAATGGCAAGCAGAGCCGCAAAGAGCATCGCAAAATTTTTGGTGAACGCCAAGGGCGTAAACATCCGGCCCTCAATGCCTTCGAGAGAAAATATCGGAATAAACGCGACCGCTATAACAATCAGCGAAAAAAATGACGGTCGGGCGACTTCCTTTATAGCGTTGACCAGCACGGTACGATAATCACCGTGTCGGCCTTCATCCTGCCACCGCGCGATTTCTTTATGCGCGTTCTCAACGACGACAATGGCGGCGTCCACCATGGCGCCGATAGCGATAGCAATGCCGCCCAGCGACATGATATTGGATGTCAGTTTCATGTAATACATCGGGATAAACGCGATGACTGCCGCTATGGGCAGAGTGATGATTGGAATAATGGCCGAGGGTATGTGGCGCAAAAACAACAGGATAATCAGGGCGACGACTATCATTTCCTCAATGAGTTTCTTTCTCAGCGTCCCGACAGCTTTGATAATAAGTTCTGAGCGGTCGTACGCCGCGACCACTTTCACGCCCTCAGGCATGTGAATCCGCGCCAACTGTTCTTTCACCCGGCGGATGGTATGCAAAGCGTTCTCACCAGAACGCATCACGACGATGCCGCCGACGGTCTCGCCGGTACCGTCAAAATCCAATACCCCGCGCCGCTGATCGCCGCCAATTGACACCCGCGCGATATTTTTGATGGTGACCGGTGCGCCGTTACTATCAACTTTGATGACAGTATTCTCGATATCCTTGAGGGATGCTAGATATCCTTTGACCGTCACCATATATTCGGTCCCGGAAAATTCAAGCAGACGCGCGCCGGTTTCCTGATTGGACATTTTCACCGCTTTGATGACATCGGCAAGCGGTATCCGGTACGCACTCAGCGCCGTCGGGTCAACCTCGATTTGATACTGACGCACGGAACCACCGATCGAAGCAACTTCGGCAACGCCTTTGACCGAACCCAGCGCGAATTTCAGGTTCCAATCCTGGAAAGCCCTGAGTTCGTCAATCGAGTGGCGGCGTGTCTCATCAACCAGAGCGTATTCATATATCCAGCCGACACCGCTGGCATCGGGTCCGAGCTCCAGCTTCGCCCCTGCGGGCAACTGCTGGGTAATCTTGGAAAGGTATTCCGTAACGCGCGACCGCGCCCAGTACATGTCCGTGCCGTCTTCAAAGATGATGTAGACAAACGCATAGCCATAGTCGGAAACCGCGCGAATGTCCTTGACCTTGGGGGCGCCCAGGAGCGCCGAAACAACGGGAAAGGTTACCTGATCTTCGATCACCTGCGGCGGCCGGTCCCAGCGAGCGGACAGAATCACCTGCGTATCAGTGAGATCCGGGATAGCGTCGAGCGGAATATTTTTGATGCACCACACACCCCACACCACAGCGAATATAACGCCAAGGAGCACAAACGCTTTATTTTTAACAGACCAGTCAATAATTTTTTCTATCATATTATGTATCCTTCAATCCCGCCTGTAAGCGACTTTCGGAATCAACGAGAAAAGCGGCGTTGGTAACAACCGCCTCTCCCGCCGAGAGTCCGGAAACTACCGTATACCACGCATCGTTACTGCGCGTTGCAACGATTGTGCGTGCTCCGAAGGTTTCGTTCCCCGTAACGACATACACCATACACCGGCTGCCGGTATCTATCACCGCATCAGCCGGGACTGCCAGATGAGTTCCCAGAGGAACGATGAACTCGACCGTTCCGTAGCCACCGGGGGTAAGCGTCGCGCTTGTATCAGTAATAAGAATCCGGACTGCAACACTGCGGGAAACACCATTTATCGCAGGCGCAACAGCAACGACTCTGCCGGCGTATGTTTGCCGCCCATCAACAGAAAATGAAACGCGAGCAACGCTTCCTGAACTGATAGAGACGCTATCGTTTTCGGGAACAGAGGCGTATACCCATTGCGCACCATCGCCGGCAGAATCGACGGTCCCCGGCGCGCGAATACGGCGGGAAAGCAAACGCTGCCCCACAACCACTGTGCGCAATCCAATCTCTTTCTGCCGTTGAAGAGGAATCGTTACCGCCATAATGCCCGATATTTTTTTGTCCGTCGATAGCGACGGGGTAACAAGGACAAGGGACATGCCGCAAATAGGGCAGTCGCCCGGCTTATCGGAAATATAACGGGGATGCATCGGACAGGTATAACTGACTACCGCTTTTGACGCCACAGGCTCCCGGCGACCGCCGGTTTCCCGCGGTGTGCAGGCAACAATGCTCAGAGAAAGAATGATCAGCGCCAACAAAAAGATTTTGTTCTTCATGGCATCCCCGCCGGTCTAAAACCTAAATTCCGGCACCCATACTGCGTTCAAGTTCGGCTAAATATTTTAGATACTGCACGCGATACTGTTCCTGTGCAAGAGAAAAATCGGTATAAGAGCGCACTGCTTCAAGAAGATCGGCTACATTCGCACGGCCGGCAATAAAAGCGGTTTGCGTAATGTTCAACACGGTGCGGGATTTGGGGACAATGCTGCCGGCGTAGAGTTCCGCCAACTGACGCGTCGATGACAGCTGGGTCAAAACCTGTTTTGCCGCGGCGGTTACTTGCCGTTCAATAGCGCTTTTTTCAGCCGCTGCCGCAGTCAACGCGTGCCCCGACTCCGCGTACAGCGCGGACTGTTTCCCATACCATAACGGCAGGATAACGCCCACCATAATATCACTGCCTGCCCATTCTCCGTTGAGCGTTTTTCGTTTAACGGTAATATCAAGGTCGGGATAATATGCCAGCACAGCCGACCGCCGGGAAAACTGGGCTCCAGCCATATCAGCTGACGCTTTCCCCAACGCGGGATTACCGGATGCAAGATGTTGCTGTACCTGCTCCCAGGACAACAGCGGCGCCGCAGTGTCTAACAGTGGCGGTTCTTCAATGACGGGTTCGGCACTACCCGAAAGAATCTGCAACTGCACGGCAATGGCCCCTTTTTCCTGACGAGCGGTCAGCAGCATGGCATGCATTTTTTCAGTTTCAATCTGTGTCCTCAAAAGATCGCTTTGTGCGACCGTTCCCGTCGCATACCGCGATTCGGCTACTGCAGAAATATTGTTCATGATGTCTGCCGCCGCGGCATAAATATGTACCGAGCGAACTGCGTAGTAATATTCGGCGTACGCATTTTTAATCTGGGCGGCAACATCCGCGACAGTCGCGGCGTATTCCCACTGCGCCGCAACTTCCGCCTGAGCGGCGCCAGACGAGCGTGCCCGGATTTTTCCGGGGAACGGCAGCACCTGATTAATACCGTACATTTTCTCGGGAGCGTCGGATATATTCAAACTGCCTTCGGGAACGCCCCAGTATTCGAGGGTAAGTTTTGGCTGGTCCCAGCTGCGGGACTGCGCAGTGCGACACTGCGCAGCACGCCATTTTTCCCGCGCGGCAACCACTGCGGGATGCGCGGTTTTTGCGGCCGCTATCAACACATCAAGCCCAGCGCTCTCCGCAGCCGAACTCAGCGAAATACTTGCGCACAGACACGCCATGACGGAACAAGCTATTTTCAAGTTCATATGCAGTTCTATTTTTTGATATTTTTTTCTCCGGCAAAATGTACCAACGGCATACCGCAATGGGGACACGCGCCCGGGATTGCGTTGGGCTTGTCAGCGCAATGCGGACAGTAAAAGAGTTCCTTTTGATCGACGGTATTTTCGGTCGTTGCCGGCGCACCAGGCGCTTTATTTTCGACAAGCATCATCCCGCATTTCGGACATTTTCCTGACTGGCCACTGCTGACGCCCTTACACATCGAGCAGGTAAACGCTGCTTTTTCCTCCGGTGTTTTTTTTATTGCCTGCGCAGCAACCAACGCCATGCCGCATTTCCAGCACTTGCCGGGTTTGTCGCTGACCACTTCGGGATGCATCGGGCAGGAATACACAACTGCCGCAGCCACGACTGCTTTTTTTGAAGCGGCGGCAACCATGCCGACTGACCCGGCGCCGATAATGAGCACTACTGCCACCATCGCTGAAACAATACTTTTCCCGTTCATGTTATACTCCTTTTAATCCTTTAGTAACCGCAATAGCGGCAAGAATAATGATGTAAGCAATTCCCAGCGTCAACCCTATCACGGCCATTGTCCGTGGTTTACCGGTGTTCTGGGTAGCATCGTCAAGCGCGAGTTTTCCCGCAATAACCGCCAGCACCGCTTTCTCCAACCCGAACAAATGGACGAACGATAATAAGCCGATGATTAAACTCATGACCGCCAACGGATACCTTTTCAGCATGGTTCATCCTCCTTCATTAATGATTACAGGCGCATTTTTCTTGTGACCCGCACTGTTTGCAGGCGGGCATTGTACAGCGATCGCAGAAACAGGAAAAATTTATCAATCCCGATACCGACGACCCTCTCCATCCGGCAAAAGTAGAACACGCCGCGGCGATTGCTTCATGACGGTCCCTGCCGGTGCCGGCGGCGTAGAGTATCGGCGAAACGCTCATGGTAATAACGAACAAAGCTATAAGTGATGAAAAAGTTATTGAAACAGGCATAACCCATCGCGTAATGGTGCGCCATAGGGGCATCGCATCAACGCTGTCCGAGCTCACGCGCTGCCAGAACCGGGCGCGAAAATCCGGTGACGCAGAGAGAGTATTTAATTGCATCAAGCGGGTCCGTAGCCGGGTCTCTGCCGCACACTGAGCGGAGCAGGCCGGGCATTCATTAATATGCCGGCGCATTTCCGCGGCGGCTTTTGCATCCAGTTCATTGTCAATTAAGCGGGTTAGTAATCGTTCACTATCAGTGCAATTCATATGCGCTCCTTTGCTGTCCTACTTAGTTAAACGCATGAAAGGCAAAAAACTTGCGGTGATGGAACGAAATTAATCTGACAACTGCTTTTTTAGCTGCTGGCGGGCGCGGAAAAGAAGTGATTCAACGGCAGGAACGGTTGTATGCAGTATCTCGGCTATTTCCTCGTACGATGCATTTTCGTATATTTTCAGCGTGAGTGCAATGCGCTGCGTTTCGGGAAGCAACTGGAGACAGGCGTGTATCTGCACATCCCGATGAAGGTCTTCGACTATTTTTTCCAGTGATTTCTCGCGACGGTCATACGCCTCAGGCGTTGTTGATTCTCCGTCACTATCGGTCGCTTGAATGGCGGTTGGCGCATGGGATTGCTTGCGGATATAATCGCGGTAGATGTTGGTGGCAATGGTATAGAGCCAGGTGGAAAATCGGGCGGTTGGTTCGTAGCGGGGGGCGGCGGCGTACACGCGCGCAAAAACTTCCTGGGCAAGGTCCTCGGCGTCTGCAGCGTTTCCGGTGGTGCGGTACAGATAGTTGACGATGCGAGGAGTATATTTTCCCAGCAGGGTGATAAAGGACTGTTCGTCGCCCTTTTTGAACGCCAGCATCACATTGCTGTCTTCATTCATGTCACACCGCGGGGCAACGCCCAAATCCCAGTTTAAATAAAATAATCCATGGTACGGGTTGCGTCAAGGTGATGCGTTTTATCCACCAAATCCTGGAATGTCGTATGATCGACGATATCGTTGGTCTTTATGCGTACCTCTTCAAAAACACACCGCAACGCACATCTGCTTTCGAATCCGCACGGCGAATGTCCCGTCTTACTGACACACGCAATCGGCGATGTCGGCCCTTCCATATGGCGGATGACCGCGCCCAGCGTTATGTCGGCTGGCTTTTTAATCAGACCGATGCCGCCGCGGGGGCCGCGCACGGTTTTGACATATCCGGCCCCCTTAAGCATAGTGACAATCTGCTCCAAAAAGCGTTCGGGGATATCCTGCCGTTTGGATATCTCCTTGATGGGAATAGTACCCCGATCGAAATGGAGCGCCAGGTCAAGTATAATCTTGAGGGCGTAATCGCCCTTAAACGATATTTTCATGTTGAGATATTAAAGCATTTTTTTTATGAAGGATACAACCTGCACCGTCGATATCAATCCTGAAACAACCAGGTGGACAAATAGCGTTCCCCGGTATCGGGCAGGACCACAACGATGGTTTTTCCTTTGTTTTCGGGGCGACGGGCGACTGCCAACGCTGCCCACAACGCTGCACCGCAGGAAATGCCGACCAGAAGACCCTCGGATTTCGCTGCCGCGCGTGCCGTAATGCCGGCATCTTCGTTACTCACCTGAATTATCTCATCGACGATAGCCGGATTGTATACTTTCGGCACAAATCCCGCGCCAATACCTTGTATCTTGTGCGGGCCGGGTTTTCCGCCGGAAAGCACCGGAGAATCTTTCGGCTCGACAGCGATGATCTTTATGCCGGGTTTACGCGTTTTCAATACTTCTCCGACGCCGGTAATAGTGCCGCCGGTGCCGACACCGCAGACAACGATATCAACCGCGCCATCAGTGTCCTTCCAGATTTCCTCAGCCGTGGTTGCGCGGTGGATTGCCGGATTAGCGGGATTGGTGAACTGCTGCAACAGCACAGCGTTCGGCGTGGTCTTAATCAATTCTTCCGCCCGGGCAATAGCTCCACTCATGCCTTTGGGACCTTCCGTCAGAACGAGTTCGGCGCCGAATATTTTAAGCAGCTGACGCCGTTCAACGCTCATGGTCTCAGGCATCGTCAGGATCAACCGGTATCCTTTCGCCGCGGCAATAAACGCCAGCGCGATACCGGTATTGCCGCTGGTCGGTTCAACGATTACTGAATCTTTATTGAGCACGCCTCTTTTTTCCGCATCCTCGATAAGCGCGAGCCCCAAACGATCTTTGACGCTGGAGAGCGGGTTAAATGATTCCACTTTCGCCAGCAGTGTGGCTGAAATACCCTGCGCAAGCTTGTTGATTTTCACCAGCGGAGTGTTGCCGATTGTTTTCGTAATGTCGCTAAATATTCTGCTCATGATATCCTCCTTTTTAAATTGCGTCCTTGAATCCCCGCGTTCCTGAGGTGATTCGTTCTTCTCACGAACGCGAGAATTCAAGAATCCGCAAACACTTGGTAGAGTTACGCTATTGCTTTTGACAACGCCTGATTAAGATCGGCGATAATGTCATCGACATGTTCGATGCCGATTGACAAACGGATGAAGTCGGGCGTCACGCCGGTAGCCACCTGCTCTTCTGTCGAAAGTTGCTGATGAGTAGTAGTGGCCGGATGAATTGCCAGCGATTTCGCATCGCCTACATTGGCAAGATGCGATACCAGCTCGAGCGCGTTAATGAATTTCTTCCCCGCTTCAGCCCCCCCTTTAATGCCAAAACCAATAATGGCTCCCGCACCCTTGGGCGCATACTTATTGGCTTTCGCTTTTTCCGGACTCTTGTCGAGTCCCGGATAGTTCACCCAGCTGACCGCCGGATGTTTCTCCAGATGTTTTGCCACTGCCAGCGCATTCTCTGAATGACGGACCATGCGTAGATGCAGCGTTTCCAGTCCCTGCAGGAACAGGAACGAATTAAACGGCGATAACGCCGGGCCCAGGTCGCGCAATAAAATAACACGCGCTTTAATAATGTATGCAATATTCCCGATAGGTTTCAATGCTTCCACGAACTTAGTGCCGTGATAACTGGGTTCAGGATCAGCTATAAGCGGAAATTTCCCGTTGGTCCAATCGAATTTTCCTGAATCCACAATGAGCCCGCCCAACGATGTGCCGTGCCCGCCAATGAATTTCGTGGCAGAATAGACCACGATGTCCGCGCCGTGATCAATCGGACGGATGAGGTACGGCGTAACTGTGTTGTCTATAATGAGCGGAATCCCGTTCTTGTGCGCTATCTTTGAAAGCCCTTCGATATCGGCGATATCCAGCTTCGGGTTGCCGATTGACTCCGCATAAATCGCCTTCGTCTTTGAGGTAATCGCTTTCTCAAACGCAACAAGATCGCTTGATTTCACGAACTTGACCGTAATGCCAAAGCGTTTAAAGGTATGATGAAATAAATTGTATGTGCCGCCGTAGAGGTTGTCCGCGGAAACGATCTCGTCGCCGGCCTGCGCGATGTTGAGAAGCGACAGTGAAATCGCCGACTGCCCGCTTGCCACCGCCAGCGCCGCAGCGCCGCCGTCAAGAAGCGCAATCCGTTTTTCCAGCACATCGGTGGTGGGGTTCATCAGGCGGGTGTAAATGTTGCCGAATTCAGCCAAACCGAACAGCCGCGCGGCATGGTCGGTATCTTTGAATTGATACGATGTTGTCTGATAAATAGGTACTGCGCGCGATCCGGTTGTCGGGTCAGCTTCCTGTCCGCCATGAAGTGCAATTGATTCAAGTTTAAGTTTTGCGTCAATTTTGCTCACGATGATCTCCTTAATGTAGCGGGATTATTCCCCGCATTTTTTCATTTCGTTTATTATACACCTTATCCGTGTCTACTTCAACGCTCGAAGGTTCTCATCATACAGTATACCTCCTCATAGTTTATATCCCTCCCCCTTGCAAAAAGTATTCATGAATTTTAAAGACCACCTCATCGGCATCTTTGCCGTTTGCAGTAATAGTTAATGTGTCTCCGCGGCGGGCGCCCAGCATCAGGACATTCAAAATCGAGCAGGCATCAACCTTCTTGCAATCGCGACAGGATATCGTGACCGATGAATTGTATTTCTTGCAAATATCAACGAGTCCCGCTGCTTCCCGCAAATGCAGTCCCTGACGATTTGTGACGATAATATGCTTTTTTATTTTATATTTCATAATGTCTATAGCAATAGTGTACATAAATAATTTAATAATGTCAATCGCTTTTGTAGACATTGCAAAACACTACATAATTTTGTTGGTCTTTCTATCACTTAATTAATCATTTTTTGAAGGGGGATGCAGGTACAACTGTCGCCGCAATCGCTCATATTGCCTACGCGTTTTCGATCCTGATTGGCTGAGGTTGACGATAGAGATTGGCACCCCTCCCAGAGAATCATTGAACATAAATGAAATTATTTTTGGGTATGATATCTGAGGCCCAAACGGTTCCCCAAACCCAGTAGATTCTCCAACTACATAGAGGCCAACATCTGTGGTGGTGGCAAATGGACGGACAAGAATAGGATACACCCGAAGAAACATCTCCAGGCATACGAATGGAAGGATAATCGTAACAACTGTTCCTATCAAAAAAACTATTATTTTTTTAAAAATATACATTCCTTTGACCATGAGAACACCATCAGAAAAATATCAATCGTCCTCTGCGGATTGCCATTCACCCTTAAAGAATTTTATCAAATATAATTGCGCTTGACAAAACCACTCATAAAGATATAATAACACTCTATGCTGAAAGCAACTATTCGCGGGAAATTGGATATTCTTCTGTCTGACTGGTTAAAAAATCGGAGTGGCAATGTGTTGCCTGTGTACGCGCTCGATGAACCCCCCAAGGGAATCGCCTGCGACTTGGCGTGCAATATTGCGCTCCTGATTGCCAAACCCCTTAAACTGGCGCCCCGGACGGTTGCCCAGGAACTGGCAACCCTCATTGAGACACGCCTGTGCGATTACATAAAAAAAGTTGACATCGCCGGTGCAGGGTTTTTAAATATCCATATCGCGGACACCGTTCTGCATGCCCATCTTGCCGATGTGATTGCCGGGAAAAAACCGGTTCGCAGTTCTTCTCAAAAGATTCTCATTGAATTTGTTTCGGCAAATCCTACCGGACCCCTGCACATCGGCCATGGACGGGGCGCAGCCATCGGGGATTGTCTGGCGCGGATATATGAATACCTTGGCTACGATATTACGCGCGAATATTACCTCAACAATGTCGGCAATCAGATGTTGATGCTGGGCACATCGCTCGAGGTCCGCTACCGCCAGCTCTCCGACGAAACAGTCGCTTTTCCTGATGACGGTTACAAAGGCGATTACATTAAAGATATCGCGCAAACGCTCATTGACCGGAAAATTCCTGCCGCCTCTATCAATTTCAAAGAAGCCGCTCTTACGGCGCTTACGGCAACCATCGAGCAGGACCTGGTCCGTTTCGATGTGCGCTTTGACAGCTGGTTTGAAGAATCGACTATTGTCGGGCAGGTGCCGGGGATCTGCGAAGAATTAAAAACTGCCGGCATGGCGTTTGAACAAGATGGGGCGCTCTGGTTTGCATCGACCAGATACGGTGACGACAAAGACCGGGTTTTGCGGCGTTCCGACGGCAGATACACCTATCTTGCCTCAGATATCGCCTACCACAAAAACAAACTTGGACGGGGCTATACCTCCCTTATCAATCTGTGGGGCGCCGACCATCATGGATATGTCGCACGCATGAAAGCGGCCATAACGGCGCTCGGCAGGAATCCCGCCGCGCTTACCATTGTTCTCTACCAGCTTGTTTCCCTTTCGCGCAACGGCGTGCCGGTTTCGATGTCAACGCGGTCGGGAGAATTTGAAACACTTGAAGCAGTGGTCAACGAAGTCGGCCGCGACGCGTGCCGGTTTTTCTTCATGCTGCGAGCGCCGGACTCGCCACTTGAATTCGACCTGGAACTGGCAAAAAAACAATCAAGCGAAAATCCGGTATTTTATGTGCAGTATGTCCATGCCCGATGTTGTTCTATTTTCCGCGAATACGAAACGCGCACCACAGAACCGTTTGTGTTTGATGTTGGGGTTACCGCTCTCTTGACCACCGCCGCCGAACGGAACCTTTTGAAAAAAATTGCCTTACTCGATGATACATTAGACCTGTGCATTAAAACGAACAGCCCGCACCATGTGACGGCGTTTCTCATGGAAATTGCCGATTTGTATCATAAGTTTTATGAGCAGTGCCGCGTTCTGACCGACGATCCCGCTCTTACCCGCGCGCGGCTGGCATTGGTCAGCGGCGTCGCAAAAACCATTACCACTGCTCTCAATCTCCTCGGCGTTTCGGCCCCTGAAAAAATGTAGTTCCCGTTCATGAAAAACAAAATCCGCACCAGCTTACGCGTCTCATTCTTGGACGGCACCTTTTATTCCGTAATGTTCGGGCTGGGTGACGCCTATTTCGCGCCGTTTGCCCTGGCGCTCAAAGCAACCAATTTCCAGATAGGACTGTTAACCTCCCTGCCCGGACTGGCGGCAGCGCTGTTTCAACTGCAGTCACCTGCCCTGACGGAAAAAATGGGCCGGCGCCGATTTATACTGATCGGCGTGTTCGCTCAGGCCGTCCTGTTTCTTCCCATCATTCTCGTTCCGCACCTGTTCGCTGTAAACCCCCTCCCCTGGCTTATCGCGGCCGTTACCGCGTATACCGTCTGCAACGCCGCAGTGGCGCCGGCTTGGGGCAGCATCATGGGTCAATACCTACCGCACAACAAGCGGGGCAAGTATTTTTCATGGCGCCAAAAAGTCCTGGGAATTATAACACTTGCCGCGACAGCGGCTGGGGGCTACACCCTGTACGTATTCCCGCGCGAAAGCATAACCGGCTTCGGCGTTCTTTTTACAGCCGCCATGATCGCCCGCTTCATTTCCTGGGGGTATATCCGCAAAATGTACGAACCGCGGTTAACCCCACAAACAGGGGCGACATTTTCGTTCTGGGATTTCGTTTCCCGGGCCCGGCAAAGCAATTTCGCAAAATTTGTTTTTTTTACGGGGTTCATCGCGTTCGCCGTCAATCTTTCATCGCCGTTTTTCAGCGTCTACATGCTCAGGGACCTGCACTTTAATTATTTAACCTTTGTCGCCGTCATGGTCACGCCCAACATTGCTCTGCTTGCCAGCTTATCGGCATGGGGGACATATACCGACAAAGCCGGTTGTATCCGCGTGATACAATTTACCTCGCTGATTTTGCCCATAGTCCCGGTACTGTGGCTTTTTTCATCCGCTGTCTGGTATTTAGTGCTCATTCAAATTGTAGCGGGGTTCGCCTGGGGCGGGTTCAACCTGGCGGTGTCAAACTTTATCTTTGACGCGGTATCGGAAGAAAAACGCGTGCGGTGCATCGCTTACTTTAATCTCGTCAACGGCCTGGGCATTTTCTTCGGCGCCGCGCTGGGCGGACTGCTTGTCGGCCGTCTACCGCCTATTTTGGGCAACAGCATTTTAAGCATTTTTCTGCTTTCCGGCATTCTCCGTTTATTGGTCCGCTCGATATTCCTGAGAAAGATCAAGGAAGTAAAAGCAGTTCCCTCAGTATCTAATCTCGAACTTTTCTATAAAGTCATCGGCATTGATTAATATCCCACTGTCTGAGCACAATAAAAAAGAGCCCCGCCTAAGCGAGACTCTTTTTTATGTGTATTGAAACAGTTGCTGAGGTGCAATCCCCTGTCGCGTTGCCGCGGTTCAAGGTCCCTCACCAGGCACTTATTTTTTCTTTTTTGCTTTTGCTTTAACCTTGGATTTTCCTCCGCGACGAACCATCTTCGCGCGAGAAACATCGCCGGCTTTATCGATGAAGTAAAGATACCCATCTTCTTTCTTCACACCGACTTTCGTTACCTTCTCGGCTTTGCCGCCCTTTTTGCCACCGCGAGCCATTTTCACCCGGGAGACATCGCCAGCTTTATCGAGGAAGTAGAGATAACCGTCCTGCCGTTTCACTCCAGCTTTTGCCACTTTTTCTGCCATTTTACTTCACCCCCTCTCTTTTTAAATTTTCCAACCCAGCTACCGCTATTTTTCTGCGCCGGTCCGTCCCCTTCTACTTGCTGTCTTCATCGGACAAGGGAAGCGTCGGCTCATTTCTGGTGGTTATAATGCGCTCTTTAAGCCATGAATCTATGACATCTTTTGAAAAACGATACTGCCGGCCGATCTGGGAGGCGGGAATTTTCTTGTGCCGGATAAGATTATATATTTTCGATTTTCCAATGCCCAGGTACGCGGATAATTCCATAATATCCATCACTTGTTTGAACTCTTTGTGACCGCCGGAATTTTCCATATTCTATCACCCTGTTGCTTGCTTTGGTATTACTTGCCATAGTTATACATTATGCGTTTTTCGTTGTCAAGAGGATAAATCACAAAAAAATCCGCAAAAAATCATTCATGCATGCCGGGCGGCAATAAGTGGGCAATGTTAACAACAGAACGGAAATGGTTGAAAATATGGTAGGTGGTGTTAACATCCGCAAGTGCGCGGTGTTTGGCGGTCATGGGAATGTTTAAATGGGTGGCGATGTTGGATAATGTATTGGAAGGAAAAGAAAAATGGCGGCGAGCGATGGTTAGGGTGTCAACAATGGGGCAACGCGGAAACGATAATTGGCACGCGGCAAATTCTACCGTCAGAAATCCAAGATCAAACGGTGCGTTGTGGCACACCACAACAGCGTCTTCGATTAACGACAGGATGGTGTCGGTCACCGCGGAGAACCGCGGAGAATCCTTCACCATATGATCGGTTATGCCGTTGATGGAACTGATTTCAGGCGGGATAGGTCTGCCCGGGTTGATAAGCGTCTGCCATTCGGTGATCCCGCTTTTATCAAGACGCAATATCGCAATCTCGCACACTTTATCGTTGCGTGCCGCCCACAACCCGGTTGTTTCAACATCAAGAAAAGCAAGAGGATGCGGAAATGCTTCTACCATGGAATTATATATTCCTCAAGGATAATCATCTGAAAATATTTCCCTACCGGCGCAGTCAACCCCGGCGCACAGAACCACAGACGGGCTTACATTCTGCCTGACTCACCGGAATCTGGCATTCACACGGCTTTCTATTAAGAATTATTTTTTGCTCGCTGACGGTGTTAATGAAAACGCGCTGACTGCCAGAGCCGGTGGCAAAACTTTTATCAAGCGGCGTGTGATGCTGATATAGACGGCGTTCAAACTCTGTGATTAATTTCTCATGCCGATTGTAGAGGGCTTTTTGTTTGCCTGCCCAGCGCAAGGTTTCAGGATGGCGTGAATAGCCGCCCTTGCCTTTATGTTTCGTTAAAATATTCCACAGACCATGCAGTTCGCGATGTTCGGCGAGCAAATGTCTGCGGCACAAAAGTTTTGGATGTATGTCCCAGATGCGCATTGATATAGGGGATAAAAAATCCCTAACAAAAAAATTAGGAGTTTCTTTCAGTATCTTTCTTAATGACGCCAACCAGTCGGGAAATACTATGCCGAGGGGCTTTGCGACGAAGCTGTTTCTTCCGATTTCACAAAAACGAACAGTGGCGGAGAGGGAGGGATTCGAACCCTCGATACGGGTATAAACCCGTATGGCGGTTTAGCAAACCACTGCCTTAAGCCAACTAGGCAACCTCTCCACGCTTCTTACGATTGTTGATTATACTATATATTTGATATCGCTTCAACCAACAGCCCGGCAAATAGGATTATACAAACACGGAGGAATCAGCACTGACAGCGCAATTACCCACCACCTTGTCCCTTGAAACGACGGTAGGACTTTTTTAATGACTGGGATAAAAACGGGAAGGGAGCGGCATCATCGTTGTTGTGGCGGTGCGGTAATATCATTGAGGACAAATGCGTATCCATCTTTGCCATTCGGCAGCTTGAATTTTCTCTCCACGTGGTATTTGCCCGCGATACTGCTCAATAATTTTGACTCCGGCGGGACAGTTGTCAGAATAATATCCGGCGTCAACCAAAACCTGCGGGGCGGCATTTCGAACACCTGCCAGCGGAGATTCTTCAGGTGGCAGGCGTGTTTCCAGGCCGCTTCGTTAAAATATCGATTATCATCGAAACCGTAGAGCTCGATCCGAATATCGCCTCGCTTCCCTGCAAGCTGTTGGACCATGTGTATAACCGGCTCAAAGGATATGCTCTCAGTAACCGGCTGCATCGAGCTGTAAAACGGTGAACCGCAGCGGAGATTGAACAACAAGGCGACGGGGGATTGCAGCCAGGCGAACTGAATCCCAAACACCTCCGTTGCGTAACCGACAAGACCAACGAGACATATCAGCGATATCATCCGATGACGCAAAGGCCTACGCATCAGACCCACGATGCCGATTGAGCTAATCAATGAAAAATACACCAGATACGGCAGGGGCGATTTACTCTCCTTGGTAAATATCAAAAAAAAGATGGTATAGGTGACGGCGATGGAAAATGCAAGCAAAGCTTTGTACTTCCGCTCGCCTACCCGCACAAGCCAGGCAACACTACCCAGACAGAACAATCCGAGGAAGAAAGGCTGTAATTGTTCGATGGCAAGCATGCGAGCATAATACAACAATGAATCAACCGAAAACACGGGCGGGCAGTCAAACATCTTACCATCTTCAAAGATGGAACGCTCATAATTTGGCCAATATGAACCAACATGCGGAATATACCACAGTGCACTTATACCCGCGCCCAAGGCAATAGCGCTTATCGTATTGAATATCACTCGTTTATTTCGCAAGCGCCCTTCGAACAATATTACACCCACAGTAAATGCAAGCGGACCTGACAAAAAAGCTGCAAAGGTCATTTTGGTAAACATTCCAAGACCGAGCGACAGACCAAACAACAACGAAGGGACAGTCCGCGTAAAACCTTCAGTGTACAACAAAAGACAGAAACTAACGGCAACCATAGCCGTCAGCGCAAAGTCAGGTAGCGGCAGGCGGGACAGCGCGTGAACATGCGGATAGAACATAACCAAAAACGCGGCAAGCATCCCCGCAGTTTTCCCGGCAATCTTTTTTCCCGCAAAATAAACAGACACGAGCAGCAGTGCGATAAAAGGCGTGTTCGCCATCGCCGCACTGACAATCGAGCGGCCAAACATGGCCTTACTTGCGGCCATGACAGTATGAAACAATGCGGGATAAAATCCGTTAACTATGTAGTGCGCCCCGTACCAAACCATCAACAAGGGATTGTTGCCTGCACGATCTAAAATAGTAAGCGCCCCGTTGAGATGATATCCCAGATCAGAATATGGCACGCTTTTGTCTAGAATCAACCAACAGTAATTGGCGGTGGCATGAAACAACACAAGCAGGAACAGGATGAAGAATGGGAACCATGGGCGTGTCGAAACATGAGATGAATTAGTAATAATATGCGCTCCGATTGCTCTCCGGCATAACCGCCGGGGATGCAGAGATAATGCAATGATACGGAAGGAATGTTGGTGACCAGAACCGCAGTACAGCTAAAAAGGTATTTCCACTGAGCACTGACACAAATAGTTTACACAAAAAATACACCGCGCGCAAATACGGGGATTTCTGTGCCAGAAATGCCTTTGAATAATCTTTCCACCAAAGAATCATTCTTTTGTTATAGCCTTGCCTTGCCCGCCGCTTGAAAGATTGCTATAATTTATGTGTTAATGAAATAATGGAAGGATGGCCGAGCGGTTTAAGGCGCTGGTCTTGAAAATCAGCGTACGTGTTACCGTACCGGGAGCAAAAATCATTCTACTTCCATTGAATTTACAATGAGTTTTGCGTTTAGAATTCATCGTAACATTTAGCAGCTTGTGCCAAATTTGTGCCATAGTCTCGCGTCAGGGACTGATATTTTACAAAAATCCCTCCAAAACTACTCCCCAGATCTGTTGGTAAGCCCCGCGACGCTAACCCACGATTTCCAATCCGAAACGAATATGAATAATATCCTACGATCAACTTTAAACAATCTATTGACACGAATATAATTATTGTATACTATATGTTACACATGGAACAAATATTATACAGAGGGTGCTATGCAGTTTAAAAATTATCTCGATACGATATTTTCGCAGCCGACAAAGGTACGGCTGCTGAGATTCCTTTTTGAAACCAGGCCGGAAATGACCGGACGGGAACTTGCGCGTTTTTCCAAAATATCGCATATGCAGGTTTACCGCAACCTTGATGACCTTAATGCCCATGGAATAGTGATAAAAAAGCGCGTAGGCGGCGCATATGTGTTTTCCCTCAACGAGAAGAACGTGCTGGTAAAGGATGTACTACATACGCTCTTTCAGAAAGAAGGGAAGTTGCTGGACGACGTATTAAAGGCAATTTTTCTGGAAAAAACCAGTAATATGTTGTCAGTAGTTGTGTTCGGGAGCTCGGCTAAGGGCGAGGAAAGACCGGCAAGCGATGTAGATATTTTCATCCTTACCAAGAACGAGAGTGAAAGCAATTTAATAAACGACTTCCTTTCTGACGCAGAACTAAGGTTTTATGAACAAACGGGGAACCGATTGTCGCCTATCGTAATGACGATCGCTGAACTAAAAGTCAAATACAAGACCAACAAAACACTATTTTCAAGGATTTTGTCGGGCAAAGTGGTATCCGGCAGATCTCCGGAGGAGTTTATCAATGGTAGGTAAAAGACCGCGTAAAGGAAGGGACAAGACTTCGTACATTAATTACTTCAAGAAGGCGCAGCAGTTCAGCGCAGTTATGAAACAGTGCTATGATGATCATAATTATGATGCGGCCGCGTTAAATGGAATACACGCGATTATTTCCGGGATTGACGCGGTCCTTGTTTACCGTCATGGCGTAGTAAGTTCAAGCCAGAACCATGAGGATGCGGTTGGGCTTTTGATTGAGCTTATACCAGACGGCACGGCCCAGGCAAAACATGCCTTGGCTGTAATAAGAAAGAAAACCCTGGTTGAATACATGGATACTCTATGTAATGCTCCAGACGCTTTAGAGATCATGAAGCACACAGAAAGATTCCTCGTTTGGGTAAAGACAAAACTTCCTTCTAACGAGTAGTCAGTTAAGAGCAATGGTGTATACTATAATGCGCAAAAGAACGGCAAAAAAGATGAGAAAACACTAACTTTCAAGATCAGCCACTTCAGCCGATCACTCATCGAAAACTGCCCTTGCTGCCTAACGAAAAGGCGTGAAATACATCAGCACCTCTCTCGCGAGCTGCAGCAGCGCCCCCTCCTCTCGCAAACTATTGATATTTTTTTAGATAATTGATACAAGGGGACAATGATGGCCAAAACCAGCGCAGACACCATGAATACGATCACCACAGTAAATACCATCTTGTTTTCTGACGTTCATCTCGGATCGCCGATGAGCCGGGCGTATGATCTGCTGTGCACGCTCAAAGAGTATCGTTTCAAGCGGCTTATTATCGCCGGGGATATGTTCGAGGACCTGAATTTCCGCAACCTTACCAGCTCCCACTGGGAACTGCTTGAACATATCGGGAAAATTTCGCGGCGGGGAGTGGAAGTCGTCTGGCTTGAAGGCAACCACGATATCAAATTCTTTCATTTCATGGCTCAGTTGATCGGCATCCCGGCGCTCAAAGAGCATGAGTGGGAAGTGAACGGACGAAAGTTCATCGCGCTCCACGGGCATCAATTCGACAGTTTTATAACCAGCAATGATTATTTAGGAAGGCTTCTGGCAGCGTTCTACACATCGCTGCAGCGCTATGTATCATCACACTTTTTTGATCAAATGCTTTTTAAATTTGCTGATAATTGGATGCGCATGACCGAACAGATCGGGGAATATGCCATTGCGTATGCGAAGAAAAAGAACAGTGATGTCATCATATGCGGACATACCCACTTTGTCTACAAGCTCAAGCAGGATAATTGTGAATATATTAACATCGGCTGCTGGAATAACCATCCTTCATATCTGTATATCATACAGGAAGACGGTTCGGCGGATCTTAAAGTCATTCCCTAGTCTATCCTTCGAACCACCTGCCGCCCCTTGCCTCGTTCCCGGCTTAATACAAACCTAACATAATCTTTATTTTAAGATAACAGTAAAGCGCTATAATTCAAGCATGTTATTGACCGCTTTTGTTATCATTCTTGCTGTGTCGTTTAGCGTCCTTGTGCTCTACACCTTGCAAACCGTCCAATGCAAAAGGGCACGGGCTTCGGATACCCCTCCTTTGTCCTATTACCCTAGAGTAAGTATTTTAAAACCAATAAAGAATTTTGAAGATGGACTTGGCGATAACCTGGAAAGCTTCTACACGCTGGATTATCCCCGTTATGAAATAGTGTTTGGCGTTGATTCTCTGCAAGATGAAGTGGTCGGCTTTCTGCGGGAAATACAGCAGAAATACCGTCACATTCCCACCAGGATAGTTGATACGGGCACACACAAAATACTTAATCCCAAGATAGAAACGTTAGAGAAAATGGCGGCTGATTCCCATGGGGAACTCTATTGGGTCAGCGATTCAAATACCCGGGTTCTGCCCGATTCGCTTAATATGCTGGTCGGCGAGTACGCCGCTAAAGGATCCAAGATCGTTTTTTCGCCCATCACCGGCGGCGGCAGCGGAACCGTGGGCAGCCTTATGGAGAACGCGTATATCAACTTTTTTGTATCACCTAACGTTATCACTGCCTGGCGTTTATTTAGCAGGCCGATCATTGTGGGAAAGTCCATGTTGATCGAAAGAGACGCTTTGAACACGTTTGGCGGATTCGGGTATTTCAAGGAATACCTGGCCGAAGATTATTGCATGGGTGATGTCTATACGCGCGCCGGCATTCCCCTATCCACTAATTTTACGTGGATCACCAATTACAATAGCACGACCACCGTCCGGTCATTTTGCGCAAGGGCCAGCCGTTGGGCGAAGATGAGATACCATATCGACAGGAAGATATATCTGCTGGAGATACTGATAAATCCGTTATTTATCGCTCTCTTCGCGGCAATTATTCTCGGCCGTGACGGCATACAACTGTTCGCGGCCGCCTATGCAGGTAAGATGCTGCTGGAATACGTGAACTTCCGGGTCGTTAACGAATTGGACCGGAGAAAGCTGTGGATCATCGCGGCGTATCCGCTGGCCATTGTAGTTAAAGACCTGCTGCTTGGTATCATCTATTTCGTCCCCATCTTCAGTTCGATCGTCCGCTGGCGCGGACGCAGCATAACTATCGGCGACAAGAGCAGGATCATAGAGAGGAGCGCTTCATGAAATCACAGGACACCCGTTCGATCATGAGTAATAAAACAGTCGCGCTTATCTTGGGCGGCGGCAGAGGGTCGCGCCTGTATCCGTTGACAAAATCCCGCTGTAAGCCCGCGGTATCGGTGGGCGGGAAATACCGCCTGATCGACATTCCCATCAGCAACTGCATCAATTCCGGCATCGGCATGATTTATGTATTAACGCAGTTCTTAAGCGCCGGGCTCAACCGGCATATCACCAGAACGTACCGATTCGATACGTTCGGCAGCCGTTTCGTTGAGATCCTGGCGGCGGAGCAAAGCCCGACGAACTATGACTACGCGCAAGGCACAGCTGATGCCGTTCGCCAGAGCATACGGTATCTCGAAGGGCTGGACGCGGATTATGTGTTCATTCTTTCCGGCGACCAGCTTTTCCGCGTCGATCTTACCAAGATACTCGAACAGCATATCGAAAAGAACGCCGACGTTACCCTGTCGTGCTTGCGCATGCCTGACAGCGATGCTTCCAAAAGCGGCATCATTCGCGTGGGTGGGGACAAAAGGATCATTGATTTTCATGAAAAACCCGAAGACCCAGACATCATTAAAAAATTCCGGCTTCCCCAGGCCCATAGCGACGGCAAGGACATTCTCGGTTCCATGGGGCTCTATATATTTAACAAACATGTTCTCCTCGATGTTTTGAAAAACAGCGAGCAGCACGATTTCGGAAAAGGCATTTTCCCGCAGATCATATCAACGCATCGAATATACGCCTATGAATTCGAAGGGTATTGGGAAGATATCGGCACAATTTCGTCGTATTTTAACACCAGCATGCAGTTGGCTGGAGAAAATCCTCCGTTCTCTTTCTATGATGCCGCCATGCCGATCTATACGCATCAACGATCACTGACGCCTCCCAAGATCTTCGACAGCCGTATCGATAAGGCCATCATATGCGAAGGGTCCATTATCCATTCTTCCCATATCCAAAGAAGTATCGTCGGCATACGGACTTATGTGCACAGCGGGTGTGCCATCGATGAAGCCGTAATCATGGGCAATGACACTCAACAGACCGCTGCCGGCGGGCCGATCGAAAATTACGGCATCCAACGCGGAGTTACCATTAAGCGCGCGATCATCGACAAGAATGTCGTGATCGGCAAAGGTTCCCGCATCATCGGTTGTCCCGACGAAGATGTGTTCGTCAAGAACGATGACCATTCTCCGTTCCATATTATCAACGGAATCGTTATCATACCGCGCGGCACACGTCTTCCGGACAACAGCGTCATTATCGCCGACCAATACAATCATGCCGGCTCGCTTAAGTAACCCCACCGGCCATCACTGCGCACATCTCCGGTGCCGGGGAAAAGCGTTCGTAATCACTGTCCTCATGGGCCTTGGGCATACCCGGGCCGCCTACACACTGCGGGATATCGCTATTGGGAACATTCTCATCGACGGCTCCCGCGATTTGTGCGGGCACGGTGAATACAGGATGTGGGAGAAAGTGCGTTCACTGTATTATTTCATGTCAAAAGCGGGCGAACTGCCGGTCCTAGGGAAAATATTTCTCTGGCTTCTGCATCGTGCCCAGGCAATCCCTCCCATGTACCCCGTGCTTGATTTGTCGACGCCCACCTTCGGAGTCAAGCATCTTGAGAAATTGATCAAACAAAAGGGATTATGCGCAACGGTCGTCGACACGCTGCGGCGGGAAAGCGCCCCGGCTATTCATACCTTTTACGCGTCCGCCATAGCAGCCGACCACTTCGCCGATAAGGATCAAAATAATTATCTGCTGCTCTGCGATGCAGATATCAATCGCATCTGGGTTCCTCGCGATCCCCGCGCAAGCGGTATTCGCTATCTAGCCCCCTGCTCACAAGTAAAAAAGCGGCTCCTGCTATACGGCGTCCCGGAAGCAAATATTTTTTTGACGGGATTTCCTCTCCCCAAAGAGAATATCGGGTCCAAAGAGGATCTTGGAATACTCAAAGGTGATGTGCTAGGCCGGCTTATGAGGCTGGACCCAAAAAACAACTTTTATAATATCCATAAAAGATCGATTGATTATTTTCTAGGGAATTCCCCGTCACCGGAACAATTACCCGACTGTTTAACCCTGACCTTCGCGGTCGGTGGATCAGGAGCGCAGGCGGGCATGGCGCAGAGAATTCTGCGCAGTTTGCGTCATAAAATAGCGGAGGGCCGGGTACGGGTATACCTTTCGGCGGGCATTCACCGGGAGGTCTATGAGCAGTTTATCCGGTATATCTGTTCCCTGGATTTGTCGCGTTTCTTCGGGGACCGCATCGAGATCATTTACCATGAAAACGTATACTCGTATCTCAAACAGTTCAACGCTGTTTTGCGATCCACGGATGTTCTCTGGACAAAACCAAGCGAACTATCGTTCTATTGCGCGCTCGGCCTACCCATCCTGACTGCGCCGGCGGTCGGTACACACGAAGAGCTTAATAGAGAATGGCTCCAGGATGTTCATGCCGGCATCAATCCGGCGGGTCCTATCGAACATGCAGACGAATGGCTGTTCGACCTGAGAGAAAGCGGCGTACTGGCAGAATCGGCGTGGGCTGGATTTCTCAAAGGCAGAAAACTCGGTGTTTTTAAAATCGAAGAACTCATCCAAACGGGAACATTCACTTCAGGAAATTCGCCTCTCGAACGATAACCACACTTTCGTATTCAATTACAGAAAACACTAACTATTTATCCGGCGCCGAACAGGTGTTTGTAGATCTCGGGGTTGGTGGCGTCATCGAAGTCGCGATCGGTGACCAGGGCGAAATGCTTGGATGAATCTTTGAGCAGATCATACACTTCAAGCAGCGCGGCCACGGACCAGGCCTGAGATACCGCGCCGCCCGGCGTTTGAGGTTCATCGCCGCTGAACAACTCGGGGAGCGTGTTGTTCGCTATCAGAATATGCACCAGATTGTTAATAGAGGAAAGTATCTCCCTTTTAGTATTTTTGTCCTGTGACCTGACCTTAGCCTTGGCACGGGCGTAATGAGCGATCAAGAACGGCCACGCCGTGCCCTGATGATAGGCACGGTCTTTAATCTCTTGAGGCAGGAACGTGTCATACATACCGGTGTATTGCTCATCGCGCGGCGATAACGTCCGCACGCCGTACGGGGTAAGCAATTCTTCTTCCAAAGTTTTCAGTATTGCTTCCTTGCGTTCCTGACGGAGCAGATCATCCACTTTGCTGAGAGATAGCAGAAAGACCGCGTTTGGGCGAATAGCGTTTCCGCGCGAATCACCGTCTACCACATCAGCGGGATAGTCTCTTCCTTCTTCAAAGAATCGAGTATTGACAGCCTGTCCTACCCGTGCTTTTAATTCTTCGCATTGGGCGGCCTGAGCTTGGTCGTGCGCCAACCGGTTAATATCGGCCACGATAGCCAGCGCATTGTAGAACAGAGCCTGAATCTCCACCGCTTTCCCGTTTCGCGGCGTGAAAGTAATTCCCTGAGGAGCGGCAGTCATCCACGTCCACTGGGCAGGCGTTACCACCAGCCCATCTGTATCCAAACGGATATCTCCCTGCGGACGGGCATAGCATTCTATGATGCGGTTTACCACGGGCTGCATCTTTATGATAAATTCTTTGTCTCCAGTGCGCTGATAATATTGCTCAAGCGCTTCTATATACCACAAAGAACCATCCGCGGTGTTGTACTCTGCTTTTCCGTCAGCTAGGATACGGTTCGGCATAAGACCGTCGCCCTGTTGATGAGCGGCGAAGAATTCAAACATCTCACGGGCTTCAGCGGAACGCCCGGTAGCCAGCAGGATGCCGGACATACTGGTAAAAATGTCTCTGCTCCTGCTTTCGGCGAACCACGGATATCCGGCCACAATCTCGGTGGCACCATCGACTTTTTGCGCGATAAACGAATCGGCGGCAGCCAACAGTTTTTTGAACACTTTTTTATCAACACTCCGTTCTGTGCCTCCCCGACTGACATAAGCGGCATAAGAAACCGCTTCCTGGAGCGCCTGCATGAACCCGAACAACTCTATGGTGCGGTTTACCTTCATTTCATCATCAGGCGAAGCCAGCGCCCGGCTGTGGAGGCTGTTCAAGTACGCCCATATTTCCGGAGCGGTTTTTTCAGTGACGCCGGCGCGCGCTAACACATCGAACGCTTTGATAAAGAAATCGTCATTGCGGCTGTGGTGGACCAGTGATCGTTTGCCCGGGTCTCCCGCCGATTTTAAGAACTGATAGGCCACGCCCAGTACCGCCAAACCGGGCACCCGGAGATCCATGAGCGTGTCCGTTCCAATTTGAGAGCGGAGAGTAAACTCTTCGACGGGCCGTGTCTGGAGCGCCGTGAGAGCGGATGCCGGAATGCGCAGGGCGCCGCACTGCGCGTATCCTTGATCGAAATAGCCTTTCTCGTTGACCGGCTCACTACCCATAACAGCGTCCCCAATGATAGAGCGAAGGAAACCGATTATGTCTGTATACTCCCCTTCTTCCTGTTCTAGGGGGAAACTGACGTAATCTGACAGCGACGCTTCCCGGGCCTGTTTACACATGTCCACATACGCGTCTGAGACATGTTTATTTGAAGGCAAAACGCGGAGCCATATTTTTCCCCGGCGGCCGATCTCGTCACTCATGCGCTGACGATTCAACTGATTCCTGTCGGTAACATCAATGAGGGTGTACGCGTCAACCAGTCCGCTGCTGTTGTGGCCATGCCGCTGGTCCATAAACGGTTCAACGACCAGGATCGCGTCGTGCTTCACGCCGCGCGCCGCGCCGGCAAGCCGGGCAAAAAACACCGTGGGTGAATTATAGGCGTCCCTGACGCTTTCGTAGGCACTGATCCCGGAGATCTTGACGCCGTCAAAGCCGAACTCTCGCATCCAGTACTGAAGCGCCGCGCTCGTGGGAGCGTACCCGTTTTCAGGATCCAAACGGCCGTTATTGAGGACAAACTCGCCGCGCATCTTGCCGTCAACAACCGGAGAGATAAGAATCTTGTCGTTGTTCTCGCTAAAAAAACTTTCGTGATAGACGACGTCCGCTGAATTTCGAGCGGTAAGAACTGAATAATCAAAGAGCACGTTGATATTTTTTTGATGAGCGGCAGCCACCTCCGCGCGCAGTTGGTTGCGAGCGACAAAAAACATATAGGCGAATACGGAAACGTACAACTGCCACTTTTGCTGATTGCGGGGGTCGTTGGCAATGCCGGTGATCTCCTGCGCGCTCGCGGGCGGCATTCCCATTATACGGTATGCCATAAGATAGCGGGCGGCATTAACGCTTTCCCTGCCGTACTCGGGGTTGTTCACGAATTGCTCAAACTCATTTTTAAACTGCATATTTTTCATGAGAGCCTGATAGCATTGCAGCGCCACATAGAAGCGATTTAGTTCCTGCGCCATTTCGCCGATGTTCTGCGAGGGCTCAGCGCTTTCCAATACGCGAGAAAGGTCCGCGCGGGCGTTTCCGGCAAGGCCGAGGCGCGCTATTTCGGTATTCCAGTCGACAAGCCCGGGATCGACGCAGTAGCCGCTTATCGTTCCATACAGGTGATCTTCAGCGGTTATCCGCAGCGAGAAAGGCTCCAGAAGGATTGTGTTAACGTCCGGTGTTTCCATTTTAATGCGTGCCGCGATACGGCCAAGGTCGGTTAACGAGTGAAGTTTGACTACCGGAGCCAACCGTGATGCTGCCTGCGCCTGCCGGGAGGAAACACCGGTCCTTTCCGGAGCGGGTACGGCAATTTTAAGGGGCTGGGCCGGCATCCACATCTCTTCGATATAGCGTTTCGCCATAGCGACGGGAGAATCAGCCATACTCAGGGAACTGCATTCGTATACCGTTCCATTCCACTCCGGATAGAGGAGGTAAAATTTCATTGAAGAACCTTCGCTATCCGATACAAAACTCGAAACATCCGCGGTTACCAGTCCCGCTTTTATCCGGTCCACATCTCCCGCGAAATATTCCAAAAGGTTCGCGGGCACACCCACCCGCTCCGCTGTCTTTCTGTCCATGGCCTTTGCAGTGACAACATCGCCATTGTACAGGTTAAGGCTATACACTATTTTGTTGAGTTCCATGTCGCTGGTATAACCATCGTCAACAGCTCGCGGCGACGCGAAGATACTGTCCGCGCCGTTCATCTGCACCACCGCGACACTAAAATCCTTGTGCGGCAGATCAAAGCTCGTAACCCACTCTTTAAATTCTGGACGCCCCTCAGAGATAACGGACAAGGCGCCCCGGCCGCGCAGTATCTGTTCATATGTCTTGCGTTCCGGATCATCAGGGCTGTTCACCGCCATGAGGCGGGCAATATCCTTAGCCCGAGGAGTCATCTGTTCTTGCTCAGATAACAATTCCAGATGCAGCACCACCAGGGGGTTTGAATCATTCCAGCGCGGTTCGGCCCAGACTTTTACCCCGACGTCCACCCCTTCAACGGGGACATTTATCATATAGTTTTTCCACTGCCCCCGGCCATCATCGTACGCGTACCCTCTCAGCTGTTCACGCGAAGCGTCCGGTTCAAGTAGAGAAACGCCGATGACGTTCATCCCAAGAACGGCACAACCGCGCATCTGAGCGATCGCGGTATCATCGGTACCGCTCATGACGAATACCGCCGATCTTTCCGCGAGCAAAGGGGCGCGCGACGTGAGCCACTTCTGATCTTCAGTCGATAACCCCTGCGCGATCTCATGCTTCACTATCGCGGGCAGGACCAGAGGGTTCTGTATTTTCTGCAGCATTTCCCCCGCGGAACGCACGGCGTGACTAAAGTCGGATTCATCATACGTGCCCGCGCTCTTTGCCGCTTCAAGGCGGGCAAGCTCTTTCGCTTGTTCACGCGTCTCCTGAGTACGGATGGTTGAGGTGTTTAAAGGTTGTCCCTGCGCCATCAGGACCGCCGCGCGCCGTTTAATGGTTTCAACGCTGTATCTCATTAGGCTCGCCGGTATGCCGCCCTCGCGCGCCCTCAGAACGCCCAATTCTTTTAGCTGTTCGAGAACCAAACGTTTTTGTTCGTTCAACTCGCTGGCCGGCAGGCCCGGGGCATCCGGCCGCGGCCGCGAAGCTGACATATTCTCAGAACCCCGCGAGCCAAGGGCGCGGCCTTGACCCGAAATTGGAACAATTTTTGTTTTCGTCAATTCAGTCACGATAGATCCCAACCGTTGTATGGCGTCAATGATGACGGGATCTTTCGCGCGGGGGCGCAGATACGTGTCCAGACCGCTGATAACCCTGGAAATATACCGCGAAAGCTGTCCTTCATCCTTAATTTTCTCAAGTTCAGCCGTAATGGAAATGTTCGAATTAGGAAGGGCTTGTGAAACAGTCAGAAAAATGGCGTTGACGTCCCGTTTTTTTCGCGTAAAGGCTTCCTCTTCTTCACTTAAAGAAGGCTGCAGAGCGATCAAATTATTTCCACCCGGTTTTCCCCGGCCCCGATCGCGCGGGGAACCAAATTGAGTGAAGCGCCGCGGCCGGGCGCTGCCCGAATCGGTGACGTTTGACAGGCGGCCCAGCTGTTCTTCTAAAGCATTCTGGCCTCTACCCGGCTGGCAGTATATACTCGTAAAGACAGATTCCGTCCCGATGGACGCGTTGATCTCGATACCATTGCCAATGGCTGCGTACAGATCTTCATACAACCTGAACAGATCCCAATAAAACTCTTCGAAGTGGTTGCGGTCGCCGAACGCCGCGAAGGTTTCTTCCAGCTTCGCGTACATGCCCATCGGATCATCTTTATTGTAAAGCATGACATACGGTATCATCAGGTGCAGGATAAAGTCGAAATCAGGCGGGGCCTGCCCGCGATACGGCAGTATAACCTGCTTGCGCACCAGGGTAAAAAACTTCATGAACTTTTCGAACTTCGCGGCTTCGTCAAAACTGATGATCATATCACCCGTAAGCGCCTGCATCTGTCCCACATTTTTATTATCTAACTGATACAGCCCGCGCAGCGTTTTCTTTGCCAGCATGTTCTGGATCTTGGCGTCATCATACGCGTGAAAAAGTTTGCGCACCCTGCCGGAATTAAAATCCCTCAACAGAAGGGTCGATCCCTGTTCCAGCATCTGGCCATACCCCACCGTCGAACCGATCATAGTAATGTCGCCCGTCCGCTTCAGGGGGCCCAGGTAGACGGTACTGGGATCCTGAATAACCATACCGGCGCGGTTCTCCTGGGCCAGGCCTTGGACCGCCCGCACCCCGTTATACAGCGCAAGGTCCAGCGGGGTCAGCTCTTTACCGTCGACTTGCAGCGGGAGAGGCTGGCTTAATGTGTCCCGGTCCGAGCCGTCAACATTGATAACAACTATCCTGAGATCAGAGACATCTTTACCCTTAAGCTGAGGGTAACGATCCCTCAGTTCCTCCCAGCGGACCGACGCGAAGAAATCGAACGCGTCAAGGATTGGCCTGCCCGTTCCCTCCCCTGAAGTGGAGATGAACCCACAGGGAACAGGAGAGAGCGACGCGGGCATGTTAGCCTCAAAATAGTCCATGAAACCTTGCTGCTGGTTGTTTGACCCGGTCATGACCAGCACCAGGTCCGGCATCGTTTTTCCCGGATCCATGACTGAACTTAGTTCATCGTATTCTTTTTGCAAAATGGCATCCCGGGCGGAGTGAACATTGCCTTCGGGCGATACTGCGCTCAACGCGGCCAAAAGCTTTTTATGAGGCACGTATTTTATTCCCAACCAATTACTCAGGATAGGTACCCAGTGAAACACCAGCGAGAGGCCAAGCCCCATCACAAAAAATGATACAAAAACCGACCAGGTCAGCGGCATGGAAAAGAAAACCATTTCCAGCGCCGGAACGATCAAAACGGCGATTGGCTGGAACTTTCGGAGCATCTTACTAACTTTCCAAAGATCAGTTATGCCGACTTCAAAATACTCACTGTTGCGCTGGGCCTCAATGTCCCGGGATATTCCGACGGCTATACTCGAAGTAGAATTCGCATAGAGCCCGGGCTTAATGGTGTTGCCCAATGTTGTCAGACGCGCCAGCGAGGAGAAAATCCGGTTTTTCGAAACGGTGATCCCGGGGCCTATGAAGAATAATATGCGAACCAGATCCATTACATGTAGCCGCTCCAGTATGTACCACGGCGCATTTTTTGGAATCCGGTACGTAGATAATATGGCAATATTTGTCGCTTGTTCCAAAATGGAAAAATATTCGATGGCGTACTCATATATCTCTTTTATGGAAGATATTTCCGGACCGGCTTCGTTTTTCGTTGTTTCGTCAAGCACCAGTATCATCACTGAAGTTTTTTCCGTCAGCTCAATGAATCTATTGTACACAAAGACCGTTTGTTCGATAGTGGGAGACTGGAGCGACGCAGCGGTCAACGGCAGGACTCGCATTACCTCCAGCGCGTTGTCCCTGATTCTGCGCAGATCATTTTCTGTGAGCGCAGAACCCGCGGACTGCTGCAGAATATCTTCCCATTCATCAAGGCACCCCTGAGCGACATCAAAGATCGTTTTTCCGTTTTCTTCCTTCTTGACGATGATATTCTGTGCTTCGCTCAAACGACCTTTGCGGGAGATAGCCCGCTCGAGCGACGTTTTCAATGCCGGAGAACCGGTCAGGAGACGGCTTGATGCCTGTGTATGCGCCTCGTAGAACGAGTTGTTACTACCCTTGCGTATGAAGTGCCAATGCAGGTATATCTTTAATCCCAATCCTGTCGCCAGAGGAATAAGGATCCCGATAACGATAAAACCCGCTGTGCCGCCGTAGGCAGCCAGCATGCCGACATTCCCGGTCAAAAGTACGGGTACTGCTACCAGCAGGGATTGCAACCCGGTCACGATCGATATGGTCCTCTGCAGTCCTTTGCGGTTGTACCATGACTCAAATATCCCGACATTATAACGGGAATTCTTGCTGATAAGACTGTGAACATACTCGTTTATTTCGGCCGCGGTAACGGAATGATCATAGAGAGGATTATCGGGACCAACGATGAAATTTCCGATGCCTGCCACGCGCCGGGTCTGTTCCTGGAGCGACCGGCGTGAGACCGAAATGCCCCGCGTCATACCATGGATCAACCGGTTAAGGGGCATGAGTCCTGAACGCTCCATCCAGTTTTGCTTATGATAGATGTAGCTGGAAAGCGTTTCCAGGTTTGCGGAGAAATCCAGCGCGTGAAGATACTCAATGGCGTAAAGATGCACGCTGACGAACTGATCGCGCAGAGGATCCAGCGCCCCGAGTTCACTCTTTGGCAACGGGGTATCTTGCCGTTCAACGGCGATCCGGCGCTCAGTTTCAAGGGCAAGCTCAGCCAACCGCCGGTATAGCATTGCGGTAGGCCGAGTATTGGGGCCGAATGATTTTTTTGAAAGGAGCGTCAGCTGCATTACCTTTTTAGCCTTTAACAACATACTGTCATAGTCTTGCGCGCTCGCTTTAATATTAAGCAGAAGCTGGCCCCACTCCTCAATCAGTTCACGAGACTTGTCAAGAGGAGTGGAAACACCCGCGGTAGTGCTACTTTCGCTGTTTTCCGTATGCTGAACACGCGAGGGTGCAGAGGGCGTAAAGGCAAGCGCCGCCGCCCTGCTGCGTTGCTGTCTCCGGCCGTTAAGGAAGGTGCTGATCAAAACTACCAGCGTTGAACCGGCGACCAATAACGCAAGCTGCAACACTCCTGCCGCCGCCAGCGTTACCGAAAGAAGGGCCGCGCTGAAAACGAAAGCGTCCGAAAACCGCAGCTTGTTCGACGGCCTGCCTTTGATCATCAGCAGCGCCGCGCCGGCGGGTATCACCGCGAGGGCGATACCGTTGATAACCAGCGCGACCGCCATGCTGGTGAGGGAAAAGATGAGAATATTTCTTATTTGCAGTTTTTTACTGGTTATGGCGGGAGGCGCGGGCGCGGCTTCCTGAGAAGCATGCTGTAATGAAAGCAGTTGGTCCCGCGTAGACGAGACGGAGGGATGGTTTGCATCAGAGATGGGAGTATATACCGCGTCAGATGGCACAAAGGCGGTCATCTGAATATTCTTGAAGTGCTGAGGGAACAACCGGCGGTACAAGAGGAACAGGTCCTGGTAGAAATCTTTATAGAAGTCGCGGTCGTTCTCATCGCCGAAGGCATCACGAAGTTTTATAAAAAATCCGGTGGGATTTTCACCGTTGGAGTTCATGACCAGAGGGATCAAAAGATGAGTGAACATATCGAACTGCGGCGGTGATTTGTTGCGGTACGTGGCGTTCACCTGGGCACACACGATCTCCGCGAACTCCATGAACTGCTGGTATTTGGCGGGGGTATCAAAGCTCAGGATCATGTTCCCGGTAAACGTTTGCATCTGTTTAAGCTTCATGTTGCTCAGGTGGTACATGCCGGTGAGGGCTGTTTTTTCCAGCGCGTTCTCGATCTGGGTGTCGTTAAATTTATGGTAGAGTTTGCGAACCCGACCATTATTGATCATAAGCGGCAGCTGCTGCTGCAGCATTTGTTCGTAGCTGACATTGGCGCCAACCAGGGTGATGTCTCCCGTACGGGTCATCGGCCCCACATAGGCGGCGCCGGGATTCATGACAACCATCCCTCCCCGCCCCTGTTCCCGCAGTTTCTGTGTGGAACGAATGCCGTTGGCCAGGGAAAGATCAAGCGGTGTAATAGTTTTTCCCCGTGCTGTTGCCGGGAGAGAACGACTGAAGGTGTTAAGGTCAAGCCCGTCAACATTCAAAATGACCACAGAAAGTTGATCCGGCCTCTTGCCGCGCAAGGCGGGATAGCGTACAGCAAGTTCTTCAAACTTCTCCTGCCGCAGCGTATTGAATACCTCCATCAACGTACGGCCGGTATCTTGTCCCGGCGCGCTCACCACCTCGAACGGGACTTCTTTGAGAGCTCCCTGCCTGCTGCCGAAATACTCCCTGCACCATTGAGCCTTTGCGGGATTATTATCTGTCATGACCATGATCAAATCAGGCATTTCGCCCTCGAGCGCGTCAAAGGCTGCCTGGTATTCGCTCCGCAAATACTTCTCGTTCGGGGAGTAGTCCGGCAGAGGGCCCTCAGGCGCATCAGCAATGTTTCCGATCACGTCTTTTTTATTTCTAAGCTTTCCAAATATCATCGCTGTAACGATCAGCGCCGCGCCGATGACCCAGGCGAACTTATTCTGGAGATAATTGATGATGTTGTTGAACCAGGCCCCGTTGTTGACTGCGGCCGGAGCAACAGCCCCGGGTTGCGCGGGTGCCTGAACCACCGCTTGTTGTGGTTGCTGAGTCGGGGCAATAACCCCTGATTGTGCGGGAGTCTGTGGTTGTTGAGCCGGGGCAATTCCTCCCGGTTGCGCGGAAAGCTGTGCTTGTGCAGTCGGCTGAGCCGCGGCGGTTTGTTGAGCGGGGCTCTGAGTTGCCGCAGCAGTTGCGGCAGGAGGGCGATTGAATTCTCCCGGGATATAACGATACCAAACACCGTGGTATTTAACCTGGGTGACATTGATAGTACCACCAGGCAGGCGATAGCTTACAACCCTCGTTTCAATTCCTGGTTCCGCGTATATATCCTCTACAGCATACTCAGAATACTGGACGGCAGGATCGGTAATGTCCTCCAACACCGGGACAAGCTTGCCACAGCCGTGGTAAATATGATTGTTCAACAGGGCGGCTTTTGCATACGGCGGATCAATGCGTCCGTCACTGTCACGGTCGTTGCCTTTCATCCCTATTTCATCGAGCATCAACGCGTCATACCCCATATTGCCCACATCGTAAAAATGGCCATCCAATTCCCTGACCATCATTTTTCCGTCAGGGCTCATCCATACGCCGGAGTTTGACCGGTGCTGATCATAATACACTTTGGTGTACCCGGCAACCTGCGAACTCTGAATTTCTATCAGCTTGACCTTCGGCGCGGCGATGGGATCGAACACGTCGGCCGGCGTGGGCGTCAAATCCATTTCCCCCGTGATCCAGTCGATCGACAACGCGCCCGGAACATACACGTACTCCTTGCCGTTTATATACACTATTGTTGTTTTGCCCGTTACGCGCGCGGTGACCCCGGGCTGGCCGAAAAAATCCTCCGCCGCGAGGATCGCGTCCGGATTACCGATCAAACCGGGATCTGCCAACGGCACCAGCACACCCCGGCCTTCATACAACCTGCCGCCCATTCGTTTGTCTGTGTCTATGTTCCATATCCGGGCATTTGCCGGGCCGACAGTGTCATTATGATCAGAGTCATTACCGATAATCCCCGCGGCTCTTACCATCTGGCCTTCGGTACCATAGAAAGCAAACTGGTACACGGTTCCATGGATCTGCATGAGATAGATCATCCTGTCTCGTGACGTCAAAAAATGCACGTCCGGGTCCGCAGGATCAGTATATATGTTCAAATAACCAGAAGGAATACCACTATCAGCTTCATGATACACCCCCGCTCCGCGCAATGCTGTTGCCGGATCCCGTACACCGGGAGCCTTTGCCTGCGCGACGGCTGATCCCGGCATGACAGGAGCTGCCGGCGCAAGGGTTGCTGATCGCGCTGGACTGCGCGGGGAGTTCCCGGATATCTGGACGGCCGTAATGTCTGAGACCGAATGGGGTGATCCATACAGTGGATCATTGTATACCTGTACGGAAGGCGTACGAGGATTCAAAGCAGCGGCATGCGCCGTATTCGATGTGAACGGCATCACCGCCATGCTGAACGCAAGATAAAGAGCCGTGATGAACAAAAGTATCTTTCCTTTCGAAAGATCAATTTTCGGCAGCGACAAGGGCCAGAAACCCCGCAGATAGAGAGTAGTGCGCACGTTTTTTAGAATTGCAGCTAACCCGCTTTTATTGCGGCCGGACACGGGTTTCCTGATAGTAGGGGCCGGTGGAACGGGAAGTGTGAATACTGCTTCAGCGAAAGACGGATCGCCGTCCGCATCTGCATCAAACGCTGATCCGTCGGGAACTGCGACCGGCTCGTACCCGGCGCCGTTTGTACGGGCAAAGGGGTATTCTTGCCCATTGATCTCCAGAACATACGTGCCCGCAGCCTCATCTTCTTTTACCGAAACAGACGCCATAATGTGGTTCGCGTCTATCCATCCCTTAATATCTTCATACACGCTGCGGGGAGAAAAACCGCCGCTGACCGCGTCCTTGTACCACTTCCAGAGAAATGCGTTGAGTGTTCCCGGCTCCATACCCAGGGCGAGAAGCGCCGGCGCGAAAGCTGAGGAGGCGATATCAGCGATATTGAGTTTCCCGGCGAGCAGTTTTCGGTAGATCGTTTCGTCATAGTTCTGGGTCACGTTCGGCACGATGCTTACGTACGAAATGCCCGCACGATCCAATTGGGCGGCCAGGTCGGCATGGAATCCGCCGGTTATCGCAACATAGATAGTTTTGAAACTATCCAGTCTGCCGAGCAGGTTTTCGTCGCGGGTTGCCCGAAAAGGATCGGTTGACAGCGGGAGAGCGCCGATGTTCCGGGTCAAGTTGTTGAGGAAGATAGTGTCGCGGTTGAGATTTGTCGTAAAATACTGGTTCAGGTCATCGTTATCGATCAGGGCCACTGCGTCTTTCACATCCTCATATCCAAAGTACTTGACGAGCAGGGCTTTGAACGGGCCTTTATTGCGGGAAAAATATTTGAATTCCTCCGGGGACATCTTAAGGGCCGCATAGTCATTGAGCCGACGGGCCATCTCATCGATGAACAGTATTTCCCTTTCCAGGGGACTGGCCGCATATCGGGCAAGCAGGTCCCGTTTAAAATCACGTTCCTCCAACACAAGGTTGATGGGGTTAACACGATGATTGAGCTGTATGACTTGAAAAAAATTGGCCAACTGAGGATAGTATACGCTCAACTCGGGTGTATATATATTCGCCACTTCAACCAGGGATCGGTAGGAGTCGTTAGACCCGGTGTCGCGCAATTTGCTGGTAAGCTGCTGGAAGATAGCAAAGGGGACGATACCCCGCAAATCCTTGAGGTAGCTTTTTAACTCCTTGTTAAGCTGGTGCTCGCGGATGGCTTTCTTGCGCTCCGCGATCTGCAAATATCGGTAAAAATTAGGATATTCCTTCACATCGGTGTTTACCTTGCGCGCCAGGCTGTAGATCCGTTTGTAGTTCGCCGGAACGTCCGCGATATACGCATCGACAAATCTCTCGATCCGTTTAGCCTTGCGGGAACAATAGCGCTCTTTCAATTCTCGAACGCGCGATGACAGCTCGAGGGTCACGCGGGGCGCGTCAGCTTGCTCTGAAAATATTTTCTTGATCCGGGCAAGATTGGATTGATACACATCCCATTGTTCAAGGCCGTACAGCTTGTCCGGGGCCGCGGTAACGGCGTAATACTCCACTCCGCTTATAAGTCCCTTCTCCAGAAAATCCTTCAAAACCTGAGCCTGTATTTTTTTGTCGGGGAGCGTCGTAAGCAGCGTCGTATCTACCTTTCCCGCCGGCGCGCCTTCGGCAAAGATCCCCGAGAGATGATGCTGTCCTTCAAAATAGGCGAGAATGCCGGCAATATTCTTCTGGACCTGCGGATGGCAATGCAGGTCTTGAACAAGTATGACCAGAGCGTCCGATCCGTTCGAAGCACTTTCTACGATCCTGCCAAGGTTAAGAGGGAGCGTCTCCTGGTTGATCTTTGCGGACAGAGACACCTCTTTCGCGCGGTCTTCGACAATACTGGTAACGCTTAAGAGTGGTTCGGCAAGAATAGATGAGAACGAGAATGCCCCGAGCGTCAGGATCGCGGTAAGTTTATGGAAAGAATATTTATTACTCATGGGGTAAGTATACTATTCCATACTGAATATAGAATAAAGAATCCATGAATTTATGGTTAAGAGATTTTTCCCGGGATTTTCAAATTTAATGTGTAAAATGAAAGGGGGCAAATCATGCGCTACTTTTTTAAGTTGATCTTAGCAAAAGCAATTTGTATTACGTGGCAAGAAAAGGTAAAATATATTACACAGGAGAGAGTGGCATGCAGATTTGCCAAGAGGAACAGTACTTGTGCCAAATTTGTGCCATTTCAATGTTCATTTAATGTCTTTTCTTGTCATTCCGTGTCATTTGTTGTCATACATAAAAATATTGATAATTGTTGATAATTTGCAATTTGGAAGGATGGCCGAGCGGTTTAAGGCGCTGGTCTTGAAAACCAGTTTAGGGCTTGCTCTAACGGGGGTTCAAATCCCTCTCCTTCCGCCGGTGTTTTTGTGTATGTGATCCCTGACAAAGGCGCACACTGACCTTCTGATAAGTCGTTTACCTTTTTTCCCATCCGGATGTGCCCTGATAGTAACAATCGAAAAATCATGTCCCCGACAGAGGCATTCGGGAATGACCGTTAACGGTGAATTATGTTTCTACCAACAACAAAAGAAGAAGCTTCCCTGCTCGGCTGGCAGTCACTTGATATTATCATTGTGACGGGCGACGCCTATATCGACAGTCCGTTTATCGGCACGGCCGTCATCGGCAATTATTTGGTCAGCCACGGGTTTAAAGTCGGCATTATTTCCCAGCCGGATATCAACACGCCTGCCGACATCCGGCAGCTGGGCGAGCCCGCTTTGTTCTGGGGCGTGACAGCCGGCGCAATCGACTCCATGGTTTCCAATTATACGCCCACAAAAAAATACCGCAAACAAGATGACCTGACCCCGGGCGGGATAAACATACGCCGGCCGGACCGAGCAAGCATTGCCTATACCAATCTTATCCGTAAACATTTCAAAACTACCCGACCCATCGTGCTCGGCGGCATAGAGGCAAGCTTGCGCCGAATCGCCCACTATGATTTTTGGAATGACAAGATACGGCGCTCAGTTTTGTTCGATGCGAAAGCTGACGCCATCATATACGGCATGGGCGAGAAAGCGGCTCTTGAGCTGGCAACAAAACTGCAAGCCGCCGGCGACACCGTCAACACACCGGAAAAAACGGGCACAAACGCGCCGCTGGGCGCACTGCTGTCTTCTATCAGAGGTATCTGCTACATCGCCGCTGAAATACCCCCGCACTATATCGAATTGCCGTCATTTGAAAAAGCATCTACTGACAAAAATGAATTTACAGAATCATTTAGGGCATTCTATCATAATACCGACCCTTTAACCGCGCGCGGCCTATGTCAAAAACACGGTGACCGCTATCTGGTGCAAAATCCGCCGCAACCGCACCTGACTACAGCCGAACTTGACGAAATATATGACCTCCCCTATACGCGAGCCCATCATCCCGCATACAAAAATCGCGGGAAAGTAACGGCGCTTGAAACGATCAATTTCTCGGTAACCACGCATCGGGGCTGTTACGGCGAATGTAATTTTTGCGCGATTGCCGTGCACCAGGGGAGAACGGTGACTTCCCGCAGTGAACAATCCATCATCAAGGAAGTGCAGGGGATTACACAGCTCCCCGGATTTACGGGCTATATTTCCGATGTAGGCGGGCCGACGGCAAATATGTACGGCATTGAATGCGAGAAAAAAATTACCATCGGCGACTGCGGTGATAAACGGTGCCTGTTCCCCGCGCCCTGCAGAATGATGCCGATCGACCACCGCAAACAACTTAACCTGTTGAAAAAATTGCGCGGAATCCCCGGTGTCAAGAAAGTGTTTGTCGGTTCGGGCATACGCTACGACATGGTGTTGGAAGACGAGAAATCAGGGCAGGAATATGTCGATGCAATCGTCGAGCATCATGTTTCCGGACAAATGAAGATCGCACCGGAACACATTGTTGAGCCGGTACTGCAGGCAATGGGTAAACCGAACACGGTGCCCTTGAAAAAATTTATCGCGCTCTTTAAGAACGCAAACGAGCGCTTTAACAAACGTCAATTCATGACCTACTATTTTATTGCGGCACACCCGGGCTGTACCATGAACGACATGCAGCGTTTAAAGGAATTCGCACAGCGCGAACTGAAAATGCAGCCGGAACAGATTCAAATATTTACCCCTACGCCGTCGACTTGGTCGACAGTAATGTACTGGACAGGCGTTAATCCATTCACACGCCAACCAGTGTTCGTGGAAAAGAACCCCTTCAGAAAAGAACAGCAAAAAACGGCACTGAAATGAGTGATATATGCATCCCGTAATAGAGCATCTTGTTCTGCAATAGTATCGTATCGGAAAAGGCAACTGAAGCTCATGAAAATATCGATTATTATCCCTGTGTATAACGAACAGGAGCGAATTCTCGAAACAATAGACCGGGTGGCAACGGCACCTTTCCCCCCAGACAAAGAAATTATTGTTATCGACGACGGCTCAACTGACGGCACGGCAACCCGCCTGGCGTCAGTAACGCACCCATCTGTTATTATTGTGACTCAACCGCACAACCGTGGCAAGGGAGCGGCACTGCGGGCCGGGTTTGTCCGGGCAACCGGCGATATTTTTTTGATTCAGAACGCCGATCTTGAATATTCAACCACCGATTACCCCGCCATGCTCATGCCTATTATTGACGGAAAAGCAGATGTTGTTTACGGATCACGATTTCCTGGTAACGGCGTACGCCGAGATAAGTATTATTGGCATTTTCTGTGTACCCGCTTGCTAACCGTAAGTTCCAACACGACAACGGGACTCAATCTGTCCGACATCACAGTCGGGTACAAGGTTTTTCGCCATGAGATTATCAATCGTTTACAGCTCGTTGAAAACCGGTTCGGTTTTGATCCAGAAGTCACGGCAAAAATTGCCAAGCTCAAGTGCCGGATATGTGAAGTTCCTATCTCATATTCACGCCGGACATACAAAGAAGGCAAAAAGATCGGCTGGAAAGATGGAATATCGACTCTGCGGTGCATCATTCGATACGGTTTTTTTGATTAACAATCCGCTGCAAGTTGCACATCAATACTATGAATAAATACGATATTATCGTCGTCGGGGCGGGGCATGCGGGGTGCGAGGCAGCGCTGGCAGCGAGCAGGCGCGGGTTTAAAACGGCACTCGTTACGCTGCAGTTGGACGCCATCGCTCAAATGTCGTGCAATCCGGCCATCGGCGGCATAGCCAAAGGGCAGATTGTCCGCGAGATTGATGCGCTGGGCGGCGAGATGGCATGGACAACGGACACGGCGGGGCTTCAATTCCGTATGCTCAATATGTCCCGCGGGGCAGCAGTCTGGTCCCCGCGCGCGCAATGCGACAAGAAGCTGTATCATCTATTGATGAAAGCTTCGCTTGAAAAAACAAAAAATCTTGATATCATCCAGGGTGAAGCGATACGCATTCTTGTTGACGGAACCCGGGCAACCGGCGTTGAGCTAAAAATCAACACCAGCATATTTGCCGACGCCGTTATCATTACAACCGGCACCTTTTTGCGCGGGGTCATCCATGTGGGATTGACCCAGTTCCCCGGCGGCAGGTTCGGCGAATTCCCCGCCGACAGTTTGTCGCATTCACTCACTGATCTTGGGTTTGAAATAAAACGCCTTAAAACCGGGACACCGCCTCGCATCAACGGCAACAGCGTTGATTACACGCGCACCCAGGAACAGCCGGGCGATGTCCCACCGATTCCCTTTTCCCATTTTACCGACCGCAAAACATGGCAGACAGCACACCGCCAGCTTCCCTGCTGGCTTACCTATACCAACGAAGCGACGCACGACATTATCCGCGCCAACCTTGACCGCTCACCGCTGTACGCCGGAATAATTAAGGGCGTCGGCCCCCGTTACTGTCCGTCGATAGAAGACAAAGTGGTCCGGTTTGCTGACCGTACGCGCCACCAGGTTTTCTTGGAACCGGAAGGATTTAACACGGCGGAAATGTATGTCAACGGCATATCGACCAGTTTGCCGGCGGATGTGCAGGAACAAATCGTCCACTCCATTGCGGGGCTTGAAAACGCCGTTATCATGCGGTACGGATACGCCATAGAATACGATTTTTGTCCGCCGACACAACTGAAAGCGTCCCTGGAAACTAAAACCATCGAAAACCTTTACTTCGCCGGACAAATCAACGGCACTACCGGCTACGAAGAAGCGGCGGCGCAGGGACTTATCGCCGGCATTAACGCCGGGCTAAAACTAACCGGCGAGCAACCGCTTATCTTGTCACGAGACGAGGCCTATATCGGCGTGTTGATAGATGACATAGTAACCAAAGGCGTAGATGAACCCTACCGGATGTTTACCTCCCGCGCGGAATACCGCCTGACGCTGCGTTCCGGCAACGCTGATATGCGCTTGATGGACCATGGCTATAAAATCGGACTTATTTCTGATACAATGTATACGAAATTCTGTTCCTATCGGGAAACCCTCGCACAAAAACTGGCGGGCAAGGATGTCCCTGAACCGGCGGATATGTCCCCCTGGACACAGGAACAGCTTGACGATGAAATTCACATAGAACAGAAATATGAGGGATATATTAAGCAGCAAAAACAGGAGGCGGCGAAACTGCGCGCCATGGAATCTCGGCGCATCCCGCCTGATTTTGATTATGACGCGATTCCCAGTTTGCTTACGGAAGCCCGTCAAAAGCTAAAGATCGTCAAACCGGAAACGCTTGGTCAGGCACAACGAATCCCGGGTATCTCGCCGGCAGACATCGTTGTGGTCATGCTGTATCTTGCAAAATTGAAAGGGATGAAAAAACATGATTGAAGTATTGGGCTATTGCGCCGGCTTTTTGACAACTGTTTCGTTTGTCCCGCAGGCGATGAAAATACTGCGCTCCAAATCCGCTCATGATGTTTCTATGCAGACCTACGGCATACTGGCAGCGGGATCGCTGTTGTGGATGATGTACGGCATATTCACAAGTTCACTGCCGATAATCATTGCCAATGTCATTACTTTTGGGTTCGTTCTGTTCGTTATTTTCCTAAAACTGCGATATGCGAAATGAGAGGGTAGCGTGCATCAAAAAAACTATACTGCCCTAAAAGATTTAGCGCACCGCGAAGGAATGGCGCTGTTTGGCGTTGCCGACATACTGCCGATTCGCGACTCGTTTCTATTACCGGAAAACACTATCAAGAAGTTCCCTTTCGGGATTTCCCTGGGATTCCGATTGTCCCGATCTGTGCTGGACACCGTCGTCGATATGCCCAATCAGATATACTATTTTCATTATCAGCGGACGAATATTCTGCTTGATCAGACCGCCTTAAAAATAACCGCGTGGATACAAAACCAGGGTTTTGACGCTTTCCCCATCCCCGCATCGCAGGTGATGGACTGGGAGAAACAGCTCGGCTCTGTTTCCCACCGCGAGATTGCCCGCCTCGCCGGGCACGGCTGGTACGGCAGGAACAATTTGATGGTCAGCCCACGCTACGGCAGCCATGTTCGCTATGTTTCTATTCTTACCGATGCGCCGTTGACAACGGATAGCGCAATCCCCGGCAACTGCGGCACCTGCCGGCAGTGCGTTGAGATCTGTCCCGCCTCAGCGATAGCCGATACGGGGTTTGACCGCGAGGCCTGTCATGTTCAATTAAAGGAATTTACTAAAATACAACGCATCGGACAAATGATCTGCGGGGTGTGCGTAAAGGCCTGCACCGGCACCGCAAAGGAAGTTTAAGGATGGACCAGTGGAATATGTGGAAGGACTATCTCCGCGACACTTTTTCCATCACCCTTACCCCCGGAGCGGAACAACAATTCACACTGCTGCTGACACAGCTCAAGGAATGGAACGAAAAGTTCAATCTTGTTTCGTTTAAAAGCGATGAAGAACTGCTCTGGCGCCATTTCGCCGACTCACTCGCCGGCCTATCGGTCATAAAAAAACTCCCCCCCGCAAACGATACTGCCGCAATCCCTTCTCCGGTCATAGACATCGGCACCGGCGCCGGATTTCCCGGCATCCCCGTCAAACTTGCCTGCCCCGGGATTGCGCTGACGCTGGTAGAATCGATTACTAAAAAATGCACATTTCTTGAACATATACGCGCACAGACAGATATAGATTTCACCATACTCAACGACCGCCTGGAAACTATCGGACAGGATCGCGCTCATCGCGAACAGTACGCCTTTGTCCTGTCGCGGGCAGTGGCGAAGCTTATCCCCAACCTTGAGTTTGCTCTCCCCCTTGCCGCAGTGGGGGGCTATGTGCTGCTGTACAAAACAGAACAATCGATTATGGGCGCCGAAGACATCAAAACAGCATATAAAACTATGTCTTTGTTAGGCGGGCGCCATGAAGACACCTTTTTCTACGACCTGCCGGATGCCGCAGGACAAATAAAGAAATACTGCATCGTCATCATCAAAAAAATAACGCCAACCCCGCCGCTATACCCGCGGCGCGTTGGCGTCCCTGAAAAAAACCCTCTCTGATACCACCCGGCCGAAACAACCCCTTGCCCAAAAACAGCACTCTGGTCCCTACACAAAAAAGTGGCTGCCGGGCTTTTATTTTATTATTTTGCCGGGCAGCCTACTATTAGATTTTAGGTACGCCTGCTTGCTTCTTTTGGTTGCACTATACTCTAATGCATGAGCGCGTAGTTGTCAATAGTTTTTTGAAATGAGGTTTACAAAAGGGGTTGTAGATCGACGGAAATGACGGGAAAAATCCCTCTAATCCTGCACAAAAATTTATCCGTCTCTGTCCATATGGCGGTAATTGATTGCTTCAGCTATATGAGTTTTTTTTATTTCGGGGCTCCCCTCAAGGTCGGCGATGGTGCGGCTGACTTTCAAGATTCTATCATACGCTCTTCCTGAAAACCCGAACTTTCCTATGGCGGCGCGCATAAGATCCTTATTTTCAGGATTCAGGCAGCAATATTTTTTAAGGTGACGGGAGCTCATCTGGGCGTTACAATGAATTTTTGTACCCGCAAATCTATCTTTTTGCTTTTTGCGCGCCTCGATAACGCGCTCTCTGATATTTGCCGATGACTCGCCGGGGACTGCTGAGTCATTGATTAATTCAGATACTTTGAGGGACGGAATCTCCAAATGAATATCAATGCGGTCCAGCAAAGGCCCGGATATTCTCGCCTGATACTTTTTTATTTGAAACGGGTTACACAGGCACTTCTTCTCCGCGTGGCCATAATTGCCGCACTTGCATGTATGCGTTGCCTTTCGGCAGGATAACACTTCACTCTCAAAAACTAATGGATTCATCATATCCTAAAATCCTTGAAACCTTGGGAGATCATATCAGAAAAAGAAGACTCGATTTGAAGCTTCTTCAAAAGGATGTCGCTCAAATGATAGGTTCGGATACCATGTCTATAAATGGTTGGGAGAACCACCGGTCTTTCCCCATAATATCATTCTTTCCAAAGATCATTAAATTTCTGGGCTATAACCCCTTTGATACTGAGTTCAAAACCCTGAAAGACAAACTCATATTCTACCGCAGACTATCCGGACTGAGCCACAGGAAATTCGCCGCACTACTGAACATTGACCCTGGAACCGTTTCCGATTGGGAAAAAGAACTGCATAAACCGACAAAAAGGATGAAAGATAAACTAAATAAATTTTTCAACTCTTATTAAACTATGAACATACTATCAAATATTAAGAATATCAACCTCATCATCTCCTGCTGGAAAGAGCGGATCGCCATTATCAGGTTTTATCCAGTAGTGCTTGGTAGACTGTCGGAGTCCAATTTTTTCAATTACTCCTGTTTGTTTTGAATACGTGCCAGAAATTACACAAATTCGTGTGCCTTCGCGAAATCTAAGCTTTGCCCTAGTAGCGTTATCTAATGCGTCATTCCATTCATTGCGAAGTTTTATTGTTTCCTCGGAGTTTCCCCCTATCAAAAACTGAGAAAATACCATTGCTTTTCTCAGTGGTTCAATGGCACCCTGATTATCATTACAATGTACTTTATGATGCCCCTCTTCAGCATTCTGCATCATGATAGATTTTAGTTTTTGATCATCAAATGAGAATGAGAACTCTATCCAATCCGATAGCTCTCCTTGAGGATTTCTGACAGCAAATTCACTCCCACGATAACACAACGGCGTTTCATCGGGATCTTCGCCAGTCGAAACCTCAAGATAATCGCCAAAATATATATTGGGTAATAACCAGCGGATTTGATCAGTAGTTTTATCTTTTTGTCGTTGTGCCCATGTAATTCCTGGTGAGAATTCCGAACCATTAAAAATCAATCCTGCCTTATACCCGCGATGTAATCCGTTTTCATTATATGGTAGTTGAGCCCATGTAACCGCAAGTAGTTTAGGTTTGCCGCGCATATTTGAACAATGATATCCACGTATTGCAACTTCAGCGTCATTATGAAACGGAACCCGAGAATTCTGTTTTGGCATTAGTTGTGTTCTGATTCGCTCAAGCCAACGCGTATCTCGAACAGCAGCACTGGCCAGCATAATTCGTGAAATATTCAACTGCTCTTGCAGGGCGTTAATGCGTTTTTCAATTGTCACCTTTTCTGTCTGTATTTTTTCTAGAGAATCCTGCGTACGCTCAACTTCTGTCAATTTCGTTTCTAGCTCTTTGTGCTTTGATTTCAGATCTTCGTATTCTTTTACTAAAATCGGATTGAGTTTTTCGTGAACTTTTTGCTGTATCTCTATATCTGAATTAAGCACTTGGTCAACTATATATCCTACTTGATCGCGATTTTTCCGTTCGTAATTTTTGAACGACTTACATATTTCGTTAAGTAATTTACCTTCCAACGATTGTATGACTTCAGCAGCATCACTATATTGCATTATGTACGGAGCCGGATTCAAATGCTTAAGCTCATGTATTAATTTCAATGTCTTAATATCTGGACCGTGCTTATGAATTGCTTTTTCATAAATTTGTTGATCAGAGCACCACTCAACATATTGTGCCATGGTAGCTTTGTTGACATAGAGCAATAGTGTCTTGCCCGTTGTGATGGTATGGCGCAATTCTGCATGTGTTGGACTTAAACCTGAATATTCCTTATATTGGCCCCAGTCTACATAACTCGTTCCATATGCTTTTTCAATTATTCCAATTACAAGTGGACATTCTTCTAAAGTTTGCAAACATGTCACGTAGGGTATTTTGCCAGGTTCAGTAGGAAAGTCTATATCATCACTAAGCTGCGGATTTATTTGCTGCTTAAGAAGAAAGTCACGGATGACTGATCGTAAATCGCGAAGTTCATAACACTGAGAAGAAACAAATACCTGCATGGCATACGACATTTTTGATCTCCTTGCTTAATATTCACTTCTTTCAACTCTTGCTCTTCATCCTTCGCAACGCTCCCAAGAGCACGTGAGATACGGCTTCCCGTTTGGTTTTCTTGTCGGCATGATTCAACGGCTGGTAATTCACCTTCACTTTGTAGCCTTTTACTCTTGATTCATTGCTCAGCTCCTGAGCAATCTCGTTTTCAAAATAAAATACGATGTCTTCAGGTTCAAAGAATGTGACCTTTTCTATCCCTGCATCTTCCAGCTTATCCATCACCAGTGTTCGCACCTTATCCAGATTCTTTTTATCAGGAGAACACAAAATCACTTTTTCATATCCGGCATTTAGGCACTTTTCTATATTGGAAAACTCGTGTTCACTATTTGTTGTTACTGAAATCTCGCAGGCGATTCTTCTGCCGTTTCTTTCAAGGCTCACGTCAACTCTGCCCTGCCCGTCAGGTGTCGGCTGTTCAATGACTGCCTTGTATCCTTTTTCTTCTGCCATTTTCTTTATAAGATTCTGCAAGTACTGATGTTGGGTTTGGCTCTTGTCTTTTGGTTCCTTTATGCCAGTTATATCAATATTATCTTCAGATATGGACTCTTTAATCCGTATATTTTCTTTGACGACTTCAAATTTCGGGACTTTGTCCTGTTTGGGAGAAAACACTTCCTCATCAGGTTTAAATATCTTTTCTTTCTTGCGCCTTTCTCCGATCTCTTTATTGATCAGTCCGCGTCTCTCTCCGGAAAGCAAAGTTAGTGTTTTTCTTTCTACAAGATAATTTTTCCCAAAAGGCAAACTATCCATATACTTCTGACAATCGCTTTCTTCCATTTCTAAAAGTTCGGCTGCGGATTCTATCGGCATCGCGTTCACATGAGTGATTCCGCCCTGAATTTTATTTTTAATATAACAGATTCTCGGATCGAGATTTTGAAGAGCTCCTATCCATCTCTCCCAACTTCCTGAATAAGCGAACGCTTCTTTGGCAAGAAGCTGAGCGTCCTGTCGTCCAAGCCTGAAATATATCTGGATTCCAGCGCAGCTTAATATCAGGTCTCTGAGCTCTTCTGGTATTTGAGACAAGCTCTGGTGAACCATCGTGAGATACAATCCGTACTTTCTGGCTTCGGAAAGAATAAGGGCAAACGAATCATTGGCAAAATTCTGGAATTCATCAATATAGAGATAAAACGGAACTCTTTTTTTCTGTTCGATATCCGATCTGGAAAAAGCTGCCATCTGGATTTTAGCCATAAGAAGACTGCCCAAAAGATTAGCGGAATCCTTGAGTCTTCCTTTGTCCAGCTTGATGAGAAGCACTTTGCCATCATCCATCGCTTCCCTCAAATTGAACGAGCTTTTTGTCGATGAAAATATCTGTTTGATTCTGTCATCGCAAAAGACGGCGTTTATTTTGTTCATTATAGGTTCGATCCAGGGTATCTGCCCCCTGTCGGTCAATACATTGAACCGTTGAAAATATTCTTTTGCTACGGGATTACTTACCCTTTCCAAAACAACTTCACGGAAATTTCTGTCTGTGAGAAAAGATGAAAGTTCAACCAGGGTAAGTTCAGCCTCTGAAAGAGCTATGAGAGAATTCCTCATCAGGTCTTCCATTCTCACGCCCCAGGAGTCGGCCCATATCTTTTTAAATGAACAGACTAATTCGTTAGCCTGTTCTGCGGCTGAAATTCCGGGAAGTTTTTCCAGAGGATTGAATGTAACTGTTTGATTTGGATCGGTGGGGTCAATTATGATTACTTGATCAGCCAGTGATTCTTCAAATTCACCTTTGAAAGCCCTGGCCAGGAGGATTTTAACGTCTTCAATCAGATCACCGTGCGGGTCAATGATCCCGACTCCTCTGCCTTCCAGAATATCCTGCAAAATCAGATATTGAAGGAATTTTGATTTGCCGGTGCCGGTAGAACCTATGACATAGAAGTGTGAATTCCGGTCATTATTGGAAATCTTGGCCAGCTGATATTCATTCTTATCTTCGGAATAATGCCAGCCAAGATTGAATGTGTCGGGTATCGCTTCATCCCGCATGCAGGGAGGACCAGACTTCTTTTCAACCTGATCGGAGCTGCTCACCCCGAAGAAATCCAAACAGAACGACCAGAAACTCATTCATTTCTCCGGACCGGATTAAGAGATTCCCAAAAAGCCTTTCGATTTTTTGTCGATTGACTGACCTTTAGTTATTTTTTCGATAGACTGAAGAAAGCAATGATGAATAACAGTTGTATAAGCTGTCAAATCCTGCTGCTGAAATAAGTTTAATTTTGGAGTCCATGCTCTTCCGGGGAATAAGCGGGATGTTACGATAGAGATAAGCCCAGCTATCATGCCCGGTTCATACGTCAGATACCATGATAGGTCAAGATTCTTTCCGTAATCCCTGACACCGATGAACATCTCATAACGCTTCAAATTTTTATTGACGACTCTGATAAAAGCTCTTTCATTTCCGAAAACTCCGGCAAGAAGGCCGGGATTGGCCTTCACTCTTTCAGATGTCACTCCGGGAATTTCTGACTTTTGGATCAGATTCTCGGTATCTTTGAAGACTTCTTCAGCCTTTCCCTGTGCTTCCTCAACAACCATGGACCAACGATCAACAACTACCTCTTTCTTCAAAGTAACGGCCATTGATAATCTCCTTTGGAAAATATCATTCCCCTAACGCATTACCCGCTATATTATACCAAATATGGGCATTAATGTTTCTTATTCATATTTAAATAACAAATGCCAAGTCCAATGCTGTCAAACATGCGTCCCCAGTAATTTTCTTTGTTTCTCTTTCCCTGAAAGATTTCGAGTTCAGGATAATAGTTCGCTGAGCAGATTATTTTCGCTGTATCTGTCTTCTTGGCATTTTCATCATTGCAGATAACTTTTCTTACAGTTTTTGGGGAGTATTCGCAAACTTTCATTCTCTGCATTCTGGCAGAGTTTCTGATCTCTTCGGTTATTTTACTGAGAAATCTTGACTGCTTGCTCCAAAAGCAAAATGGCTTCTCGATGACAAGTATGTCTGGAACATACTTGTCGAATAAAGAGAGAAAAGCCAGTTTGGCTGCTTTGGTTCTGTGTTTAACTGAACCTCTATCTGCAAATGTCTTGACTGCGAAAGTCACCAAGTCTCTGCCCTGAAAGATACTGATACCCCAGTATCTGGTTCCGGGATTAATTGCGATGATTGTCTTTGTCATGCTTTTGTAAAAGATAATTGAATAATGCGCCTTTTGATTTTTTGATCTGACTTTGCGGAATCAGCCTCACGTGATTGTAAATATCTCTTAATATCCGTTCGGGATATTTCTTCGTTATGAGTTGATAATATTTTAAATTCATCATATCCCCTAATCCCATCGATATTTCTCTTGCCAGCACCTCTCTTTGTAAAGCGGAGTCAGGTTGTATTTCGTTCTTCTTTATATTCATATCGTTAACGTTTTTATGTATTAATCGTTACGTTATTAATCGTTATCGTTAACGATAACGTTGCGCGCTTTTTTCTACTTTTCCGTCATCCTCTGTGAATAACTTTTCATCAATTCTCTGCCAACCGGACTGAGTAGCAATTTGCGTCTTTGCTGAATTCTTTCCTGCCACTCTTTTCTGTAATCAAAAAACACCTCATCGACCATGCGACCGGTGGCAACCGCCAGACCGACGGCATTATAAATGCCAGGCAATCTGAGATTCTGTTCCCATTTCGAAATCTGAGTTGGCTCCAGATCCATCAGGAAAGCCAGTTCTTTTTGTTTGAGATTCATCGTCGTTCTGCAATAGCGGAGTCTGTTCCGTATCTTTGGTCTTTGTCGCTCATTGATCATGGTGTTCAATTTAAACGAATTATGATGCCGGCATAAGACGGGAGAAAATGGCTTATACGCCAAGTGTCCAAAAAGCCATAAATTCCCGTCTTTTAAGAAACCTCTTCCGGGGTTTTAATTGCCGCAGGTCGAGAAAGAGAAATTAATAAAGGGAGGATTAAACATATGAAAAAACCGCTCGGATGAAATCCGCAAAAAAACACTTCAATGTTCCAGAAGATGAGGCTATTGAAGTTAATGTTCGCGAGGGAGAAGTGAGGGTTTGTAATTATTGTAACACGGTATTGATAGATACGCAAGGGGGTGCGATCAAGACAGCTTATCTGACCGATTTCGGGCTCATATGCGGCGATTGCATTGGAGATGTTGAGTCTCTAAACATCTATCCCGAAGGTAAAAATGTGATTGACGAGGATTGGTATCAGGACGGCATTGACAGAGATTGTTTTTGAGAAAATATCCAAGGGAGGATGACATGGAAAGTTTGTACAAGAAATACCTGATCAGATTGCGGGTTGTAAGAGAATCCCGGGCAAAACTTGAACATACCAATTGCCCTCATGCAGTGGTTGAGTGCATAAAAAAGGAAATGCAGTCTTTTGACCGGGAATATCTTGTTATGGTGCTCCTGGATGTCAGAAATAACGTCATCGGGATCGAAGAGGTGGCAAAAGGAACGACAAGTTATGCACCGATCAATACAAGAGAAGTCTTCAAAGCGGCGATGCTTTGTAACGCGGAGGCAATCGTCTTGTTCCACAACCATCCAACAGGAGACCCGACGCCTTCGCCACAGGACATCGAGGCCACTAAGATGCTGAAAAAAGCAAGTGAGCTTATGCAGATCGTTCTGTTGGATCATATCATCGTGGGATACAACGGGACATATCTGTCCATGAAAGAAAAGGGTGTTCTTTGATCAAGAGGTCGAAGTTATAAGAGAGGGGTAACATCTGCCGCATATTTTATTCAAGGAGAAAGTCCATGAAAGGTATTTTTAAAGAAGGCCTGTTTTACACGACGTATGTGATCAATGAGCTGATTGCCATCACGTCAAAAGCGCAGTTTGAGGTAAAAGGATTCAGAGAGAACAAGGCGGATGTGACGAGGTTTGATGTCATCATACAGCCGCTCGGCAAGCGCAAACTATATCTGCTCCCTGCCGTAAAGAGGTCATACCAAACTGCACCGCTTGAAGAATGGGACGGTGCTGCTTTTGAAGGCGAAATCCAGCCATTCAAGGTTGATTCGGAGGGATCAACCTTCTCGGGAAATGCCTGCTATAACTTCATTGGTGAAGCGGACGCAATCAGAAAATGGATTGATGAGAAACAACTCAATCCTAAATTCAAAAAGGAATGTGTTATTGCGATTACTTCATCGGGAGAACGCGTTGTGTATCCAGAGCTATACAAAGGCGGTCATGCAGTGATTGACAGAATTTTACAGGAGGCGAATCAATGAAAGCCTGCATCGGAAATTGCGTTGACGATCCTTTCAAGTATTTTGAATTATTATCGTCCGTCATTGAGAATGCGAAGGAGATTAACCGAGAAGATTTTCTACGGGCATGCGATGTTGATGAGACAACAAAAATCAGGATGAGGAGGTTTCCTAAAGATTACAGGTACTATACAAACGGCAATGTGTATTTCTACACATGGTCGGCAATGGAGTTCTTTTATAGCTGACACACCAAGGGAGTATCTGAAATATGATACTCCCTTTTTTATTAGGATATTTGTATTACAGTGTGAAAATATTAGATCATTCCTTCCTTAGTGTCATCATTAACTCCATCCCAGTTAAATAGCAATGGCTTTTATTATTGATTTAAAAAGATGTATTTCATTTTTTATTGCATTCATGCTAATTCTTACTGATGGATAGATAGTATAGAGTTCGGTAAATATGTAATCTGGGGAGCCAGATAGGACAGGACGCCTCAAAAGCGCGTCAAAACCGTCTTTTGCACTGTATTTTACTAGCTTTCCGTTATGGAATACCAGTTCG
>CAIRNS010000027.1 GCA_903880015.1 uncultured Elusimicrobia bacterium | reverse complement strand
GAGATGGTTATGCCGGGCGACAATGTGATGATGGATATTGAGCTGATTATGCCGATAGCCATGGAAAAACAGTTGAGATTCGCCATCCGCGAAGGCGGTCACACCGTCGGCGCAGGCGTGGTTACTGAAATAGTCGAATAATAACGAAAAAGCGTTTACGCGCACACGGGTCCATTCGTTTAACAAAGACGGATGTCAATCCATCAGCCGCCGAACGCAGTTAGGTAAAGAGGAATATGGTTACTGAAAAAGTATTACCAGCTCAAAGACTCAGAATTAAACTGCGCGCGTACGATCACAAGATGCTTGACGATTCATTGGGCAAAATTGTGGAAACGGCACGCCGGACGGGTGCGCGGATAACGGGGCCGATTTTGCTGCCGACCGCATTCAAGAAATACACGGTTAACCGCTCAGTGCATGCTGACAAAAAATCCCGCGAACAGTTTGAAATGCGGATTCACAAACGGTTGATCGATATCCTTGAACCCTCACCGAAGACCGTGGAAGAATTGATGAAACTCGATCTTCCTGCCGGTGTTGACATTGAAATAAAGATGTAAGCGTGCCGGTTCGCTGGCGTAGCGCAAGGAAGCCGGACGAAACCGGTATATTAACCTTGGGGTGACTCGTTCACACCGGGGCAAGTGGGTAAATAAAATGGTGAAATCAATAGTAGGAACAAAAGTAGGAATGACGCAGATTTTTGACGCCAGCGGGAACATTATCCCGGTGACGATGATCTCTGCCGGTCCGTGCGTGGTTACCGCTATCCGTACCAAAGAAAAGAATGGGTATACGGCGATACAGCTCGGCTACGGCGCGATCAAAGATAAAGCGGTCAACAAACCGTCTGCGGGAAATTTCAAAAAGAATAATCTTGCTCCTAAAAAATTGCTGCAAGAATTTCGCGTGGCTGATATATCGTCCTATGCGCTTGGCCAGGAGATAAAGGCAGATGTATTCAAGCCGGGCGACTATGTCGACGCGACCGCAATTACTAAGGGAAAAGGTTTTGCCGGAACAGTCAAGCGCCACGGTTTCCGCGGCGGACCCAGCACGCATGGACAGTCAGACCGTCAGCGCGCGCCGGGTGGTATCGGTGCCCAGGGATTTCAGCGGGTGTTGCCGGGACTGCGCATGGCTGGACATATGGGCTCTGAATATGTTACAATACAACGCCTTGAGGTAGTCAGCGCGGATCCGGAGAAAAATATCATCCTTGTGCGTGGTTGCGTGCCGGGGGTGAATAGGTGTATCGTTGTCCTCAATAAAACAGTGAAAAAAGTAGTTGCGCCGTCCGCCGCCGCGGCAGGGAAAAAAGCAGACAAGAAAAAAGCTGCCCCGCCCGCTCGGGACAAGAAAAAATAATAAAGGTTGAATTATGGAAATGAAGATATACAGCATTGACGGAAAAGAAAAAGGCACTGCCGTTTTGCCGCCGGTATTTGAAACGAAGATCATCCCGGTACTTTTGCATGAAGTGGTTACGGGCCATCTTGCCAATCAGCGCGCGGGGACGCATTCGACGAAAACCCGTGGCGATGTTTCCGGCGGCGGCGCTAAACCGTACAAGCAAAAAGGAACCGGCGGCGCTCGTCGGGGAACCAATCGGTCTCCGTTGACGCGCGGCGGCGGCATTATATTTGGGCCGCATCCTCACGGTTATACCCAGAATATTTCACAGCAGAAGCGCGTTCAGTCCCTCTGCATGGCTTTGTCGGCAAAAGCTCAGGGCGGAAATGTTGTCCTGCTTGACGAACTCACCCTTGCCGCACCCAAAACAAAACACATCGCATCACTTATACAGTCGCTCAAGTTGAAAGGGTCATCGATTTTGCTTGTTGTCGATGTCCTGTCCGACACGCTCAAGCGGGCCAGCCGGAACTATCCGTTGTTGGCTATCGAAGAAGCGCGCAATCTCAACGCTTATCAGGTTATGTGGGCGAACAAACTGGTGTTGACAACCAAAGCGTTGGAACTCGTTTCGCATAAGGGACAATAATTATGGATATCCGTACCATTATTAAGAAGCCGTTAATTACCGAAAAAGCAACGTTGTTGCGGGAAAAAGAGAACAAGTATGTTTTCAAAGTTTCCCTCACGGCGACGAAACTGCAGGTCAAACAGGCAGTCGAAGAACTTTTTAAAGTAGTGGTTCTCGATGTGCATACATCGATAGTGCATGGGAAACTGCGGCGCATGGGTGCGCATGCCGGTTACCGTTCTGACTGGAAAAAAGCTATCGTCAAAGTTAAAAAAGGCCAAGAAATAAAAGTGATGGAGGAAGCGTAAAGCTTCGGGAACCGGCCCGCGTACCCCGGAACGTATGGCCCGCAATCTAAGGGGCCGCAAATTAGGATAGGAAAATATAATGCCCATAAAAACATTTAAACCGTATACACCCGTCAGACGCTTTATCACCGTTGAGGATTTTTCCGACATCACCAGCAACGAACCGGAGAAGTCATTGATTGCGCCCATCAAAAAAAAAGGCGGACGCAACAATACCGGCCAGATCATGGTGCGCCACAAAGGCGGCGGGCACAAACGCCATTACCGCATTATCGACTTCAAGCGGGACAAGCACAATGTGGTGGGAACGGTCGCAACCATTGAATACGATCCGAATCGTTCGTCCCGCATTGCTCTCATTGAATATGCAGATGGCGAAAAACGCTATATCATACAGCCGCTCGGTCTTAAAGTCGGCGATACCATCATGGCCGGCGCGGACGCAGAAATCAAGGCGGGCAATACGCTGCCGCTCATCAATCTTCCGGTCGGAACATTTATCCATAACATCGAAATGGTGCCGGGCAAAGGCGGACAACTGGTCCGCTCAGCCGGTAACGCCGCCCAGCTGTTGGCGAAAGAAGGCGAGTATGCGCATGTGCGTCTGCCTTCCGGCGAGATTCGCTTAATCGGTGTTAATTGTACCGCCACTATCGGACAAATCGGCAATATCGACCACGAAAATGTTACTCTCGGCTCAGCCGGCAGAAGCAGACATATGGGCATTCGGCCTACCGTTCGCGGTACGGCGATGAATGCGGTTGACCATCCGCACGGCGGCGGACGCGGTAAATCAAAAGGTAACAACCAGCCGCGCAGCCCGTGGAACCAGCCGTCAAAAGGATATAAAACGCGGTCGAAAAAAGTGTGGGACTGGATGATTGTCAAACGCCGCACTAAAGCAACCGATAATTCGTAGCACTAAAGAGGGATATTATGAGCAGGTCGTCAAAAAAAGGACCATTCGTAGACGCAAAATTGTTGAAAAAAGTTAACAAGATGGTGGAGTCCGGGGACAAGAAAGTTATCAAAACCTGGGCACGCGCATCTATCATCACCCCCGCGTTTGTGGGATTTACGATTGCCATTCATAACGGCAAAAAGTTCTTGCCGATTTTCATTTCCGAACAGATGGTCGGCCATAAGTTGGGCGAATTCTCCCCGACAAGATTCTTCAGAGGCCACGGCGCCGCACACAACAAAGAAGCGACTGATTTAACATAAACGATCCGGTTGTTGAGGGAAAAAGAGGATATAATGGAAGCAGCAGCGCATTCGAAATTTGTCCGGTTTGCACCGCGGAAAGTAAATCAGGTACTGAAACTTATCCGTGCAAAAACAGTCACGCAGGCGTTTGATGTATTGTCATTTACGCCCAAAACGACCGCAACGCTCATTATTAAGACGCTCAGAAGTGCGGTTGCCAACAGCGGTCACCTTAAGAACCTCAGCGCCGTGTGGGTTAAAGAATGCTGGGTCGGCCAGGGGCCGGCGCTCAAGCGTATGCGCCCGGGTCCGATGGGTCGGGGTATGCCGTATAAACGCAAAACCTGTCATCTGACGATTGTTGTTTCAGATCAGGGTGTGCCCGTCAATAAAAAACAAAAAAAAGTCGCCGCGATACATAAAACGCAAGGATAAGGTCAGGAAATCACTATGGGTCAAAAAATTCACCCCAAAAGCGTTCGTCTCGGTTATATTCAGGACTGGGATTCCAAATGGTTTAACCTTCGAGAAATGCCGGATTTTATTGAAGAGGATTACCGGATCCGCCAGTATATCAAGGGCAAGCTTGCCTTGGCGGCAGTAGCACGCGTTTGTATTGAACGGGCCGGGAAATATCTGCGGGTCAATGTTCATACGGCGCGGCCGGGTATCGTCATCGGCAAGGGCGGCGCGGGCATTGAAACCTTGCGTGCGGATATCGAAAAAATGACCACTCGTAAAACATTCGTCAATGTCATGGAAATTAAACGCCCCGAACTGGACGCTCAGTTGACGGCGGATGGCATTGCGATGCAGCTTGAAAAACAGGTTTCCTTCCGCCGGGCGATGAAGCGCACCATTGAAAAATCAATGGCTGCCGGCGCCTTGGGCATAAAAATTCAGGTCAGTGGACGGTTGGGCGGCGCGGAAATTGCGCGGCGTGAATGGCTCAAAGAAGGGCGCGTTCCCCTGCAGACTTTCCGTGCAGATATCCACTACGGATTTTCTGAGGCCTTTACCACCATGGGACTTATCGGCGTTAAAGTATGGATTTTCAAAAAAGAACTGCTGAAGAAGTCGGAAAAAGAACTCTTTGAAGAAGCAAAACTTGTCGATAAAGATAAAATCCAGGGGATGACAGCTAAGCAGGAACCGGTTATCAATCTGCAGTCATCGACCGCAGTCCCAGAGGGAAAGTAACATGTTAATGCCGAAACGGGTCAAATATAGGAAACAGCACCGCGGTCGCATGAAGGGCAGAGCAAAAGGGGGCACAACCCTGGCGTTCGGTCAGTACGGCCTGCAGGCGTTGGAACCGTCGTGGATAACCAACAATCAGATCGAGTCAGCCCGCGTGGCGCTGGCGCGATTTATCAAAAAGGGCGGCAAGGTTTGGGTGCGCATGTTCCCCGATAAGCCCGTTACCAAGAAGCCCGCGGAAACACGCATGGGTAAAGGTAAAGGCGATCCTCAATTCTGGGTGGCCGTGGTAAAGCCGGGACGCATCATGTTCGAGCTCGAAGGCCTTAATCCCGTCGAAGCAAAGAAAGCAATGACGCTGGCGGCCCACAAGATGCCGATTATGACGAAGTTTGTCATGCGTGAGGAAATATAATGAAAGCAAAAGTTTGGCAGGAAACGAAAAGCCTTACACAAATAGAATTGGAAACAAAATTGCGGGAACTTGAAGAACAGCAGTTCCGCATGAAGTTTCGCCATTCGTCGGCTCCGCTGAAAAATGGGATTCTTATACGGGACACGCGGCGCATGATTGCCCGCGTCAAGACGCTGTTGCAACAGAAGAGGACAAGCGAGGTAAGCCGATAATGGAAAGAGCACAACGAAAATTTCGCGCTGGTACCGTCGTAGCAGATAAAGTCGCCAAAACGCGCATCGTCACGGTTGATCGTACGTACCGCGACTCGGTGTATTCAAAAGTTTTGCGTGATAAAACAAAGTTTTATGTGCACGACGAAAAAAACGAATCAAAAATGGGCGATCAGGTCCGTATCATGGAAACCCGTCCCCTTTCAAAAATGAAGCGGTGGACGCTGGTCGAAGTTATTAAGAAAGCGCAGGCCTAGAGGAAGCTATGATTCAAGAACGCTCGATACTGACGGTAGCAGATAATTCAGGTGCCCGGAAGATCCGTTGTTTTCGTGTTCTCAAGGGCATGAAGCGCCGGTATGCAAGCCTCGGCGACACCATTGTCGCATCAGTTCAAGATGCGATTCCCAACGGTGCGATAAAAAAAGGCGAAGTGGTCAAAGCAGTAATCGTGCGGACCGTCAAAGAAGTGCGGCGGCCCGACGGAACATACATTAAGTTTGACGATAATGCCGCCGTGATTATCGGCGATGAAGGCGAGCCCAAGGGAACCCGCATATTCGGGCCCGTCGCCCGCGAACTGCGCGATAAGAACTATCTTAAAATAATTTCACTTGCCCCTGAAGTAGTGTAATTAAAAGGAAAAGAACAATGCTGACCATAAAGAAAAAAGACAAAGTGATTGTGCTGGCAGGAAAAGACAAAGGCAAGCAGGGCGAAGTGCTCAAAGTGTATCCCGACAAGAACCGCGTGGTGGTGACAAAGATTAATTTTGTCAAACGCCATACGCGTTCGACGCAGACCGAGCCGGGCGGCATCCGCGAGAAGGAAGCGCCGGTTTCGATAGCCAAAGTCATGCTGGTGTGTCCGAAATGCAGCCAGCCGGGACGGCCGAAATTTGATGTGTTGTCTGACGGAAAAAAAATCAGAGTTTGTCGTCGTTGCGGCGAGATGATTGCCTAACCCCTGAATTTAAAGAGGAACTAATCCCATGGCCCCGAGATCTAAAGAACAGTATATAAAGGAAGTTGTGCCGGCTCTGATGGAAAAATTCAGTTACAAGAATGTTCATCAGGTTCCTCATATTGAGAAGATTGTCGTCAATATCGGGTTGAGCGAAGCAAAAGAGAATGTAAAGGTTGTTGATACCGCGACCGCCGAGATTGCCGCTATTTGCGGACAGAAACCGAAAGTATGCCGCGCGAAAAAATCTATTTCGAACTTTAAGCTCCGCGAAGGAATGCCGATCGGGCTCAAAGTGACTCTGCGCGGCAACCGGATGTTTGAATTCTTTGATCGCCTCATCAATGTGGCGATTCCCCGTATCCGCGATTTTCACGGTGTTGAGCCCATGTCCTTTGACGGTCAGGGTAATTATAATTTAGGACTTAATGAACAATATATATTCCCGGAAGTCGATGTCGAGAAATCGGATAAGACACGCGGGATGAACATTACCGTCGTCACGAGCGCGGTCAATGACACTGAAGCACGGGAATTGTTGACCCTTATGGGCGTTCCCTTTAAAAAACGATAAAAATCGGTTATTGGTTTCGGGCGATTGGCCCGATTACATGAAAGAAGGTCTTTAGTATGTCAACGTTAGCAGCAATGGCAAAAATGCGCAAACCGCAAAAGTATGCGACGCGCTACCGCAACCGGTGCCGGTTGTGCGGCAGACCCCGGGCATATTACCGGGACTTCGGCATCTGCCGTATCTGTTTCCGCAAACTTGCGCATGACGGACTGATTCCGGGCGTTACAAAATCAAGCTGGTGATATAGATTTCGTTTCGTTGGGACGCCGTAAGATGTACACAGCAGATTGAAGAGCGAGTAAGTAAGCGCGATACGCTTAAACTGCCCGCAGAGAAATAAGGGGATAGTCCAATGATGACCGATCCGATAGCAGACATGTTTACCCGCATTCGCAACGCGAATGCAAAATTGCTGGAGAAAGTAGATATACCGTCGTCGAAAATGAAAATTGAACTGGCGAAGGTTCTCAAAGACGAAGGATATATCACCAATTATAAAAGCATTGAAGACCACAAGCAGGGCATACTGCGTGTCTATTTGAAATACACACCGACCGGTGAAAAAGTGTTGCAAGGGCTGCGCCGTGTTTCAAAGCCCGGCCTGCGCACCTATAGCACCTACCGGCTTTTGCCAAAAGTTCAGGGTGGCATGGGTGTCGTTATTCTCTCAACACCCCGGGGATTGATGACAGACAAGACCGCGAGAAAAGAAAAAGTTGGCGGCGAGATTATCGGGCACGCCTGGTAACTGCCGGATAAAAGCACTATCAACTAAACCGTATAAACAAGGATAATAAAATGAGTCGCCTCGGAAGCAAACCGCTGCAAATACCGGAAAAAGTAAAAGTAGAGTTTAACAATTCAGTCCTGAATGTTCATGGCCCGCTCGGCGTCATTAAGCAGCCGATTGACAGCCGTATGACGGTCAAGGTCGCCAAGGATACTGTTATCGTTGAAGCGCTCGGCGCAACGCGCGAGCACAATATGCTTCACGGACTTATCCGCGGTCTTATAAAAAATGCATTTGAAGGCGTTTCAACCGGCTTTAAAAAGAACCTCGAGATTCAGGGGCTTGGGTTTAAAGCCGCGATAGAAGGCAATAAAATCGTTATGTCGCTCGGGTATTCTCATCCGGTGGTCTTTATCGTTCCCGAAGGCATTAAAGTGGTTATCGAGAAATTGACGCTCTTGACCGTGTCCGGCGTCGACAAGGGGCTCGTCGGTGAAGTTGCCGCGCGCATCCGGGCTCAGAAAAAACCAGAACCTTATAAAGGTACCGGTATTCGGTATGCCGGCGAACATATAATTCGTAAAGTTGGTAAGGCGGCTGCGGGTTCTGCCGGCGGCGGGAAAAAATAAGCACTATAAAAAGTGAGGATGTGGCATGAGATCAAATAAAGAAAAATTTCTCTTTCGCAAAAAGAGAGTCAGAAGCAAAGTAGTCGGGACCGCAGCACGGCCCCGTTTGAGCATTCATCGCGGACACAAGCACATGTATGCTCAGTTGATAGATGACGGCAAGGGAACAACGCTGGTTGCGGTGTCGACCCTGTCGCCGGAAGTTAAAGGAACATTGAAAGTTATGGACACTGTGCCGGCAGCGAAAGCGGTGGGCAAAGCGATTGCTGTTCAGGCGTTGTCAAAAGGTATCAAAATGGTCGTTTTTGACCGTGGCGGATATATGTATACGGGACGGATAAAGGCATTTGCTGATGCCGCGCGCGAGGGTGGGCTGGATTTTTAAGCAGTAATTCCTTGGAGGTATGTCTTGGCTGAAGAAACGAGAGCACGATCAGAATCACAGAATAAAGAAATCGTTGTCGCCGTTAACCGGGTCGCCAAAGTCGTTAAGGGTGGCAAACGGTTTTCCTTTAATGCGCTGGTAGTTGTTGGCGACGGTGCGGGTCATGTTGGTTGCGGGCTGGGCAAGGCAAATGAGGTTCAGTCAGCGATTCAAAAAGGCAGCGCCAAAGCAGCGAAAAGCATGGTGTTTGTTCCGCTGGTTGGCACCACTATCCCCCACGAAATAATCGGGGTATCCGGTGCGGGCCGCGTATTGCTTAAACCGGCGGTGCCGGGAACGGGCGTTATTGCCGGCAATACCGTGCGTGCAGTTTTGGAAGCGGCAGGCATCAAAGATATTTTGACCAAGTCACTGCGTTCGTCAAATCCCTTCAATGTGGTGTATGCCACGCTGGACGCATTGACCACGCTGCGCACCAAAGAAATGGTTGCAAAAGTCAGGAATAAAGAGGTTACGGAATTATGATCGGCTTACATAATCTTAAACCGGCGCCCGGTTCGCGCCATCGTAAAAAAATAGTTGGTCGGGGTGAAGGTTCAGGCCACGGCGGTTCGGCTACGCGGGGCATGAAAGGTCAGAAATCCCGTTCCGGCGACGGAAAAATGGTGGGATTTGAAGGCGGCCAGATGCCGCTGCTTCGTCGTATCCCGAAACGGGGATTTACGAATAAATTCCGCCATGCCTACGAAATCGTCAATGTAAAAACCTTGGAACTGTTGTTTGATGCAGGCCAGGAAGTTACCCCGGAATTGCTCAAAGAAAAAGGGGTTAATGTTGATGTCGCCCGTACAAAAATATTGGGTGAAGGCGAAATAAAAAAAGCATTGACCGTCAAGGCGCATTCGTTTTCCGCTGTTGCAAAAGACAAAATAGTTGCTGCCGGCGGCAAAATAGAAATATTGAAGTAGATACCCTTTATGCTCAAAACCTTTGGCGACATATTTAAGATTCCGGAACTCAAGCGCCGTGTTTTGTTTTCACTGGCGATTATTGCGGTGTACCGCATGGGTGCCGCGATTCCGATTCCCGGCGTCAACGCGATGGCGCTTAAATCGCTCTTTGACATGCACGCCAACTCGCTGTTGGGATTTCTGGATATGTTTTCCGGCGGCGCGCTCAACCGTCTTTCGATCTTTTCGATGGGGATCATGCCGTACATTAACGCTTCCATTATCATGAGCTTGATGCAGGGCGCGCATATCCTTCCGTATCTTGATCGTCTGGCAAAAGAGGGTGAGCTTGGCCGTAAGAAACTTAATCAGATTACCCGATACGGTACCCTTATATTGGGCGCCATTCAGTCGTTTGGATTGACCATGGCGATTACCAAAATGCCGACGCCTTCTGGCGTACCAATAGTTGATAATCCGACAACGGGCTGGATATTGCTGACGCTTATTACGCTGGTGACGGGCACCGTGCTCATCATGTGGATGGGCGAACAGATCACTGAACGGGGTATTGGCAACGGGATTTCCCTGATTATTTTTGCCGGTATCGTTGATCGGCTTCCCACTGCCGTCAAAGACATAATCCGTCTCTTGCGCATGGAAGAAATTTCGCTTATAACCGTGTTGTTGATTTTAGCGATGGTTATTACGGTACTTCTGCTGGTTGTCTGGGTCTCGACCGCCCAGCGAAAGATTCCTGTTCAGTACGCCAAACGGATGGTTGGGCGAAAAATGTATGGCGGTTCAAGCACCTTTTTACCGCTCAAAGTTGACCAATCCGGCGTCATCGCTGTTATATTTGCCGTATCAATTTTATCAGCGCCCCTTACGGTGGCGCAGTTTTTTCCCCAGTCGGCTTGGTCAAAAACGATTAATACCTGGTTTAATCATGGCTCAGGTCTTTATAATGTTGTCTATGCATTTCTGGTTATTTTCTTTTGCTATTTTTATAATTCCGTTGCTTTTAATCCGAAGGAACTTGCCGAGAATATGAAGAAGTCTGGTGGATTTATTCCGGGTATTCGTCCGGGTGAACATACTGCCCAGTACATCACGCATATTTTGGAACGGATAACGTTAGGCGGCGCATTGTTCGTCGCGGCAATCGCGGTCCTGCCGGATTATTTGCGAAGCATGCTCAACGCACCCTTTTTCTTCGGCGGAACATCATTACTGATTGTAGTCGGCGTCGCGCTTGATACGGTTGGCCAAATTCAGTCCCACTTGATCATGCGCCACTACGACGGTTTCATAAAAGACGGCCGCATCAAAGGCCGTTGGTTTAATATAAAATAATAGGAAATATATGAATTTGATTTTAATCGGACCGCCGGGCGCAGGCAAAGGAACGCAGGCGAAAAATATCGTTGAGAAGTATGGGATTGCTCATATTTCCACCGGTGATATGTTTCGCGAAACGGCGGCCAGCGGTTCCGAAGTCGGAAAAAAACTTCAGAGTTTTATGTCTGCGGGAAAACTGGTCCCGGATGATGTGGTCATTGAGGTTGTTAAGAACCGCCTGGCAAAAGCAGACTGTGTAAAAGGATTTTTGCTCGATGGGTTTCCCCGGACAGACCCTCAGGCGCAGGCGCTTGACCTGATGCTGGCTGCCGGAAAACAAAAAATTGATGCCGTTCTTTGTCTTAAAATTGACGACAGTGAAATTGTCAGGCGGTTATCGAGCCGCCGGGTGTGCCCGTCTTGCGGCGGCAGTTTCAATCTGGTCTCTCAGCCGCCGAAGGTTGACGGGATATGCGATTTCTGCGCGGCAAAAATAGTTCAGCGGGCTGATGACAACGAGCAGACGATTCGTCAGCGGTTGCAGGTATATCATCAGCAAACCAGCCCGCTCATAGCGTATTATACGAAACGCGGCATACTCAATTCAGTTGACGGGTCCCGGGCAGTTAACGAGGTTTTTAAAGATCTCTGTGCATTCATTCCAACCGCCGGTCATTGAATTAAAGACAAAACTTGAAATTGATATTATGCGCGAAGCAGGACGCGCAGTTGCGCGTATCCTGCAGATATTGTTTACAAAGCTCGAGCCGGGCGTAACAACCGGGGAGCTTGACAAAATAGCGTTGCAAGAGATTCGTTCTTTGGGCATGAACCCGGCGTTTTTGGGGTATCGCGGATATCCGGCGACAGCGTGTATATCGATCAACGAAGAGTTGGTCCACGGTATTCCGCGTAACGATCGTAGGATTTGCGCGGGGGACATTGTAACCGTCGATATGGGTGTTATCCATAACGGGTATTACGGTGACGCCGCAGCGACATTCCCAGTGGGCGTCGTTTCAGCTGAGGCGCGGGAACTTCTTCAGGTGACTAAAGATTCGCTCGATAGTGCCATTGCCTGCGTGAAACCCGGCAATCGTTTGGGAGATGTTTCCCGGGCGATTCAGGACTGCGCAGAACAAAAAGGGTATGCTGTTGTCCGTGATTATGTCGGCCACGGCATCGGGCGCAAACTCCACGAAGAGCCGCCGGTACCGAACTTCGGGAAACCGCATACTGGGCCGCGTCTGGTCCCCGGCATGGTTCTGGCAATTGAGCCCATGGTCAATTGTGGCGGCTATCAGGTAAAAACACTTGCTGATGAGTGGACGGTTGTGACGGTAGACGGGCGATTGTGCGCCCATTTCGAACACATGGTCGCGGTAACCGATGAAGGGTGTGAAGTTCTCACGGTGTTATAATCTATGAATAAAGAAGAAAAACTTTTAGTTGACGGAAAAATATTGGAATCTTTGCCCAACGCGATGTTCCGGGTTGAGATTGACGGTGGGCACAAGGTTTTGGCGCATATATGTGGGAAAATGCGTATGCATTATATTAAGATTTTGCCGGGTGATAAGGTGAAAGTGGAATTATCTCCCTACGACCTGACCCGTGGCAGAATCACCTACAGAGAAAAATAATATTTTTTCTGCAATGTCTGTGTTAAGCACGATGTTGTATCCGACCCCTCCCGCGGTCATTCCCGAGGGTGTAATCGGGAATACGGTTTTGGAATCTTATTAGTTAACACCATATCCCCGATAGAGTCATTCGGGGATGACAAGCAGGAAAATAGCGCATTGGGAAATGACAATCGTGAGTGCTCGGCGAAGCAGCTTAAGAAAAGAGGCAAACAATGAAGGTTCGGGCGTCCGTTAAGCCGATATGCCAGAAATGTAAAATAGTAAAGAGAAAAGGCGTTACGCGGGTAACCTGTTCAGACCCGCGCCACAAGCAGCGTCAGGGATAAACACTAAAAAGATCGCGAAGACACGGAGGTTTAAAGTATGGCTCGTGTAGCTGGCATTGAATTACCGAAAGCAAAACGGCTGGACATAGCGTTGCGTTATATTTACGGCATCGGACCCGCGACTGCGGCCCGTATCGTTGATGAAGCTGCCATTGATCCGGCAAAGCGCGTAAAAGATCTGTCGGAAGAAGATGTTAACAAGCTCAACACTATCATTACAAAAAACCTTAAAGTTGAGGGTGATTTGCGGCGCGAAGTTCAGGCGCATATCCGCCGGTTGGTGGATATCGGTTGTTACCGCGGCTATCGTCATCGCCGGAACTTGCCGGTGCGCGGACAAAGAACCAAGACGAATGCCCGGACACGCCGCGGCAGACGCAAAACCGTCGGTGCCGGCAAAGGTGCCGCCAAAGCGGCTGCAGCGAAACCTGCAAAATAATTGAATTGATTCGCCACAATCTCCCACAGTGAAAGGGAGAAGTTTTCGGTTGGTACGCACTCAGTTGCGAGGAATTGTCATATTAAAGGAGCAGATGCATGGCTGATGTAAAAAAGGCAGGCAGTCCAACAAGCAAGAAAAGAGTCCGCTTTGTCGGTGGGATAGCGAAAGCGTATGTACAGTCGTCGTTTAACAATACGATCATTTCTATTACTGACGAGAAAGGCAATACCGTGTGCTGGGCCTCCGCAGGCGGCAGCGGGTTCAAGGGAACCAAAAAAGGAACCCCTTTTGCCGCACAGATGACGGCGGGCAATGTAGCCAAAAAAGCCGTTGACGCCGGCGTCAAGCAGGTAGTTGTTTTGGTCAATGGTCCCGGACCGGGCCGTGAAACGGCTATCCGCGGTCTTCAAAGCGCCGGGCTTGTCATTACCTCGATTCGCGATATTACGCCGGTGCCGCATGACGGCTGCCGTCCCCCTAAAGCACGCAGGGTTTAAAAGGAGCACACATATATGTCACGCTATTTAGGATCTGTTTGTAAACATTGTCGTCGTGAAAAAGAAAAATTATTTTTAAAAGGCGAGCGCTGCGGAACTAAGTGTACGCTTGATTCAAAGCGCGGTAAGAATATACCGGGCCAGCATGGCGCACAGCGCGGCCGTATGGGCCGGGCTAAAGTTTCCGATTACGCGCGTCATCTGCGTGAAAAACAGAAAGCACGCCGGATCTATGGATTGACGGAAGAGCAGTTCAGCAACTATTTCAAACGGGCTGACCGGATGAAAGGGTTGACCGGAGAAAATTTACTGCGTCTGCTTGAAATGCGCTTGGACAATGTAGTGCATCGCTTAGGCGTTGCGTCTTCCCGCAAACAAGCACGTCAAATCGTCGGCCATGGCAACATATTGGTCAACGGAAAACGCGTTAACCTGCCGGGATATCCCCTTAAGCAGGGCGATGTCGTGGCGTTAAAAGAAAAAATGAAAGAAAACGTGATCATCAAACGGACTCTTGAACGGGCAAACCGTTTCCCGTCATGGTTGTCGTTTGACAAAGTGGCGGCATCCGGGACAGTGGTTGCCACGCCGTCGGTGAGTGAGTTCTCTCATCCGATAGACAGCCAGTTGATCGTTGAATTGTATTCAAAATAAGAATTTTAAAAAGCGAGGGTGTAGATAATGAAAACTCCAGATTTAGAAAAACTACGGACATTGACGCTGGAAGAACGCACGGCAACGGCTCAGTACGGCAGATTTGTCGCAGAGCCGTTTGAACGCGGCTACGGGCATACCATCGGCAATGCATTGCGGAGAATATTGTTGTCGAGCCTCGAAGGTTCCGCCATTGGCGCCGTTAGGGTCAAAGGCGCACTGCATGAATTTGCCGTTATCAAAGGGGTCAAAGAAGATGTGGCGAACATCATTCTGAACCTCAAAAAGATCCGCTTGAAAATGTTTACCGCGGGTCCGGAAACTATCTACCTGAAAGTTAAACGCCAGGGAGAAGTGACCGCCAAGAATATCGAGCCGAATTCAAATATTGAGATACTTAATCCTGAGCAGATCATTGCCACGCTGGACCATGGCGCGGATCTGGAAATTGAAATGGAAGTAACCCGCGGCAAGGGGTATGTGCTGGCTGAAGAAGGCAAAGCGGGCAAACATGCGGCGAACACCATTGTGCTCGATGCACTTTTTTCACCGGTCACAAAAGTTAATTACGAAGTGGAAAACACCCGTGTCGAACAAATCACCAACTACGACTCACTGATCGTTGAAATATGGACCGACGGATCGGTTTCACCGGCGGATGCGCTGATGTACTCGGCGAAAATTCTGCGCAACACGTTGACAATTTTTACCGGCCCCGAGGCAGAACCTGCCACTTCATCGACGGTCGCCGTAGGTGAATCCAAACATCACGAACTGCTCGATCAGCCGTTAAGCATATTGGACTTGTCGGTGCGCTCGATGAATTGTTTGCTGGCGGCAGGACTTGAAACCGTCAATGATTTAGTAACAAAAAACGAAGAAGAAATTATTACCTATAAAAACTGCGGCAAACGCTCTGTCACTGAAATAGTAGAAAAACTGACGGCGATGGGTTTGTCTCTGGGTATGACTGAAGGAGCAGGCAATGATTAAAAATCTTAACGGATCAAAACTGGGTCGTACCAGCGCGCACAAGCGGGCGTTGTTGCGGAATCTCGCGACATCGTTGTTCCTGCATGAAAAAATACAAACCACACAGGCGAAAGCAAAAGAGCTGGTTCGCTATGCCGAAAAATTGATTACCAAAGCCCGTCCGGCGGATCTCAATGCCCGTCGCGCCATCAAGGGCGAGATACAGGACGAGATTGTCTATAAAAAAATGTTCGATGTTCTGGTACCGCGCTATCAGACGAGGACCGGCGGCTATACGCAGATTTATAAAACGGGAACCCGTGTCGGCGACCGCGCTGAAATGGCGTTGGTAAAGCTCGTTAGTTAGTACCGATAACTTCTCTCTGCGCACCTCTTTTCACTGCAGAGGGGAATAAAAAAAATGTTCAATTATTTTTTCAGTTTATTTTCCAATGATATGGGCATCGACCTGGGAACAGCGTCGGTGCTTGTGTATGTTAAAGGGCAAGGCATTGTCTTGCGCGAGCCGTCCGTGGTTGCCATAGAGCGGGACACAAAACGTGTTCTTGCCATTGGGATGGAAGCCAAACGCATGCTGGGCAAAACGCCCGCCAATATCATAGCCGTTCGTCCGTTGCGTAACGGCGTTATCGCTGATTTTGAAGTGACCGAGCGGATGATCCGCTACTTTATAAAAAAAGTTCATAACCGGCGGAGCTTGGTGCATCCCCGGGTGGTGATCGGCGTCCCTTCCGGTATTACTGAAGTTGAGCGGCGCGCGGTGCGCGAATCGGCGGAACAGGCCGGTGCCCGCGAAGTACATCTTATTGAAGAACCTATGGCTGCCGCAATCGGAGCTAATATCCCGATACAGGAGCCGGAAGGTAATATGATCGTTGATATCGGCGGAGGAACTACCGAAGTTGCCGTCATTTCTTTGGGCGGCATGGTAGTGTCAAAATCCGTCGACATTGCCGGCGATGAAATGGACGAAGCAATTGTCCAATATTTCCGCCGGAAATATAATTTGATGATCGGCGAGAACACGGCCGAAGTGGTGAAGATTAAAATCGGATCCGTGTTTCCGCTGGCTGAAGAAACCAGCCTTGAAGTAAAGGGCCGCGATCAAGTGACCGGCCTGCCAAAAACTGTCAGTATCACCTCCGAAGAAGTGCGTTCGGCGTTGTCTGAACCCATCAAGTCAATCATCGAAGTCATTAAGGGGACGCTGGAAGAAACACCAGCGGAACTTTCGGCCGACCTTGTCGACCGTGGCATCGTTTTGGCTGGCGGCGGTTCGCTCCTGCGGGGATTCCCCGAGCTTCTTTCTCAGGAAACCGAACTGCCGGTAAATCTTGCGGAGGATCCGCTGACCTGCGTTGTGCGGGGAACGGGAAAGTTTTTGGAAGAGCTGGATAATCTTCGTATCTCAAAAAAGAGAAAACTGATTTAACACACCGGTTTTCCGCGCATTCCGGGTACAATCCCCGGGGAGATTTATGAACGAAGAATTTTCATCCCGCCGCACGAATTTGCTTTTTGTCGTTCTGACCGTCATCAATCTGTTTCTGCTGACCACCCATCTTAATGTCTACATCCGTTTCGCCAAAAACATCCTGTTCTATCTGCTAAACCCCACGACCGCTGTTGCCGGACAAGCGCTGGAATCAACGCGCAACATATCTCAAACCCTGCACGAGGTCCTCCGCGTTCATCAGGACAATCTTTCGCTCGTCAAAGATCTCCAGCGCTATGTCTATCTTGACCATGATTATCAGCGCATGAAAGATGAAAATGCGCGGTTGCATCAGCTGGTTAATTTCCCGCCGACAAAAATGGGCAACTATGTTCCCGCGCGAATTGTCAGCCGCGAACCGGCAAGCTGGTTTCAGTGGGTGGTTATCAGCAAGGGCTCTGAAGACGGGATAACTATCGACGCCCCCGTGCTGGTATGGGCCGGAAGTCGTCCGGCAGTTCTGGGTAGAGCGGTGGAGATTTTCGCGCATTCGGCGAAGGTGGTGTTGATTACCAACACGCTGTGCGCCTTGCCGGTACAGATAAAAGGGATAGGTGAAGACGGTTTGCTGGAAGGTCAGAACAACGCTGAGCTGCGGGTGAATTATCTCAGGGCAGGAGGCAAAATCGCCATCGGCGATGAAGTGGTTACCAGCCCCCTGAGCGCCGTGTTCCCGGAAGGCATTACCGTTGGATATGTCCGGGATATTACTTTTTCCGAGAACGACACGCTGCGAATTGCCGCCGTGCGGCCGCTGGTTAATTTCAATCGTCTGAGGGAAGTGATGGTATTGACATCCCGTACCGGTGACAGGCATGAATAGTATCATCAACGGATTACTGTTTTTTTTCGTTATTATCATCCAGTTTAGCTGGACGAAATATTTCGCCCTCTACGGGCTGGCGCCGAATATTCCGCTGATTGCGTTGATATACATCAGCCTCAGACAGGGGGCACTCAGCGGACAGTTGCTCGGATTTGCCTGGGGTATTACGTGGGATGTGTTGTCGGGCGATTTGTTCGGGAGCCACGCATTGTTATTTACGGGCATCGGTTTTCTCATTGGCAAACTAAGCCACAAAATGGATGAATCGAAAGTAATCACGCAGATGGTTCTTACGGGCATTGCTTCCGTGGTGTTTTCCGCCGGGATGTGGTGCCTGTATCTGGTGTTTAGTCCCACGGAATACGTGCTGTCGTGGAATTATATTGTATGGATGCAGCCGCTATTGAACATGATGGTCGCACCCTTTTTCTTTGCCGCGGCGTCACTCGTGATTCCCGAACAGCGGGCATAACATAATGGTTTGGCAACAGGAAAACCGGCTTAATTACGAAGATTTTCTCCAGCGCCACCAGCTGATGACCTTGCTGTTTGCGGCGCTGTTTCTTGTCTTGTCGTTGCGGCTTTTCCACTTACAGGTTATTCGCGGGAATTATTATCGCAATCAATCCGAGCAGCAACGCACGCATATTGTCGTTGAGCGGGCCGCGCGCGGGTTGATATATGATTGCCGCGGCGATATGATGGTCAGGAATAAAACGGGGTATGTCGCGCTTTTTTATCCCTTCGCGCAGGGAGCAGCTTCTTCAAAAGCGATTGTTGAAAAACTGCACGCTATTCTCAAACGCGATCTTGGTCCGGCGATTATCCGGGGATGGCGCAGTGGCCAGGCCGTCCGTCTTGCCAATGACTTGACCCGCGACGAGATGTTCCGCCTGCAGGAACAGCGGTTGGTGCTTCCGGGGATATCGGTAGTCAACGAATCCCGGCGTGATTATAAACTGCCTGAGGCAAACGCGCATCTGGTCGGTTACTTAAACGAAGTGACTACCGATGATTTGGAAGATTTGGAAGATGAGGGATATAAATCTGGGGACTGGATCGGCCGTAACGGCCTTGAAAAACAATATGATGCGGTGCTACGGGGACAGGATGGCGGCTGGCAGATCGAAGTAGACGCGCTTGGCCACCAGACGCGGATGGTCAAGCGCCTTGTCCCATTGATGGGCAGTAATGTGCACACCACGATCGACCTGCGGTTGCAGCAGGTCGCATACGAGGAGCTTCTGAAGTCGCCTACCGGTCGTGGCGCGGTGGTTGCGCTTGATCCCCGTACCGGCGCGGTGCGCGCGCTGGTGTCCACCCCGGGGTTTGATCCCAACCGCTCGTTTACGCATGAGTTTTCGCAGTATTTAAAGGGCAAAGATCTCCCCTTGTTCAACCGGGCGACCCAGGGGCTCTACGCGCCGGGATCGACCTTTAAAATTATTACCTTTTCCGCTGCCGTCAATGAAGATAAGATTAATCTTGCGGAAACTTTTGATTGTACCGGCAAGTTCGTTCTGGGAAACAAAACCTTTGCCTGCTGGTTGAAAACCGGACACGGTCCCATAACGCTTATTCCGGCGTTGATTAATTCCTGCAATGTTTATTTTTATCAGTTGGGTCTGCGCCTGGGCGTGGGGATGCTGGGAAAATATGCACGAATGTACCATCTGGGTGAAAAAACGGGGATCGATCTTCCGTCAGAAAAAAGAGGGCTGGTCCCCGATATCGAGTGGAAACGCAAAAAGATGCGCGAAGGGTGGCAGCAGGGCGATACCGCCAACATGGCGATCGGGCAGGGCTATTTATGGGTGACGCCGCTGCAGATGGCGCTGACTATTTCAGCAGTAGCCAATGGCGGAACATTTTATAAACCGTATATTGTTTCCTCCGTCTCGGCGGAACAGGGGGAAACGATTTCCACGACGGAATCAACCGCTATCGGTTCCATAGAGCTTTCAGAAAAAACATGGCGTCTTCTGCGGGGTGCGCTTGAAGGTGTCGTCAAGATCGGGACCGGCCGCGGGTGCGCTATTGCGAACTTTCCGGTTGCGGGAAAGACCGGCACGGCGCAGAACCCGCACGGCAACGACCATGCCTGGTTTGTCTGTTACGGCCCGGTAGCTGATCCGGCCCTTGCTATAGCCGTTATCGTGGAAAACGGTGGTCACGGCGGCACTGCCGCGGTGCCGATCGCGCGGCGGATGTTTGAAACATACTATGAAGGAACGCTCAGCACGGCAACCGTTGCCGGCGTTTCCCGGACGCAATCATGATACAGGATCACGAAGAAAAAACGCTGCTACAAAAGTTCGCCGACCATATTGACTGGGTTATGATTTTGGCCCTTTTTTATTTGATTGGTACGGGGCTCATCACCATCTTTTCGGCAACCCTGCATTCGGGGCATCCGGAAAAATTTATGGTCACACAGACGGCGGCTATAGCCATCGGCGTTGCCGGCATGATTTTTCTGACGGGATTTAATTATCAGTATTTCAGGCAGATGCTGCCGTATATTTATATTATTTCGCTGGTGGTGATGGTGACGGTGCTGGTAGGCGGGTCCACGGTTCGCGGGACGAAGGGATGGTTCCATCTCGGCTATTTTTCTTTTCAGCCGGTGGAGGTCGTCAAACTGCTCTATATTCTGGTCATCGCCGGATTTCTTGACAGCCGGTGGCGCGACACAAAGAAGTTTTCCGTCTTTGCCGCGGGCCTTGCGCTCCTGGGCGGGCATGTTCTTTTAATTTTGATGCAGCCTGATTTTGGCTCGACGCTGTCCTATTTTCCGGTAACGCTGGTACTGATGTTTGTCGCAGGGGTAGAGCCGCTGTATATAGGCGGGGCTATTATTATGGGTGGAATCGCGGTCGGAATACCGTTGCTGACAACATTCTTTCGCCTTCAGCCCGACCTGCTGATCCTCCATCCCCGACTGCAGTACCTTGTCTCGGCGGTTGGTAATCTCAAGCATGCCTCAATTATCTTGGGGAGCATCACGGCGTTTTTGTTTACCGCGTGCTGGTTTCTGCGGCAGTTGAAGATTAATGTTTCGTGGTTGTTGCCCCTGCTGCTGACGGGCATAATCGTTGCCGGCAGTTATTCATCGCTTGTTGTCGAACATTCTCTAAAAGAATACCAGCGCAAACGGTTGATTGTTTTTTTAAATCCTGAAATAGACGCGCTGGGTTCGGGCTACAATATCATCCAGTCGAAGATCGCCATCGGTTCAGGAAAAATATTTGGCAAGGGGCTTTTTTCCGGCACCCAGTCGCAGTTGGGGTTTCTCCCGGAACAGCATACGGATTTCATCTTTGCGGTGCATGGCGAGGAGGGTGGGTATCTGTGGGCCCAGATGACGATTATCTTTTATTTCTTATTAGTGTGGCGGGCGATGCTGATAGCGCGGGAATCCCGCGATCGGTATGGTTCGCTTGTGGCAACCGGACTGGCAACCATGTTTGCGTTTTATGCAGTAATTAATATTGGGATGGTTATGGGGCTGATGCCTGCCACGGGGCTTCCGTTGCCGTTTCTCTCCTACGGAGGGAGTTCGATGGTGGGATCCCTCTGGGGAATAGGGTTGCTGTTATCTATTCACATTAGGCGTTTTACACATTAGTTTAATCTGTCATCCCCGAGGGTGCCATCGGGGATATGGTGTTGTAGTTTAATCTTTTAACAGAAAAGTCGCGGGGGTTCCACCCCCTGCACCCCCACTAACTTTTCTTTGCTCACCCGAAAGAAAAGTTGCAAAAGAAAATGCACCACTCCCCTCCGGGGACTCCATGTAGCTACATAGTGGAAGTCGCAGGTGGGCATTCGCTCAGGATTTTCCGGGCATGCGGAACTCGCCCCTCAAGGAGGGGCTCAGGCAGTCCTCGGCGACACCCCCGGGAAATCCCTCGACTCATTGACGCCCAATGGGGAATTGGGAGTTGGCTTGACTACTTAAGGGGAATAACGGAGGCAGGAGCTTAGATATGAATCACCGTTTATATACTGATAAAGAATACAAACAATGGCTTGCCGATATAAAAGCAAAAGTGCGGCAAACGCAGATAAAAGCATCTGTCAAGGTAAACACGGAGCTTCTCAGCTTTTATTGGGGGCTCGGATCTGATATCGTTGCAAAGCAATCTCACGGCGTGTGGGGTGATAAGCTCATCGATCAATTGAGTAAAGATTTGATATCGGAATTTCCCGATGTGAAAGGCTTCTCCCGTAGCAACTTGATGTATGTAAAAAAATGGTATCTCTTTTATAATCGGTCCACTGCAATTGTCCAACAACCTGTTGGACAATTAAAGAAGCCCAGCGCTTTGGATCAAAATATGCAACGGACTATTGTTCAAATTACCCAAATACCTTGGGGACATAATATCGCTATAATCTCAAAATGTAAAAATATTGACCAAGCGCTATATTATGTTCAAAACACTATTACTCATAATTGGAGTCGCAGTGTTTTAGTTCATCAAATGGATCGGGGACTGGATAAACGGGAAGGAAAATCAATCAATAATTTCACGCTGACCTTGCCAAAACCACAGTCTGACCTTGCTGTTCAGGTGCTTAAAGATCCTTATGTTTTCGATTTTCTGGCTATGACGAAAGGGTATAACGAGCGAGAACTTGAAAATGCCCTGACAAATCATGTCACGCAATTCCTGATGGAACTTGGGGCCGGATTTTCCTATATTGGCAAGCAAGTTCCCTTGCAAGTAGGTGCCCGGGAATTCTTTATTGATTTACTGTTTTACCATACCAGGTTGCATGCGTATGTGGTAGTCGAGTTAAAAACAGTCGATTTCGAACCGGAACATGCCGGAAAAATGAACTTTTATCTCAAGGCGGTTGATGCCCAGTTGCGAACCGAACAAGACAAGGCAACCATCGGTATCCTGATATGCAAAAAGAAAGATAAGGTTGTTGCCGAATATGCTTTAAGCAATATCCATAAACCGATTGGTGTTTCGGAATATCAGTTAACACATTCATTGCCAAAGAAATTAAAATCGAGCCTCCCCAGTATAGAAGAAATTGAAAAGGAGTTGGAGAAAGAGGGATCGAGAACTTGCTCTAAATAGCGGTGATATTAAAATTCTGGAAACGAAATGGATGGGACGCGATGAATATTGAAGAGATTTTGCCGTTGGTGCAGAGGCCGGGGAGATATATTAATCATGAATTGCATTCTTGTCACGAGGTGAAACGGGATGCGGTGAGTGTGTGTTTGTGTTTTCCGGACCTTTATGAGGTGGGGATATCGAATTTGGGGTTGGAGATTCTGTATCATCTCGTTAATGAACGAGCGGATGCGCGGGCCGAGCGGTGTTATTCGCCGGCGGCGGATATGGAGAAGATTTTACGCGAAAAATCGGCTCCGCTGTTTTCGCTGGAAACCTTAACACCCTTAAAGGCATTTGATATAGTCGGGATTACGTTACAATTTGAGTTGTGTGCGACCAATGTGGTCAACATGCTGGATTTGGCGGGGTTGCCGATGTACTCAAAAGACCGGAGTGATATTTTCCCGCTGGTTATCGGCGGGGGGCCGATGACGGCTAATCCGGAGCCCGTGGCGGACTTCTTTGACGCGTTTGTTGTGGGAGATGGGGAAGAGGCGATTGGGGATATCATTGAGTGCGTGAAGGAATATAAGACCAAGGGGGCGGACAAACAAACTTTGTTGCGGGCGCTGGCGAAGATTGACGGGGTTTATGTGCCGTCGTTGTATACGGTTTCTTATAATGAGGATGGGACTGTTGGTGCGGTTACGCCGGTTTCGTCGGATATTCCTGCGGCGGTCAAAAAGCGGACCGTGAAGGTTGCGAATGCTTACTTTCCTTCGAAAAAGATTGTGCCGTACCTGCAGGCGGTGCATGACCGGTTAAATATTGAGGTGGCGCGCGGGTGTCCCAGCCAGTGCCGGTTCTGTCAGGCGACCAAATATTATTTTCCGTGGCGTCCGCGGCCGATGGACAAAGTGCTGCAGTTGGCGGATGACGGGTTGAAAGCGACGGGGTTTGAAGAAGTGGCGTTTTCTTCCTTGTCGTGTACCGACTACAAAGACCTTGATTTATTGTTGACGGAGTTCCACCGGCGTCACGGGGCGCAAAAGATTAATGTGTCGCTACCGTCGCTTAAATGCAGTCAGTTTTCGCTGGCGGTCGCGGGCAATCTCGGGCTCAACAAACGGCCGACGCTGACCTTTGCGCCCGAAGCGGGTACCGAACGGCTGCGGGCGTATATCGGCAAGGATCTTTCCGAGAGCGAGATTCGGGCGACGCTTATTCGCGCCTGGCAGAGCGGGTGGAATGTCATAAAATTATATTTCATGATTGGATTGCCGACGGAAACGCCCGCGGATATTGATGGTATTATCACGCTGGTTCGTTCCATCAAGAAAAGTGCGCAGGGGCTCAATTTTACCGTGACGGTGTCGCCGTATGTACCCAAGGCGCAGACGCCGTTTCAGTGGGTTGCTATGCATCAGCCGGATGATTTGAAAGAAAAACTGCGGTATCTGCAGAAGGCCCTTCCAGCGTCGGTGAAAAGTCATTTTGTTGAATCAAGCATTCTGGAGGGAGTGCTTGCCCGCGGGGATCGTCGGTTATCGCGCACCATTGTGACGGCATGGCAAAAAGGGTGCCGGTTTGACCAGTGGCGGGAAAATCTTCAGATGGATAAATGGTATGCGGCATTTAAGGAAACCGGGGTAGAACCGCACTTTTATTTGTATCGCGAAAGAAGCGCACAAGAAGTTCTTCCGTGGGAACACATTGTTTTGGGCATGGACAAGCCCGGGCTGTGGAAACAGTTTCAGGCCGCCGCGCTGGCGGTAGAGGCCTTGCAGAGTTCAGGCGATGCGGTGGCTGAGCAAAAACCTGAGGTGAACATTCCGGCGCTTAAGGTGCCCAACGCCCGCAGTGTCGTCCCGGTGGCGGCGCGCATGCGTCTGAGATTTGAACGCACGGGCATCGTCCGGTTTGTGTCGCACCTGGAACAGATTGAGGCCTTTCGTCGGGCAGTGCGCCGGGCAGAGTTGCCGCTGGTCTATTCCGGGGGGTTTAGCCCAAAGCCCAAGATAGCTTTTGGTCCGGCGGTTTCAGTAGGCCATGAAAGCGTCAGCGAGTTTCTTGAAGTTGAATTGGCGCGCAGGATGGAACCGGCCGAAATTGTTGAACGGGTCAACGCAGTCCTTCCACCCGGGTTTCATCTGGCGTCGGTAAAAAAAGTGCCGGTATTTTTCCCGTCGTTTGATTCGCTGGTTAATGTATCCGATTACACGATTCGCCGGGGTGTCGGCACACAGGCGGACGGCTGGGGCGCGGATATCGGTAAAAAAATCGAGGCGTTGCTGGCATGTCCGGAAATTATCATTGAAAAGAAAAAAGAAGACAAGATCCAGAAGATTGACGCCAAGCCGTTGATAATCACTTTGAGCGCCGAGAACGAAACGCTTATTTTGCGCATCAGATTCGGCCCGAAAAAAAATGTCAAGCCGGAAAAGATCGTTCAGGCGCTTACCGGTATGACTGACGATGAGCTTAAACTGCTGCGCATCGTGCGGACGGCGTTGTGGATCGAGAAAAAAGATGGATCGTTGACGGAACCTTGATCCGGGGACGCAGAAAAATTTCTCGTATAATTAAAATTTAGACAAAGAAAATGGAGTGTGGCATGAAAAAAGAAATTGTGGTCAGCAGGACGCACGAAGAAACACGGGTGGCGATCATTGAGAACGGGAAGATCGTCGATTTGTTTATCGAACGGCGCGAGTCGGAAAAGATTGTGGGCAATATTTATAAGGGCCGGGTCCGCAATGTTCTGCCCGGGCTTTCCAGCGCTTTTGTCGATGCGGGGCTTGAAAAAAATGTGTATCTGTATGTCGACGATGTGATTGCGTCCAACAAAGAAACAAAAATTGAGAAGATGATTTCAAACAGTGAAGATATTCTGGTTCAGGTGGATAAAGAACCAATCAGCACCAAGGGCGCGAAAGCCACCATGGACATATCTTTGCCGGGCAGATTTTTAGTGTATATGCCTTTTAGCGGGCATATCGGCATTTCAAAGAATATTCAGGCGCGCGAAGAACGGAGCCGTTTGAAATCTATCGTCAATTCCGTGCGGTCGGACTTGCCGGGCGCGTTTATTGTGCGCACCGAAGCCGAAGACGCCACGGAAAAAGAACTCAAGCGCGAGGTGAAATATTTGACGCGCTTATGGCTTTCCATACAGCACCGCGCAGAGCGGGTTAAGGCGCCGGCATTGCTGCACCGGGATTTGGGGATAGTGTTCCAGACCGTCCGGGACTATTTCAACGAAGATGTCGAGCTGTTTTTGGTGGACTCCGTTGAAGAGCACAAAGAAGTGTTGGAGTTCGTGAAAATTGTTTCCCCCGAGCTTGCCGACCGGGTCAAACTCTTCACCGCTAAAACGCCGATACTCAAGGCGTTCCATGTCGATGAGGAAATCAAGGGGCTGCGTTCCAACCGCGTCGATTTGCCTTCTGGCGGGTACCTCATTATTCAGGAAGCTGAATCGCTGTGCGCAATAGATGTTAATACCGGCCGATTCACGGGGAAACGGTCGCAGGAAGAAACGGTGACGATTACCAATATTGAAGCAGCCAAAGAAATTCCCCGTCAATTGCGGCTGCGCAACATCGGCGGCATCATCGTGATAGATTTTATCGACATGAAACACGCCAAGAACCGCCAACGGGTTCTGGAAGCGATATCGCAGGCGGTCAAAGGCGATAAGGCAAAAATAAAGATTTGGCCGATAACCAAATTGGGGCTTATCGAGATGACGCGTGAACGGCGCCGGGAATCGTTTCTGGCATTGATGGGCGAATTGTGCCCCCAGTGTCACGGGTCCGGACAGGTGCTCGCGCGGGAAACCATGTTCATTGCCGTTAAGCAGGAGCTTGAACAAATGAAACTCTCGTGCCACCCCGGCAGAGTGAAGATTCGGCTTGCGCCGCATGTCGCCCTCTATTTCCGTGAGCGCATAGCCCGTCTAAAAAAAGCCGTCGGCGGCGACATCGATATTCAAACGGCACATGATGTCCCCTGGGAAGATTATCAGATTATTGTTGAATAGGAATGATTGACTTTTCTTTTGCTTGTGCGAAAAAAAACGTTACAAAAGAAGACACACCACTCCCCCCGGGGACTCCATATAATTATATATCGGAAGTCGCACATGGGCATTCGTTCGCAATTTTTCGGAAGCTCCTCAAACTCGTCCGTCGGCTGCGCCAGGACGGACTCAGACAATCGGAGCTTAATTCCCGAAAAATTACTCATCTCATTGTCGCCCAATGGGGCCCAACAACGAAGAAAAAGTAAAACGAAATATTATTTAAGGGCTTGTTCTAGGCGGTCGAGGCCGGTTTTTATGTTGGCAAGGGATGTGGCGTAGGATAGGCGTAAGTATCCGGGAGCGCCGAAGGGTTCTCCGGGAACGGTCGCGATTTGTGCGGTATCAAGCAGATAGGCAGCGAGTTCCGCGCTGGTGTTGATAAGTATGCCGCCGTAGGTTTTACCGAGAAGTTTTTTCACATTGGGGAACACATAAAACGCTCCCTGCGGTTTGAAGCATCGAACGCCCTTAATCGTGTTGAGCCGTTCAACTATATAGTCCCGCCGCTGCGCGAATTCCCCGCACATTGTTTTTACGCTGTCCTGAGAACCGGACAATGCTTCGGCTGCAGCTTTAAGGGAAATGGATGTTGGATTGGATGTCGACTGGCTCTGTATGTTGCCCATCGCGGCAATGATTTCTTTGGGGCCGGCAGCGTAACCGATGCGCCAGCCGGTCATGGCGTATGCTTTTGATACGCCGTTAACGATGACCGTGATATTTTTTGCTTCCGGAATCGTGGCGGCGATAGTGGTTGCGGAAAAGCCATCATAAACAAGTTTTTCGTAAATGTCATCGGCAATGATAAGAATGTTTCGTTCGATGCATATCGCCGCCAGGGCTCTGAGCTCTTCAGTCGTATAGGCGCTCCCGGTGGGATTTGACGGGGAGTTTATCACCACTGCTTTGGTTTTTTTCCGGATGGCCTTGGACAGTTGTGCGGGGGTCATCTTAAAGCCGTCGCGTTCTTTGGTGGTAACAATGCGGACTTTGGCGTCAGCCAGCAGGGCCATGTCCGGGTATGATACCCAGTACGGCGCGGGGACAATCAGCTCGTCACCTTTGCCTAAAACGGCTTGAAACAAATTATACAGGGAATGTTTTGCCCCGCAGGAAACAATAATCTCTTCAGGCGTATAGACAAGACCGTTGTCCGTTTTGAATTTTTCGATGATGGCTGCTTTCAAGTCGGGCGTGCCGGTCACCGGGCAGTATTTGGTAAATCCGGCGTCAATGGCTTTGCGCGCGGCGTCTTTAATGTTATCGGGGGTATCGCAATCCGGTTCCCCGGCGCCGAAACTGATGATGTCAACGCCTCGCGCTTTCAGCGCTTTTGCTTTTGCTTCAATGGCAAGGGTCGGAGAGGGTTTTATCTTTTGAACGCGCCCGGATAACAGCATGAATGGCTCCTTTAGTATATGCTTTGACAAGGGGGTAAAAAATGTGCTATATTATAGCGGATTGGAAAGGAGTAAGTCAATGTACGCAGTTATTGAGACGGGCAGCAAACAGTTGAAAGTTGAAGCGGGGATGAATGTTCTGGTAGAGAAACTGCCGGCGAAAGTCGGTGATGAAGTCATACTGGACAAGGTTCTCATGATCGGGGACGGCGAAAAGGCCACGATCGGACGCCCGGTAGTTGATGGAGCTACCGTCATAGCAACCGTAGTTCGCCAAACGCGTGGGCCGAAATTGATCGTGTTTAAAAAGCGGTCAAAAAAGGGTTACAAAAAAATGCAGGGGCACCGGCAGAACCTTACCGAGTTGCAGATAAAAGAAATAAAAACAAACTAAATCGTTACTGTTTAGCACAACGCACAGTTTCCGGGGGCATACAATGGCACATACAAAAGCGCAGGGATCTTCCACAAACGGCCGCGATTCTGCCGGCCAGCGGCTGGGAGTCAAAATATTTGGCGCGCAGAAAATTAAAGCGGGTATGATCATTATCCGTCAGCGCGGTACCAAGTTCCACGCCGGTAAGAATGTCGGCATGGGTTCCGATAACACTCTTTTTGCCCGTATCGCAGGCACCGTTCAGTTCGAACGCAAAGCCGGCGACCGTTGTTTCGTGAATGTTCTTCCCGCATAAAACCACCCCCGTTGTCATTTCTGATGGGGGCATCGGCGACCTGGTTTTCATACCGGGTTATCGGTGGAACCATTCGGGGATGACAGGAATCAATCTACGCGGGGACGACGGACTCTCCTCAATTAAATCATGTTTATCGATAAAGCACGCATATTTATTATAGCCGGCCGCGGCGGCGCCGGTGCTGTTTCGTTTCGGCGGGAGAAGTATGTTCCGCTGGGCGGACCTGACGGCGGCAACGGCGGCAAGGGCGGCGATGTCTATCTTCTTGCAGACCCTCAGCTGACAACCCTTCTGGATTTTTCCTATCGCCCCCATTTTCGCGCAAAAGACGGTATGCCCGGCAGTAACAGTAATTGTTACGGCAGAGGCGCCGAAGATATTGTTATAAAAGTGCCCGTGGGGACGGTTATTCATACCGGCGGCAAAGCGGTTGCTGATCTTACGGTAGCCGGCCAAAAAATAATGATTGCCAAAGGCGGCCGCGGCGGCAGGGGCAACTCCTCGTTTAAAACACAGCGGCGCAACGCCCCCCATATCGCTGAAAAAGGCGAACTGGGCGAAGAAGTCGCTATCGACCTTGAACTTAAATTGATCGCGGATGTGGGGTTGGTCGGCGTACCCAATGCCGGTAAATCGACTTTCTTATCGCGCGTCAGCGCTGCCCGCCCGAAAATAGCCGATTATCCGTTTACAACCTTAAAACCGAACCTCGGCGTTGTCGCGGTTAACGACATGCAGTTTGTTATTGCCGATATTCCGGGCCTCATCGAAGGCGCGCACGACGGTCATGGGCTGGGCGACGAGTTTCTGCGTCATATTCAGCGCACCAAAGTGCTGGTGCACCTCATCGATGTGTCCGGGTTCGACGGCAAGACGGCCTATCACAACTATAAAACCATCAACAACGAACTTTCCCGCTATTCGCCGAAAATGCTTAAAAAACCGATGCTTATTGCGGTCAATAAAATGGATGTCACTGACGCCGCAGAAAAGTTAAAGGTGTTCAAGCGTTATGCCAAAAAGAAAAAAATATTTCCCATTTCAGCGGTTACCGGTGAAGGAATGCCCGCGTTGATGAACGCGCTGGCAGCCATGGTTGCCGCCGCACCGCCGGACGATGTTTTTATCGAAGAAACCCGCCGCGAATATGTCTATGAGCCCGACTTTACCGTGACCAAACAGGAAGATGTGTTCGTCGTGTCCGGCAAGAAGATTGAAAAATTATGGTCTATGACGGATTTCAACCAGCAGGAAGCGTTGCGCCGGTTCCAGAATATTTTAAAAAAGATGGGTGTTGAAAAGTCCCTTGATGAGCACGGGGCCGTTGTCGGCGATACGGTGCGCATCTGTTCCCGTGAATATGTCTACGAAAAATAATGACGGCTTCCGCCGGGGCGCCGTTGGTCATACGGTGATATTTTGGGCGCCCGTAGCGGCATGGTGCGGATTAATTTTTACACTTTCAAGCATTCCGCATCTTGCCACGCCATGGGGCGGCTGGGATTTGATTCTGCGCAAATGCGCGCATATGGTTGAATACGCACTATTGTTTTTACTGACCGTGCGGGCGTTGAAAAAAACAACGGATTTTTCGGCGAAAAGTTATTTAACAGGTGCTTTTTTGTTTACGGTTTTGTATGCCGCGTCGGACGAGTTCCATCAGTCGTTTGTGCCGGGCCGGGGGCCGTCCGTTATAGATGTCGGTATCGATTCTTGCGGCGCGCTTGCGGGTTTCTTGATACAAAAGTATGTACCTCTTCGTCGTGCCGTTTAATTCATTCCTTTCATTGCACAAAAAATAACATCATGAAACACTACGGAAAAAAACAGCAGCAACACCGGGGCCGGGGACGCAAAGAGCCCCTGCGGGAGGGCGTTATCCGCCATCACGGGCGGTTCGCATTTCTTCTGGCAGAAACGGACGACGAGACCGATGTTTTTTTGCGCGGCCGGGGGCTTGCCCTTGCCATGGACGGCGACCGCGTTCAGGCACAGGTACGCTGCGAGGCGAACGGTCGTTTTTCAGGTGAGATTACGCGTGTTCTAGTGCACGCTCATACGACTATCGTCGGCATTCTTAAACAATTTCCGCGCGGGTGGGCCGTGTTTCCTGAAAAAGGCGATGCGCCGCCTGCTCAGGCAGTCAGCTTTGGCTCTACCATAACGCCCCGGGCGGGATCCATCGTCGTTCTGAAAGTGACGGCGTGGCCCACCGAAACCACCGGCGCCGCAGGGATCGTTATTGAAGTGCTGGGCGAGCCCGACGATATCCGCGCGCGCATCACCGCACTACTGCGTGCCCGCAACATCAACGATATATTTCCCTCGGCAGTGCTTGCTCAGAGTGCCGCCTTTCCTCAGGTTCTCGAGCCCGCGCACTGGCACGGCAGGGAAGAGCTGTTCCATCTTCCCGTGGTGACCATTGACGGTGCAGATGCGAAAGATTTTGATGACGCTGTTTCTCTGGAACCCCTGGACGGTGGAACGGTCCGCCTGGGCGTGCATATTGCCGATGTGGCGCATTATGTAAAGGCGGATTCAGCTCTCGATGAGGAGGCCTATTCGCGCGGGACCAGCGTATATCTGCCCGGCCGCGTTGTGCCTATGCTGCCGCCCGCGTTGTCAAATAATTTGTGCAGTTTGGTCCCTCACCAGGAACGCCTTGCGATGTCGGTGTTTATGGATATACATGCCGACGGGAAAGTGGTTAAGCGTCGGATGGCGAACACCGTTATTCGCTCGTGCCGCCGGTTTACCTATGAAGAGGCGCAAATGCTTCTTGACGGTAAAATGGTTCCCGCGGTACCGCCTGCCGCGGCCGAGGCCTTGACGCGCATGGGCGCGCTTGCTGAAGTATTATACCGGCGCCGCGTCAAGCGGGGTGCGCTGGATTTTGATCTTCCCGAATATACGGTTGAGACCGATACCCATGGCAAACCGTTGCGGGTAGCGTTGCGGCCGCGCCTGGCAAGCCATCGCCTTATCGAGGAGTTCATGCTGCTTGCCAACGAGGCGATTGCAACCGAGCTGATGGCGGCAAAGATGCCGTTTTTGCACCGGCGCCACGACGATCCTGATCCGGAAAAAATAAAAACTTTGGCGAAGGCGCTTGGCGAGATGGGGATATCGGCGGGGCATTTGTCCGGCGGAAACATCCCCACCGCTATACAGGATATATTGCGTCAGGCGCAGACCCATCCGCTGGCTGATCTGATCAACTCGCTCATTGTGCGCAGTATGAAACAGGCCGTTTATTCGCCCGAATCACAGGGGCATTTCGGCATTGCCGCCCGAGCCTACGCACATTTTACTTCGCCCATACGCCGCTATCCCGATCTTATGGCGCATCGCGCCATCAAAGCGCTCCTTTTAGGGAAACGGGAAAACCACGGCGCCCGTTCTCTGGCAGAAGCGGGTGTGCATTGTTCTGAACGCGAACGCGCTGCGGCGGAAGCCGAGCACAAGGCGGTTGATATCCTGCGCGCGGAACTGTTCAAAGACGCGATCGGCACGGTGATGGAGGGCATGGTCACTACGGTTATAGACAGCGGTTCATTCGTCATGTGCGGCGATACCGGCGCCGAAGGCCTTCTGCGCAATACGACTTTAAAACCCGGCACAAAAGTAAAGGTGATCATTGACGCCGTAGACACAGCCGAAGGAAAAATAAGTTTGTCGCTCGCAGAAAAACCTTCAATGCCGTCCCACTGGCGCGTGACACCCCGCAAAGCCTCTAAACGGCGCTAAGTGCATATGCTTACCCATTTTACTACGCTTACGAGATATGGCGACATGCACAAGACAGCGCACAGTTTTTTTGCTACCGGGGTGATAGGTCTGTATGAAATATTTTTTTCTTAATCGTAGAGGGGAAGTGTTGTTGTTGCCCGTTGCGGGGATACTGTTGTGTGCGTATCTGCTTGCTTCGTATGTGTTGCTGCCGGCGATAAACAAACCGCATACCCGCTCGCATATTTTCAGCGATTTTCCTAAGACAACGACCAAAAAAAATGGGATTCCCGGTGACCCTTTCAATATCGGGCTTGTGGGCAGCGAGGCGGATGTTGTCTCGTGCATGAGGAAAGCCGGGTGGCATGAGGCGGACAAACTCAATTTTATGCATGCGTTGCGGGAAGTGGGAGCAGTACTTTTCCACCAGCATTACAATGACGCCCCGGTCAGCAGTTTGTATGCCTGGGGCAGAAAACAGGATATTGCTTTTGAAGAATTAGTGACGCGTACTCCGTCGCACCGGCATCATGTGCGTTTTTGGAAAACGGATATTGTTGCACAGTACGGCAGGGCTTTTTGGGTGGGCTCGGCGACATTCGACAGAAAAGTCGGATTCAGTCATTTTACGGGTGAAATCACGCACCACATTGCGGCCGACATAGACGCTGAACGCGAAAAAATTGTTGCCGACCTCACGCAGGTGAACGCGGTGGGCGAATCATATTATATCCCCGGCGCCGGGTTCACGATGAGCGGGGTCAACGGTGAAGGGGACCGCTATTTCACCGATGGCAAGATTTCGGTCGTCGTAGTGACGCCGCAGGATGGCGCTGCTGGGCCGGTGGCAAAGCATTGATAAAGTGTACGGATTTATTTAAACTGTGCAGAGAAGCAGTTCTTCCGCACAAGAAAATGTACCGGAGATGATATGATTCAGATTCTATGGTTGTTGGTAAGCCTCGTATTGATACTCATTGCCGCCGAAGGATTTACTAACGGGGTTGAAGCGCTGGGAAAGAAGTTTTCGTTGTCGCACGCAGTGGTGGGCAGTATTCTGGCGGCGGTGGGGACGGCGTTGCCGGAAACGATTTTGCCTATTGTCGCCATTCTTTCCGGGAGCGCGGCTGTCGGCAAAGAGATCGGGGTGGGTGCCATTCTGGGCGCGCCGTTCATGCTTTCGACGCTGGCGTTCTTTCTGGTGGGGCTCACGGTGGTGCTGACGCATAAAAAACGCGGGAGTTATGCGGTACGCGTGGAACGCCAATCATCCCGGCGGGACTTGCTGTTTTTTCTGCCGATGTACTCTGTTGCTGTGTTTGTTCCGCTGGTCCTGCCGCAGATGAAGACGGTTATTGCGTGCGGGCTGGTCTTGGGGTATATGGCCTATGTGTATCTGACGGTACACGCAGACAGTGCCACGGTAGAACATGAAGAAGGTCTGCATTTCGACAAACTGTTTGCCCGTATCGGAATCACCATGGGCACATACGGCGTATTCACCATTTTTTTGCAAGTGGCGGGCATGCTCGGGGTGATGGTTTTTGGTGCGCACCTGTTCGTGAAAAATACGGAAATAATTTCATTGCAGCTTGGGTTCAATCCGATGCTGTTCGCGCTGATTATCGCACCAATCGCGACGGAATTGCCAGAAAAATTCAACAGCATTAATTGGACGATCAAAGGCAAAGATTCGCTGGCAATCGGTAATATTACCGGCGCGATGGTGTTTCAGTCAACCTTTCCCGTCTCGGTCGGGCTCTTGATGACGCCGTGGCATATGACGGGGATGGCGCTGCTTTCCGCAGGGATAGCCTTGACCGCGACGGCGGTTGTTTTGGCGGAACTGACATTTAAGAAACGGATTTCTGCGTTCGGGTTGATGTTCGGCGGGGTGTTGTATCTCGTCTATTTGACGGCACTCATTTTTTGAAACACTTCATCACAACTTACTTCAGTATTCACACATCCATCCTTCGTCAATGAAACAAACTGTATCGCAGCGCCGGATTCCCCGAACTGCTCAAACCCTTGGGCACCCTCGAAAAAACAAGCTACGCCAAGGATTGCTTTTGGCTGTTGTTCCTCGATAATCTTTTCTATACTGCGGCCGCCTTTGAGAATAAACAATCCTTTGTAACCTAATTCCTTCGATTTGTTGCTGATGGCGCCTATCGTGCATCCGCCGCATCGGGCGCACACATAATAACTGCCGACTTCCGCGGCTTTACACACCGCGTTATTGCGCAGACAGTGCGGCACGAAAACAATGCGTTCGGCGAATGGCGTCGCTGCAAAGCGCGCCGCCATCTTCCGGTTGTTCTTTTCCGTAAACTTCCGGTACTTTTCCTGCTTATTGAGCGTAGGTCTTAAACAATTAAGCATAACCATAAGCTATCAAAAATCGCTGTTCTTGTCCATTGCCCATCAAATTACCGTTTCCATTGCCGATAGAAGATTGTCAACGCCGACAAGAAGCTTGTCATTCCCGAAAAAAAGATTGTCAATGTCAAAGAAAGGTTGTCATTCCCGAGGGTGTAATCGGGAATCTGGTGTTGGTGTTTGTAAGATAAAACCATATCCCCGATAGCCCCATTCGGGGATGACAGACAAGGGGTGGATGCAGGCGAGTTGAGGATGACAAACGAGGAGATTTCCATTGCAGAAAAAAGATGGTTATTCCGGTTGTGATAAGATTGAAATGGTGGCGAGCTTTTTGTTGGTTCTTACCGCCCGAGATTCATTGACACATTCCATTGAATTATGATATCGTTTACCTATGAAAAAATTGGTCGTTTCTTTGAAGGAACGCAGTTATTTTATCGTGATGGATACATCGTTGGGGGAGCTGGGCAAATATATTGCCGCCGCGGGGTTGGGAAAACGGGTTTTTATAGTGACCAACGCAGTGGTGGCGAAAAAATATCTCAGCGTTGTCACGGCGGGATGCAGACGCAATGCAATTGCCGTTTCAACCGTCATACTTCCCGACGGTGAAAAATATAAAACACTTGCTACGGTGGAAAAACTCTACGCTGCGGCGCTTAAGGCGGGTGTTGATCGTTCTACCTGCGTGGTGGCGCTGGGCGGTGGCGTGGTGGGGGATGTTGCCGGTTTTTTCGCGGCGACCTACTTGCGCGGACTTTCCTGCATACAGGTGCCGACCACGCTGCTTGCCATGGTTGATTCCTCCGTCGGTGGTAAGACCGGCGTGGATCTGCCCGACGGAAAAAATTTGGTGGGCTCGTTCCACCAGCCGAAACTTGTGTGGATTGATCCGGCGACGCTTGTCACCTTGCCGGCGCGGCAATTGCGCAACGGCATGGCTGAAGTAATCAAATACGGCGTCATCCGGGATACGGCTTTATTCGGCCGTCTGGAAAAGATGTTTCCTGCGGGCGGGATGGATATATCCGCCGCGCTGACTTCCGCGCGCCTTTCGCGCATTATCTTTGATTGTTGCTCTATTAAGGCGCGGATAGTCGAAAAAGATGAGTTTGAAACAAAAGGATTGCGTGAAATACTTAATTTCGGTCATACTTTCGGCCACGCCATCGAAACGGCGACGCAGTACCGGTCCTATCTGCACGGTGAAGCGGTCGCTCTCGGTATGGCAATGGCGGCACGGTGCGCGATGAAGATGGGCATACTGGCCCCTGCGGCCGCGCGGCGGATACAACAGCTTATCGAACGGGTAGGCTTGCCGATAGTTCCCGTCGGACGGATGCTGTCGCCCCTCATCATTGCGGGGCTGATGCGCCGGGACAAAAAAGTCAAAGAGGGCAGTGTGCGTCTTATTCTGCCCACCGGAATCGGGTCGGTGAAGGCGATCTCATTTAAAAGCGATACAGAAATAATTAACCTTTGTTCAGGAGGCGAGGCATGAAGGCGATACTGGTCATACATGGCCCCAATTTAAATCTTCTCGGCGAACGCGAGCCCGATGTGTACGGTTCGGTGACGCTTGACGCCATCAACGCCGCCGTAACGGCACTGGCCGCGGAGCTCAAAGTATCGGTCGCATTTTTTCAGTCAAACCATGAAGGAGAGATGCTCGAGAAAATCGGACAGGCACGCAAAGAGTTTCAGGCAATCATCATCAATCCTGCCGCCTATACCCATACATCGGTTGCCTTGCGCGACGCTGTTGCCGCCGCGGGGTTGCCGACCGTCGAAGTGCATCTTTCCAACATATACGCCCGGGAAGAGTTTCGTCACAAATCGCTGATAGCCCCAGTCTGCAAAGGCCAGATATCAGGGTTTGGTCCGATGAGCTACCTGCTGGCTCTGCGCGCGGTGTGTAATTTACTCACATGAAAGCGGCGCAAAAATCAGTGGTGCATTTTCTGGTCACCCATCCGGCGGATATTTTCTATCTTACCGGTCTGGATTTGTCCGGGTTCTGGTTGGTGGTTGCAGGAAAAACACAAACAGTATTCGCGCCAACCTTGCTTGCGGGCCAAATTCGGGAACTGCTTCCTGAGGCCACGGTGGTCGTTGGCGACATCATGATTGATGCGCTCGTGAAATACTGCCGGGACAACGGGATAAAAAAACTGGGCACCGATTTTACAAAAATATCCCATGGTTTTGCCCACTCTCTGGCAAAAAATATACCGCTTGAAAACACCGCTCATTTTGTCGCTGACAGGCGAATTATCAAGTCCCCTGCGGAAATAAAGAGCATTCAGCGATCGTGCGCTATTGCCATTGCAACCTTTGAACAGGTCCGCCGGTTAGTCAGGCCGGGGATGACAGAAATACAGATTGCATTCAAAATTGAAGAAATATTTGCAAAAAATAATGTGCGTTCTTCATTTACGACCATTGTTGCCGCCGGTGCCAACACTGCCAATCCCCACCATATCAGCTCCACAAGAAAAATAGCCAAAAATGATATCATTTTAATCGATATGGGATGTCTGTTTAACGGCTACGCTTCCGACTTGACACGCACCTTCGCAATAGGTAAAATTAACTACTTATATACAGCCGTTTACGCGGCAGTATCCCGGGCTCATCGCACAGCGGTACGGGCGGTGCGGCCGGGTATCACCGCCAAACAGGTTGATGGCGTTGCGCGCGGTATTATTACTCAGGCCGGATATGGCAAAGAATTTATTCATTCGACCGGTCATGGGGTAGGCATTGAAGTGCACGAACCGCCGCGTTTGAGTGCGCGCGATGCGACGGTGCTTGTGGCAGGCATGGTAGTAACGGTTGAACCGGGCGTGTATCTGCCCGGACAGTTCGGTGTCCGGATAGAGGATACCGTTCAAATAACGAACAGCGGAAGAAAGGTATTAACCCAATGATATCAACAGCCGATTTCAAAAATGGACTTACCATCATGGTTGACGGAGAACCGTATCAGGTTATTTGGTTTCAGAACCACAAACCCGGTAAAGGCGGCGCGGTGATGCGCACGAAAATGCGGCACCTGCGTAAAGGTAGTATCACCGAGCGGTCGTTTAAATCCGGCGAGAAATTCGATTCGGTCAATGTTGAGAAGCGCAAAAAGCAGTACATGTACATGGCAGGGCAATCCTATGTTTTCATGGATATGCAGACCTACGAAGAAATGACCATTACCAAAGAAACGCTTGGCTCAAGCGCGTCATTTTTATCTGAAAATCTGGAAGTTGATGTCACCTATCTTGACGGCGAGTTCATCGGCATCGAACTGCCGGCCAATGTTGTTTTAAAAGTTGTCGAGACTGTTCCGGGCATCAAAGGCGACTCGGTGTCGAATATGGTGAAGCCCGCAACGCTTGAAACCGGCGCCGAGATTACGGTTCCCCTGTTCGTCAAAGAGGGCGACCTGGTGAAAGTTGACACGCGTACCGGCGAGTATGTCGAGCGCGTAACGCTCTAATAAAACCATATCCCCGATATAAATATTCGGGGATGACAGACAAGAAGTGGGTCTTGCAGACAAAAAGATGGGCATTGCAGAAAAGAAGATTGCCATTGTCAAAATAAGATTATCATTCCCGAGGGTGTAATCGGGAATCTGGTGTTGGTGTTGACACGATAGAGTAATATCCCCGGCAACAGTATGCGGGGATGACTAGAGTTAGTGAAGGGGAATACCATGAATCCGGAAACATTAAAAGATTTTTTAGGAACGCTTAAGAACACGGACATCGAGGAATTGAGCCTCGAGACCGGCGGAACAAAAATATTTTTCCGCAAAAGCGAAGTAACGCCGATCACCGCGCCACCGCCCACCCGGGCAGCGGTTGCCGCTGCAGAGGCAAAACAGGCAGCTGTTGACGGAAAAAGGGCCACCCCCATAAAGTCGCCGATGGTGGGAACTTTTTACCATTCCGCATCGCCTGACCATCCGCCGTTTGTCATCGAAGGCAATCACATCGTTCCCGGACAGAAGATCGGGTTTATCGAGGCGATGAAGATTATCAAGGATGTTAACGCCAATGTTGCCGGCATGATCGTAAAAGTATCCGTGCGCAACGGCCAGTCGGTCGAATACGGGCAGGAACTTTTTTTAGTCGATGCGACCGATTACGCCGCGAAATAGACATTTTCTGTGAGGAGAATATAACCAATGTTTAAAAAAATTCTAATTGCCAACCGCGGAGAAATAGCCTGCCGGGTTATTCGGGCAGCCCGGGAGCTGGGCATAAAGACCGTCGCTATCCATTCAGAGGTCGACCGGGAATGCCTGCATGTCAAGATGGCCGACGAGTCCATCTGCATCGGCCCTAATCCCGCGGCGGAAAGTTATTTGAATATTCCCAGCATTATTTCGGCGGCGGAAATATCCGGCGCGGACGCTATCCATCCGGGCTATGGGTTTTTGGCTGAAAATACCTATTTTGCCGAAGTGTGCGAATCCTGCGGCATCAAGTTTATCGGGCCAAGCAAGAATTCCATCGAGAAGATGGGCGATAAAATTACCGCCCGTCAGCTGATGATAAAAGCGGGCGTCCCCGTCGTTCCCGGTTCTCCGGGACCGGTCACGATTGAAGATCCCGATTTGTTCAAACTTGCCAAAAAGATAGGTTACCCCGTTATCATAAAGGCAACGGCGGGCGGCGGCGGTAAAGGTATGCGGGTGGTGGTCACTGAAGAAGCGCTGAAGAACGCCATTCAGATGGCCCAGGCCGAAGCGCGGTCATCGTTTGGCAACGAAGCTGTCTACATGGAAAAATATATTGAAGAGCCGCACCACATAGAATTCCAGGTATTGGGCGATTCAAAAGGCAAAGTGGTGTATCTGCCCGAGCGCGATTGCTCGATTCAGCGCCGGCACCAAAAATTGCTCGAAGAAAGCCCGTCACCGTTTCTCGATGAGTCCCTGCGCCGGAAAATGGGCAAGGCTGCCCGCAGCGCTGCGGAGGCGGTCGATTATGTCACCGTCGGCACCGTCGAGTTTCTGGTTGATAAATACCGGCATTTTTATTTTATGGAAATGAATACGCGCATTCAGGTGGAACATCCGGTCACCGAAATGATTACTGGTATCGACCTGTTAAAAGAACAAATTAAACTTGCCGCGGGTGAACGGCTCAGCTTCGATTCAAAGGATGTGCGCATTCTGGGGCACGCGATCGAATGCCGCATCAATGCGGAAGATCCCAGCCGGGATTTTATTCCGAGCCCGGGGAAAATAACGCAATTTATCGCTCCCGGCGGTCCGGGGATACGGGTTGATTCACATGTCTATACGGGCTACACCATCCCGCCGTTTTACGACAGTTTAATTGCCAAGGTCATCGCTCTGGCGCCGACGCGTGCGGAAACCATTATGCGCATGCAGCGAGCCCTCAGGGAATTGACGGTGGAGGGCATTAAAACCACGGCCCCGCTTCATGCGAAAATCATGACGAACGATTATTTCGCGCAGGGCGATGTGTGCACCGATTTTTTGCCAAAACATGTTTTTGGTAATGAATAACAAAAAAATGTGAGCATGTAGCATCGTTGGGGAAGGCTGGTACTTTTCACTTTCTAACTTTTTCACTTATAACGATTTTATAGGAACTTATGAAACAAACTATTGCGAAGCATATTACTGACAGCATTGATACCAAGAAAAAAATGCTGGATGACGGCTCGGTCGCTTTGATTGAGCGGATAGCGCAGAAAATGCTGGATACCTACCGTTCCGGCGGGAAGATACTGGTGTTTGGTAACGGCGGCTCGGCGGCGGATGCCCAGCATCTGGCGGCGGAATTGGTGGTTCGTTTTGAAAAGAACCGTCCGGCGCTTGCCTGTATGGCGCTGACTGATAATACCTCATCACTGACGGCAATCGGCAACGATTTCGGTTTTGAAGATCTTTTTTCTCGGCAGATAGAAGCGTTTGCGAAGCCGGGGGATCTGGTACTTGCCATTTCCACCAGCGGAAATTCCCCCAATGTTCTTAAAGGCATTGAAGCCGCGCGCTCCCGGGGCGCGTTTGTCGTTGGATTTACCGGTGCGGCCGGCGGGAAGCTTAACACTACTGCCGATATATGTTTCTGCGCACCGTCGTCGGTGACAGCCCGGGTCCAGGAGTGCCATATTTTGGCGATACATATCCTTTCCGCGCTTCTGGAGACAATCCTCTTTGAAAAAAAAACCCGCTAAATTTTTGTCACGCCCCGCGGCGGCCCGCATGCTCGCGCAGCTCAAGCGTCGGGGCAAGAAGATCGTTTTTACCAATGGGTGTTTTGATTTGCTGCATATCGGACATCTGAGGCTGTTTAAAAAAGCGAAAACATACGGCGACATACTTGTTGTCGCGATCAATTCGGACGCTTCGCTGGCGCGCCTGAAAGGTCCGAAACGGCCGCTAGTCCCAGAGCGGTTAAGGGGCGAATTGCTTGCAGCTCTGGACACCGTTGATTGCGTCGTTGTATTTAACGAGGATACGCCCTACGAGATACTTAAGCAGTTAAAGCCCGATGTTCTGGTTAAGGGCGGGGATTATAAGATTGCCGATATCGTTGGCAGGGATATCGTAAAAAAAGTTGTCCGCTTTCCCGTGGTTGCCGGACACTCGACCAGCAGTTTGATTAAAACGATTGTTGAGCGGTATGCTGACTGCCGATAAATCAGCTCTGCGGCTCATCGACGCCAATGTCAACCGTTGCCGCGAGGGGTTGCGGGTCATCGAAGATACCGCGCGGTTTGTGCTGGGCAATGCGTCGCTCTACAAAAAACTGCGTGCTCTGCGTCACCGGGTTGACCGCATCACGCGGGCAGCGTATCCGGTGCTGGTCTTCAATCGCGACGCTGTAGCTGATAGTGGCAGAACCATGCGGGAAGGAAAGCGCGCCGACAGAACGGCGATCATTGCCGCTAATTTCCGTCGGGTGGAAGAGTCACTGCGCGTGCTGGAAGAATACGGAAAGCTTTTGTCGCCTCATGCCGGCCCGCAATTTAAGAAAGTCAGGTTTGCCGTTTATACGCTTGAAAAGAAGATGCAAGCGCCGCAGAAGGTGTAGTGTTATTAGGTACAACAGAAAAGACGAAAGGCGGCGAAGCAAGCTTCGCGGCTACAAAATATAAAATAGGATTAAATACTCATGATGACACTTATGGAGCGGGCGCGGCACGAACAGACGACTGCGGAAGTTAGGGCGGTTGCTAAAACAGAACGGATTCCGGTGGCGGAGTTGTTGCGGGATATTGCTGCCGGGGTTGTGGTAATCACAAAAAACAACCGGCGCAGAATCGCTAAGCCGTTTGGCATCGGGCCGGGGCTTTCAACGAAAGTCAACGCCAATATCGGCACATCGCCTGACCATATCTCGTTGGCGGATGAACGAAAAAAACTTGATGCGGCTGTGCGGGCCGGGGCGGATGCGGTGATGGATTTGTCGACCGGCGGGAACCTGCGCAAAATTCGCCAGATGATCCTTGAAAATTGTCCGGTGCCGGTCGGAACCGTGCCGCTCTATCAGACGGCGTGCGAAACCGTGGGGCGGAAAAAAAATATTACCCAGATGAGTGGCGAGCATATGTTTGCCGTTATCGAGGAACAGGCCGAACAGGGCGTTGATTTCATGACGGTGCACTGCGGTATTACCCGTCAGACAGTGGATGTTCTTGGCCGGCAGAACCGCTTGGTCGGCGTGGTCAGCCGCGGCGGGTCGTTCCTGGTCAAGTGGATAAAGGCCAACAATAAGGAAAATCCGTTGTACGAGGATTATGACCGCCTTTTGGCGATCGCAAAAAAATACGATGTAACCTTAAGTTTGGGCGACGGCTTCCGTCCGGGATGCTCAAAAGACGCTTCAGATGGCGCTCAGATCGCGGAACTCTCGGTGCTCGGCGAACTGGTGCTTCGCGCCCGCGCTGCAGGCGTTCAGACGATGATAGAAGGGCCGGGACATGTGCCCCTCGATCAGATTCCCGCCAATGTGCTTATGGCGAAACGGCTGGGGCACAACGCGCCGCTCTATTTTCTTGGGCCTATCGTCACCGATATCGCGCCCGGGTACGACCATATTACCGCTGCCATCGGCGGGGCTTTGGCGGCGTCGCATGGTGTTGATTTCCTCTGTTATGTAACGCCGGCCGAACATCTGCGGTTACCTGATGTTGACGATGTGCATAATGGCGTAATGGCAGCGCGCATTGCCGGCCACGCGGCCGACATTGCCAAAAAACTGCCGCGCGCACGCGACTGGGATGACGAAATGTCAAAATGGCGTAAAGCCCGCGACTGGCAGCGTCAGGAAAAGTTATCGATGGACCCTGTCCGGTTCGCACAGGTCAGAAAACAAATGCCTTCAAAGACCGATGATGTCTGCGCCATGTGCGGCCCCTTCTGTGCGATGAAGGATTGAGGGATTGCTAAAGGCAAATCCCCCTTGTTCCCCCTTTGCAAAGGGGGAAATAAAAAGCAGGCAAGAGAACAACGTATTTCCTTGGTCTGAAGTGCTGGTGCTCCCCCTTTGAAAAAGGGGGAAACAGGGGGATTTGAAAATGCAGTTGGTTATAAGGAGAATGGTCTGAATATAAAGATTATTATACCCGCTACTACTGCCAATCTGGGGCCGGGGTTTGATACGCTCGGCGCGGCGGTAAAATTATATAATGAGATTCATATTTCCTCGGGTCCTGCACAGTGCATTGCGGTGGAAGGCGAAGGCGCCGGGGTGTTGCCGACTGATAAATCCAATATCGTCTGGCAGTCGATGACGAAGATTCTCGGGAAAAAATATCCGTTTGGTTCTTTGCGTATCCGGCTCATCAACCGCATCCCGTTGAGTGCCGGACTCGGGTCCAGCGCGGCCGCGCGGTTGGGCGGATTGTTGGCGGCATACGCGGTTACCGGAAAAAAATATACGCCTGCGGAACTGCTGGCTATCGGCGTTCGTCTTGAAGGCCATCCGGACAATATCGTGCCGGCGCTGGTTGGGGGCATATGCGCCGCCGTTGACGGCCCATCGATAAGTTTTGTGCGTCTCAATCCGCCGCCCTTACAAGCGGTGATATGTCAGCCGGCGTTTGAATTGCCGACAAAAGAAGCCCGTCGCGTATTGCCGCGGCAGGTGCCGATAGAGGATGCGGTGTATAATATTTCCCGTACTGCGTTATTTATGGCAGCCATAACGGCGCGTAGATATGATTGTTTGCCGATTGCGATGGATGATTGTCTCCATCAGCCGTACCGGAAGAAACTTATCGTGGGACTCGACGAAGTGTTTGCCGCGGCGCGCAAAAAGGGCGCGTATGGTGCGGCGATATCCGGAGCAGGACCTTCAGTGATTGCTTTGACGAACCGTTCTACTGCGGCGGCAGTGGGGAAGGCTATGCAGGCGGCTTGGAAGAAACGGTCTATTGCAAGTAGAGTGTTTATATTGGATTTTGATTTGCGTGGGGCGCGCGTGTTGAAAACGCGCTGAAGTGAGTTTGTCATTCCCGAATGATTCTATCGGGGATCCAACAATGCAGAATTGATCTGTATTTAGATAACTTCAACACCGCGGGGGGTTTGCCCCCTGCACCCTCTTTAACTTTTCTTTGCTCACCCGAAAGAAAAGTTACAAAAGAAATGTGCCCCCGGTGGGCATTCGCTCGCGATTTTTCGGGCCTGCGGAACTCGCCCCTCAAGGAGGGGCTCAGACAGTCCTCGGCTACGACCCCGAAAAATCGCTCGTCTCATGGGCGCCCAAGGGGGGATTCAAGGGCAAAGTCAACAGCAGATAATATAATAATTCGAAATTGATTGTGAAGGGAGTATGGGGATATGGGGCTGGTTGTGATGAAGTTTGGTGGGTCGTCGGTGGCTGATGCGGACAAAATGAAGAAGGTTGCCGCGCGGGTTATCGATAAGAAAAAACAGGGGAACCGCGTTGTGGTGGTGGTGTCGGCGCCGGGCGATATGACCGACGATTTGATCGCTATGTGCGAAAAAATAACCGCCACGCCTGACGATCGCGAGCTGGATATGCTGCTTTCCACCGGGGAACAGGTGTCTATTGCCCTGTTGTCCATGGCTATTAAAAAGATGGGGCAATCCGTTATTTCTCTGACCGGGCCGCAGGCGGGCATTTATGCCGACACGACGCATACGAAAGCGCGTATCATAAAAATAATACCGACAAAAATACTCAAAGAACTGAGCAGAAGGAAAATAGTCGTTGTCGCGGGGTTTCAGGGCATCAACCCTAACGACGATATCGCTACCCTCGGCCGCGGGGGTTCGGATTTGACGGCGGTGGCTTTGGCGGCGGCGCTCAAGGCGGACTTTTGCGAGATTTACACCGATGTAGCGGGTGTCTATACCACTGACCCGCGCGTGGTTGCCGACGCGCGCAAAATCCATTACATTTCCTACGAAGAAATGCTTGAAATGGCCGGCACCGGCGCGCAGGTGATGCAGGGCCGCAGTATCGAGGTGGGCAAGAAAAATAAAGTTGATATACATGTCCGTTCAACTTTTTCTCCCGCTGACGGTACGATTATAACCAGTGAAGAAGCGATAACATCCCGGAGGGGCGCCATGGAAGAAGTGCTGTTAACCGCAGTGACATTCGATCGCAATCAGGTAAAACTTTCCGTTGTTGATTTGCCGGATATTCCCGGCATTGCTGCCAAGATGTTCGGGGCGCTGGCCGTCGGCGGTATCAATGTGGACATGATTATCCAGTCGGCAGCACAGGATAAACGCAACGATATTTCATTTACCGTCAGTCGGAGTGATTTGAAGAAAACCCAGAAAGTGCTGGGTAAGATACGCAAAGATCTTAAAGCCGCCAATATTATATACGATAAAGACGTCGCGAAAGTGTCCATTATCGGCGTCGGCATGAAGAGCCACCCGGGCGTAGCGGCGACGATGTTCACGGTTCTGGCGGACAACAAGATTAATATTGAAATGATTTCTACCAGTGAAATTAAAATATCATGCATCATCGACAACGCCGCGGTCAACAAGGCCGTGACTGCGCTGCACGCGGCTTTCGGTCTCAATAAACGGCAGTAAGTAAAAAGAGTTGTCATTTCCGAGGTCGTTATCGGGAGCTTTATGACCCGGTCGGTATTGTAAGGCCGGCATCTGGTGTTGGTTTTAAGAAGTAAACCATATCCCCGATAGAACCACTCGGGGATGACAGGATTGAACACAACAGAGGAACTTATGAAAACCATAAAGTTGTTCGATACGACGCTGCGGGACGGGTCGCAAAGCGCGGGGATTTCTTTTAGCGTTGACGATATGTTGCGCATTGCCCAGTCACTCGACGCTTTTGGCATCCATTACATAGAAGGCGGATGGCCGGGTTCAAATCCGAAACACGAACTTTTTTTTAAAGAAGCGCTTAAACTGAAATTTAAAAATGCGCGGCTCGTTGCCTTTGGTTCGACGCGGTACAAGGGCAATACTGCCGCCGCGGATGCGAACCTGCAGGCCATTATTCGCTCAAAAGTGAAGGTTGCGTGCATTTTTGGAAAAACATGGGACCTGCATGTCCTGCACGCCCTGCGCACTACGCCGGAAGAAAATCTAAAAATGATTGCCGACAGCGTGTACTTTTTGAAATCAAAAGGGCTCGAAGTTATTTACGACGCCGAACACTTTTTTGACGGGTTTAAGAGTAACCGGGACTATGCTCTGGCGACTCTTCGCGCAGCGGTAGACGCGGGCGCCGATAATGTGACCTTGTGTGAAACGAACGGTGGAATGCTGCCGTCTGGTATTCAGGAAATCATCCGTGTGGTGAAGAAAGAATTGCCGGCGGCGGCGCTGGGCATTCATACGCACAATGATACCGAGTGTGCGGTAGCCAACTCCATCGTGGCGGTCCAAGAGGGCTGCACGCTGGTGCAGGGGACTATCAACGGGCTCGGTGAACGATGCGGCAACGCCAATTTATGTTCGATTATCCCGGCTCTGCAGTTGAAACTGGGGTACCGCTGTATTCCGGACAAGAAAATAGTTCAGCTGACGGAACTGTCGCGGTATGTAGATGAGGTTGCCAATCTTCTGCCCAATGAACGACAGTCGTATGTGGGCCTTAACGCCTTTGCCCATAAGGCGGGGATACATGTGTCCGCTATCGAGCGCAATTCGTTGACCTATGAGCATATCGCCCCTACCGCTGTCGGTAACGAGCGGAAAATTCTGGTCAGCGAACTGTCCGGGAAAAGCAATATCGCGTCCAAGGCGAAAGAATTTTCTCTGGATATTGAAAATGATCCGCAGGCGGCGGCGAAGATAATCGATTTGGTAAAAAAAGCCGAACACAACGGATATCAATTTGAAAACGCCGATGCGTCATTTAATCTGCTCACCCGTAAGGCGTTGGGCATATATACGCCATTTTTTACGCTGAAGGGATTTCATGTCAGCGTCGAGAAAAACGCTGCCGGGGAGATGGTGTCCGAGGCGACGGTCAAACTTGACATCAAGGGGACCGAAGTCCATACCGTGGCCGAAGGCGACGGGCCGGTGAACGCCCTGGATTCCTGTCTGCGTAAAGCGCTGGCAAAGTTCTATCCCGAGATTTGCGAAATGTCTCTGCGCGATTTCAAGGTGCGCGTTATCAACGCCGGCGCCAGCACCGCTGCCCGGGTGCGGGTTCTTGTCGAATCGTGTGACCCGCAGGACACCTGGGGAACGATCGGGGTTTCAGAGAATATTATAGAAGCGTCCTGGCAGGCGTTGTCGGATGCGGTTGAATACAAATTGTTAAAAAAGAAACCAGCTATTCGCCGGAAAAAGTAACGGAGGAATTTCATGCGCAGTGACCAGACAAAAAAAGGAACCACGCGGGCGCCGAACCGGTGTTTGATGTACGCCACCGGCATTAGCAGCAGAGATATCAACAAACCATTTATTGGAATCGCGTCATCGTTTACCGACCTGGTTCCCGGACATATCGGGATGCGGGACCTGGAACGGTTTATCGAGCGCGGGATAGCCGCGGGCGGCGGCGTGCCGTACATATTCGGCGTACCAGCTGTTTGCGACGGCATTGCCATGGGGCACGCTGGCATGCATTATTCTCTTCCCTTGCGGGAACTGATCGCCGACATGGTCGAATGCGTAGCCAACGCGCACGCGCTCGACGCTCTGGTGCTTCTGACCAACTGTGATAAGATTACGCCCGGCATGCTGATGGCCGCGGCGCGTCTCAATATACCGTCAATCATAGTGACGGCCGGGCCGATGATGACAGGATTTTATCAGGGGAAACGGCGCTCGCTTATTCGCGACAGTTTTGAGGCAGTCGGACAATTTGAAGCAGGCAAGATCAGTGAAAAACAGCTGCACGAGCTGGAGATGGCTGCCTGCCCCGGCGCCGGTTCTTGCCAGGGGCTCTATACCGCCAACACCATGGCGTGTCTGACGGAAACTATGGGCATGTCTTTGCCCGGTTGCGCGACGGCGGCGGCGGTCTCGGCAGCCAAACGGCGTATCGCGTATGATTCGGGTATCCGTGCGGTGGAATTGGTCAAAGAAAATATACTTCCGCGCGCTGTTATGACGGCAAACGCGCTTAAAAACGCCATTGTCGTCGATATGGCGCTGGGCGGATCAAGCAATACGGTTCTTCATCTGCCGGCGATTGCGCATGAAGCGGGGCTCGACTTGCCGCTGGATCTTTTCGATGAAATATCCCGGTCCGTTCCCCACATATCATGTCTGGAACCGGCGGGCGATCATTTCATGGAAGACCTGGACCATGCGGGCGGGATTACCGCGGTACTTTCAGCTGTCAAGAAAAAACTCTCGCCCAGCCCGACGCTCGGCGGCGAAAATATTATGGATATAGCCAAACGCGGACAGGTGCTTGATACCGAAATTATCCGTGCGCACAAGCCGTATCATAAAGAGGGCGGTATTGCGATACTCAAAGGCAACATTGCTCCCGAAGGCAGCGTGGTAAAACAGGCCGCCGTAAGCGAGAAAATGAAAGTGTTTACCGGTCCGGCGCGCGTGTTTGACAGCGAAGAAACCGCGATGACGGCTATCATGAGCAAAAAAATAAAAAAAGGCGAAGTCATCGTCATCCGCTATGAAGGGCCCAAAGGCGGGCCCGGCATGCGGGAGATGCTCAGCCCCACCAGCGCAATCCAGGGAATGGGTTTGGCAGATTCTGTGGCGCTTATTACCGACGGCCGGTTCTCGGGCGGTACGCGCGGCCCTTGTATCGGGCATGTTTCGCCGGAAGCTGCAGACGGTGGCCCCATAGCCGCACTCAGAGACGGGGACAAGATTACGATTGATATCCCCCGCCGCATATTGAGTGTGCGGTTAACGGACATGGAAATAAAACTGCGGCTCGCCAAATGGGTGAAACCGCCGAACAAAATAAAAAAAGGTTATTTAACCCGCTACGCCGCGCAAGTAACATCCGCCAGCAAAGGGGCAGTACTGAAATAAAAGCAAATCCCCCTGTGTCCCCCTTTGTCAAAGGGGGATATTATGACGGAAGGTATCTTTCAATCAATGAAAGACGCTGTGGCGAAAGGTTCTTTGTTAATTTCAGAGGACAAGATTCCCCGAATGTCTTCCTTTAAGGGGGGCATGATGTCTGAGAATCCCTCCTTTGGCAAAGGAGGGCGGGGAGGATTTGCCGTAGATTTATTCGGACAGATGCAATGAAATTATAGAATAAAATGGGAGTCAACTATGTTAATGACTGGTGCGCAGATTTTGGTTGAATGTCTCAAAAGAGAAGGGGTTGAAATACTGTTTGCCTATCCGGGCGGACAAGTAATTCCGATATTTGACGCATTGTACAACGCTCCGTTCCGGGTGATTTTGCCGCGGCACGAACAGGGTGGCGCGCATATGGCCGACGGGTACGCACGGGCTACCGGCAAGGTCGGCGTCTGCTTGGCGACGTCGGGGCCGGGCGCGACGAATCTCGTCACGGGGCTTGCCAACGCGTATATGGATTCGATACCGATGGTTGCCTTCACCGGACAAGTGCCGACCCATCTTATCGGCAACGATGCGTTTCAGGAAGCCGATATTACCGGGATTACCCGGCCGATAACGAAACATAATTATCTGGTCAAAGATATTAAGGACCTTGCCCGCACCATTAGGGAAGCGTTCCATATCGCCTCGACCGGCAGACCCGGTCCGGTGCTTGTCGATCTGCCTTCGGATATTCAGCGTGCGCAGATAGAGTTTGTCTGGCCCGAGAAAATTGAGATTCGCTCATATAAGCCTAATTTTACCGGGCATCCGATGCAGATAAAACGGGCGGCTGAAGCCATCAATGAAAGCAAACAGCCAATCCTGTATGTCGGCGGCGGCGTTGTTACCGCCGGTGCGACGCAGGAAATCCTTGAATTGGCGCGCAAAGCCGATATTCCGGTGACGACCACGCTTTTGGCGATGGGCGCCTTCCCGCCGGATTCGCCGCTATATCTCGGGATGCTTGGGATGCACGGGATGTACTGGGCTAATCACGCCATACAGAATGCCGACCTCATTATCGCCGTCGGCGCGCGGTTCGACGACCGGTGTACCGGAAAGGTGTCGAGTTTTGCGCCCAAAGCAAAGATCGTGCATATCGACATTGATCCGACATCAATTTCAAAAAGCATTAAGGTGCATATCCCTGTCGTCGGTGACGCGAAATCGATTTTGACGGGACTGCTCAAGGATGTTAAAAAAGCGTCTCATCCGGCGTGGCTGGCAACAATTCAAAAATGGAAAAAGAGCACCCCGCTGCTGTACAAGAACGACGACAAACTGCGTCCGCAGTATGTCATAGAAGCGATATCGAACCTGACCAAGGGCGAGGCCATCGTTGTCACGGAAGTCGGCCAGCACCAGATGTGGACGGCGCAGTTTTTCGAGGCGACAAAGCCGCGCCACTTCCTGAGTTCAGGCGGGCTGGGGACCATGGGTTTTGGTTTTCCCGCCGGCATCGGCGCTAAATTCGCCTATCCGGACACGGAGGTTATCGTCATCGCCGGCGACGGTTCCATTCAGATGAATATCCAGGAACTGGCAACCGCGGTCTTAAATAAAGTTAACGTCAAAGTTCTCATATTAAACAACCAGTATCTCGGCATGGTCCGTCAGTGGCAGGAAATGTTTTGGGGCAAACGGTATTCTTTTACCTGCCTCCACAAGACAACTACCTGCCCGCCAAAATGCAATCAGCCGGGCAAAAAAACCTGCCCGTCATATATTCCCGACTTCGTCGGCGTTGCCGAAGCGTATGGTGCTGTTGGTATGCGTGTCAGCCGGAAGAAAGATGTTATTCCCGCGCTTAAAAAAATGCTTGAAACCGATAAAACTGTCGTCATGGAATTCATCGTCGAACAGGAAGAGAATGTTCTTCCGATGGTTCCCACCGGCGCGGCCCTCGATGAAGTGATAACAAGATTGGCATAAAGGATTATTTGACGATGGCATTTCCGATTGTAATCGGGAATTTAGATATGTTGTCATCCCCGAATTGTGTCATCGGGGATATGGTGTTTTCGGTTCTCTTTCCCCTTTGAAAATGGGGGGTTTGCCGTTCTCATGGGTTAATTGGTATACATGAGAATAACATCTACACCGCGGGGGTTTCACCCTCTGCACCCCCATTAACTTTTCTTTTGCTTGCCCGAAAGAAAAGTTACAAAAGAAATGTGCCCCCAATGGGCATTCGCTCTCGATTTTTCGGGCCTGCGGAACTCGTCCCTCGGCTTCGCCAGGAGGGACTCAGACAGTCCTCGGCTACTGCCCCGAAAAATCGCTCGTCTCATGGGCGCCCAAGGGGGGATTCAAGGGCAAAAGACAAAATTGTGGTCAAGAACAGAGAAAAAACATTAATTTATAAGAGAATGATTTTAAGGAGGAATAATGAGGCATACGATTTCGGTTTTGGTGGAGAATAAGTTTGGGGTGTTGGCGCGGATTGCGACGCTGTTTGCGGCGCGGGGGTTTAATATTGATTCGCTGGCGGTGGGCGAGACGGAAAATCAGGATATTTCGCGGATGACGATTGTGGTGCAGGGGGATGACCGGATTTTGGAACAGGTGGAAAAACAGCTCAATAAGCTGGTTGATGTAATCAAGGTGACTGATTTTAAGGAAACGGGACATCTGGAGCGGGATTTGGCGCTCATCAAAGTGAAGGCGGACAAAAACAATCGCTCGGAGATATTGCAGATAGCGGAAATATTCAGGGCACGGATTATTGATGTCGTCGCGGACTCGGTTATTATTGAATCAACGGGCGATGAAGAAAAGATTCAGGCGCTGATTTCGATGCTCAAGCCGTTTGGCGTCAAGGAAGTATGCCGGACCGGCATCATCGCCATGGGCCGCGGCACACGCACCGCCGCAGAACAAGCAAGCAAAGGCAATTAATAGAAGGAAAATCCCCCTTGATCCCCCTTTTTCTAAGGGGGAAAATATGATATGGAGTACGAAGGTTTTCTCTTTTTCAAAGTGGGGATGTGCAGTAAGGTTCTCCCCCTTTGGCAAAGGGGACACAGGGGGATTTTTAGAGAGTATTCTTGAGAGAAACACGGGAAATAGAATTGGAATAATAAAAAACAGGAGGAGTAATTATGGCAGATGCAAAGATGTATTACGACAAAGACGCGGATTTGGGGTTGCTCAAAGGGAAAAAAATCGCTGTGATCGGCTATGGCAGCCAGGGTCATTCTCAGGCGCAGAATCTGCGTGATTCAGGGATGGATGTCGTTATCGGACAGCGCGAAGGGTCTGAAAATTGCAAAAAATGTATTGCTGACGGGTTCAACCCGGTCAGTGCGGCAGAAGCAACCAAGGGTGCTGACTGGGTTCACATCCTCCTGCCGGATGAAACGCAGGCGGCAGTATGGACCAACGATATAAAACCGAATCTCAAAAAAGGCGCAACGATCAGCTTTTCACACGGATTCAATATCCGTTTCAATCAGATTGAACCGCCGAAAGATGCCAATGTGGTGATGATTGCACCCAAGGGTCCGGGACACTTGGTGCGGCGCCAGTATGTTGAAGGCAAAGGCGTTCCCTGTTTGATCGCGGTTCATCAGGACGCGACCGGCAACGCCAAAGATTTGGCGCTTGCGTTCGCTAAAGGAGTAGGCGGAACGCGCGCGGGTGTGCTTGAAACCACTTTCGCCGAAGAAACTGAGACGGATTTGTTCGGTGAGCAAGCGGTGTTGTGCGGCGGGCTTGTCGAGCTGATGAACGCGGGCTTTCAGACATTGGTGGAAGCGGGCTATCAGCCGGAAATCGCGTATTTCGAATGCGTGCACGAAACGAAGCTCATTATCGATCTCATCTGGGAGGGCGGTATCGCCACGATGAATCATTCCATATCCGACACCGCGGAGTACGGCGAATATCAGATCGGCAAACGCATCATCACCGATCAGACCCGCCAGGAAATGAAAAAAGTTTTGGCTGAGATAAAATCCGGTGAGTTCGCCAGAAATTGGCTGCTTGAAAACCGTCTCAACCGCCCGATGTTCAAACAGTACCGCAAAGAATGCTCCGAACTATTGGTTGAAAAAGTCGGCAAAAAACTGCGCGCCATGATGTCATGGCTCCAGAAACCGAAATAAGAATTGCATAGCATCCGATAGTGCCGTTGTAGCTGCAGAGCTGCTCTGCCGATGGTGTCGTAAAGCCGTAACGAACGACGGCGAAGCAAGCTTCGCAGCTGCAAGACATATTGATAAGAATTGGAACCGTTGGAATCCTAGGATAAAAGAATGACACTAACAATACAGCTGAAAAAATCGTATATTCAGTGGGCGATACTTGCCCTTCTGGGGCTGGTATTCTTTTATCTTTTGTTCGATTGGGGGATGGGGGCGGTAATTCATTCCCGCAAAACGGTGCTGGTGCCTGATCTTAACGGAAAAACCCTCACCGACGCAGTCACCGCATTATCGGCATTGAATCTCGGCATCAAAAAAGAGGGCGAAACATTTGATCAGAATGTGCCTGCCGGGATCGTTGTCCGCCAAAATCCGCTTGCCGGGATGGCGGTGCGGGAAAGCAAGATTGTTCGGGTGACAATCAGCCAAGGGGGCCGGATGGTCACGGTCCCGACGGTTATCGGTCAGCCGATGCGTTCGGCGGAAATAGCAATTCGTTCCGCAGGGTTCTCTCTGGGCGAAAAAGCCGTACGGTATTCCATTATCTTTCCGAAAGATTATGTGGTGTCCCAGGACCCTGCCGGGGCTTCACCCGTTGATAAGGATGACGCCATGGTGAATCTGGTGATATCGCAAGGACCGCCACCGAATGGGGTTTGTCTGGCGCCGTCATTTACGGGAAAGACGGTTCCTGAAGCGACACAATGGGCCCAACAGTACGGCCTGCAGGTGACGGTTCGCGACGACCCCGGACATCTGGGCCCGCCGGGAGTAATATACCGCCAGGACCCTGTGCCTGATGCCGACTGCGCGGGACTCAAAGAGCTGATTGTTTATGCGAGCGCGGCGATACTTTCTCCGCCTGCCACTGCCGGCGGAAAAATATTTTATTACGAGGTACCTCAGGGCGGGGAAAACCGTTCCTTGCGTATAGTTTTGCGAGATGAGGCCGGTGAAATTGAAATTTTCAGCGGGGTCAAAGAGCCGGGCACTAAACTTTCACTGCCCGTCAATCCCCGGGGAAATGCCAAAGTCAGGGTATTGATGGATAATATATTAGTTGAAGAACAGGAAATAAAATGAGTAAGCGTCTGTTAAAAAATAGCGTTGTATTGGCACCGTCGATTCTTTCAGCAAACTTTGCCAACCTAAAAAAAGATATCGGACTGGTTGAAAAGGCGGGCGCCCAGTGGCTGCACATCGATGTTATGGACGGCCATTTTGTCCCCAACTTGACCATCGGTCCCGCGGTAGTAAAAGCTATCCGGCCGCATTCCCGCCTTTTGTTCGATGTGCATTTGATGATAGAGCGCCCCGACCATTATTGGAAACAATTCCATGCGGCCGGTGCGGACCTGATAACCTTTCACCACGAAGCCCCGGTAAATCAGCGCAAACTTATCCGGGACATGAAGCGCGCCGGACTGAAAACCGGAGTATCCATTAAACCCGATACTCCTGTCAGCGCCATAGCCGGAATTCTTCCTTTGGTGGACCTGGTTCTGGTCATGACGGTCGAGCCCGGGTTCGGGGGGCAGAAATACCGCCATGATATGGTGCCCAAGATTCAGCAATTGCGCGCCATCATCGACCGCAGGAAGCTTGCTTGCCGCCTTGAAGTTGACGGGGGGATTACTCTTGAAACGGCGTTGATAGCCGTAGCGGCGGGTGCCGATGTTCTGGTGGCCGGCAACGCTGTTTTTGCCGCCGCGAACCCCGCTTCCGCCCTCAAGCGTATTCGAAAAGCAATTGACAAATCACTTAAATAGTAGTAACATACTCGTTCGTATTAATGAAAAGTGAGGAGACATTCTCTATGACAGTCCGTTTGCGCCTTCAAAGACTTGGTAAACCCCATCGGCCCTATTATCGCGTAGTGGCCATCGACCAGCGGGCAAAGCGAGATGGAAAACCGATTGAGATTTTGGGGCAGTATGATGCCGTTCCCAAAGAAAAAGTCGTGACCATCAACAAAGAACGGGCCGAATACTGGCTCAAACAGGGAGCACAGCCGTCACAGACGGTTGCATCGGTATTCAAAAAAGCAGGCATAGCGATATAAGACCGCCGGTGCGGTACGCTTTCCTGATTGATGACACTTACTGATATGTCCATGAGAGAACTGGTTCTTTATATAGCCACATCGCTGGTTGACAATCCCGGCACGGTGGAAGTATCGCAAGCCGATGCTGAAAAAGCGATTATCCTTGAGTTGCGGGTTTCTGACGCCGATCGCGGAAAAGTTATCGGCAAAGAAGGACGCATCATTAAATCAATCCGTACTCTCGTCAACGCGGCTGCGACCAAATGCGACAAGCGTGCGGTCGTCGAGATCGTCGAATAGCGTTTATCGCATTATGTGGAATACCGCTGATATCGTCGGCAGTCAAGTCCTAACCGAAGAAGGGCAGTTGTTGGGCACCCTGACCGATGTACTTGCTTCCAAGGCGCATGATATCTGGGTTGTGCAGTCATCGCCTGACGGTAAAGACGAGATTCTGATACCGGCATTGAAAACTATTGTGCGCAGCGTAGATCCCGAACAAAAAAAGATCGTGGTTGCGCTTCCGCCGGGACTGGCCGATATTTACCGGCCGCCGGTCGCATGAAGATAGATATACTGACCATTTTTCCGGATATGTTTACCGGCCCCTTGACAGAAAGCTTAATCGGCAAGGCCCGGGACAAAAAGATCCTTGATATTGCCATACACGATATCCGTTCATTTGCGACGGACAAGCACCATTCGGTTGACGATAAGCCGTTTGGCGGCGGCCCCGGGATGGTTATGAAAGTGGAGCCGTTGTATCGGGCGCTTTCCTCGGTGGGCGCTATGCGCAAGAAAAATAGACCCTATGTGGTCTATCTTTCGCCTCAGGGCCGACAGCTCGGCCATGCGCTGGCGACTGAGATTGCCAGCCGCAAACATGTGGTATTGGTGTGCGGTCATTACGAAGGCATAGATGAACGGGCCGAACGCTGGTTTGACGAAGAAGTTTCGATAGGCGATTATGTCCTGACTGGCGGCGAACTGCCGGCGATGGTGTTGATTGATGTTATCGCGCGGTTCATTCCGGGCGTTGTCAAAGAGCGCGCGTCGGTTGAACAGGATTCATTTTATAACGGGTTGTTGGATTATCCGCATTACACCCGCCCGGCGGTGTTTAAGGGGATGAAAGTTCCGCCGGTGTTGTTGTCCGGCAATCACGCACAGATGGATGTATGGCGCACAGAACAATCGCACGAGCGCACGCGCCGGCGCCGCCCGGACCTTTTAAAGGGCATACAACAGAAAAAGAAACGGACAAAAAGAAGAATAAAATAATTCAACAGAGGAGCCGTATTATGTCATCGATCGCAACACTCGAAGCAACACAGAAAAAAACAGGATTACCCGCGTTCCGTCCCGGGGATCAGATAAAAGTCCATTTCAAAGTTATAGAAGGCGATAATGAGCGTGTCCAGATTTTTGAGGGAACGGTTATTCGCCGCCGGGGTGCAGGCCTGCGCGAAAGCATGACAGTGCGCAAAATTTCTTTTGGCATCGGCGTAGAACGCATTTTCCCGATTAATTCTCCCCGCATCGAAAAGATTGACGTGGTTCGCCGTGGCCGTGTACGGCGCGCAAAACTGTATTATCTGCGCCAGCTCGCCGGCAGAGCAGCCCGGATACAAGAAGCTCAGTCATAAAGATTTTCTGTCATCCCGGGAATGTTTTCCCTTTGATTGTCGCCCCGAACGAAAATATCGGGGATATAGTTTTAGGTCAGAAAACGCAAACACGCTGATCCCGATTATGCTTGTCAGCAATGATGCAGTGTGTTTTGGAATGACACGACATGGATTTATTTAGTTTCGATTGCGCGTACCGCGACGGCGGATACCGCGTTATTGCCGGTGTAGATGAGGCAGGCCGTGGCCCCTGGGCGGGACCGGTCGTAGCGGCGGCGGTAATCCTTCCCACAGACAGTAACCTTCCCGGACTTAACGACTCAAAAAAACTTTCTCCTCAAAAACGCGCGGTGTTGTTTGACGCCATCAGTGCGTCAGCGCTGGCAATCGGTGTCGGCGTGTGCGATGCCGGAATAATCGACTCTCACAACATTTTGCAGGCAACATTTATAGCCATGCGCGAGGCAGTGGAAAAACTCTCCGCAACTTTTGATGCTATCTTGGTCGACGGTTCAATGACGATTCCCGGCTTGGCCCATACCCAGAACGCTATTATCGGGGGGGACGGAAAAAGCGCGTGCATTGCCGCGGCTTCTATCATTGCTAAAGTCACCCGTGACCGGCTTATGGTGGCATATTCCCGTGAATATCCTCAGTACAGCTTTGAGAAGCATAAGGGGTATGGGACACAAGAACATCACGGTGCGCTCAAAGCGTATGGTCCGTGCCCCATCCACCGCAAAAGCTTTGAACCGATCAGGCGCTTGCTCAATGATCGTGCGATCTGATACCACGGCGGTTGGTTCCGACGGTGAAAAAAAGGGGCATCTTTTTCTTACCCGTAACGGCTATAAGATACTGGAGCGCAATTACCGGACCCGGTTCGGCGAAATAGATGTTATCGCCCGCCATAAAGGCGATCTCATATTTGTTGAAATAAAGTACCGGCGCTCAAGCGCCTACGGTAGCCCGGGCGAAGCGGTTACCCTGACCAAGCAACGGCGCATAGCCAAGTCGGCGCTGGTGTATCTCAAACAAAACGGGCTCAGCCCGGCGGCCGTGCGTTTTGATGTGCTCGCAATAGGACCAGCGCCCGAGCAGTATGAATTGTTGCCGTCTGCATTTACTGTCCCGCCCATATACACGATGTAAGATGTATCGGCGCGTCAGCAGGCAAAGGATTACAGTGAAAACAATTTTGATGATTGATGATGAAATGTACGCGCGGGATTATCTCGCAAAACTGCTGGAAAACCAGGGATACCGGGTTTTCACTGCCGGCAATGGCGAGGACGGCATCGGACTTTTTGCCCAGCACCGGCCCGATTATGTATTCCTTGATGTTCTTCTGCCGGGAATTGACGGCGAAGAGGTATTCCGCCAGATAAAAAACATCGATCCGGAAGCATATATTATTTTCATGACCGGTACTGAATTGATTTTTTCCCATCAAGACGCCGTTGCTATGGGCGCACGCGGGTACCTTCCCAAGCCAATTTTGCCGAACCAGATACTTGCGGCGATCCGCCAAGCAGAACAGTCCTCCGCAGTTCCTCCCGATCCGGACAAAAAGTAAAAGAACTCCTGTCGTTTTTTCCTGTAGATGCCAACTTATTTAATTTGTTCTCAGCCTGTTGACAGCGGTTCGCTCACTTTGTATAATAGATGTATAAAACTGTATAAAAACAGGGAGTGCGTACATGACACATCAGAAAAAATTGTCCAACAAAGAAACAGAACATCTGCTGTCTTTGCGCAAACTGATGATTCAAGAGGGGGAAATCCCTGCTGTTCGCGCCGTTGCCAAGCACTTGGGATATAAGTATCCCCGTTCAGTTTCTTATTTGTACGAGCAACTGGAAAAGAAAGGATACTTGCAGATGTCCGAGGGAAAGGTGCAGTATCTGGCCGATATCGCGCGCGACGAAACGCACGCCGAGACTGTGCCGGTTCCGTTGGTGGGCAGAGTCGCCTGCGGCGTGCCCCTGCTGGCGCAAGAGAATATCGATACCTATTATCCGGTCTCCGTGGGTTTGGCAAAACCGCCTCATAGTTATTTTCTTCTCAAAGCATCGGGCGATTCCATGAACCTATCCGGCATAAAGGACGGCGATTTAGTTTTGGTCCGCCGGCAGAATACCGCACGCAACGGCGATCGCGTTGTCGCGCTGGTTGACAACGATTCAACCATCAAGGAATTTCATACATCCGCAGAAGCGGTCATATTGAAACCCCGCTCGCGCAGAAAAGTTCATAAAGAAATAATACTCACCAGAGATTTTCAAGTGCAGGGCGTTGTGGTCGCCACGATTCCCCGGGTGTAAAAAACTTCGCCATATATATTTTGTCGTGGCTGTGCCTAGAAAGGTTGACTATGCTTTCACGCGTGATTTCCGCTGCTGTGCAGGGGATTGATTCCTATCTCATAGATGTTGAAGTTGATATTTCCGCGGGGCTTCCGACTTTCTCTACCGTCGGTCTTCCTGATGCCGCGGTCAAAGAGTCAAAGGACCGGGTGGTGGCGGCGGTCAGGAACTCTGGATTTAATTTTCCCGCAAAACGCGTAACGGTTAATCTTGCTCCCGCAGACATCAAAAAAGAGGGGGCATGTTTTGATCTGCCTATCGCAGTCGGCATTCTTGCCGCCATGGAAAAAGAGCCGAAAATAACCAATGTGGAAAAGCTCAAAGAATTTTGTTTTATCGGGGAGCTTGCATTAAACGGTGTAGTTCGCCCCATAAAAGGGGCGTTGCCGATTGCTCTTGGCCTCAAAAAGCACGGTATTACAAAAATGATAGTGCCTGCATTCAACGCCGATGAGGCAAGCGTTGTTGATGGCATAGAGGTCTTTCCTGCTTCAACGCTGCAGGAAGTGGTGAAATTTATAAATGGTGAAATAGAGATTATGCCGCATCGGCATAGCCCCGAAGGTGTGTGCTCCGATACCGGTGGAACCGATGTTGATTTTTCTGAAGTGAAGGGACAGCATTTTGCCAAGCGCGCCCTGGAAGTGGCGGCTGCAGGCGGGCATAATGTGATCATGGTCGGGCCGCCCGGCTCGGGCAAATCAATGCTCTCAAAAAGATTGCCGACCATACTGCCGCCTTTGTCGTTCGATGAAGCGTTGGAAACGACAAAAATACATTCGGTGGTTGGGTTGCTGCCGCCCGGGAAAAGCTTGGTAACGCAACGGCCGTTCCGGGCGCCGCACCATACCATTTCAAACATCGCGCTTATCGGCGGCGGTTCATATCCGAAACCGGGGGAAGTAAGTTTGGCGCATAACGGGGTCCTTTTTTTAGATGAGATGACGGAATTTCACAGCGATGTGCTCGATGTGTTGCGCCAGCCGCTGGAAGACCATGTCGTTACGATTTCGCGTGCCCGCCATTCACTTTCCTTCCCGGCTTATTTTATGCTTGTCGGCGCCAGCAATGCGTGTGGTTGCGTTGCCTATCAGTAGTCATTTCTGGAGAAGAGGGAAGATAACAGAGATTGATAGCGATGTTATCTTTACCGACAATGATGTTTTCAGTTATATTTTCAACGATTTTTCTCTTTTCTTCAAAGATAAGGTCCTTCCATTTGGAATGCAAATCCCTGGCTTCATTCAGAATCTCACCACTGTTCAGGTACTGAATCTTCAGGAAGTCTATTTCTCCCTGCAATTCAGGTACCTGGCTCTCTATCTGCTTGATTCTTTCTGATAAAGGGTTGAACTGGGCCCCGAAATCATCCATGCTGATCTTCTGGCTGATGTAGGCTTTGTAGACCATATCCTTTTCAGTCTGAATCCCTTGTTTCTGATCTTCCAGAGACTTCAGGAGCTCTTCCTTTTCCCTTATTATCTGATCACCTTTACTCAGGTAATCAGACATTTCATTATGGGAGAACAGGAAGTTCCTGAGCTGCTCGTGGAATACTTCTTCCAGATCGGTTATGGGAATCTTGCTCTTACATTTGTTGCACCGATATTTCTTCAACCCGGAAGGCACAGTCATCTTGCCGCCACACTCACAGGAAACATATCCAGTGAACAGATAAACGGCCTTTTTAGCGGGTTTCTTGCGTGTTTCGCTCTGTTTATCAATAATCGCATTGCACTGATCCCAGAGCTCCTCAGATACTATAGACTCAACTTTGACATAATTCCATTCTTCCTTGGGCTTATACACCCAGTGTTTTTTCGACCCCAGGCTTTTGCTATAGTTGATCCGGTGAAGCCCTTTGTATGTTGGATCAGTTAGTAATCTGTTTACAGTGGTGTCGGAGAACTTTGATCCATTCTTGGTTCTGTGTCCCGCATCGTTCAGAATTCGAGCCGTAGTTCTTTTCCGGTGGTGTTCCAAAAACAGTTCGAAAAGACGTTTTGCGACAGGTGCTTCCTTGGGATCGGGAATCAGTATTTTGTCCTGTCTCTGATAACCAAAGGGAGCCGCGCCACCCATGAATTTGCCGAGTTTCGCTCTTATAGTAACGGATGCATTTATTCTTGAAGCTATTTCTTCACGCTCCCATTGGGCCATGGCTGCAATCATGGTATAGAAGAGCCGTCCGGCAGGAGTTGACGTGTCTATGGATTCCTGAAGAGAGATTAAGTCCGCGTTATATTCCCGGAATATGTCCGCGAATTCAAGAAGTTCTCTGGTGTTGCGGGCGAGGCGGGCCAATTTGGAAAATATAAGGCCGGTGATATGACCGGACTTTATATCTTTGAGCATCTTTTGCGTTTCGGGGTGCTCCATCACGGATTTTCCGCTGACCGCTTCCAGGTGATATACCTGTTTTATGTTCCAGCCCTTTGATTCGGCATAATAGCGGGCTCTTTTTTCGTGATGTTCAGGGCTTTCACCTTTTGCCTGATCTTCGGTTGATACACGTATCCAGATTCCAACAGGTTTTGTACTTTCCATCTGGCTTCTCCTTGCATGTATTGCGTTCGCGGTGAAAAATCGTGATTCTATGCTATAAAATATGATTTGAGCCGATAAAGAAATTTGAGATTTGACTTTACTATTCTATATATTTTTGGTATCATTTTGTTAAATAAATATATAATACTGCTAAAAGGATTATAGTAATATATTACTATGAAGTCAAATAAAACGTCTTCCATATCTGTAAATATAAAAAAACTTAGAAATAAGCTTGGCATCTCTCAAGATAGACTGTCAAAACTTTCCGATGTTACCTATAATACAATAATCAAGCTTGAATCCGGAGCAAATACCAATCCGACAATTGAAACCCTGGTGAAAATTTCCAAGGCCTTAAATACTGGGGTGGATGATCTGATTCAAAGTAGTCGCGGAAAAATTGGCTAAAAGGAGTTTCGGTAGCATTGACTGTTAAGAAAGTTTTGTGAATCGCGAAAAAAACTCAGCATTTTTGTTGTGAAAAGATTTGTATGGTACAATGGAAAAATAGATAGATAACTCAAAAAGAGAAAACATGGCTAAAAAATTTAATTATGACGATTGGTCTAAAGAAGAACTGATCAAAGAGATTGTGAAAATTAAAAGCACAACATACGGGCTTGTTTGGCATCGTGATTTGCCGGAAGAAAAAATTGATATTCTCATCAATCCTGACGCGCGGACTCCAAACGAGATGTTCCCTAACGAAATGGCTGGCAGACCGTTTCCTGTTTTGAAAGAAGTTAAAGGCAAAGCCATTGAATCTGATAAATCAAAACTTATAAATATTTTGATAGAGGGAGATAACTATCATTCACTTGCAGTTCTCAATTTCACACACCGCGAAGCGGTGGATTTAATATATATTGATCCTCCCTACAATACTGGCAACAACGATTTTATTTATAACGACAAGCTTGTTGATAAAGAAGATAGTTTCCGACACAGTAAATGGCTTTCTTTTATGGAAAAGAGGCTCAAGCTTTCGAAGAATCTATTAACAAAAAATGGAGTGATTTTTATTAGTATTGATGACAATGAACAAGCACCGTTGAGAATGCTTTGTGATGAAATATTTGGAGAAAATAATTTTATTGTTGATGTCATTTGGAATTCTAGAAAATCTGTATCAAGCGATGCGATCGTTTCCTTAAATCATAATCACACACTTGTATATGCCAAAGATACCGAAATCTTAAGAGAAGCAGTAAAAAAGAGCAAGAAATTCAAACTTCCTGCCCAAGAGGGTAAATTTTCAAATTCTGACAATGATAAAAGAGGTGCGTGGACAGCGGACCCGTTTGAAGCCGCCGGAGTGCGAAAAAACCTATCTTATTCAATCAAAAATCCAAACACAGGCAAAATATATTATCCAGTGAAAGGTCGTCACTGGGCAGTATTGGAAGAAGAGTATTTTAGACTATTGAAAGATAACAGAATTGTTTTTGGTAAGAATGGTAAAGGTAAGCCATCACGAAAACGCTTTTTGAGTGATGCAATGGAAAAAGGAATGACTCCTAAATCAATTTGGGATGATGTGGGGACAACCACAAACGGAACTCAAGAATTGGAAGATATTTTAGGAGAAAAGAAGTTCAATAATCCAAAGCCAGTTTCTTTGATTAAAAGAATATTAGAATTAACCACAGATAAAGATAGCACCGTGCTTGATTTCTTTGCTGGTTCTGGCACAACTGCTCATGCGGTCTTAGAACTTAACAAGGAAGATGGTGGACATAGAAAATTTATTCTTTGCACAAATGATGAGAACGGAATTTGTAAAGAAGTTTGCTATCCACGTGTTAAGAAAGTTATTGATGGATATAATAATCAAAGAAGCGAAAAGGTTGAGGGGGTTGGAGGAAATCTAAAATACTTCACAACTGACTTTGTGGAAGCAGAGCCAACTGATAAAAATAAAAGAAAATTGGTCAAAGAATCGACAGAAATGCTTTGTATCTTAGAAAACGCTTTCGTGCTTGTTCAAGAAACACCCGAATTCAAGATTTTCAAGAATACCGATAAATATGTTGGAGTTATTTATTACGAAGAAGCTATTGATGACTTCAAAAAAGCAATCAAAAAGATTGATGGGCATTTTAACACCTATGTTTTCTCGATGGGTGATGATCCTCATGCAAAGAAATTTGCGGATTTTAAAAGCAAGGTAACGCTTTGTGCAATTCCTGAAGTGATATTAAAAGTGTATCGGGAAATATTCAAATAATATGATATTCGAATTTAAAAATTATCAAGAAAATGCAGTTGTAAAGTTGAAACGAGAAATCAATGAGCTTTTAGATGCGGATGGCAGCAAGGTCTGTATTTTCAAAGCACCCACTGGTTCAGGTAAGACTCTGATGATGGCTGAATTTTTAAAGCGTCTTATTGATTCTCGTATAGACGGCAAGAAGTTCGCTTTTGTGTGGATTGCTGTAAATAAACTGCATGATCAAAGCCGAAATAATCTTAGAAAATACTACGACCAGAATGGTGTAGGAATTAAGTGTTCATATTTTGAAGATTTGGATGATCGCAGAATTGGTGAAAATGAGATATTGTTCTTGAATTGGGCAAGCATCAATAAAAAAGACAATTTATATGTTCGAGCAAATGAACGAGACAACAATCTGACAAGTGTTATTGCCAGAACGAAAGATGCTGGAAGAATAATCTTTCTTTTCATTGATGAAAGCCATCACACTGCAAACAGCGAAAAATCGAAGGAACTAATACAAGATATTGGGCCAAAGATCACGATTGAAGTTTCAGCCACTCCTCAACTCAATAATGCGAACAGAATAGTTGAAGTAGAACTCAAAGCTGTAAAAGACGAGGAGATGATAAAGAAAGAAATCATCATCAATCCTGGTTTTGAAAATTACATCATTGATAAAAAGAAAAGCGACAAATCGGCGGATGAACTAGTGTTAGAGACTGCGCTGAAAAAGCGAATTGAATTGCAGAAGAAACTTGAAGCCGAAGGGTCAAGCGTAAATCCTCTCTTGCTGATTCAATTGCCGGATGCTATGCAGGGAGTATCGGATAAAAAAGAAGAAATAATAGCTTTACTCAAGAAATCTAGCTATACGACAGATAATGGACGGCTTGCCATTTATCTTTCAGAGAAAGACAACAAAATAAATCTAGCGAATATAGAGAAAAATGAAAATGAAGTCGAAGTAATGCTATTTAAACAGGCGATTTCCCTTGGTTGGGATTGCCCACG
>CAIRNS010000026.1 GCA_903880015.1 uncultured Elusimicrobia bacterium | reverse complement strand
GCGATAACACATTATTCAATGATACACTAAAAATTGACCAGATACGATAACTATTTACCCAAATTGCTTGCATTGACGCATGGAATCTGTAAAAGCCACTGAAATTCCCGGAGAAACAAAAGTCGTTGCGGATGAAATATCTGCCGGTGAAAATCTCTGCGTCTATGGTGCCTCCGTTCATAACCTGCAGCATATTGATGTGGTGATGCCGCGCAACAAACTGGTCGTGATAACGGGTATGAGCGGCAGTGGAAAATCATCACTGGCATTCGACACTATTTATGCTGAAGGACAACGGCGATACCTTGAAACATTTTCTAATTACGCGCGGCAGTTCATTGGCAACATTGAGCGCCCCGATGTAGAACGCATCACCGGCCTCAGTCCGGTAATTTCCATTGAGCAGAAATCGACCAATAAAAACCCGCGAAGCACTGTAGGTACCATTACCGAGATCTATGATTTTATGCGTCTGTTGTACGCCAGGACCGCGGATGCCTATTCGTATGTCACAGGCGAAAAAATGGTACGTTATACCGAAAATGCTATCATTGATCTGATCATGGAAAATTACACAGGCCTGCCTATTGTTATTCTGTCACCAAAAGTGAAGGGACGCAAAGGGCATTACCGTGAACTCTTTGAACAAGTGAGGAAACAGGGCTTTCTGAAAGTACGGATCGACGGCTTTATCCGCGACCTTATTTACGGGCTGCAGGTTGACCGGTATAAAATTCATGATATCGAAGTAGTGATCGACCGCATTACTGTTTCAGCCGGATCACGGCAGCGGCTTACGGCTTCGGTGCAGATAGCTTTGAAGAACGGCCGTAGCTCGCTGATGGTGATGAATGACAGGACAAATGAAATCCGTCATTTCAGCCGGTTGCTGATGTGCCCGACATCCGGAGTGTCTTATGATGAGCCGGAACCGAATACGTTCTCATTTAATTCGCCTTATGGAGCCTGTCCCCATTGCAGCGGACTCGGGCAAATATCGGAAGTGGATATTGATAAAATCATCCCCAGTCCGGAAAAGTCGATACGCGACGGCGGCCTCGCTCCTATCGGGCCTTACAAAAGCAGTTGGATATTCCACCAGATGGAAGCTATCGGAAAAAAATACGGATTCGACCTCAGCACTCCTATCGGCAGCTTCCCGGAAGAGGCTGTCAACGCCATATTATATGGCTCCGACGAGGTCATCAACGTGAAGAACGAATATATAGGCATCAGTTCCGGCTATGGATTAAGCTTTGAAGGCATTGTTAATTTTATTGAAAATCAGAATAACGAAGCGCCCACAACAGGTGTGAAACGCTGGGCCGCAAGTTTCATGAACCGCGTGAATTGTCCTGAATGCAAAGGAACCAGGCTGAAAAAAGAATCGCTGTTCTTCAGAATTGACGGGCACTCTATTGCCGAGCTTGCCAATACCGACTTGTATCGGTTGCAGGAATGGTTTGAAAAAGTTTACACGGAATTTGATTCCCGCAAACAAAAAATTTCGCACGAAATTATCAGGGAAATACAGACGCGCATCCGCTTCCTGCTTGATGTGGGACTTGATTATCTTGTGCTGAACCGCCCCGCGGCAAG
>CAIRNS010000025.1 GCA_903880015.1 uncultured Elusimicrobia bacterium | reverse complement strand
CAAAAAAAGAAAGCAGGTCAACGGCCTACTACTATTCGGCCTACGGCCTGCAACATCTACACCAGAACAACAAGAGAAATTACTACGACGGCTCTATCTTATTTGGATCAATTAGTGGTATTGACAATGGGGAGTACTTTACCCTTATATTCTCTTTTGAATTCATTAACATCAATTTCATCAATTTTATAGAAAGGATACCCCCTTTTATTAAGAACATCAAAGTTTAAATAGGGTTCCATGGAATTGAATGCTTTTTGATTGAAAAATGCTACTACCGCAATCATAAAGTGACGGGCAAGTGCAGGATCATTGCTTAAGTCACTATAAAGATTAACCACCCTTGTTAATTCTGGATTGTTTGGCAGAGTTGTTGGTGAGATGAGCTGAGAATCAAGGAATTTCACCGCATTAATGAGTAGATCTATATAATCCGATTTAAGTTTACTATCCAATTCCTTATAATCTTCTTTTTTTCTATTTATGCGAACATCGACTTCATCTAAAAAGCCTAAGAAGATATTTCTATAAGCATCTTCAAAAAGTCTTAAAGAAACGGATCCAAGCTCATTTGAGGCCGGAATTAGCAGTATTACCCAGACTAGTTTTCTTGCATTTTCATCATTTAAATCTCCGCATAGTGACCTGCTATATCCTTTTAGAAAAGTAGACAGTTTTTTTGATAAAGTCTTTACCAGTTCGTTGGCTGCCTGGTACTGATTAAGAAATTTCGTCTCTTTTGCAAAAGGTTTTTCAGATAACGCCTTATAGGTCACCAATAGTTTATCTGTATGGGTTATTTTGCTGAAAAGCTCAATTAAGTTGTTTAGGGATATTATTTCCATAATAGGCAACAATAAGCGTCATATAACGCGCTTAACAGTGGGATAGCTGGCACTTAGAGGCCCAATAAAGCCACTTCATATGCCTCAATAGTTGTACCACTAAAACATAGTTCTGTCAATGCCTAAATCGGACATTTGTGTAATAAGCTTTTTATGTAAAAAAAAGAAGAGTCCATAGTATATGAACTCTTCAGATTATCTTCAGATTGGATTATGAATGATTTTTAAGAAATATAGACGATGAACTCGTACGATTATGAGTCGACTGCTCTAACCAACTGAGCTACAGGCCCGCCATTTCATACGCTGAAATGTACTGCTGATAAAGTTGCCAAAGCCCAGAAAGTTTATCAATTATCCGTCTACCTGTCAACGAAAACGACGGCGATTGCCGCCTTATTCCATGTATTCGCGCAGCGGCTTGCTGCGGGATGGATGGCGCAATTTTCTGACTGCTTTTGCTTCAATCTGGCGCACGCGTTCACGGGTAACGCCGAATATTTTCCCCACTTCTTCAAGCGTCCGGGGATACCCGACTCCGATGCCGTAACGCAGACGGATGATGTCAGCTTCCCGCGGCGTCAGCGTGTTCAATACTTTTTCGATATCCAGCTGCAGCCGGTAATGTTGTGTCTTCTGCACCGGACTGGGGTTATTGTGGTCCTCGATAAAATCTTCAAGGCGCGAATCTTCCTCTTCACCGATAGGGGTTGCCAGCGAAACCGGCTCCTGCATCATTTTAAGGACTTTGCGAACCCGGTCAGTAGACAAACGCAGCAGTTTTGAATATTCTTCGATGGTCGGTTCCCTGCCATGCTCCTGTTGATACCGCTTTTTAATCTTCGTCAGTTTCGATATCAGTTCCTTCATGTGGACCGGAATACGAATCGTGCGGGATTGGTCAGCAATTGCACGGTTGATGGACTGGCGTATCCACCAGGTCGCATAGGTGGAAAACTTAAACCCACGTTTCCACTCAAACTTCTCAACCGCCTTGGAAAGCCCCAGATTGCCTTCCTGGATTAAATCGGACAATTCCAGATTGCTCATGCCGACATGCTTTTTGGCAATCGACACCACCAGGCGGAAATTCGCTTCGATAAGCTTCATCTTGTCGATGTGGATAACATCTTCCAGCTCGCGTATCTTTTTGTCGGTTATTAAGAGTTCCGCAGGCTCGATGGAAAAACTCTCCTGGAGATTTTTCTGCCGGTGAACGATTGCTTCAATATTTTCTATCTGAGATTCGATACCGACCAACGAATAACCCGTCTGGCGTTTGAAATCCCCCGTGGTTATCTTTTTTGCTTTCGCCTGACGGCACAAAGTGAGAAACCGCGTGTACGGCATTTTCAACCGGCGTTCGAAGCGCGCGACATCGTCGTTCATTTCGGACAATTTCTGCGCGGTCGTTTTAATTTTATTTATCAGGCGTTTTATCTTGTCCTGGTTTAAATTAAGTCCGAGAATGACATCAATAACCCGTTGACGATCGTCGATTATCAGTTGTACCCGTTTCTCCCGCTCTTTGCGCGAGATTGATCTTACTTTAAGCCGCAAATCGTTCTTTATAATCTTCTTTTCTATCAGGGATATCTGGTGCACCCCTTTTCTCATCTTTAAGCGCATTCCCCGTAGCTGGGCGGAGGATTTCCTTCCCCGCGGCATCAGCTCTTTTGGGGTCATCTCGTCCTGGCTGATCAATGTTTCCCAGTTCCTGATTTCTTTGATGATAAGCGGCGACTCAAGAACAATGTGCTTAAGTTTCTTTTCGTTTTCGCGTATGGCGCGGGCAAGATTGACTTCCGTCGCGCGGTCAAGCAAGGCGACTTTGGCCATCTCCGTCAAATACATGCGGACGGGATTGATAACTTCATCGTCACTGATGTCTTTGGCGATGTCGTGCTCTTCAGCGGGCGCTTCACGGAGTTTCGTTAAATAATCGGTCTCTTTTTCGACGACAGGAATCCCCAGATTGTCGAGGGCTCCAAAAAAATCGTCAATCTTCTCCGAGCCCATGACGGTTCCGGGAATCGTTTTGTTAATCTCGTCATAGGTCAGATAGCCGTGTTCTTTGCCGTGCTCAATGAGATCTTTGAACGCGTTATTCGTTTTTGCCATGGCGTGATTTCACCGAACCTTTCAGCTGTTTATTGAGTTCCTGATATTGCCGGACAACTTCTTCATCAAGCGGTATTTTCTTGCTGGTCATTAAATCTATGTCCCGACCCAATTCCCGACGGCGCAATTCCCGGCGCCGCTGTTCTAAATCGAACACCAGCGTCCGCAGAATCTCTTCGGGCGCCGGATATGTTTTTTCTTCAAGAGCGAGTTCGGTAAACCACTGCCTGATTGTCTCAGGAATCACAACGGCTATTTCTGCAACCGTCGAGTGGCGCACTAACAGTTGGAATACTGCTATGCAGCGGTCATCTGAAAATATTCTTTCATCTACTTTTTCCGAAAACTGCGGAAACGCCGCTATCAGTTGAATCAGCTCTTCTTCGGCAGAACGAATGCCGGCAACGCGTTTAGCGGGAGCGGGCTCTTGCGGCGCACTGCGGACGGTTGTCCGGGATGCACGCTTGACCTCACTGACGATTGCTGTTTCAGCTGTCCCGGTCTCGCCGGCGATATATTTTATCCACTCTCCGGCAAGCACGGCATTATGCGCGCGCGCCACAACCGGAACCAGTTCCTGCACCGCACGCGCCTTTGCTTCCGGTGAATCAGTACCGAATTTACGCAGCGCCATGGCCGTCAAAAACTCGATGGCTGACTGGCGGTTGCGCTCTATGAGTTCGTTAAACGGCTCAGCGCCATGCGCAACCAGATATTCGTCGGGGTCAACCCCGGGCGGCAGAGAACTTATTTTCAGCGCGAAATCTTTTTCAAAGAGTATGTCCGTAGCCCGTTTTGCCGCGGCAAAACCAGCTTCGTCAGAGTCAAACAACAAGGTAATGTTATCAGCGTAGCGCGACAGCGACTGAGCGTGCTGGGCGGTCAACGAAGTGCCCAGAGTCGCCACCGTATAGGACACCCCGAACTGATGGGTGACGACGACATCCATGTACCCTTCCAAAACCATCAGCTCCCGGCGGGACCGTACCGTCGGCAATGCCTGAAACAAACCGTACAACTGGCTCGACTTCGAATACACTGCCGTCTCGGGCGTGTTTAAATATTTTGGCTGGTCGTCTTTGAGCGTCCTGCCGCCGAAAGCCACCACACGGCCCTGCGTGTCCAGAATAGGAAATACCAGCCGGTCGGACATATACTCGAAATAATTGCCCCGTTCCGTCCGGGTGACAATGCCCGCGGCAGCAAGATCCTCTACCGTGTATCCCTTTTTCTTCGCCTGCTCGATGAGCGACCCTTTCGGCGCAAATCCGAGCACAAATTTTTCTATGGATTCGCCGTTTACCCCTCTTTTTTTGAGGTACTCCCGGCCAGTTTTACCGGCGGGCGATTCCTTAAACATCCGGTGATAGTATCGGGCGGCCTGCTCCAATAAATCATATAATTTCTGTTTTTCTGAGCGCTTAACGACTTCTGCCGTGGTTTCCTCGATGACAACGCCGCAGCGGGAAGCCAGTTTCCGAATCGATTCCGGCCAACTCAGAGAATCGATCATCATGACGAAAGTGAAAACATCGCCCCCGGCGCCGCATCCGAAACAATGGAATATCGCCTTCTCGGGGCTAATCATGAACGACGGCGTTTTTTCGTTATGAAACGGGCAGTTAGCTTTCCAGTTGCGCCCCGACCGCTTGACCGTCGGGATATACTCCCGGACCAGCTCAACGATATCGATGCTCGATCGTATCTTTTCTATAGTTTGCGGAGAAATAGTCATAAATCCAAGGTTTCCGTCACTGCAAGTACCACCGCTGCCGGGTCTTCATGCGTGCCGCAATGGCTCTTTACTGTGCGCGCCGGATACGGCGAAAACCTGAACATTCAAGGAAATTAAGCGGTCCGAATTTCTTTTCCACAGAATCAAAGAGCAGATTGACCCCCAGATTATCGGAAGCAATATGTCCCGCAATAATAACACGGATATGGCATTTCTCGGCCATCTTAAAATGATCGTCGCTCATGTGCATGCAAATCATAGTCCCGACGCCGGCGTCAGCCAATTTCTCTATTGCCTCTTTGGCGCCCTCGGTACCGCCGGTCATGTCAACGAATATCTTACCTGCTTTATTATCTTTTGATCCCGACAATATGGTCGGACCGGCACCGTTGCCCGTCGCTTCTTTGTACTCAGGAATCGCTTTGAGCAATTTTATGATTTCGCCGATAAAAACCGGTTTTTTCTCGTCACATACGTTCTGGAGGTATGAAGCCACATGATTGTCAGCAACCGTATGGGCCGACATAAACGGAATACCCAGAAGACGCGCCGCGTCAACGGTCCGCATATGGTTTTGCCCCATCACCTTACGACCGACCTCTTTCATCCGGTCATCCGTCAGGGATTCCGCAGCGGTTATCGGAACGCCGAATTTATTGAGAACATCGGACTGGAGCCCCATGACCTGATAAAATGTTGCGTATGCTTTTCCTTCAGGATGATGGGTTATCACCAGGTCGACAGGTTTGCCGATGGTTTTTAGGGTATGCGCCAAAACGATCTCGGCGGTTTCGATATCAATACCGGTGAGAATAGTTTTTACTTCCGTCTCAGGATCGCCGAATAATATGCGGGAATCGGCAAACGGATTGGTGAGCGTATCAGTATCAAAATCTTCTTTTTCGTCCGCCGGAAGTTTTGCGAACCGTTCATTTTTCCGTTTCTGCTCCGCCAGAACCGCATCTTTGCCGCGCAAATCCTGGGCTATACCCTGCTCGATACAAAAGGTGAACAAATCTTTGAGTTTCATCGCGCAACCTCTTTCTCAACTATGAGACGAAAAACGGTAAACAGCACAAACGACTGTTTACCGTTTTTCATAGGAGTATATATTACCGCGCCCATCTGTTTTCTTTCATCATTTTACGACGAATTTTGCGTTTCGCTTCTGCCAGTTTTTCTTTACGCACGACGCTTGGAGATTTGTAGAACTCGCGTTTTTTTATTTCCTGCATGATTCCGTTTCGTTCACATTCTCTCTTAAAACGGCGGATGGCTTCTTCTATTGATTCGCCTTCCCGTACCCGTACATTGACCATGTCATTCACACCACCTTCCTGTTAATTATTTAATGTAATTTATGTGATTCAACCCGGCGGCCACAACAACTTACGACCACCCAGCAAATGATAATGAACATGACGCACCGTCTGTCCGGCAGCTATCCCGCAGTTGACAACCAGACGGTAACCAATCTCGGCAATCCGTTCCCGCCGTGCAATATCACGCGCCACAATCTGAATTTCACCCAGTACCGCCTGATCGGCATCGTCGATAGTATCGAGCGATGTGATGTGCTTTTTGGGGACAATCAAAATATGGACAGGCGCCTGAGGATTGGTATCCCGAAACGCCGCTATCCGGTCGTTTTCAAAAACGACATCAGCTGGAATCTGCTTTTTGATAATAGCGCAAAAAATGCAGTCCATAAGAGGAGATAGTATAACCAATATTTACTTAATTATCAAGTCCCTGCTAATACTATCGTTTTAAAGCGACGACTTGCCCCAGGCTTTGCCATTGATATCGGTAATGTATAATTCAAAAATACCATTGAATTGTGAGCCTGTTTTTTTATCAACCTGTATGCGGATATAATTATCAGTGAGCGCCGTATGGTTTTCACCTTCCATAACAATCGGCCGTTTTGTTCCCGCAAACGAGCGCCAGAATCGTTCTTCCCGGGCAACCCCGATTGCACGCAGTATCCGCGAACGCTCCTGTATTGTTTTTGCATCAACCAACGGTTTCATTGCGGCCGCCGCAGTCCCCGGACGCGGCGAATAGCGAAATACATGCAAACGGCTAAACAATATACTTTCTACCATTGAGCAGGTAGCCGAGAAATCAGCGTCCGTCTCGCCGGGAAAACCCACAATAACATCTGTTGAGATACCAATATCCGGCAACTGTTCTCGCACTTTTTCCACCGTGCGCAAAAATGTTTCAGCGGTATACGACCGTTTCATGCGCGCGAGAACAGCAGGTGAACCTGACTGCAGAGGAATATGCAGATGCCGGCAGATACGCGCGGGGTTGTTACGCATCAACGCAACCAGACCATCGGTAACCTCGCTGACATCAAGCGACGACAACCGCAGGCGAAAATTTCCCGCAACGCCAAGAATAGCTTCAAGAACCGGCACAAGACCGCCGCGATATTTTCCTAAATGAACGCCCGTCAGGACAATCTCGGGATATCCGTGCTTGACGAGGGCGCGCACCTGACTGATGATATCGCTGACGGGGCGGCTCCATAAAACCGGCCGCACGAACGGAACGATGCAATACGAGCAAAACGCATCACATCCATCCTGAATTTTCAGAAACGCCCGAGAATGTTCCGCAAATGAGGCAATTGATTTATCGAGGAAAGAGGCCGTATCCAGCAATTCGAGCTGAGGGAATTCGGTCAGCAGCTCGCCCCCGGAACGCCGTGCGTAACAACCCGCAAGCAAAATACGCGCACGGGGATTGGCGGCGGTTATTTTCCGGATTAATGAACGGCATTGACGGTCCGCCGCGGAGGTAACGGTGCAGGAATTGAGGATAATCGTATCGGCTTCCTCGGGCTCCTGCGCAAAATGGTACCCGAGCGCTGAGAAATGTTCGCGAATCACTTGTGAGTCAAATTGATTTACTTTACATCCGAAGGTGTGAATATATGCCGTTTTCACTGATAGCGCCCGGCGAGGTTCATGACGAGAATGGTGGCGAGGATTCCGGCAGTTTCAACACGCAAGATATTTTTTCCAAGGGTAACCGGCATAATGGATTGTGATGAAGCACGCACTATTTCCTGACTGGTGAATCCGCCTTCCGGACCGACAAAAATAGCGACTGCCGCTCCCGGATGGATACGCGGAAGGATTTCCCGCATCGCCGTGGTTTCTTCGCCTTCCCAGGGAATGACGCCAACGGTAGACGAAACAACTTGGCTGAGGGCGGCATCAAACAAGATAGGCGCTTCAACGCGCATAATATCCCGCCGGCCGGACTGCTCACTGGCGGCACGAGACAGCCGGTTCCAACGATCATGCTTGGCGGATGAAATATCTTTGACAACGCTGCGTTCCGTTATTATCGGAATCAGCGCCGTCACGCCCAATTCTGCCGCCTTTTCAACCAACCAATCAAATCGTTCCCCCTTGGGGACAGCATTATAGAGTCGGATATCAACAACGGGGCCCGGGGCGGATTGCTCCTCGACGAGAGTCCCCGTCAGTTCATTATGAGCAACCACCGTAATCGTTCCTCTATATGTTTTGCCTGTGCCGTCAAAAAGATGCAGCGTGCTGCCGGGCTGACAGCGGCGCACCGTTGCCAGATGATGCGCTTCGTCCCCCGTTATACGAAAAACACCGTCAAGAATATTTTCCGGCAACACAAAAAAATGCGGCATAGATTCTCCAAAACAAACAGTAGCAGGGATGCGGGATTAACACCATGCTTTTATGACAGACAACGATTATTTAAAAACTTTTTTGAAAATAGTGTCTGAACCCGCGGGGGTGGATTCCCCCATCGATTGGGCGAAGTTCCGCAATGCGGTTTTTTGATTGTCGGTGAGGGTTTTGGGTACGGCTACCGTAACTTTAACAAAAAGGTCGCCTTTTATCCGGCGGCCAAGCTTGGGAAAGCCGTGGTCCTTAACGCGAAAAACAGTCCCCGGCTGTGTCCCGGGGGGCACTTTGAGGGTAACCGAACCGTCAAGGGTGTCGAGTGAAATATCGCCACCGAACGCCGCGACGGTGAAACTAACCGGCGACTCCGCATACAGATCATCGCCCTCGCGCGTGAATCGGGCATCTTTTTTGAGATGAATGACGACATAGAGGTCGCCGGGCGTCCCCCCTTTGGGACCGGCGTCGCCGGCTCCGGTTATACGGAGAGATGTCCCCTGGTCAACACCGGCCGGTACGCGAACGGTAACTTTATGCGTTGTTTTTGTGGTCCCCGCGCCGCGACAAGAAGGGCACGGACTTTCGATTATCTGACCTTCCCCGTTGCAACGGGGACATGCCTGATTGAAAGCAAAGAACCCCTGACTATAGCGAACCTGTCCGGCTCCTTTGCACTGGGTACATGTTTTCGAGGAAGTCCCCGTCTTTGCGCCGCTGCCGCCGCACGCGCTGCAGGGCTCCTGGCGCGGTATCTGTAAAGGAACTTCCGCTCCCGTGAAAGCGTCAGCAAGCGAGAGTTCCAAGTCGAACTGCAAATCCCTGCCGCGGGACGATTTCTCGCGACGCTGCCCCCGTCCGCCACCGCGCCCGCCTTTGAAAACATCGCCAAACATATCGCCGAATATATCGCCTATGTCGGAAAAATCAGCGGCGTCTCCATATCCCTGACCACCGCCGCCGGGAGGAGGCGAAGCGGTGCCGACGCCGGCGTGACCAAACCGGTCATACTGCACCCGTTTGCCCGCGTCGGAAATCATTTCGTATGCCTCGTTTATCTCTTTAAACTTTTCTTCCGATGATTTGTCACCCGGATTTTTGTCCGGATGATATTTCAGCGCAAGTTTCCGGTAGGCAGATTTTATCTCGTCTACTCCGGCATTTTTATTGATGCCGAGCACTTCATAATAATCCCGTTTCACAATACATCCTTTTTAAAACGCATAGCGCCACTCCCGCCCCAGTTCTCCAGGGCACGAGGATTTTATATACAGCAGACCATTAATTCTTTTTTTCGTCAACCACTTCGGCGTCGACTACATTGGCGTCATTCTTTTGCTCGGGCGATTCAGCGGACTGCTCCGCCCCTGCCTGAGGATTTTCCTGCCCGGGCGCCGATTTCTTCTGCGCCTCGCGGTAAATGACTTCCGCCAGTTTGTGCGACGCCGTGGTCAACGCCTCTTTTGATTTTTTGATGGCTTCGATATCCGTGCCCTTAAGCGCGTCTTTGGTGGAGGTAAGCGCCTGTTCGACAGCAAGGCGTTCGTCGCCGGCTATTTTATCGCCGTGCTCTTTCATATTTTTTTCTGTCGAGTAGACAAGGTTGTCGGTTTCATTTCTGACCTCAATCTCCTCTTTGCGCTGTTTGTCGTCAGCGGAATATTTCTCTGCTTCCTTGACGAATTTCTCGACATCCTCTTTGGAAAGTTTTGTCGATGAAGTAATCCTGATGGACTGTTCCTTATTAGTGCCGAGATCTTTCGCCAGTACATGCAGAATGCCGTTGGCGTCGATGTCGAAGGTCACTTCAATCTGCGGAACGCCGCGCGGTGCCGGCGGAATACCGTCGAGAAAAAACTTGCCGAGGGACACATTGTCTTTTGCCAGCGGCCGCTCGCCCTGAAGGACATGTATCTCTACCGAGGGCTGATTTTCTGCCGCGGTTGAAAACACTTGCGAACGCTTCGTCGGGACCGTCGTGTTGCGGTCGATAATCGCGGTGCGCACGCCGCCCATTGTTTCAACGCCCAGCGTCAGCGGAGTCACATCCAGCAAAAGAATGTCTTTGACCTCGCCGGTCAGAACAGCGGCTTGAATGGCAGCGCCCAGCGCCACGCACTCCATCGGATCTATGCCGCCTTCAACTTTTTTTCCGATATATTCTTCCACAAATTTCTGAACAATCGGCATCCGAGTCGGGCCGCCGACTAAAATGATGCGCGCAATCTGTTCCTTGCTGAGCTTTGAATCGGTGACAGCCCGGTCAATCGAACCTTTGCACCGTTCCACGATAGGCCGCACGATGTTGTCGAGCGTCGCCCGGGAAAGCTTCATGGTAAGATGTTTCGGGCCTGAGGCATCAGCGGTGATGAACGGCAAATTCAAGTCGGTTTCCAAAACATTTGAAAGTTCAATTTTTGCTTTTTCAACTGCTTCTTTCAACCGTTGAACCGCCATTTTATCGGAGCGCAGGTCAATGCCGGTTTCCTTGCGGAACTGTTCGGCTACATGGTCAAGAAGCCCGTTGTCCATGTCGGTACCGCCGAGCTGAGTGTCGCCGGATGTCGAGAGTACTTCAAATGTGCCTTCGGCACCCATTTCCATGACGGTAACATCGAGCGTTCCGCCGCCGAGATCGAACACCAGTATTTTCTGTTCCTTGCCGCCTTTATCGATACCGTACGCCAGCGCCGCCGCGGTCGGTTCATTGACAAGACGCACGACTTCCAGCCCGGCTATCGCGCCGGCATCTTTGGTCGCCTGACGCTGATGGTCGTTGAAATATGCGGGTACCGTAATAACGGCTTTGGTTATCGGTTCGCCGAGATACGCTTCCGCGTCCCGTTTAACTTTTTGCAGGATATACGCCGACAACTGCTGAGGCGTGAACTCCTTGCCGTGAATGCTGTATTTGAAATCTTGCCCCATTTTCCGCTTAAACGCGGAAATAGTTCCTTCGGGGTTGGTTACCGCTTGCCGGCGGGCGGGTTCACCCACAAGCAACTGTCCGTCTTTGGTAAACGCCACATACGAGGGAAACGCTTTCCCGCCAAGCGTCGTTCCTTCCGCTGACGGAATAATAGTGGCCTTGCCGCCTTCCATTGCCGCCGCGGCCGAATTTGATGTCCCTAAGTCGATTCCAATGATTTTTGCCATGATACTCTCCTCCTGTTTAATAGTAACGGTTTCTTTGTTAATATGCGCTTATAGCGCGTCTGCATCACTCAATAGTACTGTCTGCCACCTGCACCGCGGCTACCTGCACCCGCGCCGGACGAACCACCCGCCCGTTCATCATATACCCCTTCTGAAGCACCGCAACAATAGTTCCCTCCGGCTGATCGCTTGCCACCTGTTCAAACGCTTCGTGCAAGGCTGGATCGAACTGCTTGCCGGCACACTCCATTTCCGTTATCCCCTCGCTGGAAAGCATCCGGACGAATTCCCGGGTGATCATTTCCAATCCCTGCAGTATACTTTCAACATTCATCGAAGTTTTGGTGCTTGCCAGCGCCTGTTCCAGAATATCAAGAATACTTACCTGTTTAAGCAAAATTTCTTCTTTGCCCCAGGAAATGTGCGTCGAGCGTTCTTTTTCCGTCCGGCGGCGGTAATTGTCAAACTCCGCTTTCATGCGCAAAAGCTGATCGTAATAGTCGTCCGATTGCTTCTTTTTGTCTTCAAGCGACTGCCTGAGTATATCCAGTTCAGCGACTTTATCGTCGCGCGCGTCGTCACTGACGCTGTTTATCGAATCATCTATGTCCACTCATGCCTCCTTCATCATTGTCTTTTTTTGCGAGCATGGTGTTGACGATATGCGACACCGCTCTGACCAAGGCCATCATTTTGGGATATTCCATCCGTTTGGGACCGATGATACCCAGCACGCCGATGGGGGTGTCCCCGTCCTTATACACCGATGTCACCAAACTCAAATCTTTAAATTCTGCGCACGAGGCCTCGGAACCGATGAGCACCTTGACTTCCCCCGTACTGTGATCGTCATCAAGAACCTGCCGCAGCAAACCTTTTTTATCGTTAAGCCGCAATAAACAGCGCATCGGCTCGTAATCATGGAACTCCGGCAGCGTCATGACGCTTGCCGCCCCATCAATATATATGTCCTCTTCAATGGTAAAGAGATCACGGCCCAAACTTTGCGCCAGGGCCATCAATTCCTTTTCCTGGCGTTCCATAACATCCAGTTCAGCAATAATCTGCCGTTTAGCATCGATAAGCGACATCCCCCGCAATTTGGCATTGAGCATCCGAGTCAGGACTTCCAGCTTTTCAGCGGAAACCGGGGACTCAACAATTTTATGTTTTACCAGCCCGGTTGTGGTTACCAGGACCACCAAAATCCTGTTTTCAGCTATTTTTACCAGTTCCAGGTGCTGGAGAAGATTTTTGTCAATGTTCGGCGTCACAATGAAGCCGGTGTACTGCGATAATCCCGATAAAATACGGCTGGTGTGAACCAGCATGTCCTGCAGTTCCCGGATGCGCACATCATATTCACTGCGGATGCGGTCTTCTTCATCAAGCACTAAGCGCTGGATTTCGCGCAACGAATCAACATAATTGCGGTACCCTTTATCGGTCGGCGTCCGGCCGGAAGAGGTGTGCGGATGGGTCAGATACCCTTCTTCTTCCAGTTCCGCCATCAAATTCCGTATAGTCGCCGGGGACAAATCAAAGCTGTAATCCTCAGTCAACAAATTTGACCCTACCGGCCGGCCGGTCTTGATAAACTGATGGATAACTGCCTGAAGAATCCTCTTTTTCCGTTCTTTGACGACAACCGGATTAACTTGTCTCATCTGGTACCTTTAAAGTTATTTTTAGCACTCTATTGCTGTAAGTGCTAACATTATACCACGATACTATTTGCGTTGTCAAGACCACCAGCGCTGCCCCCACTTCATCCCGTCTTGACTACCCAGAAATCAATTAGCTATAATATATCGGTAAATGTCGTAGGCGAACGGACAACTAAAGAGACCACTCAATGAAAAAACAAGCGAACAAAAAATCAAAATCTCGGCGCACCACCCCGGCTGTAAAAGCTCGCACAAAGAAAAACATTCCCGTTGCATCTTCTGAAATCACCATGTTCCCGGTCGTCGGTATCGGCGGGTCGGCGGGAGGGCTTGAGGCCTTTGAGCAATTCTTTAAAATTATGCCGCCCGACAGCGGGATGGCATTTGTCATTGTCGCCCATCTTGACCCGTCCCGCGAAGGATCAATGCCCGAACTGATCCAGCGCGATACGGCGATGAAAGTATTGCAGGCGCAAGACAACATGAAGATTCTGCGCAATACGGTGTATATTATCCCCTCCAACAAAGACATTGCCATGCTCAACGGAAAATTCCAATTATTCGACCCCATGAAAACGGACGGACTGCACCTGCCCATAGATTATTTCTTTCGCAGTTTAGCCGAGGACCGCGGCTCTTGGGCGGCGGGCATTCTTTTCTCGGGTATGGGATCTGACGGTACAAAAGGGATTCTGGCAATCAAGAAAAATTTGGGGATGGTGATAGTTCAGGACCCGGAAACGGCAAAATATGACGGGATGCCGACCAGCGCCATCAGTACCGGGATTGTTGATGCCGTGCTGGCGATCAAGGATATGCCGATAAAATTAATGCGGTTCGCAAAGAATTTGTTGTTATCCGCTCAATGGAAAGCAACTACCACTTATGACGCGACCACCAATGCAATTCAGAAGATACTTCTTCTGGTACGCCATCATACCGGCCACGATCTTTCCGCATATAAAAAAACTACCCTCAATCGCAGGATAGAGCGCCGGATGGAAGTAAATGATATCCGCAATATTTCCGACTATGTATTGTTTCTGCAGACAAACCGGTCGGAAATCGATATACTTTTCAAAGAACTCCTCATTGGCGTCACCAAGTTCTTCAGGGATGCTGAAGGATTTGAATCGTTGCGCGCAGCGCTTGCCCCGGTTCTTAAAACAAAAACATTGGATAGCCCGGTGCGTATCTGGGTCCCCGGCTGTTCGACGGGTGAAGAGGCCTACTCAATAGCCATTTTAATCAAAGAATACTTTGACAAATTAAACCGCATCGGATTGATTCAGATTTACGCGACTGACATCAAACGGGAATCCATAGACAAAGCACGAACAGCGTGCTATCCCGCCGCCATCCGCGGCGATGTTTCGCAGGATCGGCTCAACAAGTACTTTATTTTTAAAGATAACAAATATTGCGTAAAGCGTGAAATCAGAGACATGGTGATATTTGCGGAACACGATGTGCACAAAGACCCCCCCTTTATGCGCCTTGACCTGCTTTCCTGCAGAAATCTTCTTATTTATATGAACGCGAAACTGCAACAGAGAGTCATCTCTTTGTTCCATTATTCACTCAATCCCGGAGGCATTCTCTTTTTGGGAACCGCTGAAAGCACCGGTGAATTAGCAGAGTATTTCACCCCGTTCGACGCTCGCTTTAAGATATTCAAACGAAGCAAAAGTGCGATAGCGTCCAACAGCCTGCTCAGGCATTTTGACACAGATTTAGCGTCGACTGTCTTGCCTGAGAGCGGCAGATCAAAACAGCCAACAACGCAAACGAACGAAAGTATGGTTGAAACCACCAACCGCCTGCTGCTGAAATCGTTCACCCCCCCCTCGGTCGTGGTGGATGCAAAAGGCAATGTACTCTTAATCACCGGGAAAACCGGCAAATATCTTGAGCTTCCCGTGGGTCAGCCAACCATGAGTATTTTTGAAATGGTGCACGAGGCAATTCGTCCCGAACTCTACGGCGCCATACATTCTGCCGGTACGGACAACAAAAAGGTCATGATGCACGATTTGCCGATAAAAGTGACCGGCGGTTACCGGTCCATCGACTTGATCGTTGAACCGCTGCAGCCCCATGGACATCCCCGCGGGTCACTGCTGGTGGTGTTTCAGGAAAAATCTTTTTTAAAAGAGACCGACACGCACAAGATAAAGATGCTGCCTCCGGGCAAAGAGCATCTCCTTTTGGTTCAACTTGAAAAAGAACTAAAAAGCACCAAGGATCAACTGCTTAAGACGCGTACCGCCATGGAGCAAACCACTGAAGAACATAAGTCGGCATACGAGGAACTGCAGTCAATAAATGAAGAGCATCAAAGCACCAACGAGGAACTGACAACATCTAAAGAGGAAATGCAGTCGCTTAACGAAGAACTGGTGACTATCAACAGCGAATACCAGGAAAAAATTGGCGAGCTGACACTGACGAGCAATGACATGAAGAATCTCTTGGACAGCACCGCTATCGCCACACTGTTTTTAGACAACAACCTGTGCATAAAGCGTTTTACGCCGAGCGTGGCGCAAATCATGAGCCTTATACCGACGGATATCGGACGGCCAATAACGGACATTGCCATGAATCTGCGCTATGACGGGATTATCAAGAACTCCCGTGAAGTATTGGCAAATCTTGTGCGTTTTGAAACCCAGGTTCAAACAAACGACAATCATTGGTATATCATGCGTATTCTCCCGTATAGAACTATCGACAACCGCATTGACGGCGTCGTTTTTACTTTTACCGATATTTCCCTTGAAAAGGAACTGGAAGGAAAACTGCTTGCGGCGCGGTTATACGCAGAAGGCATCGTAGATACTGTCCGGGAAGCGTTGATAGTACTGGATACTAACCTCAATATTTTGTCGGCAAACCATGCATTCTACACATTATTTAGAACCACGCCCGCACGCGTCATATCAAAATTCCTGTACCATATCGAGGGGGGACGATGGGATATTCAGCAGCTGCGCGCTATTCTGCACGAGGTACTCGACAAAAACAAGAATTTTAAGGATTATATCGTTGAAGATGATTTCCGGTCTTTGGGCCATAAAAAGTTGATTTTAAACGCGCGCCGGGTCATGAGTGAGGATAAAAAAACGGACATGATACTCTTAGCTTTCGATGAAGTTACCGAAGTCAAAGGAGGGCATGTATGAACGCTCCCGCGAAAAATTCACTCCGTGCACTCGCTGAAAAGTTGTTGCGTTCGCAAAAACCTGCGACCAGCGCGAAGATCAGCATAGATTTAGTAAAAGCTGTCCACGAGCTCGAAGTGCATAAAATTGAGCTTGAGATGCAAAATGACGAGCTTTTAGAGGCGCGGCACACAACGGAGATGGCGCTGAACAAATACCGATACCTGTATGATTACGCCCCCATCGGGTACTGCACTATTGACGATACCGGGATGGTGACTGAAATCAATTATGCGGGGTGTATGTTATTCGGTGTGGAACGAAGCGCCGTTGTCAACAGGAGACTCCAAGTTTTCCTGCCGATTGACGAGCGCCAATCATTCTTGTCCTGCCTGCAGCATGTCTATGAAACCCAAGCGCCCCAGGTCTTAGAGATCAACATTGCACATCCCGAGGATGCCCCTTTTAATCTTCAATTTAAGATTAGTTGCGCGGAAAATACAACTAATAACGACAAACGGCAATGCCTTGTCGCTATCACGGACATTACAGAGCAGAAACTGGCACATACCATACTTACCACTGACAAGAAAAAACTTGAAAATTTGATTCATTCAAAAACAGCCGAGCTTGTGAATGCCAACGAAAAATTAAATCAGGCAAAACGGCTCTCTGACATAGGGACCCTTGCCGCAACGGTTGCTCATGAGCTGCGCAGCCCGCTGACTGCCATACAAATCGCCACTGCTATTCTCAAAAGAAAAGACCCTGATCTATTGGAAAGAATTGATATGCTGGCGACAACCATCGAGAACAAAATTTCCGAAAGCAATCTTATCATAAACGATCTTTTGCATTATTCGGCCGTAAAACCTTTAAAGCGCGAAACTTTTTATTTGCAGGATTTGCTTAATGAATGTTTGGACATCGTTGACGGAAGACTTGCATCAAAACTGATAACAATCATCAAAGAGTTCCCATCACAGCCGCACATCCTGTTGAACGCCGATCAGCTGCAAATGAGAGAATTATTCATGAACCTTCTCAACAACGCCGCCGACGCCGTTGAATCCCGGACAGGAAGGATTGCCATTGATGCGCGGGTTGATGCAGAGCATATCGAGATCATTATAAACGACAACGGTTCCGGTATTGATAAGGCAACGCTCGACAAGATTTTTGATCCCTTTTTTACAACGAAAACAAAAGGCACGGGATTGGGCTTAAGTTTATGCAAGAATATCGTGACTGCTCATGACGGCACGATAGCCATTACCAGCAACAAAGGTACAGGGACAATCGTAACCATACAATTACCCGTTGTACACTGATATACACCATACCGCCCACAGTATCACTGCCCCGGATTATCTATCCCGATCCGTTGTACCTCCCGAGGTCTTCTGTGTGCCCCCGCAGCAGGTTGTGTTTTATACAAGTAATAGACCGGTTCGTTGACTCTATTGCTGAATGTTTGCACGAGAGCCAGAGTGCACCGCTCTGCTTTTGCCGTTTCAAAAAGGTCAGTATAGGGACTGGCCTGACTACGGCGTGTATTGCAAAGCGGAGAAAGAACGATAAAGTAATCGCCCCGCACGATGGAGTGCTTTAACAACGCAATAGTTCGTTCAACGGGGATATCAACTATAACAACCGGAGAAACTCCCCCCTGCGTTAACACTTCCGTATTAAATTTTATCCGATCGTCTAAAGTCACCGGATGGCGAATGTTGTGCTTCTCAAGATAATCGCTCAGCCGGTATATACTGTCCGACCACTCAGCCCTTTCGCCGGTTTTTTCAAAATAACGGTATCTGCCGAAAAGAACACTGATGTCTGCAGAAATAAAAAGGATAAGCGCAACAGCCAAAACTATTGGTTGTATCGATTTCACCCGTTCGGCAAGGGCGTCCCAAAACAACACAATGGTTATCAGCGGAAAAGGAAAGAGAAGGAACAAATGATGGATGTAAAACCCCGACACGGTAAAACAGTTTCCGGCGAAAATGAAGCAATCCATCACCAGTATAACAACTATTTTTCGCGATGAGCGCAACCCTTTTTTTATAATTATCGCCGCCAGTCCGGCAAACGATATAAAAAACATGAGCGCATACCAGGGGTTAGGTGTTTTCATATGGGTGGTATAATACGCCCCCCCGCCCAACAGAGCAATGAATTGTTTTATCCTCAAAATACCATTGGCAATAATATGAGCGTTATTCTCGCCCCCATAACTGCCGTCAAACACAGAATCGATTATGATATGCACAGTCGGAAAATATTCCGTTATATTGTAATACAAAAGCGGGAATACACCTAAGAGAAAGAATCCGCCCGCAATCAGCGTATGGCGACCGCGAATCTTTGCCGATAGTTCTGCGGCAAACAGTGCGGCGGAGAACGCCAGCGCGATAATAAGAAATATAAAGTTAAGTTTTGTATAAAGCCCCACCCCCAGCAAAAACGCCGCACTATACAGAGACAACTGTCCCCCCCGCGTATACCACCGCATCAAAAACAACAATGAAGAAAGAAACAGGAAAACCAGGAGCGGGCCCTCGCCCTGCAGCCCAATCCTGCTCCAGAGTATATATGAAGGGTTACAGGCTAGCAGTGCGGTTGACATCAGCGCTATCCGCCAGTTGAAGAGGGCTTCACATAACATCCATGTCAGCCACAATACGAGGCACGCGAAAAAAATCGGCATAATGCGCGATGCGGTAAAATGAGGGCCAAACAATTTTATAAAAGGCAGAAGTAAATAGATTTGTGTGCTTCCAATATATGTCCCGCTCATGACGGGCAGGGTTATACGGCCTATGTGAATCTTACTGACAACGGCCTCATCCATGCTTGTCCCGTACATCATGTTCATGGCGGGGACCGTGTAAAAACCTTCGTCGGTCTGATACCCGGGCACATCCAGTTTGTGCAGCGCCAAGCTCAGAAAAACGCCTGAAAGCAGCGTAAGAATGAGCAGTTTTAAGGGTACTGACATATTCATTTTCATACTGGTTGAGATTTTTTGGGAAAATGTTTGCGAATAAATCCTTGGACGGTGAAAAAGAGACCGAAGACGATAATCGGGATAAAGGCCATGACATGGGAAAGAACGGCGTAGGACAGCGCCCTATCGCGGTCAATATGGAAAATGCTCAGCGCCAGAACACAGAAAAATTCCCATGTCCCCACAAAACCGGGCGAGGCGGGAATGGCGACGCTCATGACAGTTATGCCCAGAACAAGAAATGCCTGAAAAAATGAAATGGGTATGCCTAATGAAGCAAGCATGAGAAAAGTTCCCGTGGCGCTTAATATAAACCAATTTATCAGCGTCAGTGGAACGGCGCCCGCCAGCACCTGCCGGTCTTTTAAAAACCCGAGCGCGGTAACCACATTGTCGAGTAAATGCCCTATCTTTTCGCTGTGGCGGGCATGCAGAAAACGGGAGATGACGGCAAGAAATTGTTTCCTTAAAACGATTAGCGTGATACCTGCACCTGCAACTACCGCAAATATCAGCGCAAGACGCGACAAGCTTATCTGCGGGGGCAATACAACAAAAAATGAACCCAACACCAGCATCAGCGCAGGCGGGACAAAATCCATCATGCGTTCCATAAAAACAGTCGCCAGCGTATAGCTCTGGGGAAGACCGCTTGACCGCGCAATGAAATACCCCTGAAAAATATCCCCGGTGCGGAAGGGAAGAAAGGTGTTAAGCATAAGCCCCATGGTAGTGGCGCGAAAAAAATTACCGTACGGCACGGTCCGGTATTTGCTGCCCAGCAGTTTCCAGCGGTAGCTCCGGATAAAAAGCCCTAAAATGCCGATACCCAGCGCCGCAGCAGCCAAATCAATACGGGTGGACTTTAAAATCAGGGCAATCTGCCCGATATCAGATTTTCTAAACGCCAGCCACAGAAATAATCCGCTGACGGCAATACCCACCAAAAGCTGCAGTGTTTTTTTCATGGTTTATGAGTTTCCCTTTCATTTTTCAGCAGCCATTTGCCATCGGCCCCCGCGGTCATTATTCCCCATCGGTCAGAAGAGTACAATGCCTCATCAACAAAGAAATTATACGGCACCATGCCCCCCGCAACCGGAGTTGAGGGCACGATTTCATACAGGAACACATAGTTATAGGGATTGGCTGCATACTGCTGCCAGCTCCGCGGATCATCGTTTTTGAGCGAGCGAATTCCCTTCTGAGGCGCTGAGACATCAGCTATGTCATGATATATCTCACGCACATGCTGTTTCCAGAATTCATCAAGGATCCGCATCTCCCTGCCGTCCCAATCAAATAAGTCATACCCTTTAAGGCGCATCGCCTCACGCACATTAAGCAGAATATGCGTCACGCCGTTGCCCCGGAGTCGAGCGAACAAATGGTCTGCATCACTGGATTCCTTAAGCCAGTCCGCCAGCGGTGAGCGCTCCGCAACGCCGGAAACGATAAAACGCTTATTGGAAAAAAGCCCCCGCGTCTCACCCAGAAATAGTATGACAGCATTTTTATCAAGATGTTTATTCGCGTAATCCAGCACCGGATAGGAAGGGTCGGGATACCCTTCTCTTTGAACGGAAAGATACTCATTGCGCGACTCCATGCCGAGAAAATATGAGAGCGGTGCATACATATTCTGCATCAACCATGATGCAGATACTGCGTTGAACAGAGCGATGCCCAGAAGCAGCAAGAAGGATATTTTCTTTATCGCTTTTGACGCATGTCCGGCAATATAGTAGGCAAAAACAATGCTTATCACCGGCAAAGTAGGAATAAGATAGCGCATATAAAACCTACCCAGAACGGCCCAGAACAATACTGAGAAAAGCATATAGACGCCAAGGATCTTGATTTTAAAATCAATCCTTTTGAATACAAGAATATAGGGAATAAAAACCAGAAACACGGGACCAAGGAAAGATTCCTGCTGCAGGGTGCCCATGGTCGACGGCCACAGGAAGCAGAAATAATTGTAAAAACTAAACGGCGGCGGCGGGGGATCGGAAAACAGGGATTGCGTCATCTTCAACTTCAAAAATCCGATCTTTCCCCAGAAAAAAGGAAAGACCGGGTTGCCGCTGGCAATATAATTTCTGATATACCAGGGGGAACAAACGGCCACTGCTATGAGAGAAAAAAGTGCTATATCACGACATAGCGCATAGATCGATTGACGCCGCCACACCCCTGCAATCGCCAGCGTCATGACCGCCGGTATAAAACAAAATACCAGACCGGTATATTTACTGCCCATGGATAACCCGCACAAAACGCCGGCAAGGACCAGCCACCCCCGCTCTTTTTTGACGATATAATACATCAGGGCGAATACCGTTCCAAAATCAAACACCGCGATACCCAGCTCAACAGCCGCCTTCCATGAACCGATCATTACCTGCGGTACGCAATAAAAAATAAGCGCCGCCACCACGCCGACCTCGCGGGTAAAAAATCTTTTTCCGAACTGATATATTCCCCAGCAGACGGATATGCCGCAGACAAAGGACACCATTTTCGCGGTTATGTCGTTGCCAAACATATGCGCAATCATGAACAACAAATTGATATTAAACGGAAAGAATGAAGCAACCGTATATTCGGTTGTGGCAATCCGGTGGTCTAATAGCCACTTGAGAGGAATGCCTACCTGATAATATTGAGCGTCGTAAAAAAGTTCCGGACAGCACGCACCTATGAAATTGAAAAGAGCTATGCACCCTATGACGATGATACTTGTTTTTTCCCATCCGGAAAATGAACGGAAAGTAAATGAAATCAGCCCCGGCGCACTGAGGATATATATACCGTTGATACAACAAATGATGATTACTGTGCCCCACAGCACGGGGCTGAGAAACCCCGCTATGCCCATCAGAAAAAAAGACAAAGAGAAAATACCCAAACCCACGGCATACTCAAAAAAAAGACGATCGCGACGGGGTTCATCATCATTAAAAAACCGCCCTATGACCATGCCACCGATACCTACTGCGGCAACACACAACGCCAGTACTTTTCCGACATGAAGCATCGACTCCCCTGCGCGCCGAAGGATCGCCATTGGATCATATTGCTCGTACCCAGTCAAAAAAAGACCAAAGCCGTTGAGCGGATACAGTTTAAAATAATTTTGCAAAACGATAACCGTCCAGACCATAAACACGGGAACAATAACCCACCATGACGCGCGAGGGAAAATCATGGGAACCATGTCTGCGGCACGAGCATTCTTTTTTGATTTTTTCATTATGCACCCTTAACGATACTCACGGTTTGTTCCCGATTGATACATTAAACTTCCTTTTTAATTTCGAACACAAAGACAGTTTCCGCGCCGGCACGGGTAAAGGATTCCATCAGCGCCACCAGCAACCCCGGAAACACCGTCAACCCCCATCCGAGGACACGATATAGTGTCCGAACAGTCGGCGACCGGCCGTATGTAACCGGCGTTGACGACAACGGCATTATCCCCAGGGCGAAAAGAGTCGCCCGTTCAAATAGTGAAACGGGACAGCATGAGTGCTGTGCAAAACCTTCCCGCACCATGAACGCACGCAACCCTGATAGGGACGGAATAAACACATGGCGCGGCATATCGCTGACCATCGCTGAGCGCCTGCCTAACAACTTAAATTGGATTGAATCAACCACCGGGACCTGAATGACCAGTTTACCCCCGGGTTTTAACAATTTCTTTACGGCGCTCACTACCGATAGAGGATCGGCAAGATGTTCCAAAAGCGCAAACATGGTCACGACATCGTACTGACGGGATATGTTGAGCGTTTCAATGCGGCCGTGATGTACGGGTATGCCGCCGATACTGTGGATATGCTCGACGCACGCGGCTGATGTTTCGTTGCCTTCGACTTCGCAACCGGCGTCCTTAAATACCTGCAGCCGCAGACCTGACCCGCAACCAACATCCAAAATGCTGAACCCGTCCCGCCCAACCGCACGGCGGAGCATCCGGTAATTTCTCTGAAAACTCGAGCGGTAAAACACGCGCCATTCAAACATTTTTATAGCGCGCGATATACCGCGATCGGATGATTCGATCTTGAAATTGTATCCCACCGGATACAACCCCGCGATCTCATCTTCTGACGGCAGAGGAGACACCTGCACGGAACCGCACGCCGGACATTGCACAATGTCGTAGTGACAGGAAATCATTTTTAAGCGATCCGCTATGTGAAAAATCGGCCGCTGGTTACAAGGGGCTCCGCACATCAGGCAGAACATAGGCATCGATCACATCCTCAACCGCAATTGATTCCATACAGGTTCTTTTTCGGCACCGGTATTCAAACCCGAGATATACGCACGGGGCGCACTCCGTCCACGCTTGTACCACGCGGTGTCCACTCCCCTGCGGGCCCCATTTTTCAACGCTCACCGGGCCGTTTATCAATAAAATGCGCGTACCGACGGCGCAGGCCAGATGCATAACCCCGGTGTTACCGCATACCAGCACATCAGCATTTGAAAGTACGGCCCCCAGCTCAAACAAAGAGAGTTCCCCCGCCAGAGAAACTACCCGTGAACCATCGTGAACATCAGACAGCACTGCCCGCACTAATGCTTTTTCTCCGCTTGACCCGGTCAGTATAATTTTTTTATCGTCCATAGCTACCAGAGCGTTGCACAACATCGCGTAACGGTGTTCAGGCCATTGCTTCTGGACCCAATGACTGCTGCCGGGATGAATAACCATGTACTTCTCACCGGCTCCTATGCCGGCTGACAGCAGTTTTTTTTGTGCGGAAGCGGAAGCTTCAGGCGGCGTTCGCCATTCAAGCGCCGTATCAGCACAGGCAATACCAAGCGCACTCAGCAGATCGGCATAGCACGCAATCTCATGGTGTGCTTCATCGTGTTCGACAAATATGTCGAACAGCCAGTGCCGGAACTGTCCCGCGGTCTTGAACCCCGCCTTGGTTGCGGCATCAATAAAAAAGGTTATGAGCGCGGAAAAGCGAAACCACTGTTCAAAATCAACAACCACATCATAGCGCCGGCGATTAATCCCGCGCAGGAACCGAAACAGATAGAACGGATTGAACAGTGACGGCAAATCAGACACAATAACGGCATCGACATACGGGCATGATCTGATGATCTCAGCGTTAATTTCTGAACAGACAAAAGTTATCTTAGCTCCGGGATACGCCGCACGCACCGCTCTGATAGCCGGGATTAGAAGGATCGTGTCGCCAACCAATGAGAACTTAATAAGCAGAATCTGCTTCCATTGCGTACCGGGAACGGGACGATGCTTTTTTTTGACCCCGCGAAAAGCAAAGCACAATAATATTCCGACATATCTGTCAATAAAACGGGAAATACAGTATCCCGCATCCTTCATTAAAATCATATGCTTTCACCGTGCGGCAAAGAGAGGAATTTGAAATATCGAGACATAACACTGTACATCATTTTGTAATCGCTCCATCGGAAAAAAAGTTCTTAAAAACATTCATAGCCGGTTTAATATGCGCGGCAATATTCGACATGCGGGCTATGCGTGTCATATAATTAAATACATACCATGGCCGCAGATAAAACCGGGAGAATGCTTCTTTGCATTTTTTCTCAAGATACTTTTTATCAAAATCAGGCCAATAGGCGTTGGGTATCTGGACCAGAGGGTTGGCAATATAATCGCCCCAGAAATCACGAGGGATTTTATTTTCCCTGAGCGCCCGACTGTAATACTCGGTTTTTGGCAGCAGCACCGTAATCCCGAAAACGGCAAAATCGAGCTTAAGCCTTATTGCGAATGAAACAGTAGCGTTAATCTCCTCGTCAGTTTCCGTCGGCGAACCCAGCATAAAATTGCCGTATGTAAGGATTCCGGCTTGCCTGACCCATTGGATTCGCTTGTAGACATCGTCAAGGTCGAGATTTTTATTCATCAGTTTCTGTATGCGTTGCGTGCCTGATTCGATGCCGAACTGTATAAGATTGCAACCGGCATTTTTGAGCACACTCACTATCTCTGGGGTAATATCACCGACACGGGTGCGGATGTTCCAGCGAAACTTCAAGCCGCGATCGACAAAAAGCGCGCACAATTCCTTTACCCGGGCATGATCGAGGGCGAATATTTCATCGAAAAATAGAATATCCTTAATCCCTAGCGAGAGACACTTTTCCACCTCATCGGCTACCAGCTTGGGGCTGCGGCGGCGCAGTTTTGTTCCGCCGGCAGGACAGTATGCGCACTTAAACGGACACCCGCGGGAAGCCATTATAATCGCTATGGGATTATTGCGTGTCAATATCGAGGAATATTTCTTATACGGAAGCAGTGAGTAGTCAGGAATCGCCAATCCATCAAGATCTTCAATTTCGAGTTTTACAATCGGCAGATGCAGATTCGCGCGTGTCACCACACCGGGAATGTCTTCCAACGGCTTGCCAGCCGCTAATCTGTCGAGCATCTCGCCGAGCACGCCGTCCGCTTCGCCGCAGACCGCATAATCTACGCCGGATATCCCCATTGTTTCCTTCGGATACATCGCCACATGCGGACCGCCGGCAAGAACAGCGATATCAGGGGAAACGCTTTTAATAAGGGCAATAACCTGGCATCCATCGCCCAAATTGTCGGTATGCAGAGTGACGCCCGCCACAGCAGGCCGTTCCCGTTCAAGAATCGACTGGAGCGCGGCAAGAGACAATCCCTCGGCAACCATATCGATAACCGATACAGCGTGACAGCCACGAATTTTTTCACCAGTCGCCAACTGAAGCAACCCCAACGGCGGATATATCCCTGCCTCTGTCGTTATGGTTGAAAAAGGCGATGCAACGGCAAAATTCGATTGAAGGGGTTTTATTAAATAAACCTTCATTGATTACCTGCCAGGTTCGCCGTTATCCGGCGCACCACATGACGCATATACCACGGCGACCTGAGGGTGAAAAAAATCATCCGCGCATACCGGAGTTTCAGCAGATCGATAAAAAAACGCCTGACGATGATTTTACGGAACCGCTCAAACGCTGTGCGCAATTGATCCGGATCAAGTTCGTCCGTACGGACCAGTATTTTCCCCATGGCGTACCCGTCGTAGCCGTTGACTAAACGATGCCCGCGTTTGACGACTTCCCGTTCAAAGGCCGTTTTAGGAAACGGCATAGCTGCAGCGCAGCCGGTCACATACGGCCGGATCTCATTGAAAAGCGCGATGGAATCATTGACGGTTGCTTCTGTTTCGCCGGGCATACCGACAATGAACGAACCGATTGTTTTAATACCCTCGGCATGAGTCAGCTTGAACGCCCGTTTGATGTCCTCTATTTTCAGTCCCTTGCCCATAGCGTCAAGCATCTGCTGATTACCGTTCTCGACACCGTAGAATATCAGCCAGAAACCGGCTGCTTTCATGAGCCGCAGGAGCGACTCATCAACCAGCTCTTTGTTTGCCCGGAACGGGGTTTTAAAAACAATTTTCTTGTTTAAACCTTTTTCGATAATCCTTCTGCATATATCCTCAGTCCACTGCCGTTTTAGATTAAAGGTGTCATCCTGAAAGAATATTTCCCGGATGCCGTATTGCGTATGGAGCCACTCGATCTCACGGACCACCAGTTCCGGCTTTCGCAGGCGGACTTTGTCACCCCAGATAGATTTATTGCAAAAGGTACACTGAAAAGGGCATCCGCGAGAAGCCATGATAAACATGCTCGGATACGCACCTACGGGGTCTGCCCCGGAGAACCTCCGCAGATCGATCAAGCTCAAATCCGTCAGAGGAATATAATCAAGGTTTTCGGCGTACGGCCGCGGAGCGTTTTCAACACCAGCATAGCAGATGCCGGCAATCGTGTGCACATCAGCACCCTCAACAATATCTATGAATGTATGCTCACCTTCACCGACAACGACTACATCGATATCAGGGAAATCAGCGAATATCTCGGCTTTAAGCGCCGACGGGTGCGGCCCGCCGGTAACGGTCAGTATATTTTTATTGACTTTTTTTACAGCCGCACTGATGTGGCGCGCCGAAACGGTCTGAAAGGTGTTCATGGTGACGCCCACAATATCGGGCTGAAAAATAGCCACACGCCGTTCCAGCCATTCTATTGTCCGGCCTTCAGCGGCCATATGGACAATAGACACCCGATGCCCTCGTGCGCCGAGCATTGTACCTAATAGCAGCAGCGCCCCTGAAGGATACGCCTCGGTCTTATGGGCGGAACCGTTTTCAGATGGACTAATGAGCAGTATTTTTTTCATATCGCAGCGTTATCGGAACTTTATCTGCAGCATACTGGTGAGAAATGCCGTAAAGATTGTCTGAAATCCCAAGACGGTCAAGGTAAGCGCGAATAGTCCGGTGTTAACTTCTTTAAGCGCTCCAAAATGATTTTGCGACCAGACATAAAAAATATATCCTATCATCCCCATGCCCGCAATAACCAACCCCAAGCCGCACACGATGGCTCGTTCAAGCGTGACCAGCTTCAATACATGTTGTATCCAATTGTCCTCTTCCAAGGAAATACTGTAGGCAAATACCTTTGCCGCAATCCCCAGATTGATGATCTGCCAACCGAGAATGGTGAACATTGACGAAAAGACCATCACATGAATTTCCCATCCCCTTCCGAATGCAACAATGGGGCCCGCCAATAATCGCAGTGTCACCAGAAAGCTGAATAGAAATAGTATCAGCCCGGGCAACACATATAAATACCCCGGCGAGTATATCAGCATAAACCGCATATGCCGCCACGCATCCCTGAATGACGCCAGTTTTGATTCTCCTTGACGGGGATAATAGGTAATCGGGATCTCGGAAATCTTCAACTTTTTTTTAAGCGAATGAATGACCATCTCGGAAGCAAACTCCATGCCGGTGGTATGAAGGTCCATCAAGTCATACGCCGTCTTCCTGAACGCCCGCAGACCGCAATGAGCGTCAGAAACAGCGCCGCCGAAAAAGAGTTTCAGCATGCCGGAAAGGATAGGGTTGCCGATATACCGGTGCGACCATGTCATCGCGCCGGGTACTATTGTCCCTTTAAACCGCGACCCCATCACGAGATCATACCCTTGCTTGAGACGGGTGAAAAATTCATCGGCCGTTGAGAAATCATAGGTATCGTCCCCGTCGCCCATGGCGATGAAAGCTCCCTGAGCGGCAGCGATACCGGTGCGCAATGCACTGCCATACCCTTTTCGTTCTTCAACTATAACCCGCGCGCCGAGTGACCGGGCAATAGCGACGGATTGGTCCGTTGATCCGTTATCGACGACAATAACTTCCCCCGCTCCTTTGTATTTAGCAAATGCCTCGTTGGCTTTGCGAATACATGACGCAATCGATTGTTCTTCGTTTAAACACGGAATAACAACGGACACTTCTATCATACGAACTCCCGGAGTACCTGATTGGATACCAGCATCCCGCGCGGCGTCAATCGGACATTGTTGCCGGACATTTCCATGAGACCTTGCGTGATAAATTGGTCAAAAGCACCGCCGTGGCGCATGCGTATATCATCGGTCACGAGAATCCCCGCCGTTAGACGCAGTCCCAGCATAAGATGCTCCGCATCCCGTATCGGGCCTTCTATACACTCATCATCGACGACAAAATTATTATCGGTTTGCACCAGGCGAGTGTACTGAGCACCATCCCGTTCGTTCACCCAGCGGCGGCGCCCGTCACACGATGCGGCGGCGGCGCCGATGCCGATATAGCGGCCGCCGCGCCAATAAATAAGGTTGTGGCGTGATTCATAGCCGGGTTTCGCCCAGTTGGAAATCTCGTACTGCACAAACCCGTTGGCAGCAAGGAACTTCCCTGCCCATTCATACATGTCCGCCTGCATATCCTGATCAACAATTATTTTTCTCTCGGCAAGCGGTGTTCCGGGTTCGATGGTTAAAGCGTACAACGACATATGTTCCGGGTGAAATGCAATGGCCTTTTCAAGAACTGACCGCCACGAATCCACCGTTTGGCCAGGTAGTCCGTATATGAGATCAATGCCTATATTATCACATCCGGCATTCCGGACCGTACGAAAGGCAATCTCGAACTCATGCGCGGTATGAATCCTGCCCAGCCACCGCAATGCCGCGTCGTCGGTTGATTGAAGCCCCATACTGATGCGGTTGACACCGATATCGCGCAATGCGGCAATAGTTTCCAGCGTCACCGACTCGGGATTAACTTCGCAGGTCATTTCTGTGACAGCAGTAGTGTCGAATGTATCGCTGATGAGCGCGCCAATTGCCCGTATCTGTCCTGAAGTCAACAAAGAAGGCGTTCCCCCGCCGATATAGACGGTTTCTATTGCCTCACCCCGATATCGTCTCATATCCGCCGCGAGGACATCAACATACGACTGAGGAACACCAGTGACAGAGGGCACTGACGAGAAATCGCAGTAAACACACTTTTTCCGGCAAAAAGGAATATGAATGTATAAACCAGTCATAAATGAAGGCATTAATGAACGCCGAAGGACTGAGTGTATCAACTCCCCTTTTTATCCTTAAAGAGTTCAGCTATCCCGCCGATTGATGCGGTAACACCTGTCGTCTCAAGCGGCAAGAATATTTTTGTCGCCTGGCCGTTGGCTATCTTTTCAAGCGTTTCCATGTATTTAATGGCAAGCAGGTCGTTGGTCGGCTTGCCGCAATGAATGGCGGTGTAAACGATTTCAATTTGATATTTCTCGGCATCTGCAACGCGGCGGATCGCTTCAGATTTTCCCTCGGCTTCCAGAATGGCCGACTGCTTAGCCCCTTCGGCCTTGAGAATCGCCGCCTGGCGGAACCCTTCTGCCTCGAGGATGTTGGCGCGTTTTTCGCGTTCCGCTTTCATCTGCTTTGACATCGCGTCAGTGATATCGCGCGGAGGATCAATCTTCTGAATTTCAACCCGCGTAACTTTTACGCCCCACTTGTCAGTCGCTTCATCCATGACAAGACGAAGCTGAACATTGATTTTTTCACGGGAAGTCAATGTGCTGTCGAGCTCCATATCGCCGATGACATTGCGCAGATTCGTCTGAGCAAGCTTCAAAGCCGCCATGGAGAAATTGGCGACATTATAAACGACTTTTCCCGGATCGGTAATCTGAAAATAGATAACCGCATCCACGGTAACCATAACATTGTCTTTGGTAATAACATCCTGCGGCGCGACATCCATCACCTGCTCGCGCATATCGACTTTTCTGACATTCTGAAACGGCGGAAAGATAATAGTCAGCCCCGGTTCCACGGTCTTAGTGTACTGCCCCAGAGTTTCCACCAGTCCTTTTTCATACTGTTGAATGACACGGAGCGAACGAGACACATAGATAAAGAGAAAAACAACGACTACTAAAATTAATCCTGCAGGCATAATAATCTCCTTTTATAAATTAGAAGTTTACTTTTTAACTTCCAGCCGTGTACCCTTAACCGCAACAACTACAACCCAGGTATTTTTGGGTATCGGCTCTCCCGCTTCACTGCGCCATATCTCGCCGTCAACCTTCACCATGCCGAGTTCAGGCGGTGCAATCGGTTCGGTCACCCACGCTTTTTGTCCCACCAGCGCGTCAACATTTGATTTCTTTGGCGTAGAGGCAAACAGTTTCCGCGCCATTGGACGAATCGAATAAAGCGCTGCAACGCTTATAACGAAAAAAACTATCCATGATGTCCACACCGGCAACACCAAAACCGACAACCCCGCCAGCAGCGCGCCGATGCCGAGACAGGCAAAAAAGAACCCGCCCGGCGTCAATAGTTCAACAACAATAAGAATGACAGCACCAATAATCCACGGGAAAAAATCCATCTATACCTCCTTCATTTCATACACAACTTTCACGACTCAAACATACTTCCGATCTTAAAGCCCTGGTCGACATTTTTGTTCGGCATCCGCGCTTTACCGCCCGAAGGTTTGGCATCAGGCGCCTTGCCCCCAGACAATCGTTTAAGCGAGATGCGTTTGAGAGCAGGCTCTATCTCGAGCACTTCAACTTTCAGCGTGTCGCCGACCGATATAACCTCATACGGATTTTTTATAAAGGTGTCCGCCAACTGCGAGATGTGCACCAACCCGTCCTGATGCACGCCGATATCGACAAATGCGCCAAAATTGGTCACATTGGTGACCACGCCCGTCAAAACCATACCGGCAATAACATCACTGATTTCGTTAATCTGCGTCGAAAATTCAACATTTGAAAACTGTTCGCGCGGATCGGTGCCCGGCTTTTTGAGCTCCGCGATAATATCCTTAACGGTCAACAAACCGAACACAGCATTTACAAAAGATGACGGATCAAGCGTGTCAATAATTTTTTGATTGCCCATCAATTCTTTGACGGAAACATTCATTGCCTGCGCCATCTTCTCTACCACACAATATGATTCCGGATGAATCGTTGAATTGTCTAAGGGGTTCTCGGCGACCCTGATTCTGAGAAATCCCGCACATTGCTCGAAGGCCTTATCGCCCAGCTTGGGGATTTTCTTGAGTTCGCTGCGGCTTTTGAATTTTCCATTTTCACTGCGGTATTTGACTATATTGTCAGCGATTGCCGGGCCGATACCGGACACATAGCTGAGCAACGCCACTGAAGCGGTATTTAAGTCGACTCCGACATAATTTACACACGACTCTACGGTCAAATCAAGAGACCGTTTTAACTCCCGCTGATTAACATCGTGCTGGTATTGACCTACACCGATTGCTTTCGGATCAATCTTGACGAGTTCGGCAAGGGGATCCTGCAGACGATGAGCGATACTGATGGCGCCCCGCGCGGTTAAGTCAAGATCAGGATATTCTTTGCCTGCCAGTTCAGACGCGGAATACACCGACGCGCCGGCTTCACTGACCATGACAACCGGTATGTTCAGCGTGTTCTTGCGCAGCAGCTCCTTGACGAATCCATACGTTTCCTTTGAAGCCGTGCCGTTACCGATGGCAATAAGCCCCGGTTCATATTCGGCAATCAGGTCCAAAAGAACCGCTGCGGAACCATGCGTATCATTTTCCGGAGGCGTCGGATATATGGTGCTGAATTCCTTGAAATCGCCCTTTTCATCCACCACGGCTATTTTGCAGCCCGTACGGAAGCCAGGATCAATCCCGATGGTTATTTTTGATCCCGCAGCCGGGGACAAGAGAAGATTTCTCAGATTTTTTGAGAATACGCTAATCGCTTCCTCTTCGGCCTTCTGCTGTGCCTGCACAAAAACTTCGGCCTGAATAGACACTGCCATCAGGCGGTAATAGCTGTCCGCAGCAGCGGCGAGTACTTCCTTCTTGAAAAGCAAATTTTTATCACCGATAATTGACGATTGGATGCGGCCGGTTATGTAATCGTCGTCAAGAACGATTTTCCAGGAGAGCACTTCCTCTTTGGTACCGCGCCGTACGGCAAGCAGGCGATGCGAAGGGGCTGATTTGATGAGTTCCGATGTCTCGTAATAGGTACTGAACTTTGTTTTAATATCCTTAAAATCCTTTCGCGGCGCCGACTTAAGAACACCGGTATCGGCAGTATACGAGCGAACCCAGCCACGAATGGCGGCATTGTCGGCGATGCGCTCAGCGACGATATCCTGCGCCCCGGCGATAGCTTCATCATATGAGGCAACTCCTTTGTCAACGACGACAAACGGAGCGACCAACGCGTCCTTAACAACTGTATTGGATGCAAGCTGAGTCAGCAGTATATCAGCAAGTCCTTCCAAACCCTTCTCTTTTGCCGCTGTTGCCCTGGTTTTAACCTTGATTTTATACGGAAGGTACATGTCTTCCAAAACAGTCGCGTCGGTTGTGTCGAGGATTCTTTTTTTCAAATCAGGCGTCATTTTTTTCTGATTCTCGATGCTTTTCATAATCGTCGCTTTGCGCGCTTCGAGCTCTTTATAAAATTCCAGGCGGTCGGAAATTTTGCGGACAACGGTTTCATCGAGATTGCCGGTCTTTTCTTTGCGATAACGGGCAATAAAGGGGATTGTCGCGCCGCTTTCCAAGAGCATGACGGTATTGACAACTGCGTCTACCGATTGTTCGACATCCTTTTGGATACTATTTATGACAAAAAGTGCGCCGTCCATGTATGAACTCCCGACATTAGATTCTGGTGTTTACCACCAGATTATTTTCGTATGGGACCATGTTGCGGTGGGGCATATTGGGTCGCGCAGTACATCAAAAACATACATAAACCTGAGATTTGCGGGCGGACGCGAGGCCCGCCCCTACAACAACAGTAAAGAATTAACTATGAATAATGCGTATTCTATTGAGGGGCCAATAGAGAAATAGTGCTCTGCCTTTGAGGAGTTTATCGGGCAGGGGGCCCCAATAGCGTGAGTCATATGATTTGTCGCGGTTGTCACCCATAACAAAATAAGAGCCGGGAGGGACGATGACTGGGCCGAAATTATCCCGCAAGGCCGCGGGAGAAAACTCGTTGAACCGGCCGGACTCCCAATCACTCTGGTATTTTTCCTGCGTGGGGAATATTTTGACGGGAGGATAGATTTCAGGGTCAACGAACTTTGCCAGCGGTTCTACCATCAATTGATTATTGATATATAATTGTTTGTTTTTTATTTCGACCATGTCGCCGCCGAGTGCAACGCAGCGTTTGATGAAATCCTTATTCACGCCGTCTTCGCGTTCAGCCATTGACAATGCTGACGGCGGACAGCGGAAAACAACTATATCGCCCCGCTGCACCTGTCGCAGAGAAAAAAATCGCTGTCCGTTGCCCATCGGATTATGCAGGCCGTATATAAACTTATTGACGAACAAATGATCGCCTTCTAAAAAAGTTACGCGCATACTGCCGGAAGGTATTTTAAAGGCCTGTATAACGAAATACATAAGAACCGCCGCCAGCAGAACAGCCGACCAGCCGGTTTCAATCCAGTCATAGAGCTCGTTATATATATTTTTTGCCTTAGTCGCCTCCATACGCGGCTGAAGCTTTTTCATAATCTTTGCCACAAAAAATAAAATAATACCGGCTACGAGCAATTTTAATTCCATTGACATATACCTTTCAGGGTAACTGTTTTTTCTTACACCCTAATCCGTCTTTTTTTTCGGGTGGAAGGTTAAGATTATCCCCACCACTTTTCACCAAAGGGGCCATATGATCAATCGTTAATTTTCAGCATGGCAATGAAAGCTTCGGGAGGTATTTCAACCCGGCCGAACGTGCGCATGCGTTTCTTGCCTTCTTTTTGCTTTTCCAAAAGTTTGCGTTTGCGCGAGATATCGCCTCCGTAGCATTTCGCGAGAACATCCTTGCGCAGCGCGGCGATGTTCTCCCGGGCAATGATCTTGTTGTTCACCCGAGCCTGGATCGGGATCTGGAACATCTGGCGCGGGATGATCTCCCTGAGTTTTTCCGTCAGGAAATGAGCCATCGTTTGAGCTTTATCCTTGTGCGTGATGACCGAGAACGCATCAACGACATCATTATTGACCAGTATTTCAAGGCGCACCAGGTCGCCGGGCCGCAGGCCGATATGCTCGTAGTCGAACGAAGCGTAGCCTTTGGAGACAGATTTCAGCGAATCGTAATACCCGACGATGATCTCAGCCAGCGGCAACTCATATTTTAAGATAACAACCTTTGGATCAAGATATTTCAGTTCTACCTGCGTCCCGCGGCGTTTCTGGCATAGATCAAGCACGGGACCGAGATACTCCACCGGGCAGATAATGGTCGCGAGCACATAGGGTTCTTCTATCTGGATAATGTCGCCATAGTCAGGAAATCGAGCAGGGTTATCGATCTCAGTCACCGATTTGATCGTAGTTACCCGGTAGATGACGTTGGGCGAGGTTATCAACAGTTCCAGGTCGAATTCGCGCAGCAGACGCTCCTTGACGATCTCAAGGTGCAGCGATCCGAGGAATCCACAGCGGAACCCGAAACCCAGCGCGACCGATGTCTCCGGCATATACATCAGCGACGAGTCGGAGAGGCGCAGCTTTTCCAACGATTTCTTCAGCAGATCGTAATCCGAAGAAGCAAGCGGGTACATCCCGGCAAAGACGAACGGCTTAACTTCCTTGTAACCGTGATGGCGGCGCAATGTCGGGCGCGCGGTTTCCGTCACTGTGTCGCCGATCTTGACATCATGAATATCTTTGATGCCGGCGACAATATAACCGACCTCTCCCGCCGAAAGCTGAGAGACCGGGAACATTTTCAGCTTCATATAACCGACTTCCAGCACTTCATGTTCGGCCAATGACGACATGAACGTTATTTTCATACCCGGTTTTATCACGCCTTCAAACACCCGGCAGATTATGATAACGCCCCGATATGAATCATAGGAGGAGTCGAAGATCAACGCCGAAAGCGGGTCCGCTGCGCTGCCCGTCGGCGGAGGTATATCGCGAATAATGGCTTCGATGATATCTTTGATACCGATGCCGGATTTGGCGCTGGCCAGGATCGGTTCATCGGTGATCTCAAGGCCGTCATGGATCTGCTGGTAGGTGTGGTCCACGTCGGCCGTAGGAAGATCTACTTTGTTGATAATGGGTATCAGTTTTAGTTTCGCCTGGCGGGCCAGGAAAGTATTGGCAAGTGTCTGCGCTTCGACACCCTGGGACGCATCAACCACCAGAAGAGCCCCCTCGCACGCGGCAAGAGCCCGTGAAACTTCGTAGGTAAAATCAACATGTCCGGGGGTATCGATAAGGTTGAGCATATACTGCGTCCCGGCGGGATCAGTGTACTGCATCCTGACTGCCTTCGCCTTGATGGTGATGCCGCGCTCTCGCTCAAGCTCCATACCGTCCATTATCTGGTCCTTCATTTCACGAAGGGATATGGTACCGGTAAACTCAAGGAGCCGGTCAGCCAGCGTGCTTTTGCCGTGATCGATATGCGCAATAATACAGAAATTTCTGATTTCCAATGAATACCTCGAATGGCCGATTATTTTTTGGTGATTTTAAACTCATGCTTTTTAATCTTGTCAGCAATCGACTCGTTATCGTCAGATGAGAAAATATCGCTCACCAATTCTTTTGCCTCAAGCATCGTCAACGAGCGCGTAATTTTCTTAATTTTAGGAATCTGGACCGCCGCCACGCTGAACTCGTCAAGACCCATCCCGAGGAGCACTTTAATAAAACTGGGGTCCCCGGCCATTTCGCCGCACATCCCCACCCACTTGCCGGCGTTATGTCCTGCATCAATGATGGTTTTCAAGAGTCGCAGTATGGATAGATGCAGCGGCTCATACATTTGCGCCACATTCTCATTGATACGGTCAACCGCAAGGGTGTATTGAATGAGGTCATTGGTCCCGATAGAAAGAAAATCGCACTCACGGGCGATCAGGTCGGCGGTCACCGCCGCGGAAGGAACTTCTATCATCGAACCGACTTCAATCTTTTCATCGAACGGTTTGCCTTCACGGCGCAAATCCTCTTTAACCGCGTTCAATATTTTATTGGCCGCCTTGAGTTCCGCAACCCCCGAAATCATGGGGTACATTATCTTTATTTTTCCGTCTGCGGACGCCCGCAATATTCCCCGCAGCTGCGTTTTGAATACTTCGGGGTATTTTAAGCAAAACCGGATGGCTCGCAACCCCATAAACGGATTCTTTTCCTCGGCAAACCCTTCCAAATCAAAATGAGCGAGTTTGTCCCCGCCGATATCCATGGTCCGAATAATGACGCTGTACGGCAGCATCTTCTGTGCCACGCGGCGGTAGTTTTCATAATGTTCCTCTTCCGTCGGAAGGGTTGTCCGGTTGAAATAGAGGAATTCTGTGCGGTACAAACCGACACCTTCCGCGCCGTGGTTGAGCACCGATTTTATCTCATCGGGGTTTTCAATGTTGGCAACAATCATCACCCGGTGTCCGTCAAGCGTCTGCGCGGGCAGGTCGCGCAGTTTTTCCAGCTCCCTCACCTGCGCGAGTTGTATCTCCCGTTCCCGTTTATAATTTTCAATCATTTCCGGGGGAGGATTAAGCAGAACCAACCCCTGGTTTCCGTCAATAATAATGGTGTCACCATCCCGCATTTGAGCGGTTGCATTCTTGAGCCCAACCACCGCGGGTATTTCCAAACTTTGGGCAACAATGGCGGTATGCGATGTGCGTCCGCCGATGTCCGTGGCAAAACCGCGTACTAAATTTTCCCGCATCTGTATCGTGTCGGCAGGAGTAAGATTATGAGCAACAACGATGGATTGCGCAGCCATCCCGGCCAGCGACCGTTTTTCCTTGCCGAGCAAATGGCTGAGAATCTTTTTACCGACATCCTGTATGTCGTGCTTGCGTTCCCGGAAATACTCATCGTCGATCATTTCAAACGAGCGGACCACGTTTTCGATAATGCGGTACAGAGCATATTCGGCGTTAACGCCTTCACTAATCTTTTTTGCGACATCGCGGGTTATCAGCGGGTCTTCCAAAATCAAAAGGTACGCCGATCCCAAGCGCGCATACTCCTTGCCCAGCGTCTTGAGTATCTTTTCCTGTGTCGCCAACATATCGGCGCGTGTTTTTGCCAGGGCTTCCTTGAACCGGATTATTTCTTTTTTCGTTTCATCTTTAGTAATCTCGCGCTGGACTAACGCAAAGTCATCGTCTTCCATGAGGTACACTTTACCGATAGCAATCCCCGGAGAAGCAGCAATCCCGTGCAATACCTGACTTAATTTCTCTACCATGCCATTTCTCCTATTCTTCCCCGAACCCGCGGTCTACCATTTCGGCAAGAGCCGCAAGCGCTTGAACTTCATCTTCTCCAACGACGATAAAACGCACCTGCGAACCAAAACCCGCAGCCAGCGTCATAATGCCCATGATGCTTTTTCCGTCAACTTCCTGCCCGTCTTTGATAATCTTGATTTTCGATTTAAACCGGGCGGCTGTTTGCACGACCATAGCAGCAGGCCGCGCATGAAGTCCCAACTTGTTCTTGATGGTCGTCGTCATTTCTTGCATTATCCATACCCTCGTATCATATACATAACCACTCCTGATAACAGTACCGCATAAAATACCACCGCCGGCGGCAGTTTGGTGCTTCCCATAAAAATAGACCCCATAAATACCAGCAGAAAACAGGTGCCATCATACATATTCCGGCTGTACGAGATGAAGTAAAACCCCATGACGCTAATGAGCGTCGCCATGCCGAGAAACCGGATACGGTCCAGCATGTTCTGAAACTTCATATTCTGGATTACCAGCACGATTGCTTCATGGCTTCGGTACACAGCAAGAAAACTGATGAGGCGAAATCCAATCTGAATAACATTGTACACAACGATAAAAAACAAAGGCGCCAACGGCAGGAACCTGTCCAGATTAAACCGCAGTACCGCCAGCATAATGCCGACGGCAACAAGAACCATAAACGGGCGGAAGGTCGCCCAGAAAAAAACATCTCCTATCGCTGCCAACGGCCCCGCCATGGCGTTTTTCGTATTGTTTACCGTTTCTGTCAAAGAAGTATTGCCGCTGCTGATCTCTTGTTCAGTGCGTATAACCGTGCCCAAAATAATATTGACCATATACGGATGCACATTAAAAAATTCCAGGTGCCGCATCAGTGCCTCAGTGCGTTTGCGCGGGTCCGGATAGAGCGCGGTGAGTGCGGGAAGCAATGCGTAGGCAAAGCCAATATTCTGCATCCGCTCAAAGTTCCATACCGCCTGCAGAGCAAAGGATCGCAAGAAAACAGAAATAAAATCCCGTATTTTCATTTATTAATCCCCAACACTTTGCCAAACCAAAAATTGACGAGAAACATGCCGAACCCGGCAACAGGCAGCAGGCGCCACGATGTCGTAAATCCTGCGATTACTGCGTTGGGCAGCTGGGGAAAGACGACCCTCATTACCCCCATACCCAGAAAAACAAGAACCCCATAGAAGGCGAGGGCTTTGAAGAAAAAAAGGAGTATGCCCAGATAGACGCTGTACTGAAGCCGTCGGGGCTCTCCGTTGAGAACCCCTTCTTCAACCCAGTGGGCAACCCGAACATTGTACATCCGGGAAAGAATGTCCAGCTTGCGAAACAAAATACTGGCAGGAACGGCAAAAACCATTGCCGTGATAACTGCAGATTTTTGCCCGGGAAAGGTGGATAAACTCCAGATCAGCGTCAGGATGGCTATGGATGTCGCGTCAACGGGTACGGCTGTCCCCATAGGAATAACGCTGACCCAGATGAGCTCGATAAGCATCCCCACCCACAACCCGGTCTGAATATCACCCAGCAACCAGCCGAACAACGGCGCGCAGAATATCGGCCGCGAGACCATAAACTGTCCATAGGCAGTTATATCGATGCTGATAATCGCCGCAAGCAGAATTAAATAGAATATTTCCATTATTTCACCGATACTTCAACTGCGAGAGTATGCCGTGCGTGTGCCGGCAAAACCAGCCTAAAGATAATTGCAGCGACAGTCCCCTGATAGGTTCTTTCAAATCCGCTTTCCGACAGAGATACCGTTTCGAGCGGAAATACCCACATATCCGCCGGCTCAGACCAGCCCATGTCAACACGTACCTTGAAATGATCATCCCGCCGCGTCCATGCAACCTGTTGATTCAATAACGCATCGTCCTGATCAGTACCGAATGAAAACGCATAACAATACTCGGGCGCAAAAACAAGGGCAACTTCTTTATCGTCAAGATTTTCCAGTACATACGCAATCTTCATGCCGTCGTTTCGGGGGGTGACGGTCTTTTCCAGATGAATACGACAGGGACGATCATGTTCCCACACCGTCCCGGTTCTCGACAAAACGACCGATGACGCAGTACACCGCGCGTCATAGGAACCAAGCACGAAATCACCCTGCTCACCGTACTGAACCCGTTTAAAATCTTCTCGTTTCGTCGACGGGTGAATGAAATGGTCAGTCAGGGAAACGCGCCGGTGCCAATCGTAGCGGAGATACTGATCAAGATTCTGTTCTTTTACTTTGACTATGTCATGAATGGTCTTAATTCCCTGCTCATCGCGAGGCGGGTGAGCGAGAAATTCACGCAACCGCTGATGATACGCCTCGGGTCGCCGCGTAAGAACATTGAGCAGATTTATTTTCGCACCAAGAATATCCCACTCATACAGCGTGCCGCCGGCAGCCGGTGCGAAGTACAGATTTTGCGTTTTGCTTTCATAGATGATTTCGTCGATTCCGTCGCAATTGATGTCAGCCGTCCGGAATCCTGCTTTCTTTTTTACAACGACATCCAGTGCGACACCCGCAGCGATCAACTCCCGGTACAACGCGGTACGCAGATGCGGCAAATATAACCCGCCAAAAACGCCATGCCAATAGGCACAATTGCACTGTCCGGCATACAACGCATCGCACGCGAGGGTCAGTTTACTTTGATCGACACCGTCGGCACGGGCTTTTTCAATACGATTGCTTATTTCCAACATGCGTTTATGAATAGTGTTTGATTCAGGATATTTCGTCAAGAAATTACGCCAAAACCCGCCTTTCAAAAACCGTGCGACCCGCGGTTGGTGTTCAAATTGCTTTACCACCGACTCAAACTCTTCCTGTGCCGCGGCAGGCAGTGTCCACTCGGACATCTCGAAGTATGAAGCGGTCGGAAGGTATACCCGGTCAACCGGCGGAAAACGATCGAGATATTCCCCGAATGTGGTTGTCTCTATCCATTCGCTGTTGTGTTCAAGTGCACACAAAAAGTTTTCAAGCCAGTGGTCTTCGTAAACATGTTTGTAGGTTTCAGGCCACAATCCAAATTTTTCACCGTCGTCAGCCATCACTAAAACCGGATTGCCGCCAGCCGCCGCAACCGAACCAAAGTACTCAATGCTTTTCTCAACCACCTGAAACGGAATGCCGTAACGCAACCGCTGGCTTATCGGAAAAATATTCAGTTTGACGCCCTGGTCCTCGGTCACATAGTAACCCCTGAGCGATTCAACATCCATGCCGGCGGCGGCGAAATGAGCGTCGTCGACAACCGTATAGTTGACGCCGGCTTCAACCAGCGGCTTGACCAAGCCCGGTTCCCACACCCGCTCCGCCAACCACAACCCGCGCGGCGTAGTTTTGAATGTATCAGCAATAAACGCCGTCATTTTCTGTATTTGTCCGCGCTTATCGCGGTCCGGAATGACCGACATAATCGGTTCATAATAGCCACCCGTCATTAACTCCAGTTGTCCCGCTGCTACCATGACTTTGACTTTGCTCACATAATCAGGGTGCTCCGCGCAGAAAAAATCCCATAAAATTCCGCTGGCATGCAGTACCCATTTAAGAGAAGGATGACGCTGCATTGCCGTCAAAAAGGGCAAATATGATTTTTGGTAGGCCATTTCCAGAACTTCGGGAAAATTGCCGACCGGCTGATGATTATGAATACCCAGAATAAAATAAACCTTGTTTTTCAAGACCATCTGCTCCTCTGTCTTAGCGATTGAATTTTTCGCGTAAGATTTCGATGACATCAATGCGCTCATCGCGCGGCAGAATCCGCCCTTCCAACTCTACACCCTTAGCGCTAATCGCAAATAAAGCGTCCACATCGGCTTCATTGACCGACAAGTTGCGCAGAAGCTGTGTTTTCCCCTGCGAGTAATGCATTCCGCCAAGGTTGACTGAAGTAATAGCGACCCCATAGTACAGAAGCCGCACAACATCCGCCGGCCGAGACAAGAGCAGCAAAAGATTGTCTTTGGCGTATTTGTTTTCTTGCAGTACCCGCGCAGCATCATCGATAGACAGTACCGTAACGGTAATGGACGACGGTACAGCCATGCTCAGTAACGCCTGCTGCATCTTATCATTGGCGACTTCATCGGAAATGACAATGATGTGGTTAACATCAATAGCTTTGACCCACCCTTCGACAACTTGTCCATGGATGAGACGATCATCGATACGCGTCAGCATAATAGGCATTTTATTGTATCCGTTTCAAGAAGATTTCTTTTGCGTTGGCAATATTTTTTTTACCGTCTGCAATGACCTTTGCCGCCACGTCCTGAAGATTCATCGACATTCTGTTGGTGCACGCTGAAATCAGCATATATAAATTGACGCCGGTAACGATTTCAATCGGGTAGGTGGCGGCAAAAGCAAGCGACGCATTACAGGGGGTTCCGCCCAGCATATCCGTAAAAATAAGCGTACCGTCCTGTTCCGGCATGCCCTTGAGTATATCGCCCGTTCTTGCGGTGATCGTTGACAAACTGTCCTGTCCTGAAAGCGCAAGAACGATTACTCCCGGTTGCCGACCGATAATCAGGGTTGCCGTATTGACCAACTCCTGCCCGAGGTTTCCGTGTGTCATAACAATGATATTAATCACGGCGTCTCCCCGGAGCGGGGCTTGCGTGCTTTGATATAACGGAAAAAATAGCTGCGGCAAGATTTTCCGAATCATGACGGGCATATTCGACCCGCGAAAGAAGGTCGGCCTTAACGACCTTTATTCCCCTGCCGGACCGCAGATTCACCACCACAGGATATGATTCTTCCCGCGCATAACGGCGCGCCAGTACCGGCGGCAGTTTCGCGGTGTTTGCAACAACAAAATCGACCATGCGACCGCCCGCATGCTTTTCCAGCGCCGCGACATGATCCGCCAGCGAATAAGCGGATGTTTCGCCCGGCTGTGTCATGATGTTGGCGACATATATCCGCGGCACCGTCGCCCGGCGCAGCGCAGAAACAATCCCGCGTACCAAAAAATTAGCAATGATCGATGTGTATAATGATCCGGGCCCGATGACAATTGCGTCAGCGGAGCGAATCGCTTCAAGAACCCGCGGACCTGCCGGCGGCGGCCCGGGACGAATACAGATTTCCCGTATTTTCGCGTTGCTGCGGGATATATTGCTCTCGCCGTCAATAATTTTTCCGTCAGCCAAAACAGCCTGAAGCGTAACGGGGCTCAGCGTTGCCGGCAACACTTCCCCGCGAATCGCCAAAACTTTGCTTGCATACGCAATGCCGCCGTCAAAACCGCCAGCCAGAGACGACATGGCAGTAATGAACAGATTCCCAAATGAATGTCCTGCCAGAGACCCCTCAGCGGGGAACCGGTACTGAAACAATTGAGACATCAGATTTTCCTGCTCGGAAAGCGCCACCAGACAGTTGCGAATATCGCCCGGCGGCAATACGCCCAGTTCGCGCCGAAGGGTCCCTGAACTGCCGCCGTCATCGGTCACCGCCACGACAGCGGTAATGTTCCTGGTGTACTGTTTCAATCCGCGCAAAAGTGATGAAAGCCCTGTGCCGCCGCCGAGAACGACAATCTTGCAATCAGCAAACCGGTCACTATATTTTTTAGTCACACATATGCCGCTTTCTCTCAAAATATTCTCATGGGGCTAACGATGATACGGTGTTATATCGTTACAATACAAAAACCATATTCCCGATGAAACCCTCGGGAATGACAACCGGGGGCGGGGCAGTAAAAAAACACTCAAACTCTAACGGACATTTCCCTGTCAGCGCGGCCGGGAGACCTTGTGCGACGATAATTTACGGAGGTTGCCGATAATACCGCTGTTCGACGGCGAAGACCGCGGAAGTCGGCGGCGGTCAACATCACGGTGGAATATCTGTACAGGGAAATTCGCACGGATATGTCCGGCAAGATGCTCCGCAACCACCACTGAACGGTGCCTGCCGCCGGTACATCCGACGGCAATGGTGAGATAGCTTTTGCCTTCCGTACAGTAGTTGGGCAAAAGAAAATCTATCAACCCGGAAATCTTTTGAAAAAATTCTTTATAGAGATTCTGCTTCTGCACATACGCCTTAACCGGGATGTTTTTGCCGGTCAGCGCACGCAATTCGTGCACATAATTGGGGTTAGGGAGAAACCGGACATCGAATACCAGATCGGCATCGATCGGCAGCCCGTATTTATAACCAAACGACATGACGGCCACGGTCATTGCATCGGTTTTTGATATAGACAACTCTGTCGCAAGAATTTCTTTTAACTCGCCGAGCGTCAAAAACGAAGTGTCAATCTCCTGGTCGGATAATGTCTGCACTTTGTCCATCATCCGCCGTTCGGTTCTAATAGCGTCCAGCAGGCGTTTGCCCAAAGGATGGCGGCGCCGGGTTTCCGAATATCTTTGAAGAAGGGTCTCGTCATTGGCGGTGAAATAGAGGGTTTTGTAAAGAATCTTTTTAGCCGTCAAATCATCCAGAACGGCACCGAGCTGTTCAAGCGATTTTCCGGCGCGGATATCTATCCCCAGCGCGACATGCTCAAGCTTTCCGCGCATCTGCTGACACAAATCTGCAAAGCGGGGCACCAGCTCGACCGGGATATTGTCAACGCAGAAGAATCCGAGGTCTTCCAGTATTTTTAGCGCCTGGCTTTTGCCTGCCCCTGACAACCCGGTGATGATATACAGAGATGTTTTCGCACCCATGATTTATTTTTTTTCCATCATCTTGATAAGTTTCTCATTGAGTTCCTGAGCACTGTGATGCCCCTTGTTTTTTAATCGCTGATTTAAACTGGCGATTTCAACGAGTGCAGCCAGATTTCTTCCCGGGCCGACCGGCAGCGTAATTTCCGGTACTCTAATCTTCAAAATAGTCGCATATGATTCATCAATGCCGACCCGTTCGTATTCCTGATTCATGCTCCAGTGTTCAAGGCGGATAACCAGCTCTACGCGCGATTCTTCAAGGGTATATCCGACGCCGAACAAACTGCTGACATCGATGATCCCCAGCCCGCGCACTTCCATGTGATGACGAATGATTTCTTCCCCGCGCCCGACAATTATGCCGCCCGAACGCTGGTATATTTTTACCGCGTCATCGGCAACAAGCATATGCCCCCGCTTCACCAGTTCCAACGCACACTCTGATTTGCCGATACCGGCTTCACCCAGGATGAGGACGCCGAGCCCGTACACTCTTACCAGAACGCCGTGAATATTCGTTACCGGCGCCAGCTTGTCTTCGAGATAAAAAATCATCTCGCCGACTATCTGAGAGGTCATCAGCGATGTGCGAATCAGAGGAATATTGAACTTTTCACTCGCCGCAATCATTGCGGGCAGGGGCTCAAGGTCGCGGGCAATTATGACACAGGGGATTTCCGGATAGGAAAATATTTTTTCTAATATTGTTTGTTGTGGGTTTGACGACAAGGATTCAAGATAAGAATTTTCGGCCAACCCGACTATCTGAACGCGCTCCTGAGGAAAACATTCCATATACCCGGTAAACGCAAGTCCCAGTCGGTTTATTTCTGAGACCTTGACATAGCGTCCCAGTCCTTCAGCCCCACTGAGCACCGTCAACTTCAGGTCTTCGCTTTTCTCCTGCAGGATATTGCCGATGGTAATTCCCGGCATTAATACGCATCCTCTTGTTCGATAATAGCAACCGCTTCGGCAACTGTCTTTGATTCACGAAGCGCCTGACGGATAAAGCGATCTTTCAAGAGCCGCGATATGCGCGACAAGGCCTTAAGATGCTGCCCGGCAGTATCGGCGGGGCCAACCAGCAAGAACAGCAGATGAACCGGCTCGCCGTCTAAGGAATTAAACTCCACTCCTTTTTGAGATATCCCCAACGCACCGATCTGTTCTGTCAAAATATCCGTCTTCCCATGAGGAATCGCCACGCCCTGTCCGATACCTGTCGAACCAAGTTTCTCCCGTTCAAGTACCGTTTCAATGATTTCAGGCGCTTTTTTTAGCTTTTTTGCTTTGGCAAGCATTTCAGTCAGCTCGATGATAGCAGCTTTTTTATCGGTGGCTTTCAGGGCAACCGTAATAGCGTCTTTGCACAAGAAATCCAAAATTTTCATCTGCTTTCTCCTTAAATTTCCGGCTCTATTAAACCCAGTGAACCGTTGTCTTTACGATACATCACATTAAGCTGGTTTGAATCGGCGTTCATAAACATATAAAAAGAGTAGCCCAGCAAATCCATCTCGCTGATGGCTTCTCCCAAGGTTACCGGTTTAACATCAAACCGTTTAACTTCACTGATTTTATTTTTAATGTTTGCAGAGTCACCGTAAGAAAAGATGTCGCCTGTTTGCTGGAGGAGGGCTTTAGAAGATTTCGACTTGAGTGATTTTTCTTTCCGGTGGACTTTGGATATTTCTTTGTGCTTTTTTAACTGCTTATCCATTTTATCGACGGCAAGATCTATCGCGGCATAGAGATCAATAGATTCTTCCTTCGAGCGAAAAATAGTTTTTCCGGCATGGATGACGATTTCCGCGACCTGACGGTACTTTTCAACCGACAAAATTGCCTGCGCCCATGCGACATGATCGAAATACCGTTCACATCGTTCGACTTTTTTCCTCACATAATCAGCGAGCGGCTCAGTAAGGTTCAAATGACGGGCCGTAATGTTAATCTGCATGCAATCACCCCTTTTGAGTTATTGTGTATGCGACAATAGAGTATAGCATTTTCTTAACGGATATCCATCCCAGAAACTACATGCGGAAATTCTCGCCCAGATACACGCGGCGCGCTTCCGTATTTTCCAAAAGTTCCCGCGCGTTCCCCTCCAAAAGAATCTTGCCTTCATAGATGATATACGCCCGGTCAATAATGTCCAGCGTTTCGCGGACATTGTGGTCGGTGATGAGTATCCCGAGCCCGCGGTCTCTGAGCTGTGCAATAATGCCCTGAATGTCCGCCACCGTGATAGGGTCAATCCCGACAAATGGCTCGTCGAGCAGAAGGAACTTCGGATCGGTTATCAGCGCCCGGGCAATTTCGCAGCGCCGTTTTTCGCCGCCGGAAAGCGTCACCGCCTGCTGGTCGCGGCGGGCAATCAGCCCGAGGTCTTTTAAGAGTCGTTCAACTTTTTCAGCGCGCTGTTCCGGCGTCAGGGGGAGCATCTCGGCAATGGCCATCAAATTCTGTTCTACCGTCATCCGCCGGAATATGGACGGTTCCTGCGGCAGATACCCGATGCCGGCCCGCGCGCGTTCATACATCGGCCAGTTGGTAATATCGGTATCATCAAGCATCACCTGCCCGCCCAGAGGTTTTATTAATCCGACTGTCATATAAAAAGTTGTTGTTTTCCCCGCCCCGTTGGGCCCGAGGAGTCCCACTATTTCGCCTTCTTTGACGGCAATGCTGACCCCGTCTACAACCGTGCGGTGCTTATATTGTTTTCTTAAATTCTTGCTCGACAGAATCATCGTTATTTTCCTTTTTCCTTCATGCGCACCTTGCCGGCGACATTGCCTTCAAGAAACACATGCTTATTTTCTATATAAGCGATAATTTTATCGGCTTTATAGCGGCCGGGCTGCGTGGGGTCGGTGTATACCAGTTCCGGCTGTACCACAACTTTCGTCATAACGACCGACTTGGTTTTCTGCATAAGGAGCGCATTGGGCCCGTATGCGCAGGCAGAGGACGAAATAATTTCCACATTGCCGCAAGCATGTATCTCTTCCGTGCCCTGATTAAAAGTAATTTTTTCCGCAATCATTTTCAGCGGGGCGGTTGATGTTGCCGCGCAATAGATTATTGACGCAGGCCCATGTAACAACTCGCCCGTTCCCGCGGACGGGCTGTATGACGCTTGCTGGGCAGTTCCCCATACCGGTTCGTTTGCCTGTGTAAGCGTCTTGAAATCAACATTCCCGTAAGCGTCAACCCGATTAACTTTTTTATCTTGAACTATACGGTCGGCAACAAGCACATTTTTTCCCCGGACTACTTTTGCATTGCCTGAAAAAACTACCATCTGCCCTTTGCTGGTGATTTCCATCTGATCGCCCGTAATGATGGTCTTTGGCTCATTGTCGGCAATCGCGGCAAACAACGACGCGGAAAAAACAAAAAAAATAAGAAAAAATGAGAAAGATTGTCTGTACACAAATATATTTTTCATGAATTGTTCTTTCGGCCATCAACCACGAACAACCCTATCAAGAAAATAGTTTATATCGCGCAACGACATTGTATTCCTTAATTGTGCTGCACTGCACCAATTATTTACTTTCTTCCCGGTGCCGCATTTCCACGCGCTGTTTTTTTATGATAATCGTTTCAAGGTCAGGCGTCGCTTCCATGCCGGTGCCGTATATAATTTCATCGGTTTTTATCAGTTTGACAGGCGCATCGGTCGTAATCCTTTTGGTGTCCGATTTATACCGCAAATCACTCGTGTCGAGGTGCTCGCCCTTGGCGGTATCGAGCGTGCACGCGCCTTCTCCCATAATATCATAATTCTGAGTATTAATCACCCCGCGGGCGGCGACCAGGGTTGACACATAGGCGCCCTTTTCGTAAAACTTTATTTGGGGAAACTGCAGGACAGCTTTTTTGGTTATATCGTTAATCTGCGCCGATGTCGCATTAAGGACCCAGTGAGGCGTCCCGGCTTCCGTTTCCGTAACGGTAAACTGTTCAATTGCCTGTTCAGGTATGGGCGGCACTTCAATTGATGTTTTTGACGCGGGCTCCTTGGCGCACCCCCCCGCAATGACTAATCCGCACAAGAGTATGATGGGCAAAAAAGAACCGGAACGCAGAGGAATTTTATCTTGTTTGGTTATGTTCATGACAATTTCGTCTTCCATCGCTCATGCATCCAAACCCATTGTTCGGGGTATTGCCGTATATGGCTTTCTATGTGCCGGGTAACTAACTGCGTGGCCACCGTTATATCTTTTTCTCCGTCACCGGTTTTTTCAAAAGAGATGGGTCCGGTAATAACAACGCGATGGGTATCATCAGGTTCCCGCACATCAAGCGCAAGAATCACCGCCGCGCCGGTTTTAAGCGCCAATGACGCCAACCCCGACGGCGTCCATGCAGGACGACCGAAAAAATCCACAAACACCCCTTGCACATCCGTGTCCTGATCTATCAGCAGGGCAATGGCTTCATTATTACGGAGCCCCCGCAGAATCTGCTTGGCGGCGCCGCCGTCAGAACGAAGGATTACATGCACCTTTTTTGATTCCCTAAACCCGACAAGAAGCTTGTTTAATCCGTCAAGATATATGCGGCGCGCGATAACATTTATCGGGAATCCCGCGTCCGCCAGCCCCGCACCCATCATCTCCCAGTTGCCGCAATGCGCACCCGCAATAAGCACGCCTTTTCCGGATGTAAGCGCCTGTTTGAATGCCGCACTATTCTCAATATGAACGATGCGGCGGATTTTTTGTGCGGTCAGCGCGGGGAACGAGAAGAGCTCAAACGCATTTTTGCCTTGGTTAATGAAAGCGGTGCGAGCAATGCGTTTAATGGATGCATTGTCTTTATCGGGAAATGCCGTCTTCAGTTGCTGTTCAACTATAAGGCGGGATTTGTGTATGACGCGGTACGCCAGAGCCCCTGCCGCCCCGCCTGCCGCCACGGCGACGCGGTACGGCAAAAACTGAATCACCCGCGCGAAACAAACCGCGGCAACCACATACAACCGCCTGCGAAACGCTTGCATTATCGGTAATCGCGGGTCGCCGTATCCCAGAACCCCCGGGATTTCAGCACTATCTCTATGACTTCCCGCGCTATCCCCTTGCCTCCGGCAATCGGCGAAATATAATTAACTGCGCTCTTGACTTCATCGCACGCATCGCTGGGACACACTGACCATCCCACCATCCGGAACACCGGGATATCGATAAGGTCATCTCCGATATATACCACTTCTTCGGGGAGGAGCTTTGTTTTTTTCAAAATACTGGCCAATACCGGCGCTTTTTTCATACAGCCCTGATACAAGTGTTCTATTTTCATCTCTTTTGCCTGCTCGGCAACCTGCCGGGATTTTCTTCCCGTAATCCAGGCAATCTCTATCGGAGCTCCGCAGAGATGCACCAGATGAAATCCCAAACGGTCTTTAACATTCCATATTTTTATCTCGCCGCCGCGGTCAAGCACGATAATCTCGCCGGCCGTCAAAACACCGTCGACATCCATGGCAATCAGCTTAATCTTCCGTGCGCGTTTTCGTAGTGACTCGGGTATGTTCATAATAGAGTCCGTTGTGTTATCCGACTTTTTCAATTTTCACGGTATCCTTCAGCCACGGCGTGATATCTTTGGGTATCTGGCGAAGATACGGTTTGAGCACAATGTTCAAAACGAAAAAGAGAACGATCAAAAAACCGTAAATGGCGGCCAGCGCCGTAAGGTGCCACCGCCAGGTGGGCTTCCACAGGGATACTGTTGGAAGTTCAATGCCACACGTAGTACACTTTATTGCAGTTTCTTTATTTTCAAACGCGCATTTCGGGCATTTCATAATTCACCATCCTATACGGGGAACGCCGCAGAATATTGCACTTATTTTACAACGACATCAATACTCATGAGTTTTTGAAGGAACGCCCGCACCGACGAAAGCGCAATACTGTTGGGCCCGTCGGACAAAGCGGCTGCAGGGTTCGGATGAACTTCAATGAAAACGCCGGCTATACCCAGCGACACCGCGGCAGTCGCCAGCGGCAGGATAAATTCGCGCTGGCCGCCCGTTGCGTCGCCTAGCCCTCCCGGCAGCTGCACCGCATGGGTAGCGTCAAAAATGACCGGATAGCCGCTTTGCTTCATGATTGCAATGGACCGCATATCCACAACCAGATTGTGATAGCCGAACGATGTGCCCCGTTCGGTCAGAAGTATCTTTCCATTACCGCATGATTCTATTTTTTTCGTCACCGGAGCCATATCCTCAGGCGCGAGAAATTGTCCTTTTTTTACATTGACGGGGAGCCCGGTTTTCGCCGCGGCAATCAGCAGGTCCGTCTGGCGGCACAAGAAAGCAGGTATCTGGAGAATGTCGACAACCTCTGCCGCCGGCACCGCTTGAGAAGGTTCATGAATATCGGTCAGTACGGGCAGATTGAATTTCTTTTTTACCTTTTTGAGAATGGCGAGCCCCGCGGCCAGACCGGGACCCCGAAACGCCGAACCTGACGAACGGTTGGCTTTGTCAAACGACGCTTTGAATATGAGATGAATACCCAAGTCGTCTGCCAGCGTTTTCAACTGACCGGCAATCGACAGCGTCAGCGCTTCAGATTCTATGACGCACGGCCCGGCAATAAGCACCAGCGGCCGGGTGTTGGCAATAGAGAGGCCATGGGCATCCAGAAGAACCGTTTTCTGTTTTGTTGACGCAGAAACTTTTCGTTGCCCCATACGCTAATCCCTTTTTGACCGGTATTTCAGAGCCGCACCGATGAAATCCTTAAATAAAGGATGCGGTTTGACCGGCCGAGACTGAAATTCAGGATGGAATTGTACGCCGACAAACCAGGGATGATCCTTAAGTTCAACGATCTCCACCAGTTTTCTGTCAGGATTTTCTCCTGAAATAGATAGTCCCGCCTTGGTCAACTGTTTACGATAGGCGTTGTTAAACTCATACCGGTGACGGTGGCGTTCCAAAATGAGATCTTTTTTGTAGGCCCGGTGAGCATGCGAATCCTTGGCGAGCCGGCACTTATACACTCCCAGACGCATACTGCCGCCTTTGTTGGTGACTTTTTTCTGGTCGCTCATCAGATTGATGACGGGATGTTTTGTCGCCGGCTTAAACTCCGATGAATGCGCGTCCTTAAACCCGCACACGCCGCGGCTGAACTCGATGACCGCGCACTGCATGCCCAGGCAAATACCGAAAAACGGCACTTTCTTTTCGCGAGCATAGGTAATAACCTTTATTTTTCCTTCCACCCCGCGGTCGCCAAACCCGCCGGGCACAAGAATACCGTCAACCTTAGCAAGCTCCTCTTCCAAATCTTCCCGTTCAACATCGATGTAGCGGATATCCACTCCCGCCACATGAAAAAAGCCGCCGTGTTTGAGGGCTTCCCAAATGCTTTTGTAGGCATCCTTTAGTTCGGTATATTTTCCCGCTACCGCAATCGTCACCGTCTGCTTAGGAAAACAGCAATTATGGACCATCGCCTCCCATTGCTTCATATTCCGCTTGGGCGCCTTGAGATGCAGATATTCCAATATCAAATCATCCAGATTCTGCGCGGCAAGCTCCATGGGCACTTCGTAGACGGATGTGGTCACATCCTTTTCTTCGATGACGGCCCGCGGCTCGACATTGCAGAACAGCGATATTTTATTTTTGAGGTCTTCGGTCAGATTTTTTTCCATGCGGCAGATGAGGATGGATGGTTCTATCCCTATCTCGCGCAGTTTCATCACGCTGTGCTGCGTGGGTTTTGTCTTCATTTCTTCGGCAGCTTTGATATAGGGAATGAGCGTCACATGCATGTACAATACATTTTCCCGACCAAGATCGAGCCGGAACTGGCGAATGGCTTCAAGGAACGGCAAACTTTCGATGTCGCCGACGGTCCCGCCGATTTCAACTATGACGACATCAAACCCTGGCGCCAAGCGTTTCATACGACTTTTTATTTCGTTGGTGATATGAGGAACGACCTGAATGGTCTTGCCCAGATAATCACCGCGCCGTTCAGCGGAAATCACGGTCTCATAGATACGCCCTGAAGTAACATTGTTCTCCTGGCGGGTTTCCATGTCAATGAACCGTTCATAATGACCGAGGTCCAGATCCGTCTCTGCGCCATCAACGGTGACAAACACTTCGCCGTGCTGATAGGGCGACATTGTTCCCGGATCGACATTGAGATACGGGTCAAATTTAAGGACATTGACTTTCATACCGCGGCTTTTAAGCAGACAGCCAACGGAAGCGGCCGTTATTCCTTTACCCAGAGATGAAACCACGCCGCCGGTCACAAAAATATACTTGGTAGTCATTACTCACCTCATTCAAGTTCAGCTAGGCCAGGTACGCAGGCAGGGTTTCTCGTCTTTGAAAAACGCCTATTTCCGCGGACGCCGCAAAAGCTGCTCAATCTTCTTTATATCAGCGGGGACATCAACGCCGAAAGAATCGCTCGGCGACATAACGACATGCAACGAATATCCATTTTCAAGGATACGCAACTGTTCCAACTCTTCTATTTTTTCAAGGATTCCGCGGGGCCAGGCGGAACATTTCAGCAGGAACTCCCGGCGATACCCGTAAATCCCGATATGTTTAAGATAGACACATGGTTTTTTTGTCCGATTAAAAGGCACCGGCGACCGCGAAAAATAAAGCGCATTTCCGTTCTTGTCACGAACCACCTTCACAATATTCGGATTGTCACTGTCATCGGCTAGAACAAGCGGATACGCGGCAGTGACCGCATGTAAAGAAATATTTTTTCTGAGAGCGCCGGCAAGGCGGTCTATCAACACCGGCGAAATCAACGGTTCGTCGCCCTGAACATTGATAAACGCATCACTGCCGGATTTCATCGTGCGCGCCACTTCAGCCAGCCGGTCGGTGCCGGTTTTGCATCTGACGGAGGTCATCACCACCTGCGCGCCAAACTCCTCGGCGACCGAAGCGATCCGCGGATCATCGGTCGCTATAACAACTTCATCAATTTTTTTTGCTTGCATCGCCCTGCGCCACACCCGCTCAATCAGCGGCTTGCCGGCTATAAGAGCAAGCGGCTTTCCGGGAAACCGCGTGGACGCAAACCGAGCCGGAATGACAGCGCATATTTTCATAAGCAATAATGTATTTTTGACACGAAACTACTTGAAATTTTTAATGGCTTTTTTGAGTTCTTCCGGCGATACGGTCGCCGTCCCAATCTTTGCCACCACGACACCGGCAGCAAAATTCGCGATTTCCGCCGCTTCAACAAACGAGGCCTTGGCCGCCAGAGCCAGCGTCAATGTCGCAATCACCGTGTCGCCGGCGCCGGTCACATCGAATACTTCTTTTGCGCGGGTCGGGATGTGCGTAATCTTTTTGTTGGGCTCAAGCAGCGTCATCCCCTTTTCACCGCGGGTGACCAGCACGGAATCAGAGTTTAATTTTTTCAAAATCTTTGTGCCGAGTTCAGCGATATCTTTGTCTTCATACACATCGCGCCAATGCATGCCGTCTATGGCTTCCTTCGTATTGGGGGTAATACAACTGACCTTCTTATAGCGCTGGAAATGTTCTATTTTTGGATCGACGGTAATACACACCCCGTGTTTACGGGCTACCGCTATCGCGCGGGAAAGGACGATGGGTTCAATCACCCCTTTGCCATAATCGGAAATAATAACTGCCTGCACCTGCGGGATTGTTTCTTCGATGACAGCGACCAGATTTTTTACGATTGACGGAGAAAAACTGCCTTTTACTTCCTTATCGACGCGCACCATTTGCTGATGTTGGGCGATAATGCGGGTTTTAATCGATGTGGGACGGGAAGGATCGGTGACTAATTTTTCCGTATTGATATTGCGTGACCGCAAATCGTCCTTTAATTGTTCGCCAACCGCGTCGTTGCCGATAACTCCGACAATATAGACGGTGGCGCCCAATGAGGACAGATTACTGGCCACATTGCCGGCGCCGCCCAGGGCCTGGGTCTCGCGGGTAACTTCGACAACAGGAACCGGCGCCTCAGGTGAAATGCGGGACACTTTCCCCCACACGAACTTGTCGACCATCACATCGCCGATGACGAGAATGCGTTGCTGTTTGAATTTCGGTATCAGATTGATAAGATTTTGCATAGTGTCCTCGCAATACTATGAATGACCACTGTTAACGATTGATGAGCGCCGCATACAAGAGCGGCAGCATAATTTCATGCTGGCCGATAAAGTCGAATCCCTGCCCGTTTTTCATGGTCGGCCGTGAAACAATGTTTTCATGAGGCCGGTACTGCTTAATCATATCAAAATTCGCCGTCGTAAAATTAAACGCTTTGTGCCCGAGATTGCGGCAAACCGTCAACGCCTTCAGGAATACTTCAGGCAGAATAACTGCACTGCCAAAATTGATGAGTACGCCACCGTTGCCCAGCTCCGCCACCGTTCCGGCAAAGGTAAGAAAATCGCGGTAACTGGCTGCACCCCACGCTGCCCCGTCGCACCCCGGATGCTGATAGATAATATCCGTCCCGATAGCCACATGCACCGTAAAGGGAATGCCGAGCGCATACGCGTTGGCATACACGCTGAGCGAACCGTGCGGGAGTTTCAACGCCTGAATTTCCCGGCCTATAGTCATCCCGAGCCCATGATTAAGTTCGTGGGCTTTTTTTGCCGCACGATTTAAAAAATCCCCGGTCTCGCGGGTCATCCCGAATGAACCGTCCTGAAGACCGCGGGCAACATCTTCTGAGGTGTTGCCGCACGCGGCAAGTTCGAAATCATGCACCGCTGATGCGCCGTTAGAAGCGAAAGCAGTAACGATACCTCGCCGCGCCAAATCAATGAGCAAAGGACTCAGCCCGCATTTGATGACATGCGCCCCGAACGACAGGATAACCGGCTTGTCGTTTTCGCGGGCTTTGATGATAGATGCTACCAAATTTTTGATGCTTTTTCCAGCCAGAATATCCGGCAGTCCGTCAAAAAAATCATTAAAACGAACTGGTTTTTTAAGTTTTTTTGCAAACGCTCCCGTTTCAACCTTGCTGGGCCGACTTTTGAGAGAAACTCGTTTTATCTTAGACAAATCAATTATTGCCACGATGTTCGCCTCCTCTGTTAGTTTCAATTATTCTATGAACTATTTCGTTAGTATTTCATCTCCGCCAGTTCGGCGGCGATTGAACCGACAGCGATCTTTGATTTCATCAAAACCGGGAGCTTCCTGTCATCAGCGGTAAGCCAGACCCACAGTTTTCCTTTTGCCTGGAATAGCCCCGCCCCTTCCCGCACAGCCGGTTCAACCACAAAACAATCAAATGTTCCCGCATCTACTTTCACTTTTTCTTTTTTGAGCACTTTTACTTTCAACGGCCACGCCTTATCGCCTGATTGCGCATCAACTGAAAACTCTTTACCAACCACCAGTTCTTGGCACCGGATATAATAGAGCGCTGAAAGGACATCCTGCACCCAGAGAGGGGTTGTCCCCGACTTGCTCGATTCAACGATACTATATTGTTGACGAGGATGATGAAATATCAGCGTTTCATCGCGCCTATGTCCGGCTTCGGAAATGTGACTGGCAAATTGAAGCGAACACAAACTCTGGATATCTATCCATGATTCATTGGTATCGCGAACCTTGTAGAAATTATCGAAGAATGCCGCCGTTTTTGCTTCAGTATAAATATGATATGCCAGGCGCCCGTTGATAGCATCAATGCCACGCACTTCCATGGATGCCGAACCAACCGTAATGAATTGCCAGCGCACATTGAATTTTAGGGTTTCCTGCGGTGAAAACCCACTCTGCCGCTCTGTGCGCCACACAAATGCTTCCGCGGCGAACAAAGAACTTACGACGAAAACACTCAGTATCGCTGCAATAAACAGCCTTTTCATACGGAGTCCCTCAGAGAGTTGAATCGTATCCATTCTTTTCAAAAGAAGTTAAATCTTCCCCCTCCCTTTTCAGAGGAAGAGAATTCATACAATCTCCCTTGATGAAAAAGGAAGTTAAATCTTCTCCCCCTTTGACAAAGGGGGACACAGGGGGATTTGCCCCTTTTACTCACTACCGCCATGCGCCGTTATGTATCGTGCAGCAGCCAATATATTTTTTGCGACATGATCCGGCTTCGCGCCTTTGGCTGTCAACTTCGGATATTCTTCCCGACCATGACCGGTTAATACAAAAATAGCGCCCCCCCCCATTGCCTGCCCAAGCTTAACATCGGCAGCATGGTCGCCAATCGTAAACGATCGTTTGAGGTCGATAGAAAACCGTTTGCGCGCCTGTTCCACCATGCCGAGCTTCGGTTTGCGGCAACCGCACGCCACATCAGGATGGTGCGGACAGTAATAAACGCCATCCAACGGAACCCCGGCGGCTGAGAGAAGTTTATTGAGATGCACATGTATCTGCAGGAGCTTTTTTTCAGTAAGATAGCCACGGCCAATTCCGGACTGATTGGTCACCATGATAATTTTAAATCCGGCATCTCTGAGCTTTTTAAGTGCAGGCACAGCGCAGGAAAACAAACGGATATCCTTGACGCGGCTGAGGTAATGGCGTTCGTGAATAAGCGTGCCGTCACGGTCTACAAAAACGGCTTTATTTTTTCCTGCCACAGATTTTCCCCCTCGATAAACGACAAGGTATGCCCCAATTCGTACCATCGACCGGCAAAACTATCCGGCCCATCGGTCTGCGAAAAGCTACACAAGAGCGACTTTAGCTTTACGGCATCTTTAGCAGTTGTGATAAAGATGCCGTTATCTCGTGACTGCATTTTTTTAAGCTCATCGGCCGTATACCAATGATGATCGCGGAATGCCTTGCAATCAGCAATCACACATCCCGCATCCGCAACCGATTGAACAAATCCTGTATTGTTACCCAGAGCCGAAACAACAGTTACCGGTTGTTCGCGGTAGCGATCGGCGGGGAGTGCCGTACCGTCGATTATCCGGCGCACGCCGTCAAGGACATACGTTGTCAAGCAAACGGGCGCATCGGTATTGCGCTGTATCTCCCGCAGTATCTGTGTCCGCCGTACTTCGTCTACGCGATCGGCATTGGTAAGTAGGATAATACCTGCACGCCGCAACGCCGCCGGCGACTCTCGTAAACTCCCCGCCGGAATAAGGCACCCATTGCCGAAAGGGTCCGCGGCATTAATGCAAACAATATCCAAATCGCGGGCAAGCCGCCAATGTTGAAATCCATCGTCAAGAATATACGAATCCACGGGGAATTTGCTCAGAGCTTCAGAACCCGCAGCAAAACGATCGGTCCCCGCCATGACCACCGCCTGAGGACATTGCCGCGCTATAAGATACGGTTCATCGCCGGCTTGTTCCGGTGACGCCATCGATCCGGCGCCGTCGCTTACCACCAGCGTTTTGCTGCTTTTGCGTTTATATCCGCGCGACAAAACGGCAACGGTGCGGTTATGGGCAGAAAAATAGCGGGCTAACGCAATGACTACCGGCGTTTTCCCCGTGCCGCCCCAGGTAATATTGCCCACGCTGATGACCGGTTTACTGAGATGACGCTGAGCAGTCAACGCACGGTCAATCTTTACAGCAGCTGCATAGGCAAAAGATACCGGCAACAACAATTTTTTCATGAAATGGTATGTCTGGTTTTTTCCCACAACTTCACATATTTAATCATGGTGTAATAGTATCCGTACAACAACGACAACATCAATCCGACGGTGCCGTCCAAAAATCCGCGTTTTGCAATAAACATGCGAAAAAACATGGCTAAGGGATTAACGACAATATTGAGAACACTGAATCGTTTTCCATCCTTAAACATCTCTTCCGCGCGCAAACTTGAATACCGATCCATTTTATTGAGAAATTGTTCAAGATTAAGGAACGGATACTGAATCGCGTGGCCTTTGAGATGACCGAGCTTCCCCGTCAACTCATAGCCCTCATGTACCAACTGTTCTTTATAGCGCATCTTGTGTTTATTAAAAAACTGCGGCTGACGGTAATCCGGGTACCATCCGCAATGGCGGACCCAGATATCAAGAAAATAGGTTTTCCGGGGGACAAGATACGCGTCGCAGTCGGGGCCGCGCTGAAGAAGCGAGAGCACTTCATCTTTGAGTTCTTCCGTGCATCGCTCATCGGAATCTATGCTCAGTATCCAGTCATGCGCACAGGCGGCAACCGCATGGTTGCGTAATGCACCGAATCCCGCAAATTTTTCCTGGACAATTCTGTCTGTATATTGACGGCATATCTCCACGGTCCCGTCCGTGCTAAAGGAATCCATCACGACTATCTCGTCAGCCCATTTTACGCTTTCAAGGCAATCCTTGATCTTATCTTTGTTGTTGAATGTCATAACGAACACGGATATTTTCGGCATTAGTCACTCCTCTGAGAATTGTCCTGCGGTGCCACCTGCTTCACCGGCGTTCGTACACCGCAATGGTCTGATCAATCATCTGCTTCATTCCGAACCGTTCGCGGACAAAAGATTGCGCTGCAACCCCGGTATCCCGCCGGCGAACCGGGTCTCCAAGAAACAGAGTTATCGCTGATACCACCGCATCCGTATTTTCTGGAGGAATACAAATGCCGGTAGTACCGTTTTTAAAGGTTTCCGGGATGCCGCCAATGTCAGTGCCGATGACCGGCTTGCCCATTGCCTGAGCTTCAACCATCACTTGCCCGAATCCTTCGGTATCCCAGGACAAAAAACAGAATACATCCATAGCCGCAATATATTTTTCAACGGACTCCTGATACCCGGTAAAAAAAACTATGTCATCGACGCCCTGCCGGCGGGCGCTTTCTTTAAGCTCTTCAAGGATGTCGCCGGTGCCGACTATCAGATAGCGCGCGTCGGGAAACCGGGTCCGCAACAATGCAGCCGCTTCAATAAGATATCCCTGACCTTTTCCCTTGGGTTTATTCATCGCCGCGACCGTACCAACGACAATCGTATTTTCGAGATGATATTCCCGCCGTACTGCTTCACCGGAAACGGCCGGACTGAATTGCTCGAAATCCGTTCCGTTATAGACCACTGATATTTTTTCGGGAGCAACTTTTTCCCGGGCAATCAATCCCTGCGCAACCGCGTTTGAAATTGCCACAACTTGATCAGCCAAGGTATAATGCCAACGGGAATAAAACCGGTGCGGCAAGTCGGCATGACGGTGAAAAACGACCATAGGTATGCCCGGGTAAGAACGAGGGCAAAGGACATGCAGTAGCGTGGCATACATTTTGACGATGATGCAGGGCCAAAATACTTTCCCCTGGTGGGCATGAATGATATCTATCTTATTACGGCTGACAATGCGCCAAAGCGTAACGATTCCGATGGGATCAAACGAACCCTTGATCACGATGGGACAGGCAGCGATTTCCATCCGGCGGGCCTGTGAAAAAAGATAACTGTCGCCGGGGGCAACAATAAAATTAAGATACCCCGCGCGTTCAAGCCCGGCGGCAAGGGACAGCATTATTTTTTCAGCACCACCGGCTGTCCAAGAAGAATATATATGAGCGATTTTTTTCACGAAAGCATCTTTCGCACCAGCGCCGCATAGGTGGGCAGGGACGCGCGAAAGAAGGTCTCGACAACTGAAAGACCATGCCCTTTCACCTGCGCCCAGTACTGACCGAGCGAGTGGCTCATACAGACATAATCACGCGTCGCCAGCTGTGAGGCGTAACATTCAATAATCTTTTTTTTCTCTTTCCAGCGGGCGCCGATATCAATGACCACATTTGGATACAACGGAAACCAGACAGGATAGGCGTAAACCATGCAATCAAATGATGTCCGTTCAGCCATGGTCGCCAGCGCGGCGTTCACCGCCCGGTGATCAACATGGTTATCAAGGTAAAACGGCAGGAAAATAATGTCCGGCTTTTTGAGCTCACACAAAGCACCCAAGCGAGCCGGAAGGTCTTTTTGACGGGCCAATGACTCAACGGTGTAATCAAAGTACTCACTGTCGGCAAACCCTGTTAGCGCTGTTGCAAAGCGGGATTCTGTGCGGCGGACTTCGGTGTCCATAGTGCAGAAAACAATATCGGCTCTTTTGCCGGCAAGGATATGCTTGCGCACGGCTCCCGCACAACCGATGGCTTCGTCGTCGGGATGCGGCGCGATTACCAAAATATTCTTCCCCGGAAGCCCCTCTTCCACAGGCAAAGAATACTTCAGAAAGGGCTGGAGCGTTTCATACAAACGGAAGATTTTTGAATACCGCAGAAAATTAACCATGTTTTTTAAAGTTAGAGTGCCTTACTAGCGGCAGTGACCGCATATAATCTTTCAGCAGGCGGCGCAGTGAGCGTTGTTTAAGATAGCGTTGACGCAACGACATGATGAACGCTACCGCATCGCGGTTAATCAGCCCCGCCATAACCGCGGGATGAGTTCCCCTATATTCTACCAAATTACCAAGATCCGAGAAATAGGCCTCTAACTCCTTGCCATCGCAATTGTCTTTTATCCACTGATCATCATGCCAAAGGGCGTGAAAGGACTTTACTTTCTGGGCCATCACTTCCGGCGGACGCGCCCATCCATAATGAAATATCCGGCCATGGGCGGGCGCCGCAACGATTTTCTCACCGTTGACACGGAATCCCTGTGCGTCGCCATGAGATACAATGCCCCGACGGTTTTTTATCAAACGCACTTCGCGCGCATACCAGTTCCGTGCAACCTGCTCCGTAAAGTAACTCCCGTACAAATGTACATACTCAAAAAAGAGACCGTCGACGGCGGCATTATTATCAGCGGCATCCATCGCCGCCCGCATGTTCTCAAAGTCTTGTTCATGCGCCGCTTCGTCTGATTGTATGTAGAATATCCAGTCGCCGGTACAGGCGCGTAGAGCGATATTCGTCTGCTCGGAAAGAACAGTCCCGCCGGTCCGTTGTGTCATATCCCACACGGTATCGATAATCCGGATGCGATGGTCATTGAGAGCACCGATCTTATCCCGAGTCCCATCCTCAGAATCCCCCACAGCAATGACGACTTCATCACACAACGGCAGAATGGACCGTATCGACTCTATGAAGGGATACCCGTATTTAACGCCGTTTCGAATGATAACCGCACCGCTGACTCTGACCATAAACACACAATCCTTTATTTCAAATTATTTGCACTGACAGTCTGTTCCTTTAATGGGATGCTGCTTCCCAGCACCAGACCGGAGAGCCAGAATATTTCCATGGCGGTCCAAGGGCCCAACAAGAGCGTGTCGAAACATTCCCCCGCCAGAATGCCGGCGATTGCCCAGAAAAGGCCTCGACCCAGCGCAGCGGTGAATGCATCGGCTGATGTGCCGGCGCACCACAAACGCCGGAGCAGGAAATATATGATCCCTATAAACAAAAGAAACCCAACCAATCCCATGTCGGCGAGAAAATTCAAATAAAATGAATGCAGATGGGGGTGACGGTTAACGGTGCGCATGTCCAGCGCAAGTTGAGCGAAATAGGCGGTTTGTTTGATTCCCTGACCGGGCCCAAAACCGGTCAGCGGACGGTCTTTGATTTCGCGCACTGCCACATCATACAATGCCAACCGCTCCCGAATATTATTGTCGCTTGGTCCGGTATGATTGAGCCGCTCCCGCAAAACCGGAACTGCGACATACGCAGCCGTGGCGAGCAGAACGGCAATGCCAACGCCAAACAACAACTGTTTAATTTTCCCCGTAGACAAGGCATGCCAAATCCCATACGCCGCAAACGACAATATGCCCGCGATATAATACCCCCGCGACCCGGTCAATATCAGTACTATCAGCGAAACAGGAATGACAACAAAAGACAAACGGCGGAACTGTCGACCGCGGGCAAAGTGAACATGAATAAATATCAATATCAGACAAATCGAAGCCAGTGAAATATGTGACCGCAACCCTTTTAACAGTCCGCTTTCAACCAAGACAAAATCCCCGAGCCCCGCAATATCAAAATGATGCGGCATCAGCCCCACGTAGGAAACAAACGAAACAGCAAACAAAACCATAAATGAAATCGAGAAAAGCGCAACAAGGCGAGGAGTTTTTTCGGGAGATATACGGGCTAAAAGGTAGCCCAGAAGCAGCGGCAGTAACCAGTGGCTGAAATAACCAAACATGGCTCCAGCGCCGACCGCCGGCTGAGTTGAGAAAAGGGTGCGTAGGGCTCCATACGCCAGAAGAAGTAACAGACAGATGACAAGTGGCTCGCGTACCAATTGCCGCCTGAACTTCCATGAAAGGGCAAGGGCGACCAATCCTACCGCATATCCAACAATATGTGTCACCGGCATGGACACTGCAAACAGAATGTTAAGCATGTATATCAGAGTCGTCATAACACCCCTATTTTACTACATTTTCAATGAATATATCCCCATTGTTCAAGCATTGACTTAAGCTGTTGTGGAGCTTTCTTTGAATTATCTATTGCATCAATATCTTTTTCAATAACCCCAATGACAAGGCGGGGGCGGGGCAGATACGCGAACTGATCCGGCCAGCCGCCCGCCAGATCCAAATCCTCCGCCGAAAGCACACAATCTGTCTCCAGGGGCAGCGCACTCCTGCCTGCTAAAATATCTACGGCGGATATCTGGCGTCCATTAATCGTTCCGCTCAATACTGCTTTGCGGATATCCCCGACATCCATAGTTTTATATTCGCCTGATGAAATTTCGACGGCAAATGTCCGCGGTTGCGGATCGTAGACCGTGAGCATTAACCGTGCGCTCTGACCTTCAGCGCCCGAAAAGCCGAGCCGTATCTGCCGCGCCGGACGCACGAACGAACGGACCTGGCGACGCAAGCTGATTAACTGCGGGGTTTCTCTACCCGCCCTATTGTCAAGACAGAGAGGATCCGATTGAATATCGTACAATTCTTCAGGAACAACCGTTTCCGGAGGGAACCCTTCGCGTGGGGCGGTGTTGCGGATGTACAGATAACGGTGTTGTAGATAAATGCCGTAATTGAGCCATCCCTGATGGAAGGTTATCGGTTCATCAAACGGTTTTCCCGCAAGAAGCGGCACCAAACTGTTGCCGTGGAAATCCCGCGGCGGCGTACCGCCGCACATCGACACAATGGTCGGCGCTAAATCTAATAATTGAACATATTCTTTCCGGGAAGAACCTGCAGAGAGAGAGGGTTTCCCATTTCCCTGTGGCCATTGCGGATCTATAATAATCAGCGGCACATGCAGATCCTCAGGCGTTACGGAAACGCCGTGCGAATGGAAGGATACTTTCTTCTTTTTCCATGGACCGTATTTTTCTGGCCAATCGTATGTCTGTGAACGAAACGCCACTCCGTGGTCAGCAGTAATGATGACGGTCGTATTTTTGTCAAGACCGCGGCGCACCAGATATTCGCGCAATCGCGCCAGGTACGCATCGTGATAGAGTATTTCCCCTCGGTACAAGACATCCCACCACCGACCGATCGCAGGAATGCCTAACCGCAGGGATTGGAGCAAATACCGCAAAGGTGGTCGATACGGGCCGTGCGGCCCCTCGTAATAAACCATAAGAAAAAACGGTTCCTGCCCGTGTTTTTCCAGCCAGTCGATGGCGGAGTCCGTCACATGCGGGGGGCTATATCCGGAATGTTCGAGATTCCAGCTTTCATCGAACCCCATGTCGGCGGAAAATCCGTGCCCGGCAGAAAATAGCGACACGGATCCGATTTGCGCAGTGCGATAGCCCTGCTTCTTCAATACCCCGGGCAGTGTCGGAAAATGACGGGCGTAAAAGGTATTTTTATCGGCCTGCGAAAGGTCATAATGCTGCGCCAGCTCGGGCATTTCAAAAGGATACCGGGATGAAAGAAATGAACTGACGGAAAGCTTCGTCATATTCCCGTTAGACAATGCATTTTCGAACACAACACCGCGACGCGACCACTGTATCAAATAGGGAGACAGCCCAGAAACGAGATGGTCAGCGCGCATCGAATCAATGACGATAAGCATGACATTTTTTTTCGCAGGACCCGTAACCGGAATATGTATCTGCGGCTGCCCCCAGAAACCTATTGACGACACATCGCCGGTGCCATTGGCGATGAATGCAAACCTGACCGGTCCGCGAGAGTACTCATCGAGATTGATAGAAATACTTTCCCAGCGGCTGTCTCGCTCCTCAAGACGGGGATAAAGATATTTATAAATATTTTTATAGAAACTTTCAAAATACTGCCACCGGTAGGGCTTAATCGGCTCTACGGTTTTATCAAAAACAACCTGATCATGACCGTCCCGGCCCTTCATGATAACCTTAAATCTCACCGGACCCAAGAGCTGACGGTTAATCGATGAAATAATGCCGTAATCAAACGACAGGGAAGCATGATCGGGAAGCGTGCATTCCGGGTACACTATGCTTTCCGCGGCCACAATGCAGTCCCGATGGACGGTTTTCATCGGGAACCATCCCAGAGAAATATGCATGTTCAGCGGACTGGTGTGAAGCGACGGATTTGTTTCTTTATACGGATATCGGTTGAGCAGTTTCAATGTCTGCTTGGCGTTGGGCATGGTAACAACCGCACGGGGCAATTGTTCGGTAAAGTCATACCATTTCTGGAGATGGTTTTCCCACGGCTGAAAGTTTATAAGCTCGGCCGGGATACGGCGGTCATCGGGGATAATAAATAATAAGTAAAACGCCCCAAAAACAACGATTGCCGCACAAAAAACAAGAATAAACGCTCGTTTTATTTTCATTGCTGCGGCACCGCATATTCGTTTTTCATGATAATCGTGGGGTCTTTGGTCATATAGGCGAATAGTTTCTTCTTTAATTCCCTCACTTTTTCGGGCATTTCCCCGGCAAGATTGCGCTCAAAAGAGGGATCCGTCTGGCGATCGAAGAGTTCATAGATCATTCCTTGACGGGTAGGGGCGTATATCAAACGGTATCTACCATCGTCGACCATCCGGTGTTTGGCAGTATTGATGAGATCCCGGTACTCGTCTTTGATGACCACTTCAAGATTATAGGTAAAATCGATTCGCGACAGCCCGGTAATATCGGGATACATGATGCGTTCCTTTTGATAAAACGCATCGGTCAAATCACTGAACCATATCCCAGTTTCTGAAAACGCCGTAAGACCCATATCGGATTGTTCGCCAAATGCCAGCGGCATGAGGCTGGTTCCGTCAATTCCCTGCGGAGGTGAAATCCCAAGATAGTCGAGCAGTGTCGGTTCAATATCGATGTCCCGGGTTACCGAAGTAATGGTGTGCGGAACAATTGCGGGACAGCCCACCGGTGAAGATTTCGGGAATTTGATTATCAGGGGCACATTGACCACATGATTCCCCCGCAGATGTTCGCCATGGCCTATATGCCAGTTGTTCTCATAGAGGTTCTCGCCATGATCGGCAGTGATAATAATCAGGGTGTTGTCATAGAGATTTTTTTTCTTGAGGAATGCGATAATCTTGCCGACGGCGTCATCATACGCGTCCAGAGCGCCGCGGTATAAACCCCGAATCTGGCGAATATCGTCATCAGTCATATGTTCTGAATTATCCAGTATGGGCGGTTTGTGATATTTAAAGCGACCGCTGTACGAAGCGGAAGTATGCGCCCGGTAATATGGATCGGGTGCCGCATACGGAAAATGGAGCGTTGAAAAAAACACCATCGTGAAAAATGGCTTCTTGCCGGCAACGGCAATCTCATGCATGGCTTCATCAGCCAAAAGAAAGGGATCGCCGTTAGCGGCAGATTCCTTGAGTTCGGGGAATAGTATTCTCCCGAAAGAATTTGCCACAAAAGGGAGCAGAAAAAAATGGATTTCAAGCGACCGCTGATTGATCAGCGTAACGAAATTAAAATACGGCGCTTTGACGGTATCAAAACCGGCGGAAAAACGCGAAAAAACATCGCCGGCAAAATCGCTGACTGCGGCGGTTGCATATCCCCTGCGTCTCAGTTCATCGGGTAAACTACCGGCACGATGATCCCGATCATTTTTAGACGGAAACATATGACGCACGCCGTGCGTAACCGGTAGTTTTCCGGTCAACAGAGAAATAATAGCTGGGAAGGTGCGCGGGAGAGAAGTATACTGCTGTTGGAAAACTACGCCGTCCCGAGACATCTCCTGCACCTGCCGGGTGTCCGCTATTGCGTCGTTTCTCAACGAATCAGCTGCCAGAATAAGAATGTTGGGAACAGGCAATGCATTGACGGTGGCGGTACTCCCGTCCGTCCCGCGGGTGTGAGCACTCATAATCCGGGCGGTCTTAAAACTACGCCCCGCAACTATCGCCAGGATTAACCCAAAAAAAACGAGAACAACTGCTCGCCGCCGAAACGGTGCACGGGAAAAATAACTAACCAGAGCAGCGCAGATGATCAGCAATAATATGATGCCGAACGCGGGAATAAACCAGGAGGGAAGCGTATGGGTAATAACGACTTGAATCCGGCGCAGCAAACCACCGCGATCGTACAATGCTTCGGTATACAACTGCGGATAGGCGCGAATGCCGGCCAGTAAAAAGTATCCGGTCACACCCGCAATCCATGCGGGACCGGCCATCAAAAACCGCGAACGAAACCCGCAAACAACCACATCAGCTGAAAATCCAATCACGGCGCCGATTATCAGATATGCCGCAAATATTTTTATCTGCGCTAACAATACATACGGCCAGAAAGAACTGAGCACAAGCTTCGTGATTTCAGCGTTCTGCACGCCCATCACGCTGAAACCGGCATTCCAAATCAGCGCAACGAAAAAAAGCAGTCCGTACAAACATATTCCGATTATAAAACCTGGATATTTTTTAAGGCGTTGCAAACATCCTCCACGGTGATGGCGTCCATAGCGTCGCGCTTAATGATTTGATGCCGCGACGCGGGGCGTGGTCCGACCTGCGCGGGGTCGGTAACGGCAAACAAGGCAATTACAGGAGTTCCCCCGCTGGCAGCCAGATGCATGGCCCCCGAATCAATACCGATAAACACCCGCGAAAGGCGCATCAGTGCCGCCAGCGAAAGTATACCATTTTCGGCACAAAACACCGGCAGCGCAGCCGAACAAAGACGGGCGATGCGGGACAGTGCTTCCCGCTCCTGTGGTGCACCAATAAGTATGGGATGCAGTCCGCCGCCAATTATCCGGTTGGCGAGTTCTGTCCAGCGGGAAACATCCCAGCATTTATCTTGCCGGCGCCGACTGGCTCCCGGGGAAAGAAGGACTACCCGATCAGGGGAAAAAGATTGTTCACCCAACCAGCGCAACGCTTCAACGTTCTCTGCGGCGGGTACTGTTATGAGTCCGGCATAATCATCGGCAATCGCGGTCAATCCGATTTTTATGCCCAGATTTTTGTTGTTTTTCAGCGAGGGGACGCCGGTTCGGGCCGCGGTATCGGTCAACAACAGGCGCAATGACGCAGTGTCAAATCCTATCCGCTGGGATATGCCCGCCGCAACCGCCGTTATGATGGACCCGGGTGATTCAGAAAAAAATACTCCGGTCTGAGCCCGTTCTTTACTCAGATGGGCTACAAAACGCAACGCAGCTATGCCCCCGGCGGGATGGCGCACCACTACGCCGTCAACCAGCCCACTTGCCGTCAACAATGGCCCCAATGCAGGACGAACAACGCTCAAAATTCTTTTCTCCGGCCATTGTTTGCGCGCAGCCGCGAGAACAGGTAAACTAAAGAGCAAATCGCCCAACTGATTCATATGGAAGAATATCAGTGAATCCATTTTTCGATTGCCTCAAAAACTTCCCGGGGAGTAATGGCTTCTAAACAGGGGTAGTGTTCTTTCTTTTTGCTCTTTTTCCCCTTTACACGGCAGTCAGCGGCGCCGCGGCAGGGCGAACAGGGGAATTCTTTATTGAGTATAGTTGCCAACGGTGAAAGGGGTGCTGTCTCCGCAACATCTGAACCGCCAAACATCATCACGACCGGCATCCCGAGCGCAGCTGCAAGGTGCATCGGCCCGGTATCTCCGCCAACAACAACACTGCAGCGCCGGAGCACCGCAGCCAGTTGATGCAGGGTAAGGACGCCGCCCAAATCAATGACCGCATTGGACAGCGGATAGGTAAGAGCTGTTGCCGCGCTGTCCAACAGAACTATTTTGACATGAACATGTTTTTTTTGCAGCATCTCGATGAGCGCGACATAGGACGACGACGGCCATTGTTTTGCTTTGCCGCGGGCGGTTGGCACAATCCCGATTACTGCGTCACTGCTGCCTATGCCGTGCTCACGCAGAAGGGAAGCCACTTCTTCCTGTGCCGTAACAGGAACCTCAATATGGAATATCTTGCGCAGATCATTCATATCAACAACACCAACATCGTCAATAGTTGATATTCCGCCGGGGGCAGCAGCATGGCGCACGGTTTCCAGCGAGCGCCATACCGCATTAAATGAGCGCCATGCGGGTGCTGATTCCTTAACCAGCATCCAGCTGCCCTCTTTCATACCGGGAACGCCTATCACCGTCGGTGCACCGGAGAACCGCGCGATGACCGCGCTGCGCAGAAGGCCTTGTAAATCAATGACGATATCAAAACTTTTTTTCCGCACTTCTCGGATAACCCGCAGGTATTCCCTGATTCCACCCTTTCGGCGCCAGACAATAATCTCATCAACATCGGGAAAAAGTGCCGGTATCGCGGACCACATATCAAACACCAGCCAAGAAACCCTGCTATCAGGGAATATTTTTTTTATGGCGACAGCGGTGGGATTCGCCTGGATGATATCGCCCATCGAGCTGGGTTTAATGATCAGTATGTTCATGTAATTTTTTAGTGACCGCATGGAACACTTCGTCGACCGTTATCAACTGCATGCACCGCACATCCTTACACGAACGGTTGCGGCAGGGCTGACAGGATATTTCGTGACGGACAATTGCCGCACCGCGGAACGGACCCGTCCGGCTGGGGTCCGTCGGTCCAAGAATGGCAACCAGAGGAGTGCCGGCAGCGGTAGCCATATGCAGAGGTCCGGCTTCGTTGCCGACAAATACCGTCGCCCGCTTGAGGACCGCGACTAACTCCGTCAAACTCAGTGCCCCCGTTAAATCAAGGAATCCCGGGTAGTCCACCATGCCCGTGATGACCGTATTGAGCCCCTGCTCGCCGGCACCGCCTTCTTTGCCGCCGACAAGGATTATCTGCGCGCTGGTTTCGTGCAGTAACCGGTTGATGAGTTTGGCAAAACGGTCAGGAAACCAGCGGCGGGAAATCCAACCGCCGCCGGGATGAACAACAATAACCGGTTTATCCCACGAAACACCCGCAGACGACAGTCGGGCGGAGAGCCGAGCCGCTTCGTCCTGCCCGACAGCCAACGAAAATGAAGGATCACTGATACTGCAATCTAAAAAATCTGCCGCCGCAAGGTGGCGTTCAACACAGTGCGCCCCTTCCCGCAATGGTTTAATTTCACGGGAAAATAGCCATGACATTTCCCGCATGCCATTGGTGGAAGCTGACGCAATCTTAAACCGCGCACCCGCAAACAACACATGCATGGCCGATTTTAATAGACCGTGAAAATCAATGCTTACATCTATCCGGCGGGCCCGAAGTGCCCGGGCAAAGCGCCACAAATACAACGGAGAAAGTTTTGAACGGTCGAAAATAATAATTTCATCGATATCGGAATTGCCCGCCAGTATCGTTGCGCAGCGTTCGTCAACAACCCAGCCAATCCATGCGTGCGGATAGCGTTTTCTGATGGCAGCCAGCGACGGCAGGGTAAATACGACATCGCCTATTCTGCTGGGCTGAATAATCAGTATTTTCGGCCGGGGGTGCGCGTCGAGAAAAGCGGTAACATCGGTAAATTCAAACCAGCGATTTGAAAATTCGTACACTTTTTCCATGGCCGCACCAAGACGGCTAATCGCCTGTGCGGTTGTCTCGCGCGGGGCGATGACCAGCGGTTCGCCGTACACAACAACCGCCGAAGAAAACGGCAGCGGCAAGCGGTATTTATCCCACGTTTTCGGCAATAGTTTATACCGTTTGGAAACAGAACTGACCGGAATAAGCGGACGCCCGGTTTTTTGCGCCAAGAAAACGATCCCCGGTTTGATATCATGAAACGGCCCCTTAGGACCGTCAATGGCAAATGAGGCGGAATATCCTTTTTTCACCAGACGGACAGCTTCCACCAGCGCCCGCTGGCCGCCGCGTGAAGAAGATCCCCTGACGGTGACAAAACCAAGTCGGTTCAATATCCCTGTCTGGATGGCTCCGTCTTTAGACAAACTCGTCATGATTACGGCTTGCTGGTTCCGGTGGTGATAACACGGAATAAACTGATCCCCGTGCCAAAAAGCGAAAACAACATTGTCATCATTTTTGCCGGTATAGTTAGCCCGCGCATTCACCGCCCGTATCCGCAGGGTCGACCCGATGCATCGTATAATGGCGGCACCAATGAGTGCAAGGAAAGAAGTCATTGTAGCGGCACAACGCGCCGGATCGCTTGCATCGTTTTCGCAAGGGCGCCTTTCTGACTTTCGACCGCCGCGAGGGCTTTAGCGCCAGCAACAGCACGCGATGCGGGGTCTTTCAATAATTGGTCGAGACAAACAATGAATTCTTCTTTATTGTTGATACGGAAACCACCACCAAAATCCTCGAGAACTTTTGCTTCCGTTTCGAAATTGCTCATATCATTGCCAAACAGAACAGGAATGCCGTAGGCAGCCGGCTCTATGGGGTTTTGCCCCCCCCGTCGAACCATTGAACCACCGACAAACGCAACATCTGAAAGAGCGTACATCGACGAAAGTTCTCCAAAGGTGTCAATTATTACACAGTCAATAGGTGATGCGTTATTCCCGGCGGGTAATTCAGTGTGTTGTTGCGAACGCAGACGGAACAAAATGTTCCGTTTGGCGAACTTATCTGCAACGGCCGATACAGCATGGGTGTGACGCGGTGCAACAATCAAACGCAGTTTCGGATACCGTGCATGCAACGACCGCCAGATATCGATGATAATATCTTCCTCTCCGTCGCGAATACTGCCCGCGATAAAAACCTGATCGGCTGCGGCAAATCCGATATCCTGCCGCGTAAATGGCGGGCGCGGGAATACCCGGTCATATTTAATGTTTCCCGTGACAACGACTTTCTGCGGGTCAAAGCCGATCGTAATAAGCCGCTCTGCATCTTCCGATGACCGCGCAAGCAGATGATCAATCATGCGGACCACATTGCGCCAAAAAAACCGCGTCAGATGATACCAGGGGAATGACCCTAGCGACAATCGCGCGTTGACAAGAAAAATAGGAACACCGTTCTTATTGGCGGCACGCATGAGCCCGGGCCATAATTCCGTTTCAATAAGGATTAATGCCGCCGGCTTTATTTCCCCCATGACCTTCCCGGTGAGGATACTAAAATCAAATGGGACAAAATAAACGGCATCCGCTAGACGGTTATCGAGAGCATACTGTTTGCCTGACCAGGTAAGCGTTGTAATTAAAATTCGGCAATCGCGCAACTGTTTAAGAATGGGTTCAACAGCGCGCACTTCACCGAGAGAAGCACAATGGACCCAGATCAATTTTTTGCGCTCATCGCCGGGGATACCCGACTGCCAGTACCCAAACCTCTCGATTACATCGCGAAAAATGCTGTGCCAGGTGTATTTTTTTTGGAAAAACAGGAAGTAGATAGCGGCAAGCGGAAAGCAAATCAGCAAAATGAGGTTATACAGTATAATCATATAAAAAACCAAATCCCCCTAAAACGATAGGAGGATAGTCAACCTCCGTGCTGCATCATCCATAATAAAAATTCTTGGGATGCGGGCACGATTAATAAACATTTGGAAACAACAGAAGAAAGAAACAGATACTTTCGGCAGCTATTATTTGCGTCTTTTTTTTATCGGCTGCCAATACACCAACCCGCAGGACGAATAGAGCGGATGGAATGCGTCGGGACCGGCAAGAGTTACGCCGATCTTGTCGCCGGGAACCATGGTGAACAGGGCGGTCCATGCGGCAGATGGGATTACCTGCTGACGGGATATCTCGCAGTCCTGATCTTTTGCTTCGTCAGCAATAAGACGAGCGACGAAATTTGCGGATTGATCAAGACCCTCTACGGCAATGGCATGAAGGATGTTCGTAATCATCGTTTCGTCCCGCTGTCGCGCGGCACGAATATCGCCTTCAAGACCTTCTCCGATGGTCACAATATAGGCACTGGCTGCCACCCAGTTATCGGGAGGCGCGGCAACCATTTCCGCAGGGAATTTATCTTTTGCCTGCGTTTCATACATCGCCGCGGTCGCCACCAGCGGCGTTATCCGCGCAATTTCACGCAGTACCGCTTCTTCGATCTGCGGCGTTACTTCAGTCAACTGCGCCGTTGTTTTAAGCATCCGGGCAATATCGCGCGGCCGGAAATTTATTTTGAATTTTTTAATTTTTTTCATTACTTTTTGTAGGGCTTTGCAAACTTCGCCGTACGCCGGCGTTTATACTGTTCCCATTCGAACACCAGCGGCGTGCAGACATAGATGGATGAATATGTTCCGATGACTACGCCCAGCAGCATGGCGAACGCGAAATCATGAATGACTTCGCCACCCATGAAAAAGAGCGCCAAGGCAACCAGAAAAACCGTCAAGGATGTAATAACAGTCCGCGAAAGCGTCTGATTGATGGTGCGATTGATAACCGTCGCATAGTCCTCTTTGGCAAGATAGCGCAGGTTTTCGCGCAAACGGTCAAAAACAACGATGGTGTCGTTAATGGAATAACCCGCAATGGTCAGAAACGCCGCTATCGAAGTAAGGTTGATTTCTTTGTTGAACAGAGCGAAAAGTCCGAACACGACGAACACATCATGCATGATACCAAATACGCCAGAGGCGCCCCATATGCTTGAATGAAACCGGAACGCAACATAGATAATGATGCCCAAAAATGAAAAAACCAGCGCGTTAAACGCCTGTGTCGCCAGATGTTTTCCCACCGTCGGACCGACATATTCAGTGCGTTCAACCACGATTGGATTATTGGGAAATTTTGCCTTCAAAAGCCCCATCACTTTATTTGAAAATTCGTCCTGATTGATATCCTGTTTTTTTGCGCGGATGATAACCGCGTTGCGCGAGCTTTGCAGTTCCAGCTTTTCAATGCCGCCGGCAATGAGCGATGAGCGCACATCATCAAGGGCTACCGGCTGATTGAACGCTACCTGAACCAGAATCCCGCCCGTGAAATCTATGCTGTAATTGGGCCCACCGCGCGCAATGAGCGATGCGAGCCCGACAAGAAACAACACCGCCGACACACCAAAAAAGATGTATCGCTTACCGATAAAATCAATGGTCGTGTTGTGAAGAAAAGAAAATTGCACAGTATCCTCCGCGTATTAAAGTTTTATGGTCTCGATAATGCGTTCCTGAAAAAGGAAATCATATATCATTTTTGTCACTACGATGGCGGTAAACATGCTGATGGTAAGCCCGATCGTCAGCGTGACGGCAAAGCCCTTGACCGGACCGGTGCCGAACTGAAACAGAAACAACGCAGCTATCAGGGTGGTGATATTGGAGTCCATAATTGCTGTCATCGCCTTCTGGTATCCCGCATCCAGCGCAAGACGCGCAGTTTTACCGGCAGCCAGCTCTTCACGGATACGCTCCAGAATCAGCACATTGGCGTCAACTGCCATACCGAGCGTAAGCGCGATACCCGCAATACCCGGCAAGGTCAGCGTGAAATGGAAATACGCCATCATGCCCAACAAAACGAATAGATTTATGAGAAGCGCCACATTGGCGATAACGCCGGAGAAACCGTAATAAATCAGCATGAAAATGATAACCGCCAACGATCCCACCAGAGCCGAAAGGACGCCGTATTTAATGGAATCCTCGCCCAGAGTCGGACCAACGCTGCGTTCTTCAATAACCCGTACCGGCGCGGGCAGGGCGCCGGCGCGAAGGACCATAGCCAGCATTTTTGCGTCGTCACCGGTGAAATTGCCTTCTATGATGGCTTTACCGTCAGGAATACGCGACCGAATGACCGGCGCTGACTGGACGACGCCGTCAAGAACGATGGCGAGGTTGCGCTCGATATTGGCTTCCGTCACCTGAGAAAATATTCTGCCGCCGTCTTTATTGAATTCGATGGACACATGTGGGTATCCAAACTCGCCGCCCAGTTCAACCTTGGCGTTGACCAGATAGGCGCCCGTAAGCTCCGGCGTAGATTTCAACAGATAATACCGTTCTTCTTTACCGGCAAAAAGCTCCATGCCGGGCGGGATGAGTTTGACAATCTCGGGATATTTGGATAACTCTTCGATGCGTGCGCCCTTGTCGCGCATCTTTTCCGTTATGGCATTGATGGCGGAACTGTTGTCGACGATTCTAAATTCGAGCAACGCAGTTTTGCCGATCAAATCTTTGGCGCGTTGAGGGTCTTTTATGCCCGGCAGCTGCACAACGATCCATTGTTCACCCTGGCGAGCTATCAGCGGTTCAGAAACACCGAACTGGTCAACGCGGTTGCGAATGATCTCGATAGCGCGGTCCACGGCATCTTTGACATCCAGTTTGGGGTCTAATTTCGAAACATCCAGCTCCATGAGAAGATGTGATCCGCCGCGAAGGTCAAGACCGAGATTAAGCACTTTACCGACAATCTTGTCTTTAAGCTTTTCATAGGTAGCCCGTTCGTCAGGCGTGGAACGGTACCACTCCCATGTGGGATACAGAAAATAAACGGACAGGCCGAGTACCAAAGCGGTGAAAATAAATTTCCATTGTAATTTGCTCATCAAATCAACTTCCTTTCATTTATAATTAATTCAAAAGTGCAACCAAGAAATTTTGCAGCCCTGCGGCACATAATCATACGCGAGATAAATATTTCAAAGTATTCCATGACCTGCGAAACCTTCGTGTCAATCGTCAGCCCCAAAGAAATCGTTTTTTTCTGCCCATCCACATTCAAAAACGACCGTTCCGCCGCATAGTTAACCCTATCATGAATATCAACCGATACCTGATCAGGATTGCGCACGCGTGTTTTATGCACATCCGATTTATCCGCCAGTATGAGTGCGGCTGCAACGGGATTGACCGGTTCACCAATCTCTTCTTCGTGATTTCCGATAGCAGAAATGATGATGGCTATCTCGTCGGGGGTTGCGCCCATTTCCTTAAGGATACGCATGGCTATCAATGCCGCTGACTGCCCGTGATCCTGACGGTTAACGACATTGCCTATATCATGAAGATATCCCGCTATACCCGCGAGTTCCGGCAAAGGATCCTGAAAACCAAGGCGCGTCAGCGTGTTGTGGGCCATTGCCGCCACCAGCGACACATGGCGCTGGCCGTGTTCGGTGTAGCCAACAGCGCCCAGATACTCGTTAGCCGCATCGATAAAACGGTTAGCGAGAGTATTTTTTTTGACCGCATCCAGGGTAATGCCTGAATACTGCGGTGAAACTTCCATCAATTTATCTCACGATCTCCGGGGTTACCACCGCTTCACTGTTCTGTCCGGGAACTATCACGGCAGTGATGGAGCTTTTGGCAACCTGAACCTTAACGGTATCAGCAATCTTGACTTCCACAATATCGTCTTTCACCTGTGCTACCGTTCCGTAAATGCCGCCGGATGTCAATACTTTATCGTCTTTTTTCAAAGCATTGAGCAGCAGCTGATGCTCTTTTGCTTTTTTCTGCTGGGGACGGATCAAAAAGAAATAGAAAATACCGAATATGATTATCAGCGGAAAAAAACTGCCGAAAGCGTTAGCTCCGCCTGCCACCGGATCCGCCGCGTACGCCATGGCCGATGAGAATAACAATCCACTGCTCAACACTGCTGTTTTCATTTTACGCTCCTGTTTTGCACAATCACCGTACCCGGCAACTGCACCCTATCGTTGTGTTTTTGAAAAATAAGTGGCATAAAACTCTTTTTTTGCATCAGCAAAATTATCTAATTCGATGGATTTTCTAATGATTTTCATCAATTTTATCATAAAATAGATATTATGTAAAGATAAAAGCCTCAGGACCAGAAGTTCCTGGGCCCGGCATAAATGATTTAAATACGCGCGGGAATAGGTAGTGCAAACCGGGCAATCGCAGTCAGGGTCAAGCGGTCCGAAATCCCTGATATATTCCGCGTTACGGACAGTCACTTTTCCCCGCAGGGTGAACACCTGTCCGTTGCGGCCGTTCCGTGTCGGAAGAACACAGTCGAACATATCTATCCCCCGCTCAACGGCTTCCCAAATATCTTCCGGCATACCGACGCCCATCAGATAACGGGGTTTGTCAGCCGGCATCAGCGGGACGGTCCACTCCAGCATCGCCTTCATCTCATCTTTTGATTCGCCGACGGAAAGCCCGCCGATAGCGTATCCCGGAAAATCTACGGCAACCGTCCTTTGGGCACTTTCACGGCGAAGATCGGCATACACGGACCCCTGAATAATACCGAACAGCAACTGATCAGTGGGTGACGCTGTTTCCCGCCGGGCAAAATCATCTTTACAGCGCTGCGCCCACCGGACGCTGGTATCCATCGCTTTTTGAGCATGCTCATAGGTGCAGGGATACGGAGCGCATTCGTCAAAACACATGATAATGTCCGCACCAATCGCCCGCTGGATTTCCATCGATTTTTCCGGCGTCAGAAAATGTTTTGAACCGTCGATGTGCGATTGAAATTCCACCCCGTCGGCACTGATGCGACGCAATGTCGTCAAACTAAATACCTGGAATCCTCCCGAATCGGTCAGCATCGGTTTCTTCCACCCGATGAAACGATGAAGCCCGCCGGCGGCAGCAATAAGATCAGCCCCGGGACGCAGATAGAGATGATAGGAATTTCCTAATATAATTTCAGAGCCCGCCTCAACCAGTTCGTCATTCGATATCGTCTTGACAGTGCCCTGAGTCCCGACCGGCATAAACACCGGGGTAGTGATATCGCCGTGAGTGGTCGTCAGCCGGCCCAAACGGGCGGAGCATTGCGATGATGTTTTTTTTAAACTAAATGCCGCGCTCATATATCTCCTCATTCCTTAAAACACTGAATGGCATTGTAGCATTTATTAAAATAATCATTGAAATAATATTACTGTTGATGGGGGGGCAGGATGGGTTCTATGGCAGCAAAAATATTTGAAGCCATTAGTTTCTCGCCACGATCATTGCAATGGCCAAAATCGCCGGCGAATTGATCAACAAAAACGGCATCATACCCTTCTCGGGAAACAATACTTTTATAGGACTCCTCATTATCGACATATACAATATCATCATATCCCGGAAGCATATCTTTCAACGCCTGTACTTTTCTCATAGGGTATTGCATGCATATAACGCGCACCTGCCGTTTGCGTGCTTCACCGATTATGAATCGTATGTTCTCAGAAGTCCATAGGGGTTGATTCTCTTTTATCTGCCGAGTCAACGCATCGAAAAACGGCTGTGCAGCTACTGTGCCATCCCTTTCCAAGCGGAAAACTGCCATGGCGCCGATCAACCGTCTATTGTTCCTAAGAAAAGCATATATTTTATTGGAATAATGATACCTACGATAGAAAGTCAGTAATTCATTTTCCAAACCTCTTGTGCCGGGAAACAAGCGGACTCCGCGTTCATAACATTGTTCCGCATTCTTCAAATCTTTGTTTATTTCATATTGGTTGCCCATAAGCGGGATAAATATCCTAGGATACCTTTCCCCAAATTCTATATTTAATTCTTCAATGTTCAAAGATCCACGAACTTTGTGCAGCCATATCAAGGAATTTATAGCACTCTCATCATCTGTTGAAGGATTACACTCAATCGCTTTTCGAAACAGACTTTCCGCTTGCTCAAATTTATCCTCTGCCATTTGCTTGCGGCCTTCCGCCAAATCCGTTTGATATAAAGATTCTCCGGGAGAAGCCATCCGAACCATATCCCGATTCGATTTTCCGAGAGTTGTCACATTCCTCAAAACCCCAGCGGAGGAAATATCATATGATATTTCCTCCCGCAACAGAAGTGCCAACTTGAATAATTTAAGCCGTTTCCACCACTCCGTTTTACTGGTATGATCTTTATTTGAAATGAAATAATTGTTCTTTTCAGTTCGATCATTTTGTCCCGTCATAAGTATAATGAACTGAGGGTGATATTGATCCAATGTTTCTGATACAATAGAACAAATATAGCCTGAATCAGTACATAGTAATCCCTTATCGATGATCTGGTATTTTCCACTGCCATACTGGGTATCAAGAAGTTGCTGTAACTTTAAAGGATACTGCCCATAAGTCATTGAATCCCCAAAGCAAACAATACGGCATGGCAATGAATTGGACAGCTTTGTTTGATCGCTATTCGACACCCGCAAAGCCACTGTAAAACCTATAATATAAAGAAAAACTCTAAAATTACCAAGAAAAACACAATACCAAGAACACTTACCATTAACCGCCGGATAATATTGATTAGCACATTGGATGGCAGGACATTCATGTCGCTTTTTATCTCTTTTCTTGAGTATTGCAACACAGGTAACAACGAAACCAGTTCAGTGACGGAGATAGAGATAATAGGAAGTGTCTAAAATATTTTTAGCACCCCCCGAATCAGTTTATTATTCGATATCGTTTTAACAGTTCCACGAGTCCCGCTAAAAAAATGCGATTGTTTTCACAGACTGAACAAAAAAACGCTCTCACAGGAATTTGTCATTATTGATGGAAATCTCGAAGGTGCAGCCAAGAGTTTTACTGGCCTTTTGGCAGAATTTTATGCGCGAAAGGAATATTTCGAAGTAATCCATCACCGCGCAGATGGCGGTATCGATGGTAAGTTCCAGCGCTATCACCCGGGTATCCTTATGCACCCGCATAAACGCCCGTTGACAGGCATAATTAACCCGTGCGTGAACATCGAGCGATGAAATATCTTCTGAACGCACCCGTGTCCGGTGCACATCGGTCTTATCAGCCAAAACGACCGCAGCGGCGACTGCCGACGGAGGCGCGACCCCTCTATCCTCGTGGCCGCCGATGGCGCTGATAATCGGGAAAATATCCTGATAAGAAATCTGCATATCCTGCAAGATGTCCAGAACCAACACCGCGCCGGTCTGCGAGTGGTCCCTCCGGGCGACTGCGTTGCCGATATCGTGCAAATATCCGGCAATCCACGCAAGCTCCACTTCCCGTTCGTCATATTCGAGAAACTTCAAAATATTGCCCGCAATAGTCGCCGTTAATTTCGCATGCCTGAGCCCATGCTCTTTATACCCGACTGCAGCAAAATTATTGTCAGCAGTCTTAAGAAAAGCATGTACCGATTCATTGCGAGCAATGATATCACGGGTCAGATTCATGTGAGCATTGTAGCATTTTTGCGAGCGGAATCTAAAACAGGATCTGCGGGAGAGAAAAGACAAAGACGGGCAGTATATATGTATTGATTAATTATAGTGTGATGGGGGACTATTGTCATTCGGCGGGGAAAGCTCTACAACCAACTGCACCAACCCAACGGCAACCCGAGTATTCAAGCTTTTTTTTCAGGCCAATTCGCCCAGGTACTGACTTTTTTTTGCAACAGCTTCTCGATTTTTTCGTATAATTCCTGCGGCTGGGCCGGTTTGTTAATAAATTCGTCTACCGGCAAATACTGGTCGTCTGTTTCGGGCGAAAAAGCAAGCCCGTTGCCCTGCTGATTAATTGCCGTTATCATCAGTATCGGAATATATGATATTGATTTATTGCCCCGTATTTCATAGGACAGATCAAACCCTGATTTTCCCTTGAGCATTACATCGAGGATTATCATGTCCGGTTTTAATGCTGTCGCCTTGGCAAGCCCGTCGTCATAGGTAAATGCGTTGACAACGGTATACCCTTTTGAGGTGATCATCACCTTCATCGCTTCGGCGACATCTTCATCATCTTCAATCATAAGAATGGTAATTTTATGTATCATAAAGATCATCCTTGTGAGCCAATCGGCGCCGTGGTGGATATATTTATTTTAGAAAAGTTTGCACGCTTGACACTACCGAATCAAAGAATAAAATAGGGAGTATGCCGAAAATTAATGTACCGGCAACACAGATGCCGAGAGCGGTATTTTCCCAGATAGACGCGCGTATGGGCGAAGTATCCAGCGGGGGGTCGATATAAACTCTTTTGAGCACAATGAGGTAATAATATATGGAGACGACACTCATCAACACGCCTATTGCCACGAGCCAGACATAGCCGTTCTCGACGGCGCTGGTGAACAAATACAGTTTTCCAAAAAATCCTACCAGCGGCGGCACCCCACCCAGTGACATAAAAGAGATAAGCAGACAAACGGCGAGAATCGGAGATCGTTTCCACAACCCTTTATAATCATCAATTTTATCGCCTTCAATTTTACCGCTCACAATGATAATGACCGCAAAACCTGCGAGATTTGAAAATAAATACGCCACCAGATAGAACATTGTGGCGCTCAATCCTGCCACGGTAGCCATTGCCAACCCGATGAGCACATACCCTGCCTGGGCGATGCTCGAATAACCGAGGAACCTTTTTATGTTGGTCTGAGGAATAGCTAACAGATTGCCCGCAATGATGGTAATAGCGCTGATGGCTGCCATAAGTATGCCCCATTCCGCCTTAAGTCCGACAAAAGCGGTCATAAACAACCGCATCAAAACGGCAAAGCCGGCAATTTTTGTACCGACAGAAAAAAAGGCAACAACCGGCGTCGGTGCGCCTTCGTAGACATCGGGGACCCACATGTGAAAAGGCACAACGGCTATCTTAAAACTCATGGCTGCGAGAATGATTACCACGGCAAGATATAATATAGGGGACGCGGCATGCGCCGATATCACCCCGGCGATCTCCGCATAATGAAGCGTTCCGGCCGCCCCGTAGAGCAAACTGATGCCAAATAAAAGCATCCCTGAAGCCATGGCACCCAGGAGAAGATATTTTAATCCGGCTTCGCCGGAGCGGGGATTTGATTTTTGATACGCGCTTAGGATGTAGGAACTAATCGACATTAATTCGAGCGAAATATAAAAGGTAATCAATTCGCTGCTTGACGCCATTAACACCATGCCCAGCGTCGCGGAAAGCAAAAGGATGAAATATTCGCCGGTATAGAGCGGATTTTTTTTGAGAAAATCACCCGAAAGAAGGATCACGAGGAATGCGTTGAGAAGAAACAATATCTTAAAGAATATGCTGAGATCGTCGGATATGAAAGACCCCACGAAGGTCGTGCCGGTGTCCCTAAAAAACAGTGCGGCTGCAAAAGTGATGAAGGTTCCCGCAATCGCCACGATGTGGAGGGGCTTTTTATTAGTAAACAGCAAATCAAGGATGAAGAGAATCGCGATAAGCCCGCACAGGAGCAGCTCAATTTTCAACAATGAAAAATCTATCACAACGATCCTCCGATGGTCTGCACTATTGAACTGACGCCTATGTTTATAACATTAATGATCAACGACGGCCATATGCCGAATAAAATCAGAATGCCCATGAGCATGACAATGGGTATTTTTTCAAGAAGAACTGCGTCAGAGACAGAAATAGGAAATCCTTTATGCCCCGAATCACTCACTTCTTCAAGATGTTCATGGGTAAATTGATCTTTCATCGTGCACGCATCCGCTTCCGGGATGTAGTTGGGATTTAATGACGCGAAAAATATTTTCTGCACGACACGCAAAACATATATGGCCGTTATAACTATTCCCGTAGCGGCAATGACGGTTAACGCGGGATAGGCCTTGAACGCACCAAGGAACACTAAAAATTCGGCAACAAAACCGCTGGTACCCGGCAAACCAAGAGAGGCAAGTCCGCCGACGGTGAAAGCAACGGCAAGGAAAGGCGCAAGCTTAGCGAGCCCCCCCATTTCATTAAGGATTCTGGTATGCGTCCTGCCGTAAATACAGCCGACGAGGGCGAAGAAAAGAGCGGTCATCACGCCGTGTGAAAACATTTGAAATACCGCACCGTTCAATCCTAACGCGTTTAAACTGCATATACCCAAAAGGACGATACCCATATGGCTGACCGATGAGTAGGCGATGACATATTTGAGGTCTTTCTGCGACATCGCCGACAAAGCGCCATAAACGATATTGACTATCGGCAGAAACACCAGAATCGGGCACCAGAATTTCGCGCCGATCGGGAACAGCTCTAAGGCGACCCTGATTATACCAAAGGCGCCCAGCTTCATCAAAACACCGGCATGCAGCATGCTGACCGCTGATGGGGCTGAAGCGTGCCCGTCAGGTGACCATGTATGGAACGGCCATAACCCCGCCAGTATGCCAAACCCCACAAAGATGACCGGGAATACAATGTTTTGAAAATGAGCCGGAAAGGCAACGGAACGCAAAACAAGCCAATCAAAAGTTCTCAACCCGCTGGAAAAATACAAGGCGAGTATGCCAATAAGAATGAACGCGCTGCCCAGCAAAAGATACAAGGTAAGCTTCATCGCGGAATATTCTTTTTTTCCGGTACCCCATATACCAATCAGCAGGTACATCGGCAAAACCGCGAGCTCGTAGAAAAGGAAGAAGAAAAACAAGTCCAGGGACATGAAAACCCCGAAAACACCCGCCACAAGAACCAGCAGTAACGCATAAAACTCTTTGGGCCTTCCGGTCGCCCCCAGCAGTCCTCCCGCCTTGAATTCATGCGAGGATATCAAAACCCCGGTAAGGATGACGATGCCGGTCAACAACAGCATCGCAAGACCAATCCCGTCAATACCTACCTGATAGGTAATGCCCAAACGGGGCAGCCATGCAATCTGTTCCACAAACTGAAATCCGCCAAGCGAGCGGTCATAGAGGACAAACAAGGCAAGAGAAAGGACCAGAGAAATAAAACCGGTCACCCCGGCAGTCACTTTCATCAGAAAATGCTTGTTCTCCGGCAATACGATAATTATCAGCGCTCCCAAAAGGGTTACCGATAAAATGGCTGATAAAAAAGGAAAATGAACAATCATAGTTATTGCCTGCTCCTGAAGTCCGTCACTTCATCATATTCATGAAAAACCACAACAGTATCACGCCGCCAAATATGCCGACGGCATAATTTTGAACCATGCCTGTCTGCAGTTTCCTCAAAGCGCCGGCAGCAGAGCTGGTCAGATAAAAAGCGCCGTTTACCGCGCCATCGACGATATGGCGGTCGAACCATCCTGCCGCGTTAGACACAACGAAAAGAATATTCTTGACGCAGAACACATACATTTCATCGATATAATATTTATTTTTAAGAAATTTATGAACGAAGGCAAATCGCTGTTCAAGCGCCGCTGCGGAGATGAGTTCCTTTTGGTATATCGCCCACGCCAAAACTATCGCGCCGATTGCCGAGAGATTGGACAAGAGCGGTATAAGCACTGCGTGCTCCGGTTCATTGATCTTGCCAAAGAAAATCAGCCGGCTAAACCCTTCGCTGAAAAACCCGAGCCCCACCGCAAGAGTCGCGAGAAGTATAAGAGGCACATACATGACCGCGGGTGATTCATGAGGATGCTTGCCGGAAAACTTCTCTTTAGAAAGAAATACCACGAAAAAGACGCGCGCCATGTAAAAGGCGGTAAATCCCGCCGTCAAGAACGCTACGGCAAACAAAACATAGTGTCCGCTTTCGAGGGTTTGTATCAGTATCGCATCCTTGCTGAAAAAGCCGCTGGTGGGATAGACGCCGCTCAGAGCAAGCCCCCCGATGAGGAAGGTGACTGCCGTGACTTTCATGTTTTTAAACAAACGCCCCATCTCCCAGATGTTGTTGGTGTGCAGGGAATGGATGACGCTGCCAGCGCCTAAAAACAGCAGCGCCTTGAAAGTTGCATGGGTTATCAAATGGAAATATCCTGCCGTATAGCCGTGCACGCCTAACGCCAGCATCATGTACCCCAACTGACTGATGGTCGAGTACGCAAGAACTTTTTTAATGTCGTCCTGAACGATGGCTATGCTTCCCGCCATGAAGGCAGTACTGCACCCTATGATGGCAATAACGGACAGCGCCGTGCCAGAGAGGTCAAAAATAAAGTAGGTTCTGATGACAAGGTACACACCTGCGGCGACCATGGTGGCCGCGTGAATGAGAGCGGATATCGGGGTCGGCCCCTCCATGGCGTCAGGTAGCCATATATGCAGAGGAAATTGCGCGCTCTTTCCCGCCGCACCGCAAAAAATAAGCAGAGCGACGGCAGTGACCGCGGCAGGGCTTAAAATCCCACTGCCGATTACCCGTTCAATTTCAAGGAAATTAAATGTTCCGGTTTTACACGCAAGAAAGATAACAGCAATGAGAAGACCGAAATCTCCGAACCGCGTGACCACAAATGCTTTTTTAGCGGCATTTGCGGCGTCGGGCTTATGATACCAGTGTCCAATCAACAGATATGAACACAAACCCACCAGTTCCCAGAATATGTAGAGCTGCAGCAAATTATTGGCAATCACAAGTCCCAGCATCGAAAAACTAAACAACGATATGAAAGAATAATATTTTGAATACCCCTCATCGTTATGCATGTACCCCACGGAATATATCTGTACAAAGAGGCTGACCGTGCACACGACCATAAGCATGACGGAACTCACCGGGTTTAAAAGAACGCCCATCTCAATCGGCAAATCCTTAAGGATATTTATCCACGGTATCTTTAATTCATAATCTCCCGGCGCACTAAGAATGAGCGCGAAAATCAGCAGCGACGAAAGAAGCGACACGGCCATCGCAACCATAGAGACAAGCGAGGAAATCTTCTCGGATTTTCCGGTAAAAAAAGTTATAAGTACAAAGGCAGCAAGAGGGCACAGGAGCACTGTCGCCGTAAGTTCGAACATTTCAACCCCTCATCAAACTGATTTTTTCAATAAATATATTTTTTGAATTTCTGTAAATACACAGCAACAACGCCAGCGCAACAGCCACCTCCGCCGCGGCAACGGTTATAATAAACAAGACAAATATATCCCCCGAGAGAAGCGAGGGGTACAGATATTTTCCGAAAACAATGAAGTTTAAGCATGCGCTGTTGAATATCAGTTCGATGGACATCAAAATCCCGATGGTATTCCTACGGGTAAGAGCCCCGTATATTCCGATCGCGAAAATAACGCTGTTGAAAATAAGCAGTTCTTGAATAGCGATCATTTTTTGATATCCTTGCGCGCAAGCACTATTGCCCCCACCAGCGCCGCCAAGAGAAGAATAGAAATAACTTCAAACGGCAATATGTTGTTTAAAAACAATGACTTCCCGATGCGCGCGGTGTCGACAACGATAAAAGGCCCCTGCACGGTTGTAAAAGGCGTCTTCACTATCGCGTAAATCAGGACAAAAAGCGTGATGGCGCTTATCAGGAAAGATACCGTTTTTTGTTCGTTGGCCTGCAGGATTGATCTGTCGGCGATTTTACTGGTAAGCATGATGGCGAATAATATCAGCGTAAGAATTCCCCCGACATAGACCAGGACCTGTACGGCAAAAACGAACTCAGCGCCCATGATCAAATATATCCCCGCAATGCCCAAAAGCATGGCTCCCAGACAAATGGCGCCGTGAAATATATTCCTAAATGTTACCACGCCCACGGCAGAGACCGCAGCAAAAATCATAAGGAAATACAGCAGATACATATCTATCATGGCAGCAGCGACCTCGTCAATTCTTCCCGGGTATATGTTGCAAGCTCATATTCTTTGTTCATTTCCAATGCCTTGGTGGGACAAATCTCAACGCACAACCCGCAGAACATGCACTGCCCCAGTTCGAGAGTAAAGGTTTTCGGGAACCATTTTTTATCCTCGCCAACAGCTGTTTCTATCGCCAGCGAATAGTTCGGACAGATTTTGACGCAGTTTTTGCAGGCAATGCAGCGATGTTTGCCCGTGTTTTTATCGAATATCAGTGAAACCACGCCGCGGTATCGTGCCGGCATGACCCATTTCTGGTCAGGATACTGCATGGTAACCGGCTTTTTTAAAAAATATTTCAGGGTCACCATCATTCCCTGGGGAAGACTCATCACGCCGTTATAAATGGTTGCCGCAAATTTTAATATCATAAGATTATTCTCACTTAATGAAAATCATTATACCCGTCAGAAAAATATTGACGAATGCCAACGGGGTTAGCGCTTTCCAACCTAAATCCATTAACTGGTCGAACCGCATCCGCGGGAATGTCCACCTGAACCAAATCAAAAGAAAAACCACCGCAAAACATTTTACAAAAAACCATACATAGGGAGGTAAAAATCCGAATCCGTGCCACCCGCCCAAAAAGATACTTGTCGCGATAGCGGAGACCATGAACATGTTGGTGAATTCCGCCAAAAAGAACATTGAAAACCGAATGCCTGAGTATTCAGTATGATATCCGCCGGTCAATTCGCTTTCCGCTTCCGGAATATCAAAAGGAGTGCGGTTTAATTCCGCCGTACCCGCAATGAGATAAATGATGAAAGCCAGCGGCTGTCTGAATATAAACCAATCAAAAAAGCTTTTTTGCGCATCTACAATTTCAGTTATTTTCAGCGTATTTGTCAGCATGACAACACCCAATACCGATAAAATGAGCGGTATCTCATAGCTGACAATTTGAGCCACAGAGCGCATGCCGCCCAACAAAGAATATTTATTATTAGAACCCCAGCCGGCCAGCAGGATCCCCATAACTCCCAGCGTGGTAATGGAAAAAATATACAGAATGCCGAGGTTGATATCCAAAGCAATCAGCCCCGGACCAAAGGGCATACACAGGTACGCCGTAAAAGCTGCCGTAAAAACAATGGGCGGAGCCAGAAAATGGACCAGCCGGTCAGCGTCTTGAGGAACGATATTTTCTTTGGCAAGCAGTTTAATCGCATCCGCCACCGGCTGCAAGAATCCCTGAAAACCGACGCGATTGGGACCAACTCTTGACTGGAAGCGGGCGCAAATTCTCCGTTCCAACCAGATGAGAAACATGACCGTAACGGAGAGCAGACCGAACATAACGCCCGCGACCACAAATTTTTTGATAAGTTCAAAGAGTATGACGGGCAACCCTATGTTCATCCACACATTCAGCAGAAGATTTGAAATAAGGTCAAACAACGACACTAAATTGAACATATAGGAAACGCATACGGTGATCATCTGTCCACATCCCCCAAAACAATGTCAATACTGCCGAAAACAGCCAGCACATCGCTTATTTTTAGCCCTTTTACCAGTTCGGGCAGTACGGAAAGGTTTGAAAATGACGGCGCGCGAATTTTCAAGCGGTAGGGTTTATCCGAACCGTCGCTGACGATAAAAAAACCGAAATCTCCGCGAGGAGCTTCTATGCGTGCGTAGGCCTCGCCCGGCGCGGGTTTGACGACCTTCGGCACCGCAGCCATAATCTCTCCGCCGGGAAGTTTTTCAAGCACCTGCTCGATTATCCTGACGGATTGTCTCATCTCTTCAATCCTGACATTGTATCTGTCCAGTGAATCTCCGATGGTCCCGACGGGGATATCGAATGAAAGGTCTTTGTAAACGCTGTATGGCTCATTTTTTCTGACATCGTACGCAACGCCCGAACCACGGAGAACAGGCCCGCTGCATCCATAGTCAATTGCCAATTCCTTGGGCAGAACACCTATATTTTTTGTCCGTTTTATGAAAATAATATTCTTGCTTAACAATGTATCGTACTCATCTACTTTTGGTTTGAAATATTCGCAAAACGCTTTTGCCTGAACTATAAAATCATCCGGAAGGTCCTGGGCGACGCCGCCTATTCTGAAATAACTGTAGGTTAACCTCTGCCCGGAAACCGATTCAAGCAGGTCTATAATCATCTCGCGTTCCCTGAAAGCGTATAAAAACGGGGTTATGGCTCCCAAGTCCATGGCAAACGGGCCAAACCAGACGAGATGACTGGCTATCCTGTTTAATTCCGATACCAGAACCCTGATGTATTCTGCGCGCGGAGGAACAGTTATTTTAAGCAGTTTCTCAACAGCCAGGCAATAGACATGGTTGTTAAACATTCCGGCAAGATAATCAAGCCGGTCGGTAAAAGGAAGAAACTGCTTATAGGTTCTATTCTCGGCAATCTTCTCAAAACCGCGGTGAAGATAACCCAAGTCAGGAACGAGATCAAGAATATTTTCCCCGTCCATGCGCAAAACCAAGCGCAGAACGCCATGCGTGGCCGGATGCTGCGGGCCCATGTTTAATAAATACTCTTCAGTAATAAAATCTTGTGCTGAATCTTCTTTCATATTTTCGGTAACACAACTACATTCTTTCCTTTAAAATCTTTCAAAAGCGGATGTCCCACGAAATCTTCTTCCAACAATATGCGCCTTAGTCCCGGATGTCCTTCAAAAACAACCCCGAACAGGTCATATGCTTCCCGTTCATGCCAGTCAGCGGCTTTCCACAAGGCTGCCACGGATTGAATTTTTCCCCCGACGCGTTCAACGCTTGTCTTGACTATGATTGTCCCCTGGCTTGCATATGCATACAGGTGATAGTGAATTTCAAGTTTGTCCAACCGGTCGATGCAGGTTAAAAATTGCAGATAATCATATCCCAACTCATTTTTGATAAACGCACACAGCTGCACTATCGCGTCCTTATCTGTCAGGACATTCAATGCATTCTCTCCATCAATGATAGTCGTTTCAACTGTAGGGAACCTACCGCTGATTTTTCTAATTATTTCTTGCGTAGTCATAGGGGTTTTTTCTGTGCCATTATTTTTTTCTGTAACTCTATCATCCCGAACAACAAACCTTCCGGACGCGGCGGGCAGCCGGGCACATATACATCAACCGGAATAATCGTGTCAACGCCTTTAACCACCGTGTAGGAATCATAATAGAATGGTCCGCCGGTGTTGGCGCAATTTCCCATGGATATCACATATTTCGGTTCCGGCATCTGCTGCCACAAAAGTTTAATCCTTTTCTCCATCTTTTCAGTGACCGTCCCCGCCACTATCATCAAATCCGCCTGACGGGGCGTTGCCCGCGCAACTTCAAAACCAAACCGCGACCAGTCGTAGCGGGACGCGCCCGCCGCCATCATCTCTATGGCACAACAGGCAAGGCCGAATGTCAGCGGCCACAGAGAGTTTTTTCTGGACCAGCTCAATAGATTGTTATAATCGGTTATGACGATTTGACCACCCGGGATTTTCTCAAGGTATATCGGGAGCTTTTCTAAGACCATTCCAAAGCTCCTTTCCTCCACGCATAGGCGAGACCCAGCAGAAGGATCGAAAGAAACACAAACATCTCAGTCAGCGCTATCATGCCGATGTCCCGGAAAGACACCGCCCAGGGGAACAGAAAAATAGTTTCAACATCGAAAATCAGGAACATGAGAACAAAAATATAATATCTCACATTGTACTGAACCCAGGCAAACCCCACCGGGGGTTCGCCGCATTCGTATGTTGAAAGTTTTTCTTTGCTGGGTTTATCGGGCGCAATAAGATAGGACATGATAAAGGGAGCAATGACGAATCCTATCCCCGCGACGATAAAGACAAAAATATAGTGATAAATGATATGCTCCTGACCCGGATAAGTATGTTTAAATATTTTACACTATTTAGAGCAAATAATCCATGCTTTTATTGCACAGAAGCCGTGTTTTTTCTCAGCCAGACATCATAAAGATTTAATACAAACAGGACAAAAAAGGTCATTGACAGAAACGACCCGGCAAACCACAACACCCAGGCAAACAGCATTTTTGAGAGATACGGTATCAGCCACATAGAAGTAACATCAATACCGATTAATACAAAAGGCAGGACAGCCAGTACCCGCTTAACTTTTTCAGGAAAAGATGTCAACATGAAAAGTCCGGTGGGAATCGCAAAAAGATAAATAACATAGTACGGCAAATACTTGTGCGTATGGTCGGCAAGCTCCAATGTTTCCATGGAAGCGTATCCCTGGGCAACCAGCGCCGGCTTCATCTGAGTATCCTGCCAAATATGCAACAGCAATGATAAGTAAATGAGTCCCAGCATACACAGCAAAACGGTCATAAATATCTTTAAACTTACCGGAGCCTTCGACAATCTAAAATTTTCCATATACTTCCTCCTGAGTGTCGCATCTCGCCGGGGGGACGCTTATTACGCGCAGCGAAATAATGTCCGCCGCAACAATACTGCATTTCTGACCATTCTATTTGAGATACAGTTCCTCGTACAGTGCGATTGCTTTTCTGACGGCAAATGTCGCGCAATTGGAAGAAATGGTAGCGCCGCTCACGCCGTTGATGTCTTTGTTGACCATAATCTTGTCTTTGCTCGATTTTCCTTCAAACTGGCTCATAAAACTATGACGGGCAATGGGCTGGCCTCTTTTTTCCTGATAGCTCAGAACATCCACTCGGGTGATTGCGCCTTTTAAGTCCATCGCAACGATAAACTCTACGGGGCCCCATTTGCCGGGTTCTTCGTCAATAATGGCTACTTTATCTTTTTTTCCGTCTTTCATCGAGAAGATAAAATCGTAACTGGTCTTGGCCGCGACTTCACTTGATTTCGATCCTTTTTGCGCGCTTACCAAGCTTCCGCCCATTCTTTCAGTAACTTTAGCAAGATGGGATTCTTTTAACTGCTTGGTTTCAACAACAACGACGGCACCCGGTCCGAAAACACCTTTTATCGCTTCTTCTTTCGTCAAAAGACGAATGGCGAAACTTTGTTCAACCGCAACAACCATAATCCCGCAACACACTGCCAGCAACATGCTTTTTTTAAACATTTTCCTACTCCTTTTCTTTATGGAGGCAAACCCCCATGATTTATATTTTTTTAAGCATATTTTCCGTTCCAAAATAAAGCACCTTATTATCCTTGGTAACCATTATCGCTTCCATGCCCGGATTCTTCTTTACGAGCTCCATGCCTTTTTCGGGACCGAGGACAAAGAGCACTTTCGTCCACACATCGGTCATCGTGCAATCATGGTAAATGATGGAAGCGCTGAGCAAACCGCCATCCGCGGGGTAGCCGGTTTTTGCGTTAAAAATATGATGATAGCGTTTGCCGTCTTTGATAAAATATCTTTCATAATCTCCTGAACATGCTATCGACTTCTCGGTAAGCTCTACATAGCCCACAATGCCTTCATCTCGGGGCGACTTAACGCCGATTTTCCATAACTTTTTCCCGCCGCTTTTACCCACGGCAAAGATGTCTCCGCCGGCATCTATCATGGCTGAAGTTATGCCCTCGCGCTTTAGGATTTTAACTGCTTCGCCCACGGCGTATCCTTTTGCAATGCCGCCGAAGTCAATTTGAATATAGGGCCTCAATTTTTTAACTTTTCCGTCTTTGACCACCAGATATTTGTATCCTGTTTTGGCAAGAGCGTCTTGTATGTCCCGGTCCGCGGGCAGATGCGGCGCTTTTCCGCTAAACCCCCACAATTTTGTCAGGGGAAGAAGCGTCATATCAAACGCTCCGCCGGAGAGCTTGCTGATCTCAAGACCTTTTTGAACGAGCAAAACGATCTCAGGGTCATCAATAGGCGTCCCTTTTTCGTTAAACGCATACAAGGGGCTTGCAGGATTCATGGGATTCATTTTTACATCGATTTCCTGCATCCGGTCCAGGGCATCTTCAATCGCCTTAATAGCTTTTTTTGACGGTCCGGCGGCCTTTATCATGACAAAAGTATCCATCATGAACCGCTTTCTTTCTTCCATGCGGTTGTGACGGATATTATAATTTCTCACCGCGAACGAAGCAATCAGCAGCGCGGCGAGGATAAAGGATATGATTTTTAATTTTTTAAGCAAAAACATGCGCGGTCATTTCTGGTTGGGGGAAGCGGCTATGTTTTCCATAGCCGCTTCCCTTCCCCGTTTTATCTTATTATCTTACGCAATTAGAATGTTGTCCGCCAGCCGAGAGTAAAGCGATTATACTTTACTTTGTCTGAACCGTTAGTTCTATTGCCTTCCGCCATCGTATACTGTCCGATGATGCTTGAGCTGGGAGTCAAGAAGCAGTCAAGCAGCAAGGTGTTCGTGTCCCATACTTCGCGGTATGTTGCAACGGCTTCATTGTCCGCATGGCTGTTATTAATGCCGGCGCGCCACATATCGTTAAACACATACATTCCCTGCACATAGTACCCTTGATTGACGGCATCTTTTCCCACGGCAATCTTGTCTTGCGATGTAAGGGTTGAATATTCGCTGCTGAGTCTGACCTGCGCTATTTTATACTCGGCGCCGATCAAAGTTCTGGTCGCAGTATATTTATCGGCAGCGTCATATTTGCCAACGCCGTACGATCCCATGATCTTCAATGCTGAATGGAAGAACTCAGGAGCGACATGCAGCAATGTCATTTTATCGTTGTTGTTGTCTGCGACCTGCTGTCCATTGAGAAGGCTCAAATACACCGGCAGCGAAACTCCGGTAAATTCGAAGTTCTTATTCAATTCAATGCCCGTATCGTGCAGGGCTATCAATGAACATATTCCTGGATTCAAATGATACTGCTCGCTCCACCAGGTTTCCCGCGCATAATACTCGGAATACATGGCATTGAACGAACCGACTTTCATCTCAATGCCATGCGGCAGAGAAGCCGTCATAAAGAGCTGGGCGATTGCCGTCGTCTTAGCTAAGGGATCAGTAGCCGCAGAAGTATTAGCTCCACGGGTAATGTCCGAACCCAACTTCGGAGTTGCACTGGCAGTGTACTCGTACTCCAACTGAGAATCCAATCTCAACCACGACTCGAGCTCTTTACCCACATAGAGATAAAAAGCATGGCCGCCGAAGCCGGCAGAACTGTTATCCTGCTGCTTAACGCCGTTGTGCGTGCCTTCAGTGCCGTCATACATGTACATCTTTATGTGTCCGCCGATGCTTACGCCGCCCAAAGTTTCTTTCAAGCTGTCTCCGGTAATTTCACTTGCACTGACAAACCCTGCGACTGTCAACAACAAAATGGCTGACAAAACAATGTTTTTTTTCAACTTCATTTTTAATTCTCCTTGTCTCAATTTGTACTACGGGACTATTGAACCACCCCCTTAAAAACATCTTATGTTTCGGATACTATAAGCTTTTCCGTTCAGCGTCCGTGTACAACGCGACTATAATGCCACTGAGCAACGGGATCAGGGCATACAGGGTTTTTACTTGTTTGAAATTGGATTCTTTAAGAATCTTTTTTGCAACTTCCATATATGAGGGGATCGAAACCAAGGAAAGAGAAAGTATAGCTGCGATTCTCTCCGGAGAAACGCCGAAGATTTTAAGCGGTGAAATTGTTTTTGCCAAACCCCTTGTCAAATCCTGCTGTGTCGTAGTGAGCATCAATAAAGAGTTTGCAAGAATTAAGAATAGAATCCTCATGCTGTACAATACGCCGGCGGATAACCCCTCGGCGGTCACATCAAAAACCCCCAGGGAGAGAACAATATGAGACCCATGATTGAGCACCAGCGGAAACAAAAATGCCAGCAGGACAAGAGACGCATATGTGCGTATCGCATTGATCAGTGCAGCAAAAGAAATTTTTGATAGTACAATAATGACGGCAAGCACGGCGAACATCCCCGCATAGATGCGGAAATCGGCGAATAGGAATATGCCCAGCGCCAACGCTGATACCGCTATAATTTTAATTTCCGCAGGCACGAAAGAGAGGAAACCGTGTCCGACAATCGTACGGCGATGGTCCGGCGCCGCCGGCAGCGTCGCATTATCCGGCACCGGTTCGTCGTGCGCGTTCAAGCCCGCGTTTTCTTCGTTCAGGCGGGCGATTTCTTTTATTTTTCTGCATACATTGCCGGCAACGAGACCGGTAAACCATCCCATAATCACCGCACCGATGCACAACCATGGCAGGAAAGAAAATATGCCTGTGTTTTTAATCAAAATAAAGTACGCTAAACTCAATTGAACGATGTTGTGAGTAAGCGCACCAAAAATACTGATTCCGACTATACTTAAACGGTACCGCACGCTAAAAGAGGAGAGCCAGTACAGCGCCCCCATAATCAATGTGCTCACGACGGCTCCGGAAAAGCTCAGAAAAAAGGTGGGGGACATGAACGTTCCCAGAATGAAGGAACTCACCACTGTGCGCAGGATCGCTATTTCCATTGCATAGCCGAATCCCAGATTCACCAAGGCAATAAGCGTCATCACATTGGACAGGCCCAGACGCAGGCCGGGGATGGGGTGAGGAATGAGAGATTCGGCGATCTGCAAAACGCACGAAATCGTCACAAACACTGCTATGGTATGCACTTGCCGGTGATCTTTATTTTCCATTATTTTTTCTTCCTGATGCCGCCGTACAACTTGCCGATCTCTTCTCTCAATAACTTACCCCGTCCAAAAGCGGGACACCGTCTGACTTTATCTCAACCGTAATTTGATTAGGCACACACACAATACTCTGCCCGCTGTAATGAATCCATCCCAGGTGAACACAAATGTTTTGCGGGCAGTCAGAGGAAAATATCCTTGCTCTGCCCTGGGCTATTTCAAGCTGCATTCGGCCGTTTAAAAGAGGTGTCTTGCTGTCCTTATCCAAAGGAAATTTCTCGATCAGTGTTTCCTTTTGATACACAATGACCTCTTTTTTTTGACCGTCCTGGGAAAGCCCGCCATACGCTTTCCAAGCTATATACGACAAAGAACAAACTATCACCACAGCGACTATCGCGATATCAAGCCGGGATGTTCTGAAAAAAGCGTCATCTTCTTGCATTCCCTGTTGACTCATTGCATTTTTTCAATCAAGCGATTGGTAAAATCAACCAGACTTTGTCTGTATATTGAATCGTTAATGCCCTCTATACTGGCGCGCGCCTTTGCCACATATGAAACTGCCTCTGCGCGTGTCTTAGTTAGCGCCGTCGAAGAAATAAAATATTGACGCAGTTGGCTGTAGGAACTTTCATCGCCGTGCTGTGCAATCAAACGCAATATATTGTTCTTGTCAGGCGACACCAACAGCAGATTCAACAGTGGCAGCGTCAGCTCGCCGCTTTTGAGATCCAGCCCCGGGGCCTTACCGGTAATCTCCGCATCGCCCGCAAGATCCTGGTAATCATCGATTATCTGATACGCCATCCCCAGATTGTACCCATAGCTTCTCAGCGTTGGAGCGAATTTTTTTGTATCGGGTGCAAGCAGTGCCGCGAGCTCACAGGAAGCGGCAAACAGGGCGGCGGTCTTTTTCTCAATAATCTTAAGATATCGATCCTTCGCCAGGGTAAGATTATTCCGCTCAACAATCTGTATGAGCTCACCTTCACTCATCTCTTTTACTGTAGTGCTTATGCAGCGAAGGATATCGCTTCCGGCATAGGGGGTCAAAATATTCAATGCAACCGAATATAAATAATCGCCCAGCGCAATAGCCGTTTCATTGCCCCACTTTGAATGAACGGTTTCCCGACGGTGACGCATCGGCGATTGGTCAATGACATCATCATGAATCAGAGAAGCAATGTGAATCAATTCAACGGCAGCTGCAATGGGAATCCTGCCCTGACTGTCCTTTTCGTGCGAAACCGGATTCACCGCCTGCGCACAGAGCAGCAGCAATGACGGGCGAAGGCGTTTTCCTTTTGCATTGAGAGAATATCCGCCAAGCTCCAGAATGTATTCAAAACCCGACTGTTCACGGACGGTCTTTTCCAGCAGGGTTTCAACCGCGGATAATTCTTTTTGTACGGGAAGATACAATGTTTCCTTATGCATAATTGTTTCAGCGACTGATAGTGTCATGACGGCTGCTTCCCCGGCGATTGAGCCCATTTGCTCACCTTCATTTTCAATAAGTTTTCTATTTTCCGGTACAATTCTGCCGGCTGCGCAGGTTTATTCATAAAATCATCTATAGGTAATCTTTCGTCTCTGTCACCGGGAGAGAACTCAAATCCCGGAGAGTCCTCATTTATCGCCGTTATCATGAGTATGGGGATATGCGAAGTCGCGATATCTTTTCGTATGGCGGCGGGAAGTTCCAATCCTGATCTGTCGTTAAGCATAAGAGTTGCGTCCAACAGAATAATATTCGGCAGCAGGTCTTTCGTTTTTTTCAATCCTTCTTCATACTCAAAAGCCGCAGACACTTCGTATCCTTTTGCCTCAAGCATAATACGCATTGCTTCGACCACATCAGGATCGTCTTCGATTATAAGCACTTTGACCGCGTTGTGACTCATGATTGTATCCCCTCGAGCGCAGCAACTATCGGAAGCGTAAATATAAACCTGCTCCCTTTTCCCACTTCACTGTCGACCCATATGGCGCCCCGATGCGCCTTTATGACTTCTTCAACGATAGAAAGCCCGAGCCCGGTGCCTTCTTTTTCAAATTGTTCGGCGTTCTTTGAGCGATAAAATTCGTTAAATATTTTTTTCTTGTCTTCCGCAGGGATACCGATGCCCGTATCCCAAATTTCAAACAAAAGCTGTCCGGGATTATCAGTGCTGTTTTTTAAGCTTATTCCCACGGTGCCGCCCCACGGCGTGTATTTAATAGCGTTTGAAACCAAATTGACCAGAAGTTTATCAATCGCGTCTTTATTCGCCCATGCCAACGATATCGCATCATTGATGTCCACCGCGATTTTCAAATGCTTCTCTTGTACAACATCCTCAAAGCCGCCGACAATTTCCTGTATTAATTCTATGATGTTGAATGTATTCTTTTCCAGTTCCTTCGCCGCCCGAATTCGTGAAAGGTCCAGCAATTCTTTCACAAAGTTAATAAGATGAGTCGTTTTTCTTTCCGCGCGCAAAATCATTTCCCGTGATTTTTCGGAAACCGCGCCGGTTAGCCCTTCCAATACTACTGTAAGACATGACTGAACGGCCGCGAGCGAAGCCTGCAAATCATGGGAAACAGTTGCCACATACCGGGATTTCAGCCTGTCTTGCTCCGCGATTTTTTCGTTGGCTTCCGATAACGCGACTTCCTTTTCACGCACCTTGTTAACGATTGAAGTGACCATATAGACAGTAATATACATCGTTGACAGGAAAACAACGAATATAGCGGTAAAGTAGACCGGGTTTGTCCCCAGACCCTGATTGAGAAATCCAAACAAATGATAGTGGTTCAGTATGCCGGAATATTCCCCCACCGCGCACACTACCAGCAAAACGACCGCAAAGGTTGCCTGTGAAAACGCTGCCAGATTTGTCAACAGAATACCGGCAATGATTATATGAAATATAAAATAAAATATAAAAGGATTTTCTATACCTCCCGAGAAATGAAGCAAATAAGTAAGGATGAAAAGATCCAGAGATATCTGAACATTGGCGAATATATTTGCCTTCTGGTACCATTTGTTTTCATCGATTTCCGCATTCAGGTGCCGGTTGTAGGCGATAAATACCATGTTACTTAACAGCAATATACCGTTCCCCAGATACAAATACACATACGGAAGCTCTAACTTTGCGAAATAGCGCACGCAGGTTATCACCATAAACAGCATGCAGACCGCGATCCACCGCAGTTCGATGAACCAGTGTATTCTTTGCTTAATTTCTTTTTCGATGATAGTCGTTTTAAATGTTAGCATGAATGACTGCCTTGACGGCAACCTCGAGAAAATCAGCTTCAGATAGTGTGCGTACTATATTCTTTCATTGCCGCTATGCGGCTAAAACTCGCCAACTGGTTATCCATTTTTATAGGAGATACCGAAACCACCGCGCGGATAGTTCCAATCGATATTGTGATCGATATTACATATTATCCTGCATGTCCCGCACTCAAGGCACCCCTCGTAAGAAAAACTGAGCGCTCCATCCTCAAGTTTATAGCACTGGGCGGGGCAGGTATAAACACACTGCTTTTTTTCGCATTTTTTGCAGACTTCTTTGTCGATTATCTTGATGTGGGGAGTGTCGTCAACCACATACCGGTCCAGAAAAAGCTTATCGTCTATATTCACTTTACTATCCTCCACGCGGAGAGAGCGTCCTTGATAATACCGATAATGCCCCGCCGTTTAAATATGCCCTTGAGAATCATGCGCTGTTTCTTTTTCTTCGGCACGCCGTCAACCCGGATGAATTCATCGGCGGCGTCGCTTAAGAGCCGCGGATATGTGCTGAAGAAATGACGATTGTTCTCGAGCAGCGGCATGGCGTTGCTGTATTTTTTGAGATCTTTTATCACGAAACTCTCGTCAAGTTTCTTTTTATACGCCCCAAGCGTCCGTGCGGAATAATCGCCTGCTTTGCGCGCTTCAAGTATGGTTTCAGCAGCGAATTTTCCCGACATAATCGCGAGGTTGGAGCCTTCCTGATGGAGCCCGTTTACCAACATAGCAGCGTCACCCGTCACCAGCATGCCGTCCGTATAGAGAGGCGGAAGGGAACGGTATCCTCCTTCGGGGATAAGATGCGCCAAATACTCTTTGACAGTCCCTTTTTGCAAGAGTGGCCGGACAACGGGGTGCGACTTTAAGTCCTCGATAAGATCATAGGGGCTCACGCCGTTATCAACCCAGTCGGAAAGCAAACACCCTATACCCACCGACAGGGTAGTTTTGTTGGTGTATATGAAACCGGTCCCAACCATCCCTTTGAGAAACTCTCCCATAAACTCGATGGTGACACCCTGGCCCTTTTCGAGCTGGAACCTGTCTTCAATGACTCCCTGCGGCAATTCAATAATCTCTTTTACGGCAAGCGCCACATTGCGGGACTCAATCTCGCCATGCAGACCGGCATATTTTGACAACAATGAATTCACTCCGTCAGCTGCGACCACGACATCAGCGTATATCTCTCCGTTTTCCCGACCGGTCTTTACGCCGATTACCTGAGTCCCTTTTTTGATTATACCGGTCACCAGCGTTTCCGGGATTATGACCACCCCGGCTTGCCGTGCTTTTTCCGCATACCAACGGTCGAACTTGGCGCGCAGTACGGTAAACGCATTGTACGGCGGTGCGCCGAACTGTGGATTCTTGTAGGAGAACCCTATTTTTGATTCCCGCGAGAGCAGCCACAGTTGTTTCTCGGATACCGCGCGTTCAAGGGGCGCTGCCTCCCAAAACTCGGGTATGATATCCCGCATCGGATAGCTGTAAAACTGCCCGCCCATGACATTCTTGGCACCGGGGAATTCTCCGCGCTCTATGAGGGCAACTTTCAGCCCCTCTTTGGCTAAAAGATACGCGGCAGTTATGCCGGCCGGTCCAGCACCGACTACGACTACATCAAATTCAATGCGATTCATTGTTCCCCGAACCCTCATTAAAAATCTTCGTCATCTGCGGAATAATATTCAGGACATCTCCGACAATTCCATAATTTGCCACGGAAAAAATAGGCGCATGGGGATCCTTGTTTATAGCAATAATAATATCTGATGTCTGCATGCCGACTACATGCTGAATTGCCCCGGATATCCCGCACGCGAAATATATCCTCGGTCTGACCGTGTGACCCGTCTGCCCCACCTGCATTGCCGCAGAAATCCATCCCGCTTCAGAGGCCTTCCTGGACCCCGCTACCGTCCCGCCGATTGCGCTGGCAAAGGCGTGAAGCATGTCAAAATTTTTCGCAGAACCCATACCCTTGCCACCTGACACAATAATCTGGGCGTCTTCAAGGGGCGCATTCTGTTCTGCCTGCAAAATAAAATCTACTATCATTGTAGGCAAGAGTTCTGCCGACACAACAATCGTTTCATTAATTATTGCCGCTTTTTTCCCGGCATCTTTTAGGGGAGCTTTCATCACCCGTGGTCTGACCGTCGCCATTTGCGGCCGGTGATTTTTTGTCAAAATCGTAGCCATGATGTTCCCGCCAAAAGCCGGCCGCGTCTGTTTGAGGAATTTCGTTTGTTCTTCAATGTCGAGGGCGGTACAATCGGCGGTAAGCCCGGTTCTCAGTTTCGTCGCCACGGCGCCGGCAAGATCCCTGCCCATGGTTGTGGCTCCAAACAAGAATATCTCGGGTTTATATTTTTGCACCAGCTGAACAATGCCCGCAAGATACGGCTGCGTGCGATAATTCTTCAGCAGAGGATCGTTCATTACAAGTACCGTATCCGCTCCGTAAGATGCTGATTCTGCCGCCATTCTTTCCGTTGCGTCGCCAAGCAATACGGCGCTGAGTTCAACCCCCAGCTTATCAGCCAGTTTTCTGCCTTCGCCCAACAATTCAAAAGACACCGAAGCTATTTTACAGTCAGAATGCTCAATAAATACCCAGACCCCTTTATAATCTTTGAGATCTTTTGCTATTGCTTTTTTGGGGAGGTTCCGCAAGGACATTGCTTTTTCAGGACATGTCCTGACGCAAATGCCGCACGCAGTGCATTTTTCATTGACAACAATCTTGCCATCTTGCATGCTGAGCGCGTCAAAAGGGCATTTTTTGACACATACCTGGCACAGCGTGCAGAGTTTTTCGGCTATTTCAATGGGCGTCATACGGTGGCCTTACCTATGAGGTTATTTAAAATTATATATTTCAAGAACATACTAGCTTACTTCTTTCTTCAGCGACTATTTTCTTGACCGTATCAATCAACCCGCTAAATTCTTTGTCATAATTTTCATCTCCGGGGTTGAGTATGACGCCGCCTTCTCGCAGAGGCGGGCTAAAAATAGTTTCAACCCATGTCGGAGAACCTTCCAAACCTATCTGTGAACTATCCGCTGAAATTTGTTTGGCATTCCATACCACCGGCTCGTATGCCAGTGACTCAATCAGACAAGGCAGTGACGCATACCGCGGCTTATATATCTCTTTGACGACGGTCAACAACGCCGGCAAATTGCCACGGACGATTTCAACGCCGTTCTCAAGTTTTCTTTCGACAGTAATATGTTTTCCATCCGCGTCTACGGATTCTATTTTGGACACATAGGTCAGCTGCGTCAGGTTCAGCCGCGTTGCTATGCCGGGACCTACCTGCGCCGTATCGCCGTCAATGGCTTGCTTTCCGCACAGAACAAGATCAACCCCGCCGGCGTCCTGCAATTTCAAAATTGCCTGAGCCAAGGTATAGCTGGTCGCAAGCGTATCGGCGCCGGCAAAAGACCGGTCTGACAACAAAATCGCCTGATCAGCACCCATGGCTATGGCTCTGCGCAACGCTTCTTTTGCTTGAGGGGGCCCCATGGAAATCACGGTCACTGTTGCTCCGTATTTTTCCTTGAGGACAAGAGCAGCTTCAACGGCGTTTAAATCAAACGGATTGGCAATAGAAGGAACGCCCTCACGGATAAGGGTGTTTGTTTTTCTATCAATCTTCACTTCCGTTGTATCCGGAACTTGTTTAAGACACACGACGATATGCACGATAGTTACCTTTTCGCTACAATATTGACTATCTATGGCTGTACTCACTATGTCTATATGCAATAAAAGTGCCATTAGAAAAAAAATCATGTACACTTTTAAATACTAATTGAATTTTAAGTATTTTTTATGTAATAAGATAAAAGTAAGTGAGTGGATGTAAAGAAGATAAGAAGAATGGTTTTTTTTGATAATATTTATATATGATTGAAAAATCAGCTATATTAATAAGTATTACTAAAAGGTAATGCTTTACGGTAAAGTAATGGTTTTGCGGCGGCAAAGGGATATGTTGTGCTATTTGATGTTATATTTTTTTATTTTCTGCCACAGGGTTTTTGTGCTGATCTCAAGTATCGCTGCCGCCAGGGTTTTTTGCCACTTCGTAGATTCTAAAACTTTGACGATATGCTCCTTTTCCGCTTCGTCAACAACGGTATTCAATGAATTCGGCAGCCATTTTTTCTTTTCGGATACATGCTCAGGCAAGTCAGCGGGCGTTATGGTGTCTTTGCTTGACACTGCCAGAAGCCGTTCAACCATGTTTTCCAGTTCCCGTATATTGCCCGGCCAGTCGTAATT
>CAIRNS010000024.1 GCA_903880015.1 uncultured Elusimicrobia bacterium | reverse complement strand
GGTGGTCGACTCGCGCTATCACATGCCGTATTTCAAAGGCGCCACGATCATCACGCCCAACCAGTCCGAAGCCGAACAAATAACCGGCATGTCGATTCAGGATGAGGCCGGATTGCACCTGGCCGGGCGCAAACTCCTGCAGTTGATCAAATGCCGCGCCGCGCTCATTACCCAGGGCAACAAAGGCATGACGCTCTTTGAGCGGGATACACCACCGCTGCATATACCGGTAGTCGGCAGCGATAAAATATCAGATGTGACCGGCGCAGGCGATACCGTGGTGTCGCTGGTAACGCTGGCGCTGGTTGCCGGGGCAAAATTCCCCGATGCCGCGCGCCTTGCAAATTACGCCGCCTCGGTGGTCGTCATGAAACCGGGCACGGCAACGCTCACGGTTGTTGAACTCAAAGCCGCTATTGCCGCCAACGGAAAAAAGCCGTAGGGGCGCATGGCCATACGCCCAAAATATTTTTACGCCACAGGAAATCCATGGATCACAAAATCATCAAAGACCACGGCGAACTTGCCCGAAAAATTGATGTTCTGAAACAGGAAGGCAAGCGGATTGTTTTCACCAATGGCGGGTTCAACCTGCTGCATGTAGGGCATGTGCGCAGCCTCATTGATGCGCGCAGCCGGGGCGACGTGCTGGTGGTGGCCCTCAACAGCGACAGCTCGGTCAGAAAAAACAAAGGCTCTGAGTATCCGCTTATTCCGGAAGACGAACGGCTGGAGCTCATGGCCGCGCTTGTTTGCGTCGATCTCCTGACCGTATTCTCGGAACCAACCGTTGACAGCCTCCTGCTCACACTCAAGCCTCACGTGCATGCCAAAGGCACGGACTACACCAAAGAAACCGTGCCGGAGCGCGCTACCGTTCTTTCCTACGGCGGAGAGATCGCCATCGTAGGCGACCCCAAAGACCACGCCTCGTCAAATATCATTTCCCTGATTAAAAACTGGCGGGAAAAGTAAGTTTTTTGGTGCGCAATCGAGCACCCTTCAAGCGGCACAGGTCATTGAAATTTCTGTTTTTCTCCGCATGCCCTGCCCCCCATATCAGCGGGTAAATTATAGATAGTAAAAAAACAATTGCTCTTAATGTGAAACAAACCCCATAGTAAAACTGTTGTACAAGATGTCTACGCGTAATTCCTGCATCGATAAAAAAAATTTCTGGTTATCTCCAAAGCTGAAACTGTCGACAGGAACCGAATGTAAAAACCAACTGGATTCCCGCCTGCGCGGGAATGACAAGATTTTTTAGATTCGTATTTTGCGCGCGTCATCCCGAAAGCGGGGATCCAGAAACCAATGTTGGTTCAGCATTGTGGATAACCAGAAAAAAATTTTCGCAGCAAGTACAAATCCGTGGGCAGGGCAATTACATAATTCACGCCGGTGTTGCATGAATATAAATTCCCCGCGCATTCTAAGTTTATTATAGATTACCGACAATAACAGACATATAATCAAGGTACATTCTTTTTGCTATAAAAACATCTTGCTTTTTACTTTCGGCACGCGCAGCATGCATGCT
>CAIRNS010000023.1 GCA_903880015.1 uncultured Elusimicrobia bacterium | reverse complement strand
GGTAATAATAAGATCCTAATCGTTGAGTATGAATTACCAGGTCTTGAATGCTTTCCTAAAACAAAGGAAGTAAAATATATAGCTACCCGAAAAGCTTTAAAGGAAACTACGATTACTGAATCCCAAATCAATAAAATGTTTGATGAGTCAATGTACAAGATAACTCTTCGTACAATACATGAATTATTTGAAGCGGACGTGGCTAATGCAATCGAAGCTGTTTCCTTTAATGGATGGGTAAAAGCAATTAACAAAGCTACCGGCAAAGAAGAAAACAATTGTATTTTAAGTGTGCAAGTAAAGAAGAGTGAATTTATATGTATTGAACTATCAAATGTTGACCCCAAAGCATGTTTCAAAAAGCTAAAGGGCGTTGCAAGTAGCATACTAAGCAGCATAACTCCTGTGCAACCCATTTTACAAATAAATAAGGATGACAAGAGATTTGTGGAAAGCTATGCCGTTGCTTACTCAATTGATAACTCAACCAATTTGGCAGCAATGGATTGGGAGGACTTTGAACATTTAATACGAGAACTATTTGAGAAAGAATTTCAAACTAATGGAGGTGAAGTAAAAATCACTCAAGCGAGCAGAGATGGGGGCGTTGATGCAATTGCATTTGACCCTGACCCAATTCGTGGAGGAAAGATTGTTATTCAAGCAAAAAGATATACAAATACAGTTGGCGTTTCAGCTGTTCGGGATTTGTATGGTACTGTAGTAAATGAAGGGGCTACCAAAGGAATCTTGGTATCAACTGCCGATTATGGACCAGATTCATATGAATTCGCAAAAGGCAAACCATTAACCTTGTTAAACGGATCGAATTTATTGCATTTGTTGGAAAAACATGGTCATCATGCAAAAATAGATCTAAGAGAAGCAAAGACCCTCTTAAGCGAACTGCAATAGGAAGGACTGTCTTAAGATATTTAAGATCACAACAAATTGAATCTATAACAATTCATTCCAGCTGACGTGGCTCCGCCACGCAGCTGAATTCCGGCGTTATACAAAAAATACAAATTAATGAATCTTTGTTCGAAAAAATGTTATATAATGACAGAAATAAAAAATAATTTATTGGAGCACTAATGGAAGCTTATTTTAGGGATGTTGGATTAAGGATATATAACGGCGATGTTATTGAAATATTAAACAAACTACCCAATGAATCAATTGATCTCATTTTTGCTGATCCACCTTACAATTTGTCCAACGGCGGGTTCACTTGCCATGCAGGTAAAAGGGTAAGTGTAAATAAAGGTACATGGGATAAAAGCAATGGACTAGATGCGGATTACCAATTTCATAATAATTGGTTAAATGCATGTAAACGAGTGTTAAAATCAAATGGTTCATTATGGATTTCAGGAACCTATCATTCAATCTACTCTTGTGGATTTGCCTTGCAGTCGCAAGGGTGGCATATAATAAATGATATTTCTTGGTTTAAACCAAATGCAGCTCCAAATTTATCATGCCGAATGTTTACCGCAAGCCATGAAACATTGTTGTGGGCGCGAAAAGCAAAAGATGCAAAGCATACTTATAATTACCCCGAAATCAAAAATGGTATTTGGGATGACGATTTTATAAAAAAACCAGGAAAACAAATGAGAAGTGTATGGTGCATTAATACACCTAAAAATGGAGAAAAGAAATATGGCAAGCACCCAACACAAAAACCGGAAGCCCTATTGAGAAGAATTATTCTTGCCAGCAGTAAGAAAGGCGATATAGTATTAGATCCTTTTTGTGGAAGCGCAACAACAGGTGTTGTTGCTTTGAAAAATGGCCGAAAATTTGTTGGCATTGATTTAGAAAAGCATTATTTGGATAACCTTGCCATCCCCAGATTAAAAGATGTAATAAATACCTATGACAATTTATTGTTTAAAACACCTGTGTTGCAAGTGAAAGAAAAAATCAGCAAGTATGGATTACTTCCTTAGACAAATTATTTTACTACTTAAAGGAGAAAGCAAATGAAGGAAAAAGGTGTAGGTGGGGCAAATACAAAAACAGGATTAACCTTTGAGGGTAAAACTGATTTAAGCATATTTTTAAATAAGCAAAAAGGTTACCGCGTCGACACTAAAGGTTCGGTATTTTTTAATAGGAAATCAATAGCAAGAATTTTTAAAAAACATGGGATGTATTTATTCCTTCAAGAATACGGCATTGAGTGGAAGAAAATAATATCAAAAAAGCTTCTCCCTGATGATTCAATTTATGTTGTTATTAAAAACACAATTTATATCATTGAGTGTAAGTTCCAAAAAGTTGCAGGATCCGTTGACGAAAAACTACAAACCTGTGATTTTAAGAAAAAACAGTATCAAAAACTCTTCTCAAGGGCGAACATTGAAGTTGAATATATGTATCTGTTAAGTGATTGGTTTCAAAAACCTGAATATAAAGATGTTTTAGATTATATTATCAGTGTAAGATGTCAATACTATTTTAATTATATTCCTCTCGAAAAAATAGGCTTACCAATCCCAAGCTAATTATTTGATCCGAGATATGGTTGATTGCGATTAAATTTATAAAACCATAAATAAGCATAACAAATCAATCCAGCTGACCGCGTTCCGCGGCAGCTGATTTCCGGCGTTAGGGCAAATACATCTTGCAATTTACTTACAATATAACTACAATATAATTATGAAAGAGCTATCGTTCACCTGGGATCCCCGGAAGGCCGCAACCAACATCACGAAACATGGGATAAGTTTTGATGAGGCAACGACAGTGTTTTATGACCCGACAGCTCTAATCATCAGTGATCCGGACCATTCCAAAGAGGAAGATCGATTTGTATTGCTAGGAGCCAGCCTCAAAATGAATGTTTTGGTTGTTTGTCATTGTTATAGAGAAGATGATTCAGTGATACGAATTATTTCAGCACGAAAAGCGACAAAACTTGAAAAGAATCAGTACAGGAGACCCCTATGAGAAAAGAATACGACTTCAGCAAGGCAAAACAAAATCCTTTCGCCAAACAATTAAAAAAACAAATCACAATTCGCCTGGATAATACAACAATTGATTATTTCAAGAATCTTTCCGGCGAATATGGTATGCCTTATCAAAACCTTATAAATATCTACCTGCGTGAATGCGCGCTATTGCACAAAAAACTTCATATTAAATGGTCTGCATAACCTCAAGCTAACAAATCATTCCAGCTGACGTGCCCCTTCGGGTCACGCAGCTGAATTCCGGCGTTAGAATCGACGAATAATATTTGTTATAATAAGATAATGAAAATAAATAAAAATATCACAATCTTAAAACGGACTTCTAAAGATGATGATCCTTTTGTGGATCTCCCTCCCCAGGAAAGAATATCGGCCATATGGGAGATAACAGCGGAAATTTGGTCACTTAGAGGTAGACATAATGTTAAACGAAGATTACAAAGAGATGTTACGCATCTTATTAGACAACAAAGTTAAATTCCTTATTGTAGGCGCTTATGCTTTGGGAGTTTACGGTTATCCGCGAGCAACGGGGGATGTTGATATTTGGGTTGAACCAACCTTGGATAATTCTCGTAAACTCTATAAATCGCTTAAACAATTTGGTGCTCCTCTTTCCAATATTACCCGATCAATCTTTTCTGAAGAAGGACTTATTTTTCAAATCGGTGTTGCACCGAGAAGAATTGATATTATTACCTCTATAGATGGTGTAACTTTTAAACATGCCTTTCACACCAAAGAAGAAATAGAAATAGAACATCTTAAAATACCCTTCCTTTCTAAGACCAACCTTATCAAAAACAAAAAAGCTACCGGCAGAGATAAAGACAAATTAGACATTAAGTATTTAAATAAACACAAATAGAATCCCTAACAAATCAATCCAGCTGACGCTGCCCTGCGGACCGCGCAGCTGAATTCCGGCGTTAAAGAAACACGAAAAATATTTGATACAAAACCAATTTGACAACAAGGGCAATTACAGCTGCTTAAAAAATGGAAATGATTCACCCTGAGACTGTTTTTGTTTTCTCTGCATTGCCTGTAAAGAATATAGGAGGCCGTAACAATGAAGAAAATACTCGCCTTGGGATTTGTTTTTGCAGCTTGCTTTAATCTTTTCATTGTAAAATCTTTATATGCAGATGAAACCTTGAAGAAAATATGGCCACCGCGTACTGGTAGTTGGTATTATTATACCCCAAAAAGACTTGCAACAACTGAGGAGGCTGTCGCTAATATCAGAAACCTCCAAAACAGGATGATGCTGAATGGCGGAATGATGCCAAGCGAGCTGGATGTAGATAGATACGGAATACGAGCTAAAGCGAAATGGGTTGTTACTGAAAAAGGAGAAAATGTTGCTTCAACTTCCGGGGGGTTCTGGTTAGGGTGGAATTATATTCCGACAAATACCACTACTTCTCAGCCATGGACAAAAGAAACTCCTCAGGAAAAAATGATGATTATTTCGTTCAAAGATATAACCGGGACAGCAATGTTGAATGGTTATGTTGTAGGAATGGGATTTTCTGATGGAGAGGCACATGGGATTATCATGAAGGACAAGAACGCCGCAAAAGATATGATTGACGCTATATTCACTCTAAGAGAAGCACTATCCGGTATCAGGACTGATTATCCAAAGCGTTTAGGTTTAGAATTGACAGATATGACCCAGGAGCAGAAAGAAATATTGAGTATAACTTATGGGGTGTTGGTTACCGGTATTGGGGTAGATGGGGCAGCGGAGCTTGCCGGAATTAAATATCCTGATATCATTGTTGAAGTTAACGGAGAAAAAGTAGAAAGTTCAGCTGATTGCACGGCCAAAGTATTGAAAAGTGTTCCTGAAGTAAAACTGAAAATATTAAGGTGGGCAGATGAGAAATATTTGGCTTTCAATGATTATGTTTCAGGTACATTTACTGCTGACAATGGCATTCAATATTCTTTCCCGGGCAGTACCATTGTCAAATTTCGCGCAATTAAACCTAATGAGGAAAATATACAAACAACTATAATTACAGCTATCAAAAAATAAGAGAACAAGGCACTTTTTTCTTTAACAAATCAATTCAGCTGATCCCGCCAGGGCAGGACAGCTGATTTCTGGCGCAAGGAAATATTTAAGGAGCGCGCCATGAAAAGAATATTATTAAGTAAAGAGGAAATGCAATTGGAGAAAGAGATTGAAAAAGGCAAATGGAAACCCGTTCCCCACTTAGAAGAAGAAATTACAAAATACCAGAAATATGCTCGCAACACATTGAGCAAAAAAAAGAAAATAAACATAAGAATATCTGATTGGGATTATGAGAAAATTAAAATTAAAGCTGTACATGAGGGGCTCCCATATCAAACCTTGATTTCAAGTATTATTCACAAATATTTAATTGGATAGGTGTTATTAGGAGAACGGCCGATTTTAAAGAGAAATAAAGAAGCTTAAATCCCATTTCAAGGCCTGCCCCCATTGCCTTATGCATTGTCGGGTATGGCTATACAAACCATCACAGAGCACTTAATTAATCGGGGAGGACAAAAATGAGTAAGCTTATTGCTGTAGCAGTAATTTGTTTGGCTTTGATTGGCTGTACCGGGAATGCAGGGAAGGTTAACATAGCAAAGGTAAATCTTTCAGATTTGGACACTGTCGTGTTGGACTATGTTCTTTCGCAAACTCAGAATCAGACCGTAAAGATTCAGTATGAGGAAGCGAAAAAATTGCAACAAACAGCCAGCGAAGAGATGATGCGCCATTACTTACCATCAAAAACTACAGGGAAAATAGAGTTTGACCCTACACAAATAATGGAGAATAAGGGCTACGCTGCATTTAATGCCATTGATCATACCGTTAAAGCGCTGGTAAAAAGTGAGTTGCCTCTCATTATCAAGAAAATATTTGGGAACAAATACCAAGTCGTGATTAAAACAACGGCATATGAGGATAATGTCATATACTCAGATGTGATTGTCCCGGATATTACATCGGAAATCCAAAGATATATAATCAACAATAAAGAAAAGTAACCATGAACAAATTCTGTCAAAGCTGCGGGATGCCTGCGAAGAACGATCCGGAGAATGGCGGGACTAATGCGGATGGGTCAAAAAGCGTTGACTATTGCAGTTATTGTTATGTAAACGGGTCATTCACACGGCCTCATTTTACGGCAAAACAAATGCAGGATTTTTGTATAGTTAAATTGCATGAAAAGGGTGTGCCAAAGTTCTTAGGTTGGCTGCTCACACGGAATATTCCGCAACTGAAGAGATGGAAGGACTGAGAGTGAAAATGAAGATTAGAATAATTCAATGTATTTCCGTTGTTTTCATTCTGATATGCACCCGGCTTGCCTTCGCGGGGGCGGCCAGTGATTTACAGCCGGTAGTAAAAGGCAATACTGAATTTGGGTGTAATTTATTCCAAGAGCTTAAAGGTAAAAAAGGGAATCTATTTTTTTCCCCCTACAGCATTTCCACTGCGCTTGCAATGACTTATGCCGGCGCACGGGGGCGAACAGAAAAAGAGATGGCGGAAGTATTGCATTTTTCTTTAGGGCAGGACACGATTCATTCATCGTTTGCTATGTTGCAATCCGACCTCAATACTATCCAGAAGAAGGGCTATATTAAACTTAGTGTAGCTAATTCATTATGGAGTCAAAAGGGCTATCGTTTTCTTGACAGTTTTTTAGAAATCAATAAAAAGAACTATGGCGCCGGGTTGAATGTCGTTGATTTTATAGCACACACTGAAGCTGCACGAAAAACCATTAATACCTGGGTAGAGAAGAAGACAGAAAAGAAAATTAAAGATTTAATCCCCAAGAGCGCGATTAAATCCAGTGCAAGATTAGTTCTTTGCAATGCAATCTATTTCAAGGGCGATTGGCTGCACCCATTCGACAAGAAGGAAACACTACGCGCAGATTTTCATGTTTCTCGTGAGGACACCATTACGGTACGCATGATGAACCAGCGGGCGCCTTTTAAGTTTGTGGATTTTAATAGCTTTAGCGCGATAGAATTACCGTACTCGGGGAATGACTTATCCATGGTTATATTCCTGCCAAAAGAAATTGATGGTTTAGCTAATTTGGAAAAGGATTTTACATCCGATAATGTTTCACGGTGGATAAGCGAACTCTCTCAAACAAACACAGCCGAAGTATTGGTAAGTATCCCCCTGTTTAAGATTACCGGTGAATTTATGTTATCAGATACTCTCTCTATCATGGGGATGCCTCATGCGTTTCAGGAAGCTGATTTTTCAGGCATGACCGGCAAAGATGACCTAAGGATCAGCAATGTTATTCATAAAGCATTCGTTGATGTTAATGAAAAAGGGACAGAGGCAGCTGCCGCTACGGCCATTATAATGGTTCTTACATGCATGCCTAATCCAGCAAAAACGCTGATTTTTCAGGGAGATCATCCTTTTATATTTATAATTCGTGACATAAAAACCGGAAGTATCCTATTGGTAGGCAGAATTGCAGATCCTTCGCAATATATTTGAATCATGCGCCCTTTCATTTCCGCTGAAACAACAAGGGGGCAAGGGAACTTATTTTCGGTGTTAGATTTCAATCTTTCTGCTGTAAAGTGATCACTATGGGATCAGATAAAAACTTCGTTGAATTTATCGTAGGACAAATGAGAGACGCCGGATGTATCTCTTCCCGGAAGATGTTCGGTGAATATGCAATTTATTGTGACAGCAAAGTCGTGGCACTGGTGTGCGACAATCAGCTTTTCGTAAAACCGACCAAAGGCGGCAGAGCATATATAGGCACGATTGTTGAGGCGGCTCCGTATCCGGGTGCAAAGTTGTATTTTCTCATTGAAGACGCCTTCGAGAGCCATGAATGGCTCAGCGGTTTAATCACGATAACAACACAAGAACTTTTACCCCCACCAACAAAAAAGAAGTTATACGATAAGGAACTGAAATGAAAATGTTATTCTTATTTTTTCCCTTATTCCTTGCGTCATGTGCAACTACAAGCAGCGATCGACTGATACACAAGGAGCTTACAATGCATAGGAAATGCGCTATTCATGGCATTGAGTTAACTCCTGAAGTGCAACCAATAAAATATGGTCTTTTTAGTGTGAGAGATGGGTATTATGAAGAAAAAGAACAGCATTTTTCCCATTACGAACCTTTCATTACAGGTGGTTGTGTTATTGACAAGAATGCTCCATCCACGGGCACTGCACAAATATGTAGTGGTTGCAAAACAGAATATTCACAATATAGAAATAGAGTTAAATAAAAAGATACTCTTATTACATGCCACGACAGGGCGAGAATGACTTTTATCATATCACCAGCCGTGGAGTCGCCCGGAAAAAGTATTTGGCATTAGCTACCCGGCAACCAGTAAGGCGGCGTGCAGTATAGAGAGACACATGCAAGAGAACGACCGGGCCAGAAGAGAAATCATGAAAATGGTATATTCATAACGGAGAAATAATTTATGTGGGAAACGATTGTAAAATACTACTGCATCGATTGGATGGCGATGGTTCTGAACGCAGCTTCTATTTATCTTCTTGGGAAAAAGCAAAAATTCGGTTTTTCCCTTGGCATTGTAGCCAACATTGCATGGATTGTATTTGGAGTTCTTGCACACAGCGTGGCTACTGTGTTTGCTTGTAGTATCTTTGTTGCCCTTAATATTAAGGGCTGGTGGAACTGGGCAACAGAAAAACAAATGAGCACAACAACAAACCAATAGAATGATCTAACAAATCAATCCAACTGACGCCGCTCTGTGGCGCAGCTGATTTCTGGCGTTAGCTTAAAAATCGGAAGCATACACAGACACGAAAGAATTTATCGATGTATAGCAAGGTGCATGGTATTGTCCTTGCATAGCAATGGGGATAGTCGGTGCCGGACTGCAGAGTTGTGATTACGCTTTATCGTCAGGGGGATGTTGCTTTTCTCTTCTTTGCTCGCCCTTCTCTTGTTCTGAGGCAAGGCATTTGTCGCATATACAATGGGTAAAATCGCTGTCTGACTGATCCTTAAAATACGCCTCTAAATTCTGCCAGCTGCCGTTATCCGTCCGGATGCGTTTACACTGAGAGCAAATCGGGATAAGCCCCTTGATGGCCTTGACCTGCTCAAGGACGGCGGTTAGCTTTTTTACCGTTTTCTCCAAAGTTGATTCTGCCAGCCTCAAGTCGGTCACATCGGTAAGCACGCCGATTAACCCGGCCACCTTCCCTGCCCCGTCATTAAAAGTCGCCTTGTGAAAGATTACGCTCCGCATCCTACCTGAGCCATCCTGCAACCGCGTCTCGTAGGACTGCCGGGGAGGATTTTGCAATAGCTGGCGATCTCTCTCGGTAAAAATATCTGCTATTTCCTTAGATACAACCGAATACGCAGTATTTCCGATGATATCTTTGCGTGATGTCTTCATAAACTTCTCAAACGCACTGTTGCAGCCCATATAACGCCCCTTCACATCTTTATAGAAGACAGGGTCGGGAATAGCGCTGAGAAGGGTTTCCAAGAGACGGTACCGCTGATTGAGGGCAACACTGCCCAGCAGGCGTTCTGCAAGATTGACATCCACTATTTTGATATATACCAGCGTCTGGTTCAACAACTGGTAAGCCACTTCGCCGAAAGTAATGGGCCCCGTTATCTCCGCAGTCTTTTTTCCCTCAAGACCGGCGTACAGGTAGTTCAGGATGCAATTGCACGAGTAATATATGCGGGAATAGTCGCCCACGGACACATGAGACAGGAATGCCTGCATATAGTCGGCAACGGGGTGGGCATGTTTGTATTCAACCCCCGCGAACACCGGGGCATAGAATGTAACGAGCTTCGTCACCCGATCGATGCTCTGAAATGAGATGTTGATCTTCGCGCCGTTATAGTCGGCCACCAGCGGGATTTTGATGTCCAAATGCATCTCGTCGATGTAATCGGCTAAACTGCGTTTTTCGCCGTTGATCACCACATCCGTGACGAAGAAACTGTCGGAAAGAAAAACCAGCGTATCGCCGTCGCCCGGCTCAAAAATATTGATGATACCCATATCCGCCGCCTTGCCCGCCGGCAGAGTGACATGCATCACCACGGCGCCGTCATACAGCACTTCGCCGGAGAACCCGTTATACACCCGGGGAATCTCGGTGTGAAGGTCTTCAAGAGCTACACCCGATATCCAGCCGATTAAAGGCCGTGATGCAAAGAGCTCGTATCGTGTCGCGTTAAGCGCAAAAGACAGATGTGTCGGACTCGATGCCGGCAGAACAATCAAGCTGAACCCGTTCTCAGGCGCCTCTTTGTACACATTAAACAGAGAATATGTATCGTATGTCTTTACTTGCGTCCCGACAACAAAATCGGGCATCTCCCACACATACAGTTTGTTCCGGGAGAATTCGCCACCGTTATCACCGATAAAATAGGGGATTGTCCCCCCCGCCCAGTTTCCCCGCGGCAGCTGTTGAAGCAAGGTCTCGTCGCCGGCAAGGAATAGATGCAATCCTTTGGCTATTTTTTGTTTAGTTTCTTCCAAGGTGAGCATTTTCTTGGTGTGCATAATGCCTCCGCAGTTGTTCCGTTGAAGAAATTCTTGCCGCCGGCACGCCAAAACCCTTTACATTTTAATCATAGCAAAAATTAACGCTGATTTACATTGAATTTATGGATCTTTGTAGCTGCGAAGCTTGCTTCGCCGGTTGATGGCAACGACATGACAACAACAGCCGCAGAGCAAGCTCTGCGGCTACCATGCAAAGAGCAATAAAAAGGCACAAGGCGCGGCAATTCGTTACTGTTTGTGCGATTTTATGATGTCCACGAATAGTGCGCCGTATTCTTTTTGTTTTGAGGCGCCGACGCCGAATACTTGGGCGAACTGGTCTATGGTGGTTGGCTTCGTCAATGCCATATCCTTCAGGGTTTTGTCGCTGAAAACGATGTACGCGGGGACACCTTTTTTTCGGGCGAGTTCCGCGCGCTTGGCGCGCAATATATCGAACAGCGTTTCATCAACGCCTTCCCAATCCTGAGTGCGCCGGACCCGCCGCTTTTTTTCAATATCTTTCTTTTTTTCCGCCACCACTAATTTTGCCAAACGGGGAACTTCCGTGCCTTTGAGCACATTGTGGCCCGCCGCCGTTATCGCTATGGTCATGAATTCGCCTTCGCGGCGCAAAAAACCCTGACCGACCAGCTGTTCTATCATAAACCGGATGAACACCTTCGTCTCGGCGCTCATCAACGCGAATGTTGAGAGTTTTTCATGCCCCCAGCGCTCAACGGCAGCCGTGCGGTTGCCTTTGAGAACATCGGACAAATGGTCCGCGCCAAAGCGTTCCTGAACGCGAGCGACGCAGGAAATTATTTTCTGCCCGATAAGCAGGGGGTCTTCCGCCATCTCCACTTCGCCGAGACAGTAATCGCAGGCGCCGCAATTGGTGGCGCCATACTCCTGCGCAAAATAAGTGACCAGATACCGGTGCCGGCACTCAGGGCGCACGCAGAAATTATACATGGCGCTGAGCTTGACTAAAAGCACTTCCCGGTCGGCCGAGTCGCGCAGCATGAATTCCCAAATCCGGTAATCGCCACCGGAATAAAACAGGTAACAATCAGCCGGCAGTCCGTCGCGGCCCGCGCGGCCCGTTTCCTGCTGATAATGCTCGATGGATTTCGGCATGGCGGCATGTATCACATAGCGAATATTCGAACGGTCGACGCCCATGCCGAACGCAATGGTAGCCACGATGATATCAACGCTTTCCGCCGAGAATTCGTCTTGGTTTTTTTTGCGCTCAGCGTCAGGAAGACCGGCATGGTAGGGTAGGTTTCTTAATCCCAGGGCAGTCAGTTTTTGCGAAATACTGTCAACATCCGTGCGCCTGAGGCAATAAATAATACCCGGTTCCCGCGGGTGTTTGTTGATAACATCGACAATCTGTCCCAGTACATGTCCCGATCGCGGGAGTATCCGATAGGTCAGGTTGGGGCGGTCTATGTTGCCGATATAGATATGGGGTGTGTCCAGATTAAGTTGTTCAACGATATCCTTCTGCACTGCGACCGTCGCCGTAGCCGTAAACGCATGGACGCCGATATTTTTGAACTCTTGTTTGATAAGGCCCAGCTGGCGGTACTCCTCGCGAAAGTTGTGCCCCCAGTGGCTGATGCAGTGCGCTTCATCGATAACAAAGAACGAGAGTTTTACAGATTTAAGCAGTTCGACCGTATGATCGAGCATCAACCGCTCAGGCGACAAATACAGCAGTTTCACCGTCCCCGCACGAACCTTCTCGACGACCGTCTGGCGCGCTTTCACCGTCAAGCTTGAGTTGAGACATTCCGCGGCAATACCCATATCCTTGAGATAATCCACCTGGTCCTTCATTAAAGAAATCAGCGGCGAAATGATGACTGCCATCCCGTCGGAGATAAGCGCCGGCAGCTGAAAGCAAACCGATTTTCCCCCGCCGGTTGGCAGGATAGTCACGGTGTCTTTATCGTCAAGGATAGAAAGAATCGCCTCCTCCTGAAACAAGCGGAAAGAGGTATAGCCCCAATACTGTGAAAGCGTCTCGAGAATTTTATGTTTCATGGCGTATCCTTTTGACCCTGTACCCTATAAACTGTGAATAAAGGAATGTTCTTGTATGCTCATGGATATAATAGAGGCGGAAAAGCGGGAGTTGCAGAATCTATACGACGATTAATTGTCCGTTGCTCAGGGCGGACCATGCGCCGGCCATGGGCAAGGGTTCTGAACAGATGATATCCGCGGTGCCGATCGTAGCTGTATACAGCGTATAATAGTCCGGATATTTTGAATAATCCCTGTATCCAAGAAGCTCGTTCCCGTCGGTCAAGAGCATGTTCAGGGCGGTATAATTGAGCTTTTTTACTGTGGAAACCGTTGCCGCGCATTGTGCTGCCATGTTTTTCCCCGGTGCACTGAGGATTGCCCTAAACAGCACCTCGGTATCCAACGAATCTTTTTCAGGGGCGAACGCCTGCGGAAGCGCCTGTTGCAACGGATGATAATCTATGACGGTTCCGTTATGGGCGAACAAGTAATTAGTGTAACCGAAAGGATGGGCGTGACGGGAGTTTGCCGTATCGTTCCAAGCAGATTTTCTCAGGTGAGCTATCAGTATCCGTGATGTTCCTATGCCGTTTATGATATCGCTGATCGTGTGCGCTTCATCGATTGCCGAACCGCCGCTTTTCTGTATGACAGCTTTACCGCCGGCATACCACCCGACGCCCCAGCCATCCAGATGTCCGGGTTCATTTCCCGGCGGGACAGCGCCCTTTTTCGCCAACGAAAAAAAATCCCGCACTATATCGCGATGGATGGTACTATTAAAGTTTTTAATACCTAATAATCTGCACATAAAGTGACTTTTTTAAAACATCATTTTAACAACTGCTATCGCTACCGCTATGCCCACGATGTCGGCGGTGATACATACCGGAACAAGATATTTTGTTTTTTTAATGCTGACCGCGCCCATATACACGGCAACGACATAGAAAGTCGTTTCCGCGCTCCCCAGAATAACCGCCGCTATCCGCGAAGCAAGCGAGTCGGGTCCGGTGGTTTTAACAATGTCGGTAAATATCCCCAATGACGCACTGCCTGAAAGAGGTTTAATGATGGCCAGCGAGAATATTTCCGGGGGGATACTCAGTGCCGTAGAAAGCCCCGAGAAAAGATTTTTCATCGAGTCGTACGCCCCGGACGCCTGGAATGTCTTGACGGCAAGAAAAATCGCCAGCACATACGGAAAAATCTTTATGATAACATCGATGCCGTCTTTTGCGCCGGAAACAAAAGAGTCGTACAACCTGACTTTTTTGGCAATACCGTATACAATCGCAAAAAGAATGAACAGAGGAATAATCAACTGCGAAATTATATTGATTATTTCCATTTTTTTATCCCCTTAAACAAAAACAATACCCCCACGGCGGCCACGGTGGATACCACCGTGGCTATGATGGTCGGCAACACAATGGCGGTCGGCATTTTTGACCCGTAATTGGCAAGCAGTCCGATAACGGTAAAAGGAATGATTTGAATGCTGGAAGTATTGATGACGGTAAAAAGCATCATTTCAAAAGTAACCGTTTCCGGGTCCGGGTTGAGGGTTTGCAGGTCCTTCATCGCTTTTATCCCCAGCGGGGTGGCGGCGTTACCCAATCCGAAAAGATTCGCCAGCAGATTCAATGTTATCGAAGTTATCGAGGGATGATCCGGCGGTATATTCTTGAAAAGCCGCGATATCACGGGCCTAAAGAAATGGGAAAGCTTAAATATAAGACCGGAATCCTCAAGTATTTTTGTTAACCCCAGCCAGAGCGAGACAATGCCCAGAAGATACATACAGGTCTCAACCGCCAGCTTGCTGGCGTCGAACATGGCCTTGGTAAAATCATCGAGCCGCCCATTGATGATGGAAAATATAATGCTCACGCACATAAGCAGAAACCAGATTATATTCATGCGCGTAGGACTCCCGCCGATTGATGGCCGACCAATCTCAACGATTTTGTCCGGGTACTCAACTCGACTGTCGCGCCCACCGGAAGCGTTATTTTGTTTTTTACATGCCCTATGTACGGACAATGAACTACGGGAATATGTATCTTCATGGTGTTTTTAAGTATGTTCACCACATCGTTGTTTTTTATATTTCGGAAATCGCCCAGAATAAGCCCTTTGATTTTTTGCAATTTTCCCCTGAGCGCCCACTGCGTCAGGTAGCGGTCTATCTGGTGAATTTTTTCGTCAACATCCTCAAAGAAAACAATGCATCCGTCCGTCTGCGTCTCCCAGTCGGTTCCGATAAGCGCGGTCAGCGTCACCAGGTTGCCGCCTTTAAGCGTCCCGCGCACGGTGCCCGCCCTGATTACTTCCACGGGGGCGCCCTTGAATAGATCCTTTTCTGGGAAACCGTTGACCGCGTTCATAAAGGAACTGACGGTAAAATCAGTTGGCTTCTCAAAGTTGATAACCATCGGCGCGTGCAGAGTTATGATATCGGTCCGTTCATAAATAGCGTTAAGCATAGTGCTCAAGTCGCTAAAACCCGCGAAGAGTTTCGGGTATCTCTTGATGAGCTTGAAATCCAGATACGGCAAAACCTTCATCGAACTGTACCCGCCCCGCAGGGCAAGAACCATGCCGATACTTTTGTCAGAAAAAGCGTTATGTATCTGCCGCGCCTTTTCACGGGGCGAAAGGGCGCGGACAGGAAATTTTTTATCGGCGACCGTAAATCCCCATTTTTCCAGCGTCCGGATACCTTTGCTGAATTCAACTCTATTGGTTACCAACCAGCTGGGTGAAATTGTCGATATTTTCATTTGTCTTCCTTCGCCGGATTCTTATCGGAGGTTTGACGGTTGCATAATTCGCGGTAGTTACAGTATTTACAAACCACCGTGCGCGGGGTTTGCGGAAATGTCTCTTTGGGGTGGGGAATGTTTCGGCTGAAATCGGAACAGCACGCGTACATCTGTTTGGTTTCCGTCTCAACGGCAGAGATAAACTCCTGGGCGTCAAACTCGTTGACGGCGATAGTGGATTCGGCGTACGGCGGTTTTAGATAGGCGACAGTGGGCTCGATATTCTCATAAGCGACGCCGCAGTGATAAGCGGCCCAGGTGGCGTAGCCGACCATTTGTTTTTTGTGTTTTACCGCATCAGGTTTTCCGGTCTTCCAGTCAAGGATATGAATGCGGCCGTCAACAGGGAACAGAAAGTCAACTTTGCAGTATGCCTTAAGATTGTTTATACGGGTTTCGCCATAGCCGCCCGGCTCGATAATCCAACCGGTCTTGTTGCGTACGGCCTTGTCGGTAATCCAAGCGAAACGGGCACTGGCAAGAAATGATTGAAGACACTTTTCGACGGCACCAAAAACGGTCGCCGGGTCAACAGAAGGCAATTCCTTATAATACACTTCTGCGAAAACCTTGGCGGCGACATACTCGTCCGTTTTCCGGCGCGCGTAGTCGATAAAACGGGTGGTATCGATTGCGTCTTCCGTTTTCAGCAGGCGTTCAAGCAGCGTTTTTATGGTATCGTGGACGATGTTGCCGGCTTCAAGGGCAAGCGTGGTCATGGCTTTGAGCTGGGTTATCCGTGCACGGGGAAATTCCGCATCGTGTTTGGCGTAATAGTCATAATAATACTGCCGCTTGCAGGAATTGAATTTGTCGAACCGCGATACGGACCAACCAAGGATGTCGGTATAGGGAAAGTTCTTCAAAGATAATCCTTTTGTATTTTCCCCGCAGAAACGGGGGAACCACGATCACATTGAACTTACTTTTGCGGGGCGTGTTCAACCATATTCAAAAAATAGCCAGCCCCGTTATTGAACGGCGTCAACAGCACCCACGTTTCCCGGTCTTTTCTGATTATCTTGAAAGTTGCCGTATAGAATCCGGCGTTAGTTGGCCCAGAAAAGATGGTCTCCCCGCCTTGGCGCCGAACAATAGCGGTGTAGTACTGAATGATTTCCGCCGGGTCGGATACCGGCGCGTTTTCATTGATAGAATAATTGAAATAAGTCCGCTGCCCTGCGATAATCGCCCTTTTCTCCGCCGTATAGTTGTAATCAATGGCATCATCATTGTTCTCATATTCAATGATGTGATACCCCGGAGCGCGCTGAAACACTGCGTCTTCCTTGCTCCCCTCGATATCCGCATCAGCATGGAGCATGCAAGGCGTGACGACGCACATCAGAACCGCGCATACGGCTATGATTACCCGTGGAAATAATTTTTTACCCATTGCTTATGTCTCCGTTTTTTACCACGGTCGCTTCTCCGTTCGCCCCCGCCGCGCGCCATTGCCGACTGGCGGTATCCCAGGTCTTATACCCGCCGGAAAGATTCCACACTTCCGCAAACCCGTTCTGTTCAAGGATGCGGGAAGCCAGATAACTGCGCAGTCCGGACGCACAGTACACATAAATTTTTTTCCCGCGCGGAACCTCATTAATACGGGCCCGGAGATCGGGCAGGGGAATATGTATGCTGTTCTTAATGACGCCGCCGGCAACTTCAGCGGCACTGCGCACATCCAACAGGAGGACGGAATCATCATAAATCAATTCGATATCCCGCCACGATTTATTGCGGGAAACACCTTGCACCATATCATCAGCCACAAAACACACGATATTGGCGGGAGACTTTGCCGATGAGAACGGGGGTGCGTACGCCTGGTCCATATTTTTTATCTGCCCCACGGTAAGGCCATACTGGCAGGCCAGAGAAAACACTTCAATCACTTTATCGACGCCTTCGGCACCGACGGCCTGGGCACCATATATTTTCCCGGATTTAGGGCAGAAAATAACTTTAACGGTCAGCGGTTTCGCACCCGGATAATACCCCGCATGGGACGAAACATGCACGATAGCTGAAGCGTAATACACCTCTTTCATTTTCAAATACTTGCTGGCGTGGCCCGTAACACCAACGCTGATGTCAAACACTTTGGCAATGGCGGTCCCGACACTACCAATATACTTTTCGCGGTTGCCCAACACAATATTGTTTGCGGCGATGCGGGCCTGTTTTGCAGCGGGGCCGGCAAGCGCGACCAACCGCTTGATTCCTAAAATCGGATCCGGGAGTTCAACCGCGTCTCCGACGGCATAGATATGCTCGTCAGAGGTTTGCATATAATCATTGACCAAGATACCGCCGGTTTCGCCAATCTTCAATCCGGCTTCTTTTGCCAGCTTCGTTTCCGGACGGATGCCGATGCACAGTATCGCGCAATCCGCCGCAATCTCTCCGCCATTTTTGAGAGCTATGACCAGCCCGTCGGCTACATCGCGGAATGCAATGACTTCTGCACCCAGATAAAATTCGACTCCATGTGCTTTCAGGTGACGGTGCACTTCCGCAACCATTTCAAAGTCAATCGGTGCAACCATCTGACGCGACATCTCGATGAGGGTCACATGAATACCCAAATGGCGCAGTGCTTCAGCCATCTCAAGTCCGATATATCCACCACCCACAACCACGACGCGCCGCGGCGCGTGACTGAGCAGGCAGTCCTTAATATGGTCAGCGTCCTCGAGCGTACGCAGAGTTTTCACACGATTACTTTCGACGCCGAATATTTTCGGTACCAGCGGTTCCGCGCCGGGAGCTAAAATCAGCTTGTCGTACTCGTGATGCGTCTCTCCGTGAGATACATAATTTTTGACCAACACTGTTTTCTGTTTCGTGTTGATGCCGACAACTTCGCACGAAACGCGCACATCGATGTTGTAGCGCTTTTTAAAGGATTCCGGCGTCTGTATCAACAACTGGTCGCGATCAGTAATTTCGCCGCTGATGAAATACGGCAAACCGCAGTTCGCATACGATATGTGCGGTCCGCGCTCAAAAAGAATGATTTCCGCTTTTTCATCAAGCCGCCGCGCCCGCGCCGCCGCTGCCGCACCGCCCGCCACACCGCCGACAATAATAATTTTCACCAAGACCCTCCCGGGACAAGAATAATCTTCACAAACCGCGGCGATTCTCAGGAACAAGCGTTCGCAGATCACCGACGGAAAGAATAGATTCTATTTCGCTTATCACCCGGCGCCGGTCACGCGGAAATCGCGCGCGGACCGGGAGATAATTTGATGCATGGTCAGCCATAAAAATACACGGAAAATCATCAAGATTTTCCAACATCATTTTCAATTCAGACAGATACTCGAATGTTTTTAGCTCTGAAAATGCACCGCGCTGTACCCGGGCCGCCAGTGGCGTATTTTCAGCAATCATCAAGGTCAGCGCTGCGATTTGCTGCGGCCGAGCGTCATTTAAAAGATGTGCTGTGTTGACGGCATGGTCAGCAGTTCGTTCTGTTCCAGCCAATCCGAGGATGACGGTAGCATTGGCCGTCATGCCAGCCGCCATAACCTTCTTACACGCTGCGGCATTTTTATCGGGTGTACCGTATTTGTGGATGCCGGCGTAAATGCCCGGATCCCCTGTCTCAAAACCAATATACACCATGGTCAATTTAAGTGACGCTAATTCCCGCAAGTCCTGCACTGAGAAGGGCTCGATACTTTTTGCGGAACCGTAGAGTGCAATACGGGATAATTTGGGAAAATACCGGATAGCGCACACACAGGCGTCACGGAGTGTTTGCATCCCCGCCGCCAAGGCGTCGCCGTCGGCGAAAAAAATCCGCCGCGCGTCAGGAAACGCCCGCGACGCTGTCTGCATTTCTTTTTCTATTGCTGCCATACCCCTGACAGAAAATTTCTTTTCTTTATAGGCGGGACAAAAAATACATCCATTATCGGAACAGCCCAGCGTTATTTGAAAGATGATGCTTTCCGCCTCGCTGGGCGGCCGGATAACCATGCCGGAATACTCGATGACATCGTCAATCAAGTTCACGCTGAAATTGTATACAATAAACGATTTGGTGTCAATGAAATCCTGAGGGAGACAAGCTCTCCGGGCGGGGTGTGGTGACAAAAGTATAGCTTGCGGGGTTATATTCAAATCCGTTGGTTTTGGTATTGGATAGAACCCAGCACAAAAAGGGGCACAATGTGCGGGCCGACGCAAGGCCCGCCCCTACGATAACAAGTAAACGGCTTTTATATGAATGGGGGCAGAAGGTGTCAAACCAATTGGTCTATTGGTTCTGTAGGGGCGGGCCTTGCGTCCGCCCGATCATCATTTCCCCTTCATTGCTATCCGTCAGAAATTAATAGTTCTCTGCGCCGATTTCGTAATAGTCCTTGGGGTGCTGGCAGGCCGGGCATTTATCCGGTGCGCCGGCGGCTTCGGTTATATAGCCACAATTGCGGCAGCGCCATTTTGCCGGTTTGCCTTTGGCGAATACTTTATTTTCAATGATATTTTTCGCCAGCGCTGCGTAACGCGCTTCATGGCCTTTTTCACTGATAGAAATATGCCGAAATGATTCCGCTACTTCCGGATACCCTTCCTCGGCAGCGATTGCAGCGAATTTGGCGTAGAGAGTTGTCCATTCAAAATGCTCGCCTGCGGCTGAGGCCTTCAGATTTTCAAGCGTTGTCCCGACTTTCCCGGCAGGGTACGCAGCGGTAATTTCAACATCGCCGCCCTCAAGAAATGCAAAAAACACTTTCGCATGTTCTTTCTCGTTGTCAGCTGTATCGGAAAAAATAGCGGCTATTTGTTCATAGCCCTCTTTTTTTGCCTTCGATGCAGCATACGTGTACCGGTTGCGCGCCTGAGATTCCCCGGCGAACGCCGCCAACAGATTTTTTTCCGTCTTGCTACCCTTCAGTGATTTCATACAGACCCTCCCCTTTTTATACTAATTTCGCTCTGTCCAAAAGTCCTCATATTTTGCATTCTTACAGAGATTCTTGTCTGTCATACGATAGTAATTTCTTTGTCTGTCATCCCCGAATGGGGCTATCGGGGATATGGTGTTACACCTTTTAAACCAAAACCATATTCCCGATTACACCCTCGGAAATGACGGGCAATGGTGACACCGACTGTCACACCGGAGGTTTTATTACAAATACTTTGCGAAAAATGCGTCGGCGTCGTGTTTGGTTTTTGCGGCGCTATAGTCCGTCAGGAGTTTTTTACCTGCGGCGATATCCTGATGCATCAGATCGCATTTAATGTCTCCGAATTTTGCCGGCGTCACGCTAAAAGACGAAAGTCCAATGTCGAGCAGAATGGGATAAAATTCCTCAAATGAGGCAACCTCGCCGCATATGCAGACCTCTTTACCGGCGCGCCGGCCGGCGGCTGCCGCCATCGAAATCAATTTGAGCACCGCCGGATGCAGAATATGGTACCGCGCTTCCGCTACAGCGCTGCCCCGCGAAGCAGCCAGCGTATACTGTAAAAGATCGTTAGATCCGATGTTGATAAAATCGACTTCTTCCAGCAATTGATCCGCCATCAACGCTGCGGCAGGCGTTTCAACCATAATACCCTCGGTGAAGTCCGCATTGAACGGTTTTTTTTCACGCGTCAGAATCGCACGGGCCTGGTGAACAATTGTGCGGAATGTTTTCAGGTCGCCGATATCGGAAACCATTGGGTACAACAACCGCAGATTCCCGTGCGTATTTGCTTGCAGAAGCGCCTTGACCTGGACAATGAACAGTTCCTGAAACACTTCGACCGCCATCGCCCCGCGCAATTCCATGTCGGCGTTTACCCGCGCCGGAAGCTGTAAAAACGGAGGCAGTTTATCCGACGAAATATCCAGCAAACGAACCGTCACCGGTTTCGCACTGCATGCATTCAATATCGAACGATAGGTGCGTACCTGCTCGTCTTCATTGGGCTCCCGTGTCTTATCCATGAAAAGAAATTCCGTCCGGAGAAGCCCAATGCCGTCATGCGGCAGGTCGTGGGCCAGCGTCAGATCATCCGGCGTACTCATATTGATTTTAAGGGTAATCCTCTTGCCGTTCCGCGTTGTTGCCTCGGCTTTGCCGGAGAGCATGCATACGGATTTTTTTCGCACGGCTGCTGCAATCTTTTTGTCATAATACTGCGTCATTTTTTTGTCGGGGGCTACCACAACGGTTCCGCGAGAACCGTCAACGACAACCGGCATACCGCAATCCATTTCCGCTGAAACCGCAATGCCGAATACCATGGGAACATTATACGCCCGCGCCAATATCGTCGCGTGACTGGTAATGCCGCCTTCCTCGGTAACGAACGCCAGCACGCGGCCCCGCGGAATAGTCAATACCATCGACGGCGTCAATCGTTTTGCCGCAACGATAATGGCACTACCGGCACTGATATCGCATTTGAAATGACCGGCTTCACGCCCGAACGCCTGCAGTATCCGGTCTCGGGTATCGACAAAATCATGCGTCAATTCCCGGAAATGCCCCTCAAGCGCGTCGTACCGGCGGATATGCTCCTCAAAAGCATCGTTAACGGCATGCTCTGCGTTAACCCCTCTTTTTTCAATCAAGCTGATGACCGCGCGCGACAACTGTTCATCGCTCAGAATCAGCAAGTGGGCATTAAAAATATCCGCTGCCTTAGCATCTTGCGATGCTTCGATTACGCGAATCATTTGACGCATTTCTTGCTGAGCGCTGAGAACCGCTGCACGAAAACGCTCGATCTCGCGGGGTATATCGCCGGGAGACACCGCATAATGCGGCAATGTCTCCTCAGAGGGGGTCAAATAACAACAGACCTCTCCGCGGGCTATACCTGAAGCAATAGCAATACCTTTTAATATTTTCATGTATGTATCAAATACGCCCTGCTGTCATTCCCGAGGGTGTAATCGGGAATATGGTGTTGCTTTGATTGCATAAACCATATCGCCGATAGGAGCACTCGGGGATGACAATCTTATAAGATAGACCTGAGCTTAGACAGCTTTTATTAAAATGCTGTTTCGTTGAGCCACCAGCCGTGCAGGTTGCAATGTGCGACGGCAGTGACGGTGCCTGACGGAACTTTAATATGCAGTACTGTTGCCGCATTAATTTTATCGGGCGTAAACGAACTGCGGGCAACCCACTTTTTATCGATGTACAAATCAATACTTACAATGGAATGTTCCACAGTCATCGGATGAGTAATCTCGCCGATTTTCACATGCACATCGGTACAGCCGGCGTGCGGAATAAGCCCGCATTCTTTGACCACAAGGAAAAACGGAATATGTTTTTTCTCAGATTCGCCCTTCACAGCGATATCCTGCGCAGTTTTCATGTCCGTCTTATCCACAAACGCCGTTTTGGGCGCATGGCAGACCGGGCAGACCTCCGGCACAACTCCGTCGATAGCAACATAGCCGCAAACTTTACAAATAGACGCTTTCATGTGTCCTCCTTTTATTTTTTCCTTTATGACGATTTCTGCTGTATAATCTTCCGTGCAAATTCTTTGCCGAACTGGTAACTTGCGTTAAGTTCGTCAGCGGTGGGCGCGAACTGGATTCCCTGCGAGGGCAGCACTATCTCAACCCCGGCGGACCGCAAGACCTTTTCCATGCCGGCAATGGCGCCGCCGCCCCAACCGTACGATCCGAATACAGCGGCAATGCGTTTTTTCGGTTTCAACCCTTTGAAAAATTCAAGAAATCCGGCCATCAACGGGAGCATATCGTTATCGTGGGTCGAGGACCCGATTAAATATCCTTTGGCGTCGAGCATCTCGTTGACCATGTCCGTGCGGTCGATTTTTGAGATATCCCACACCATCGCCTCAACTCCTTCGCTCAAAACCCCGTCTAGGATTTTTCTGGCCATCTTCTCTGTTGATCCCCACATGGTTTCATAGAAAATAACCACTTTATTCTTCATCGTATCCTGCGCCCATGCGCCGTACTGTTCGATTATTTTCGCAGGATTCTTGCGCCAGATAACGCCGTGGCTGGGGGCGATCATTTTTATTGGAATAGCACGTTTTTGTATTTCTTTTATTTTCGCCGCAATGACCGTGCCAAACGGCCATAAAATGTTGGCATAGTATTTTGACGCCTCTTCCCGCAACGCCGCCGGATCGACTTCATCGTCAAACCGGAATGCCGTCGCGTAATGCTGACCAAACGCATCGTTGGGCATGAGCACCTGATCTTCGACGATATAGGTAAACATGCTGTCGGGCCAATGAATCATTGCTGCCTCAAGAAATGAAAGCGTCCGCTTGCCCAGCGACAGAGTATCCCCGCTTTTTACGACTTGAAAATCCATAGCAACGCCGTAGTATTTCGCCAGACCATCCCTGCATTTAGCCGTGCCGAACACTTTCGCCTTGGGGCAGAGTTTCAACAACTCCGGCAGAGCGCCTGAATGATCGGGCTCGACATGGTTGGCGATGATATAGTCGATTTTTGAGGGATCGACCAGGGAAGAAATATTCTCTATAAGCTCCCGGGCGAACGGGGCGTGCACGGTGTCAACCAGCGTTATTTTTTCGTCAATGATGAGAAACGCATTATAGGTAGTCCCGCGGCGAGTGGTATAGGTACTGCCGTGGAATGTCCGCATATTCCAATCGACGGCGCCTACCCAATACAAATTGTCCGCAATTTTAGTGGAAGACATAATTCATCTGTCTCCTTTCTTTTGAGCCCGTGCTTTTGCGGGGGTTCCCGCACTGCATTGCGGGCAGCGTTTGAAAGTTTTATCATACATCAAACCGCACGCGGGGCAGGTAAGCAGCGTAATGACATCGGGCTGACAATGCGATTTTTTGTGACCGTTTTTTTCACAACAGCATGAAGATTTTCCCGCCATAACAACCGCCTTCTCAGCTACCGCAACAACCGGATTTGTGTTCGTGGGCGCCGGGTATGCCGCAATCGGCATTGCAACACGGCGGATCAGTCGGCTTATGATTGGGCATATGCGCTGTCGGTTGCGCTCCGGGCGCTGTGCTGTTTTTCTTCGCCAGATAATCTTCGACGGCCTTATGCAGGGCGTCGGTGCCCAGATTTGAGCAATGCATCTTATTGGGCGGCAATCCTCCCAATTCCCTGGCAACATCATTTTTACTTATCTTGAGCGCCTCTTCGATAGTTTTTCCTTTTGCCATTTCGGCCACCATCGACGAAACCGCTATCGCCGCGCCGCAACCGAATGTTTTGAACTTTACATCCTCTAACCGGTCACCCTTTATCTTGATATAAAATGTCATCATGTCGCCGCATACCGGATTGCCTTCGTTGCCGACGCCGTCAGCGTCAGGAATCTCACCGACATTGCGGGGATGCTGAAAGTGCTCCATTACTTTTTCTGAATAAAATGCCATAAAGTCCTCACTTAAACGATAGCTGCATTGCCTTCTGAGTCGTTGTCAAACCAATTCAAACTGGTCTTTTGCAACACCGCACACCGGGCAGGCCCAATCATCGGGAACCTGATCAAACGGTGTCCCGGGAATAATCCCATGGTCCGCATCACCAACAGCAGGATCATACACATAACCGCACACGGTACATTTATACTGCTTCATTTACCGCCTCCTTTTTTGCGCAATCCGCACAGATGCCTTTAAAATATCCGTGCTGTTCTTTTATGGTGTGCCCGCCCACTGATCTTTTCACCGCATGGGGGCAGGCGATTACTATATCCATTATACTATTGCATTTCTCACAAATAAAGTGGTGATGCGATTGCCGCACATATTCAAACCGCGCTTCCGTCCCGGTTATCATAAGCGAAGAGACGATACCTTTGTCCACAAATGACTTCAGCGTATTGTACACCGTCGTTTTTGACATCGTCGGGATGGTGGCAACCAGCTCCCGGTAAATCATATCCACCGTCGGGTGAATACAGCTTTTGCTGAGAAATTCAAGCACCTTCAGCCGCTGAAAGGTCGGCTTAATGTGATGCGCCAGCAGCTGCTGCTCTGCCGAAATAGGGCGTTGTTTTCGATTTGTAATCATTACAGTTATGTATTCTATCCAATTTCATCCATCCTGTCAACCCCCGCAGGTGCATACTGCCGGATGCGCAGGGAGTTTGCGACAACCGACACCGAACTCAACGCCATAGCGGCCCCGGCAATCATGGGATTAAGTAAAAATCCGGTTGACGGATAGAGTAACCCGGCGGCGACCGCCATGCCGGCGATATTATACCCGAACGCCCAGAACAGATTTTGTTTGATAGTCCGCATCACCAAATCGCTGAGCTGTACGGCAGACATTATCAGCGAAAGATCGTTCTGCATCAAGACAACATCGGCGGCCTCCATGGAAATATCCGTTCCCGACCCGACCGCAATGCCAACCTGCGCCGCTACCAATGCGGGTGCGTCGTTAATGCCGTCCCCGACCATACAGACAACCGCACCCTGTTTTTGAAGGTCGTTTATCATACGCGCCTTATCTTGCGGCAGCAACTCGGCATAAACGGTTTCTATCCCCACCTGCCCGCCCACGGCAACAGCAGTGACCAGCGTATCCCCCGTCAACATAATCACCTGCGCTCGACGGCGTTTAAGGTAAGCAATCGCCGCCGCAGCGGACGGTTTTACGGTATCAGCAACGGCAATGACGCCGACAACCGCCCCGGCAACACCCACCCACATCAGCGTGTTCCCGGCAGCTGCGTACTCCTGCGCGCGGACTTCCACGCCGGCATCCATGGATATAGTATTGCGCTGCATAAAGTCCTTTTTTCCGACAAATACCCGTACGCCGGCAACGGTCCCGGCAACACCGAACCCTTCAAACGCGCGAAAATCGGTAACGCCTCCCGCGATAACCCCGATGCCGGCGGCATAGGCAACAACAACTTTTGCCAGGACATGCTCGGAAAGATTTTCTACCGCTGACGCCCATGACAGTAGTTCCTTTTCTGAAAGCCGCTCCGCGACGGCAATGGCGGTGACGGCCGGTTTACCGCGCGTCACCGTGCCGGTTTTGTCAAACACAAAGGTATCGGCCCGCGCGAGATTTTGCAGTGCGGAAAAATCTTTGACCAAAACCCCGTGTCGGGCCGCTGTGCCAGTCCCGACGATTACCGCCGTCGGCGTCGCCAACCCCAACGCGCAGGGACACGCTATCATCAGAACCGCTATAAATACAGACAACGCAAACGAAGGCGTTTGCCCGGCAGCGAGCCAGACACCACCAGCAATGACCGCTGTCCCGATGACAAACGGCACAAAATACCGCGACACCGTATCAGCCAAATCCTGCACCGGCGCGCGCGAACTTTGCGCCTGTTCCACCAAACGCACTACCTGGGCCAGCACCGTATCGGCCCCCACCTTTTGTGCCACAAAGACAAATGCACCGCTGGCATTGATTGTCCCGGCGATAACGGAACTACCGCTCTGCTTGTCGACCGGAATACTTTCGCCGGTGACCATGGACTCGTCAATACTGCTGGTCCCTTCAATAATTACACCGTCAACCGGCAACCGTTCCCCCGGCCGTATAACTATACGGTCGCCGGCAACGACTGCGGCAATGGGAATTTCCTGCTCCACTCCATCGCGGAGCACCCGCGCCGTCGGCGGCACCAAAGCCATCAGTTTTCGTATCGCTTCGGCCGTTCGCCCTTTAGCGCGGACCGTGAGCCAGTTGCCGAGAAGAATGAACGTTATCAAAACGCCGGCGGTCTCGTAATACAGTGTATCGTCTCCCGCAACGGAGCTACCGCCAAACCACAGCACCAGGGACATCCAGACGCTGTACAGATACGCCGTACCCGTGCCGACAGCAACCAGCGTATCCATGTTTACTGCGGAAAATAACGATTGAATATTATTGATTTTCCAACCGATGTGTGCAAGCGGCCCGCCAATACCGCGTTTGAAAAACAGCGCACCGGTTATCATGACGGGTGTGGCAAGAAGGAACTGGATGAGCGCAAACCCCGCAGGGGATACTGCCGGCAACGGCAGTCCGAGATGGTGCCCCATCGCAACATAGGCAAGCGGCACAGCGCAGACACTCGCAATCATCAATCGTTTTTGTAAACCGGCGGTCTCCTGATCTTCGGTTTCCTGCTCTGATTGTGCAAGGCCGGCGGGACCACTTTTAACGACGGTATAACCGGCATCACTAATTATCTGTTCGACTTCCTTGCGGGTAATCACCTCAGAATCATAGGCAACCACCGCCCTGCCGGCGGCATAGTTCACCTGAGCACTGACAACGCCGTTCTTTGATTGCAGAATGCGGTCGATGTTCAGCGCGCACGCGACGCAGTGCATACCGGCAATACTGATGGTTTCTGTGCGGGTTGTCATATAAATACTCCGGGGATTTTTGCCCGGCATGACGGGCAATGGTTTTTCTGAATATTGTTTTCAGCTATCGAAAATCCACGACGGTTGATGAGCAGCGCATTGCAGGCATGACACCGCGTATCTTCAGCGCCGCCGGAAATATTTCCCGTATAAACATAGTGCAGGCAGGCCTTCTTACCGGCATCAACGCCCCGCTTGAGTGACTTTGCCGGCGTGGCGGGCGCCTCGAGCAGTTTGTAGTCGGGATGAAACGCCGACAGGTGCCAGGGAATCTCGGGGCTCACAGCGGCAATGCAACCGGCGATGGGCGACAGCGACGATACATCGTCATTTAATCCCGGGACAACCAGCGTCGTCACTTCCACCCAGATGCCACGCTCTTTCATGCTCTGGATGGTTTGGAGCACCGGTTCAAGATGAGCGCTACAGTGCAGAGAATATTTTTCATCGTCAGAAAATTTGAGGTCAACATTGGCGGCGTCCAGATACGGACCAATCAGGTCCAGCGCCTCGTGTGTCATGTATCCGTTGGTTACAAAAATATTTGCCAGCCCGGCCTTTTTTGCCAGCCGGGCGGTCTCGAGTGCGTATTCGATGAAAATCGTCGGTTCGCTGTAAGTATACGAAATACTTTTTGCGCCCGAGGCAATCGCCTGTTCAACAATAGCGGCAGGCGACAGTACCCGTGTTTGCACGCCCAGCCGCCCCGCTTCCTTCGCCTGTGATATTTCCCAGTTCTGACAAAACGAACACGTAAAATTACAGCCGATAGCCGCAAACGAAAACGACTGTGTACCCGGCAAAAAATGGAACAACGGCTTTTTTTCTATTGGATCGAGATGCGCCGCCACCACCGCGCCATAAGCGTCGGTATGTAAAACTCCGTCGTCGTTACGCCGTACGCCGCACCGCCCGCACTCCCCCGATGCAATCACGCACCGGTGCGCGCACAGCGCACACTGCACCGCAGAACCCTCAATTATTTGATACAGCAACGCTTCTTTCATGTGATGCACGAGACAATCCTATTATTCCCCGATGGCTATCATGAGGTATTTGGTAATGTGCTGGAGGCCGTTGGTGATAATCAAGACACCGACGAGTATCAGTATGGCACCGGAGGCGATTTCGACGATGTGGTAGAACCGTTTAATGCGGTTGAATACGCGGAGTGCTGCATTGATGAACAGTGCTGTTAACAGAAACGGCAAGCCGAGACCGAGCGAATAGACGCTTAACAGCAGGACGCCGCGGGAAATGGTTTCCTGCGTTGACGCGAGAATGAGGATAGATGAGAGTATCGGTCCCACGCACGGGGTCCAGCCGATGGCAAATGCCAGGCCGAACAGAAACGGCGCGAGATATTTGAGGCGCGACTGTTTGAGCTGAATATTTTTTTGATAATACAGAAATTTAATTTTAAATAGTCCGGTCAGGTGGAATCCGAACACAATAACGACGATACCGCCTATCCAGCGCAATACATCCTTGTGATCACCGATGAGCCCGCCGAGCGCACTGGCCGACGCCCCCAACGCGACGAACACCAAAGAAAATCCGCACACAAAAAAGAGCGCATTGAGAAAAACTGTTTTCAGCGGTTGCGTGTTACTCTGAAGCTCATCAAGGGTCAATCCGGTAATAAACGATATATAGGCGGGTATCAGCGGCAAAATACAGGGACTGCCAAAAGTAAAAACCCCGGCAACAAAACTGGCAATAATAGGCATTTGCCACAACTCATGCATAAAACCCCCTGAATTTCATTCTGCAATACAGTAAATTGCTCCCTCCTTTGAAAAAGGAGGGTGGGGGAGGATTTGCAGTGCCGGCTCTGTGTATACGGCAAATCCCCCTGTGTCCCCCTTTTTCAAAGGGGGATCAATCACGGTGGTACTATCTTTTTTTGCAGGGGCCGCCTTGCGTCCGCCCGATCACTGTGTTTTCATTACCCCTTTTGTAAAAATTCTGTCTTAAGGATATTTTCTGAACGGGCGGACGCAAGGCCCGCCCCTACATTATCAGAATCAATACAGATTCATGGGGCACTACAACTGCTGAAGGGGAATTATTTGCTTAATTCCAGCATTCTGTCTATGGCGCGTTTGGCTTTTAGGCGGATGGGCTCTGCGACGGTGATGACGGGGCGCATATCTTCCAGGGCCCATAATATCTTTTCAAGCGAATTCTTTTTCATGTTGGGGCATACGGCTGCGGGGGAAGCGGGGTAAAATATTTTTTCGGGATTTTCTTTGCGCAAACGATGGAATATACCCACTTCGGTACCGATGATAAATTCTTTTGCCGGGCTTTGGCTGACATGAACGCAGATGCCGGTGGTAGACAATACTTTGTCGGCCAGCGCCACTGCTTCCGGACGGCATTCGGGATGCACCAGAACTTCGGCGTTTGGGTGGGCCTGTTTGAGAGCGCGGATATCATCCGGCATGATTTTCATATGCGTCGGGCAAAAGCCTTCAAAGAAAATAAGATTTTTTCCGGTCTGCCGCGCCACATAATCGCCCAAGTTTTTATCAGGCACGAAGATAATCTCTGCATCCGGCATCCCGCCGACAATCTTCACGGCGTTTGAAGATGTACAGCATATATCCGTTTCCGCTTTTACTTCCGCCGTGGTGTTGACATAGGCAACCACCGGTGCCCCGGGATGCGCGGCTTTGAGGGCGCGCAATTGCGACGCGTCTATCATAGCCGCCATCGGACAGCCCGACGCGGCGTCCGGCAGAATCACCGTTTTCCCGGGATTAAGAATTGCCGCGGTCTCCGCCATAAAATGAACGCCGCAAAAAACAATGACATCCGCAGTCGTATCGGCGGCTTTGCGGGAAAGCTCAAGCGAGTCACCCACAAAATCAGCGATATCCTGCACCTCGTCACGCTGATAATTATGCGCCAATATCACTGCGTTGCGTTTTTTTGCCAATGTCTGAATGCGCTCTATAATATCTGTCATATAAACAATGATTTACTTCCCCAGATTTTTAAGGCCTTCTGCACCGGATTCCAGTTTGCTGCCCGCTTTTTCAAGTCCGGAGCCGGTTTTTTCGTGCCCTTTGTCCTTGAGGTCTCCGGCGGCTTTTTCCGCCTGTTCACTAACTTTTTGCATGCCGGCAGCGGCCTGATCTTTTGCGTCCTTGGCTTTCTTTTCCGTTGCGGCAACATCAATATTCTTGGCTTTCTCTTTGACCGCTTGCACCTTGACCTGCGCGGTTGCGGTAATATTTTTTGCCTTCTCTGTAACTGTTTGCGCCTTTGCTTTAACGGACTCCTTGAACGGGACCGGCTTTTTGACATCCTCAGCCGCAATCAGATTCACCCCTCCGCAAACGACTACGCAAGCAACGGACACAGCAACTACTTTTTTAAGAAACATACATGCCCCCTCTGTTTATGTGTACAACTTCTGAAATTCTCTGACGCGTTCTTCCACATCGTCGGCCATGACAACGGCTGAAATAGCGCACACGGCGTCGGCGCCCGCGGCGATTACCTGGGGCGCATTTGCAAGCGTTATGCCCCCGATGGCAACCACCGGAATACGCACCGCCTGCTTGATTTCTGTAATTAACCGTACCCCCGCCGGAGTCCCTGCATCGTGTTTGGTTGAGGTGGCGAATATCGGCGCAACGCCGATATAATCCGCGCCCTGCGCCTGCGCGTCAAGCGCCTGGTCGACGGAATGCGCCGTCACCCCGATAATGGCACCGGGGCCCAGCAACCGCCGAGCGTGCTGACACAGCATATCGTCCTGCCCGAGATGAACGCCGCCGGCGTCAACCGCCAGCGCAACATCCACCCGGTCATTGACGATAAAAAGGGTATTTTTTGCGGTCCGCTTCAACCGAAACGCTTCTTCTATCATTGACCTGGTCGAAAGATTTTTTGCGCGGTACTGCACCGCCTTCGCCCCTGCCGCTACAGCCGCAGCTACATCCGCGGTATTGCCGGCCTTGGTTAATGCCGTATCCGTAATAAAATAGTAACCCCTGATATCCATACAGATTGCCCTGTGTATACGGTGTGTATTAGATTTATTGCGCCACTGCCGTTATTTTCTGCATGCGCTCAACGGTTGATGCGTCCAATGAATATATTTTATCAAATAATAACTCCTTAAAACTGCCCGGCCCGGCAGCTGTCGAGGCCGCCAATTCCGCGGCAATTTCATAACACGCCAATCCTGCGGCCACGGCGACGGCATAATTCTTTTCAACCGCCGCGAAGGTCCCGATGACGGACGCCGCCATACAACCGGTACCAACCACGCACGCCATCAGGGGGTGGCCGTTCTTGACGATAAAAACTGTTTCGCCGTCGGTTACTATATCTTCCTTGCCGGTGATGACCACGGTGCATTTTTTTTGCCGCGCCAATCCCCGCGCAATAATAATCAGGTCTTTGCCGACATCTGTCGCGTCAACGCCTTTCGTGTGCACATTCTCACCGGCAATGCGGGCAATCTCCGAGGCGTTTCCCTTGATGATGTCTATGCGCACCCCTTCTATCAGCTCGCGGCACTTGTCGTCGCGCAATTTTGTAGCCCCGGCGCCGCACACATCCAGTATCACCGGAATACCTTTTTTGTTGGCGCTTTTCGCCGCGATTTTCATTGCCTCGACAAATGAAACCGTCAATGTCCCGATATTTAACACCAGTGCCGATGCAATCTGCGCCATGTCGGCCACCTCTTCCGGCGCATGCGCCATGACGGGCGAAGCCCCGAACACCTTAACAACATTGGCGCAATCGTATATCGTCACCCCATTAGTCAAATGATGCACCACCGGCTTTTGTTCCCGTACCCGCGCGAGCAATGGTGATGCAGCAATCATATTCCATCCTCCTTAAAATAATAAAACCCATACCAGCGAGCGGTATAGGTAAAGAAAAATTCTTCTTTCCGATTTCCCTCCGCTGGCATTACCCAGATCAGGTTCCGTTCCGTAACAATTCACGGGACAAAGGTAAATCGGTTTGCTGTCCCCGATACTCTCAGGCCGTCACACGGCCTCCCTGTGTATTACGGTTATATAATTTACCACAAAAGCTGTCAATATCCCGCCACGAAAGATGCAGGGGATACTGCCGGCATGCAAGTCAGTAGTGATTAGGCGGCTTGGAGGATTTGACGCATCAGGCGAGTGTCTGTCTGGAGAGGTGTAGCGTGCGCAGCCGCAACAAAACGGCCTTCTGCGAACATAGCTATCAACGCAATGCGCCCTTCTGCGGTAATCGGTTTACTCTCATCATTGATTCTGGCTATCACCCGGGCATTGACTTCATCAACGGTTCCTTCAGTATCGAATAACGGCGGGACAATAGTAATGTCCATCATTTTCAACTGCGATGAAGACAACTTGGCCATCGCTGCAACCAGTTCCTGTTCCAATCCATCGGACAACAAACCGTTCTGCTTGCCCTGGCTGGCCAACAGATACCGTGCCGCCACCGCGTCAAGGAACGATTGACGGTCAATGGCAGTACGAAGATGCAGCGACACCGCTTCAAAAAACACGGCGTTCCCCGTAATGGCGGCTATATTGCCGTCCTTGATGGCGGCCACATCGTCCGCAAGATTGGCCGGCTGTTCAAACTCATCCAGCGAAAGCGCGAACGCGGTCTTTCGTTCGTAGTGATGATTCTCAGCGGGGGTAGCGGGCGTCAGGTGCAGGAACGCCAGAATATTGACGCCGAAAAGTTCTATGTCGGAAATATCTCTGCCCGTCAGACGGGTTGCTTCCCGGAACGCAGCACCTTCAATGATAAGCACACACCCGTAGGGAAGTTTGTTAAGCACAGAAATACCACTCACGCTTTTTTCATCAACCGTGATGCGTACGACGGCCCCGGACCGAATACCAGCGAGCGAGGGCAGGCCTGAGCGCAGGTCAATCTCGGCATAGGCGCGCACACCATTATTGCCCGCGGCGCCGCGCCCGGCGACCCATGCATCCTTATTTTTTATGCCGCTAACCGTTACCGCATCGATGTTCGGACAAACGGCGCCGTTAAGCCCGTATGTATTTACTAACCGAGCAACCTCAATCGCGTCGGTTCCGGCATACGACACATATATTCTTCCTCCCCGTTTTTGCAATTGTTCAATGTGAGGTTTTCCCGCTTTCTGCAGTTCTTCAGCGGAGAGCATCAATGACTGATTAAACGGCGTTTCGCCGGCCCCTGTATATGAATTGCTCCACTTCGTCTCGACGGCTATTTCGGGACGCATGGCATAGCGCTCGGCGTTGTGCACATTGGTTATCGCCTCAAACCCGGCAGGCAACGCGTCGCCTTTGAGCACAGCGCTTCCGGCATCCCAAAATAATTCTGCAGAATTGGTATAGTCGAACACCACCGCTCCGCGCGCGGGATTCATGGCAACACCATTCGCATCATTAATCACCCGTTGAGCGCGCGCGCTCCCCGCTACGCCGGCGCGTCCTTTGAGTATCTTGACGACCTGTGCGGCGTTGCGCGCAAAATCCCCGTTCTCGCCCGTCACATACACTATCAACACGCCATTTTCTGTTGCTGTCCATACCGCCTTGCCGCCCGCCCTGATTCCTGTATTGTGTATTTCCGCTCCACCAGGAAACTGCGCGGGCGTTTTCGTCACGACAAGCGAAAGGTAGCCGTACCGTGTATCTATTTTTTTATCACCCTGCAGGACAGAAACATCTTCTGCCACAAAAATCCCAAGAGGGAGCCCCTGTACTTTGTTCCAGTCGTACCGCAGATGCACCGCCACATTCCCCGCAAACCATACGAGTGCGCTCAAGACAAGCGCCGGCACCACTGCCATTGCCATGCCCGCCGCTAACGGCACCGCCACCCCTATAACCGCCGCACCTATCGCCGTTACCCACGACATTCTATGCATAGTCCTGATTGCCTCACGACCCCGCGCGTGTAACTTCGTATGCTGTTCATCCGCAAACGCCTGCCAATTCCCCATCAGCGGAAATTGTTCCCCTGCAACCCCAACCGCAAGGGCCAACCACCTCGGCCAGCCCAACAACACCATGCGAGCCTGATATCGCTTCAGATTTTCATCCGTCAGCGCAGCTGTATTATACACCTTACCACGGGATGTGCGGTATGCGTCAGCAGCTGACGGCGATTCTTCTTCGAATGTTCCTGAGCGGATTGTTTGTTCGTTTTCAAGGTAGTCAAGGATGGTCTTGTTAAGCGCTATAAAGGGATGGACAACTTTTTTGTCTGCTGCACGCGGGCTGTCTATGTCCCCGGGTTTTAACGATGCTACTAATGTCTGTCCTTGGCGGATCATTGCTGCGGTGAGTAATTTGGCAAGGAGCTCATTTCTAGTACTACCTGAACCTGCTTTATACTGCACCTTCAAAGCTGTAAAGAATTCTTTATCAAGATGCCCGAAGACCGCCGCATAGTATTCCTTCTTCAGTCCGCAGTTGTTGTCTAAGATACCAAGATTATTCTTAATCTCTGTAATTGCTGCATCAATATTCGCGCCCGTGCCGTTCTGGATTGCCAGTAATTGGGCATATATCTTTTCTTTTGCCACACGCTCCCGCATCTGATTGTGCGTAAGCTCGTCAAGGAGGTCTGTCACTGTTTTTCCGCCGATAATCTTCGTCCGTTTCCGGGAATACTCAGGCAATGGCGCGGGGATATTTGTGTCAGGATCGAGTTGCAATGCCGCGGCATCCCGATAATAAAACGCCAATGATACATTCGTATCAATTTTACGGTTGTTGAAGTTAACCATGCTTAACAATCCCAGATCAAATTCATGGAATGCATGGTACCCTTGTGCCTCCCGGATGGCATCCCGTCCTTTTGCTTCTCCGCCCTTGGCTGCATAGTTAATGATGGCGGTGGTCACTGCATGCGTCAAGTAATTCGCTTCCACATGATCGTGCTCAGCACTCCCGCGATACGCTGAAAGAAGATATTCTACCTGCGCAATTATCTGGCCGTCATAAACGCCATAGCCGTTTTCCCGCAGCACGCTTAACAACGATTCCTTGCTGATATCTACTCCGCACGCTTGTAATTGATTCTGTATGTCTTTGAACATTACCGGGGTAAGGGTAAATATAATTTTTATTTTACTTGCCAAACTAACAAGGCCTTCTAAAACTGTCGGCTTTTTCCCTCCATACGCACGAACCATGTCCGCGGTACCGGATACGATGTTATTCTGCTGGTTGTGCAACAGAGCTTTTATTACCGCAACAGGAGACACTTCCTTGCGCTCAATCTCCCCCTTAATTACATCGTACTTCTGTTGATACAGCCATCCGCGTATATATAATTCAGAGACATTATCTTCGGTGAGCGTGGGGAAGCCGACCTTGAATATATCCATTTCTTCCCGCCCGGCGGATTGTGCAAGAAAGGCGACAGCCGTGCCGATGCTCTTGATCCGGGCACTGGTTTGCTCAACGGGTTCATCGGTTGCCACTGTCGGGCCGATGAGTGCAGGCAGGCCATATTGGATAATATCCTCTATATATTCACCGACATGGGGGGCCAGAAAGCCAAGGAGTGTATCGATTCTCTTGAGCCGATTACTGGCTTGTGTAGCAGTTTCACCAGATACCACTATCGATTCTTTGAGCGCAGGCAAACCATACTTGGAAAGATTAAAAACATGCGCACTGTGGGATTTATACATGGCAACCACAGCAGCGCCGATTATCTTGAGTCGTGCGCTCGTTTGCTGAGGAGTATTATCCGCTACCACTATCGCACCCTTTAGCGCGGGCAAGACATACTCAAATAGATACCGCGCATCCTTGCCGGCAGATTTTCCCAATACGACCAAATCTGCCCAGTGCTTCTCAATGAATTCGGCATCGAATGCTGCTTTTAACGCGGGCAAAGCATCCATGAAAAAATACACTGCATCCCCACCGGCGAATGTGCCCAGAGCAACCAAATCTGTCCAGTGCTTCTCTATGAATTCGGCATCGAATGCTGCTTTTAGCGCGGGCAAACCATACCGCAAAAGATATACTATATCCTCGCCGGCGGATGTGCCTAGGGCGACCAAATCTGTCCAGTGTTTTTCCATGAACTCGTCACCGAACTCTTTTCTAAAGTCGGCCAAGTCCTTCTGTAAAAGGACATTACTATTCTTGCCGGCGGATGTGCCCAGAGAAACCAATCCTGTCCAGTGTTTCCCAACGAACTCAATGCCGAACTCTTTTATGAACGCCGGCAAATCACCTTGAAAAAATACAAAGTAAGACCAACCGTGGGTCTTCCCCAGCGCGACCAACCCGTTGCCGATTATCTTGAGCCGGGCGCTGGTTTGTTCAGCGGTTTCACCAGGCACCACTATCAATCCATTTAGCGCGGGCAAACCATACTGGAAAACATTCTCTGCCATCCGATCGGCGGATTTGCCCAGAGAGACAAATCCGTCGCCGATGATCTTAAGCCGGGCGTTGGTTTGTTCAGCGGTTTCACCCCCTACCACTATCGCTCCTTTGAGTGCGGGCAAGGCATACTTGAAAATATTCTCTGCCATCCGATCGGCAGATGTGGCCAAAGCGACCAATCCGTCGCCAATGATCTTAAGCCGAGCACTGGTTTGTTCAGCGCTTTCGCCGGCTACCACTATCGCTTCATTGAGCGCAGCTAACCCATCTCCAAGTACTGTCCAATCTTTCACACCAGCGGATATGGCCAGAGCGATCAATCCGTCGCCGATTACTATAATCCGGGCACTGGTTTGAACATCGGTTTCCCCATCTACCACTATCGCTCCTTTGAGCGCGCGAAACCCTGCATTAAAGATTTTGCTTGCATCCCAACCAGCGCGTTTTCCTATCTCGATTAATGCTTCTTGGTGTTTTTCAACAAACGCGAGACCGAAAATCTTTATAAGATCGTCACGATTCATTTGGAATTGCCTATCATCCGTTTCTGCTGTCAACGGCGCATTGCCTTTTGTGCCGGTGCCGAAGAAAATGTTGTAGAGCAGGTGGGTTACTACATAGCTAATATAGAAAGCTGCCACCATCGGTAGCAGCGCAATCCCTATCGGCATCACCGTCTGCGCAATGTTCAGCGCCAGCCAGCCCGCGCCGAGTGATGCTGCGATTATCGCTGTTGCTCCCGCTATGCGCACCGGGCTTCTTTCCTGCGTTCCCACTATCATTCCATAGATGTGCTCTATCAAGTCGCTGCCAAATGGTGCATACCACCGCTCAATCGCCCGTTTGGCGTCAGCGGTAAGATTGTTGTCTGTTTCTTTCGCAAAGTCCACCTTCGGCGCGACCAGCCGTGCAAGGCGCGGACGTGCTGCAAAGAATATGCGCCCCCGCTCATAGGTCTTTTCAGTTGTCAGCGCCGATGTATTTGAGAGCGAAGATGTATTCTTGGAATCCACAACAGCCGGATGGCCCGCGGTTGTACTCTGCGGCATATATCCCACCACAGCTGTCAGGGCGCGGATGAATGGGGTGCCTTCGCGCACTAACTGGTCGTGATTAATGGCAATGGCTTCGACTGCGCGCTGGACGGACTCAGGCAGTTCAGCTGCAATTTCCGGGTTCGTTTTAAAATATTTTGTGATGCTTTCAATAATTTTTTGGTCGTTCTCAATCTCATGTATAAGTCCGCCGCTGGTCAGCTCGGTTAGTGCACCGCTCTCGGCAAGCCAGAACATGACTGCATAAAAATGAACAATCATCTCGGGACTGCTAAACCGCAGCGACTCCGCCATGGTGTTTACTACGGAAAATAGATTCTCCGTACTGCACTGCAACACGCTCTCTATTTGACTAACGCCCGTTGCGACGGCGGGGCGGTATGCGGCGCCCAGCGTCAACTCCCCGCCAACGGACAGACGGAAAAGTTCTACCGGTACCGCAGTGCGCACATCAGTAACCACTATCCCCTCACCGGTGGAACTAAACGCCATGGTGCCGTCGCACTTCATCTCGCGCGCCAGCGCCTCAAGTGTATCCTGCAGTGCTTTGAGATCGAATCGGCCCTGTTGCTTATTAAACAGGTGCGGCTCGCGTTTTAGTTGACCAACTATTCTCGTCCACCCGGCCTCCATGATGTCGCCGTAGCGCTCAGCGCCGCGTTCACTGCTGACAACCGTCAGGCCCAGTGCATTCTGCGAAGGGGTGAGCGTAGACGCAGGCGACTCAACGGCAATGAACGGCGCATCGTCATTCCCCTGACGAACGGCAAGAACTTTGTACCGCGCAGCCGCCGCAGCGGTATCCTGCGTAACAGCGGGCGTGACGGTTATATAGGTGATTCCCCGCTGTGCCAATAGATTCTCGAGCCCGGCTGTATGGAAACCGCCGACAACAACAACGCTCACATCGCGGGAGCCGGCAACGGCACGAACGGCGGCCGATATATCAGATGACTGGCGGGCAGGCAACACCGCCGCTTTTTGTCCGTCCATAATGGTATTGACGAACACATCATTTCGTTTCAGATTGGCGGCGTAGTATTCGCGCAGTAACGAGATATCGGCTTGCAACGCCGTGAATCTATCGGCATATGCATAGGTCGCCCATGTTGAACGGAATTTATCGAACCGGCCGGTGAAATAGGCAAGATCATCCGCCGATAGACGGGTGAGGAGGTAATCCTTAAAGTAAGCGAAGAAATCAACCGCAAAAGCCACATCCCGCTCAGCAGTGTCCCGCGAGAAAGCAATATGTAATTCCTCCACCAATCGCCTATCTTCGGTGATAAGCGCTACGGGATTGATGCGATGCGTTTCATCGAGATATTCGGCGAACCGCACAAGGCCGGGGTACAAGGCAGTCAGGTCGATTCCCCGGCTGGCGCACAACGGCAGGATAACGGAAAATAAACGGTCTGTCCGGGTGAAATTGTCGGTACGGGTTTGCAGGTCAAGGAAATCGTTGAACGAAAGCTTCTGTCTGAGCAGCGCGACGCACGAACGCAGTTGGCGGGATATGGCCGGATAGGATATTTTTTTTGATTTCTTTGCCGCCGAAAGAAAAGCTGTTATGGAAGGAAAGTTCGCGCTATCGATGCGATAGACGCCGGCAAAAGAGTCGGGGTTGTTATTGACCGTGCGAACACAGTTGAGCAATGATGAATAATATGTTTCGCTTGCTGTTGCCCCCGAACGATGTGCGGCAATTATTTTATTTAAGCGCCGATGCCGCGGCGATAAGTATTTTACCTGCAGCAGCGCGGCGTCCTGATCCATGAGCGCGATGGTTGTATCTAAGAAAGGCTTACGACCTATTATTCTGCCGAGACGCGCGATATTGCCGCGGTGCAGGGCTTCATCCTCCAGCCCGTAGAGCACGTTGGTTTTTTCATGCGTCAGCGCGAAGTATTCCGTTCCGGTCAACCGGCCGGTGTCCATCAGGGACTCGGTGACGGTTCGGCGGATTTCGCGGTCAGTAAGGCCATTCAACCACGCAGTGTCAACGGGACCGTATCCGCCTTCGACAAAAACTTTTTTCACGCCAAACTGTTTGTCGAGCGCGGCAATGATGTTGCTGATGTTGTGCTGGACTTCGGGGTGACAGTGCAAGTCCTGGATGGCAATAACAACGCGCGAGGAATCGAAGGATGCGCCAGCGGTCACTGTGCCATATGCAGCGGGGATAAAATCCGCTCCGGCTGCCTGGATAGCCATCGGCGAAACCGGCTCGGCACGTATCGCCGCCTGGACAACAGGCGCAATAACGCTCGAATAGAGGAATGCCGCGACAGTTATGAGAGCAATCAATTTTCGTAAGTTCATAGCAAAGGTGCCTGCTACTAAATATATAATACAAGTATTGGGTATGTGCAAGACCTAATTTATTTTACTTTATCGGGGTGGATGTGGGGTGAAACCAGAGGAAAATATTTGTGAAATCATCAAAGGTGGCAGACGAATAAAAAACCTGTTCCTCATGCGAGAAACAGGCATAGCACACTCAGAACTCTCGGCTTTAGAACCCGCCACTATGTTAACGGACTCTGCCAACAACAATCTACCTGATTGGCGTAGTGAACATTGTTACTTCAAAAAATAGTTGTACCTGTCTTTTGATGTTTCCTCGAGCCAGATCTTTTTTATTTCATCATTGGTCTGTACGCGGGAATCCTTCCATTTTTCGGCGGCAAACATCGGCAAAGAATCCCAGTCGGCGTTGATATAGCAGAGCATTTTTACATTGTTTTTCTCAATAAATTTAAACAGCGGGCGGAACCAGCGGTAGTAGGCCTGCTTGCCCGCGCCCACACCGATTTTCATCGGCGTTGCTTCGGCTATCATCAGCGGCTTGCCATGTTCTTTCGCCATCGCCACCATGGCGTTCATGCCCGGGCTGGTGCCATTGTCAAAAAATGATACGCCGAACCAGTCCACATAGTCGTCGCCCGGATACCAGACAGCCGGCGGCTGCTTCATGGTGGACGCAAAAGAGTGCCAGACATAGGAAACATTGCGTATGCCGGCTTTTCTATACCGGTCAACGATATAGCGGTAGGCCGGAACATACGCCCGCGGATCGTAATGATTGTGCGGCCCGTCAAATTCGTAGCCGATGCGCAGATACACCGGCCGCTTCGTTGAGGCAATCCACAACCCGATACGATCGATGGTATCGTCGTAGTTACCCCGCACGATGCCGTCGAGCGCATCCACCATGTACAGACCGATTTGCAGGGCGGCGACAGGGTATTTCTCAACCAGATACTGCCCGTGAACAACCCCGGCGCCATCGTCAAACGCTTCCTGAAGCGACTGCGCTTTCTGAACCGAGGTGTACATCATAAAGCCCGCGGGGTGCCGGCCGAATGCTTTCACATAATCGTCAGCGGATTGTTTGTTTTGTCCTATGAAAAGCAGTGTTTTTCCGTCAGGAGGGATATACACACTTTGAGCACCACATGACAAACTTGAAAAAAAAGTTATGAAAATCAGTCCTGCAAAAAATAGCCGTACTGCCTTAGTCCCCGGCATTGCCATGGGGACACTCATTTCCGCGGAGCGCCGAGGGGGGCTTCACCGTCCAGATGTTCGGCATAGTGAGACAATTCCAGATATGCGTCTACAAAGTCCTGTCCGGCAGCAAGATTGTCGTCCTTATGCTTAGCTTTTTCTGCAACGATAGCGTAACGCGCCCTGATACCCTGATTGACTTCGGTTATAAGATAGTCAGCCATTGTGTCGATAGCACCGGTGGTGATAACATCGTCAGCCATACGCGTAACGACACCGACCCTATTTTCCGGATCGATAGAAACGAAGGGTATACACCCTTTATACTGATAACATTCCCGGTGTATTTTCATAAGCGTTTGATAAAACGCAAAGTCAATCGCTTTTTTATTGTTGAATAGTTTTTTTCTTTTTTCCACCGTTGCCTTAAACAATTGCGTAAGCTCTTTTTCTTTGCCTTTTACCCATTTCAGCACGGGCGTCACATTCTCTTTTTCCAGCGCATACTTTGCGTCAGTCAGGACCAATCCCTCAAGGTTATTGGCATGCGCCCCGGCAATGGGGGTCATAACCACGGCCAATCCGGCAATCAGGAACAGTTGCATTGTTGCTTTCACAAAAAAATTCATCATCGTATCCTTGTCAACCGAGGATATATCAAATCATGCAGTAATCAGCGGGCCCGGGTTCTATCGCGAGATGGTGCATTAAATCGGCCACCGGCGCGTTTCGGAAACCGTGCGGGCGGATGACTGCTTCTCTCGCCGGAACCGCGCGGTTTGTATTCCGGTCTGCCGGCATCCCGTGACGGAAAGCGGGAGCCCGATTGAGCACTTCTTTCCGGTGAACCCTGATATCCTGCACTGCGCTCGCCGCGAAAGGGCGAACGGGGGCGCTCAGCGTCCCCACCCGGAAAACGAGTGGGTGGCCGACTACTTCTCGCACTTGAATTTGTAGGGCCTTGCGGGCGAAACGGACGCTCGCCGCGCGGTTGGTACGCCGATGTATTCCCGTCACGGGGAGGGAACTGAGATTTCGGCCGATCGCTTCGTTCCGAAGAACCTTGATATCCGGAACTGCGTTCGCCCCGCGGAGCCGATGCGGGACGCGTAACATCGCGTTTGAGAAATCGGGCATAGGGATGACTGCTTCTTTCACCGGCACTGTGCGGTTTGTATGCCGGCTTACCGCCTGCCCGCGTAGAAGCATGGCCCCGTTCGTCGGGAACACGATGTTCCCGTGCTCCTGCCTTGACCGGGGGGCGTTCTCTGCGCACGGGCGCCGGATATGCGGGGCGGGCGGGGGCTGATTGCTCAGGTACCCGCGGCAGTTGTTTATTGACGGCATAGTATGATGGTCCGTACTTTGGGTTTGCTTCTTTGACTCTGATTTTCTCGTCTAGAATTACGGTGTGATGGAGCCCCTTAATGGCTGCTTCGCCTTCGGCTTGCTGGGGCATCGAGACAAACCCGAATCCTCGGGACTGTCCGGTGGTCTGATCAACGATGATGGATACTGCGGTAACCACCCCGAATGGACGAAAACAAGCCATCAGCTTTTCTTCCGTAAGAAGCTTCGGCACATTGCGAACCAGTATGTTCATAAAAAAATCCCCTCGTTATGCCTGCGGCTCTGCCGGCGGCGTTTCCAAAACATCGTCGGGCTGCTCTTTGCCCCTGTTGAGTTTGCGCTGTCTTTTTTCTTCGTTCTTTTTCTGTTTCTTCAATTCCTTCTTGCGTTTTTCAAAACTGTAATTCGGCGTCTTCATTTTTTTTCCTTTCAACCTACCGTCAGATTAACTGCTTCTTTTTTAATTCTTTGGCCATAGTTTTCGCATACCACTGATACACATAGGCCGGGGGATGAATTGCAAAGTACTCTTTTGACACATTGGCAGGGTAATTGCTGGGCTGGAATACATCCAATGTTTCGACAGAATCCGTCCCCCAAGTCATCCCTGCATTATCGCGCAGAGTCCAGGCTAACACTGGGATGCGTGCACTTATCTTCCGATAAAACTCCCCAAATCGCAATTCATTTTCACAATTTCCGATGTGTGGATATTCTTCGCACATAAACAACGGATTGTTGCCGTGAATAGATTTTATCCGATTAATTAGCAATATCAGTGTTCTATATCCATAACTGTGAATGAATACCCAGCGCCCCAATCTACTGTTATAGCCAGGCAGGAATCTTATGTTTTCCCAGTATAGCGACGGATTTTTACGCAGAAAATGGGCATAATCAGTATTACGCAGGAACGCCCTTCGTATGTCATTGGTCTTCTGAAATATCAAGAGGTCAGGATTATACTCCCTCACCACCATTTTCGCCGTTTCAACATCTTGAGTTTGCGAATAAGCGCAACATCCTACATTCCATACCTCATATTTTCGTTTTGAATCTTTGTTGAGCAATTGCTCTAAGTAATAGGGATATGTCTGGTTATCGCTTACAGCCGCGCCGTAGGTATTTGAGCCGCCAAAACAAATAATTCTGAATACATCTTTATCTTTATTTATTTTCCGCTCTCTGTCTCTGAATCCTAAACTATTGATGGTAAATTTATTATTGCCGTACTGGTGAACAGCGTTGGGCAGCAACTCATAGAGTTTCTCGTCATTATCCGACACTCGGTGAACTTCCAAATCCGCCCCCTGATAATACAACAGAGGTTTGATGAGAGTCATATCCCAGCCCGTTATTCTCACGACAATTTCAAGTGCAATGAATACACTGCATACAACTATAAGTGTATTAATCACATATTTCATTATGCCTCACAATTTCTGCAACAATGGCATCTGGAGACAGGAAGTCGGTATGAACCGTATAGGTACACCGGCGGTAGAAAGGTTCACGGACGGCAAGCAGCTCCTTGATTGCCGCAAGCGGATCAGGAACTTTCAGTAATGGACGGGTGGTGGTGTGTCTGATACGCTGATAAATGACTTCCGGAGATGCAGTAAGACAGACAATGATGCCGGTTTTCTCGAAAGCGTCCATATTCTCGCTGAGCAGGACGGCGCCACCACCACAGGAAAATATTTTCTTATCGAGAACGCTCAGCTGTTTAATGGCACTCGTTTCGCGGCTGCGGAACTCCGGTTCGCCAAAACGAGCGAATATTTCAGATATGACCATGCCGGAGTTTTTCTCGATGACCGCGTCAACATCGACAAACTCCCAGCCAAGGTTTTTTGCCAGCAATTTCCCGACGGTGGTTTTTCCCGTCCCCATGAACCCGGTTAACGCAATGTTCATATACTATGCATTCCTTCAGCGCTCAGCGCAACCAAGCAATCTCTCCGTGGCCCTTTTTATAAACGAGGAACCATTTAGCGATTTCTGCGAGAAGCGTAGGCAAAATAATAAAAATACTTTTTAAACGATGCTTCTGTCGAAGAAAATTCATTACTGCCGGCAAAGTAATCAACTATGGTCTCGCGCACGCGGGCGACCTCTTTTAAACGATTGGCATTTTTCCTATCGCCCAGCGTGAAATCCATCAATTCAAGGGCGCGCTCAAATGCATTCCTGCTAAAAGGGTCATTGTTTTTCCCTTTCCAGCTCAATGCTCGTTCAACTTCACTGCCGATATTCGCCATTTGCTCAACAAGCGATAATTGGAACCACCGTCCATCCGCAAGCAGTTTGTGGTGTATGCTCATTGCTGTATTCTCTTGTCAACAACTGCCGCAATCCCTCGCCGGACTTCCGGATTCTCAACACTGCGACTTTTGTTGTTTTGCGAAGGACGCATATTTATCATGGAGTCGAACTCAATAAACTCCTCGCCCTGCAATTGCGGATAAAGATTTATGCCCCAGAGATTCTTTTGCTGAGAACCATTTTCAATAAGCAACGCTTCAAGATCGGCATGCAGTTCTGCGTCAAGGGCAATCAGCTCCCTTTCGACATCAACAACCGCTTTTACCATGTCGCCGAAAAGATTAACCGCCATGTGCTGTAGTTCGTCAATCGTCAGGGAATCGGTTAATATTTTCATATAAGATCCTTACACAGCGAGAGAAAACAGCGGAAAAGTCGCGTGTTGTTAAAAAGTGTTCGCGTATGCGCGGTACGATAGAACAGTGCGCTGGATTTCGTCCATTGAATCGCCGCCGAATTTTTCTTTCATGGCGCGGGACAGTTCGAACGCTACGGCACTTTCACCGATGACACCGGCTGCTGGAACGGCGCAGATGTCGCTGCGGACAGCCTCGGCAAGATCCGCCTTTTTGGTGATAAGATTAACTGATTTAAGCGCCCGTTTGAGCGAGGGAATCGGCTTCATGACGCAGGTTGCCAGCACTTCTTCGCCGTTGGTGATACCGCCTTCGAAACCGCCGGCATTGTTGGTGGTGCGGTAAAATCGTTTTTCTTTCGAGAAAAATATTTCATCGTGGACTAACGATCCGTTCTTGTAGCCAAAACCGAATCCGAGACCGAACTCGACCCCTTTGACAGCCTGTATGGACATCAGCGACATCGCCATCCGTGCGTCCAGCTTCTGGTCCCACTGGGTATGACTCCCGAGCCCCACCGGGACGCTCTGGGCCACCACGGTGAAAACGCCGCCGACCGTATCGCCCTTTTCTTCAGCAGCAGCAATAGCATCTATCATTTTCTTTTCAGCAACGGGATCCGGCGTACGCAGTGACGATTTTTCCGCATGTTTGACCATCTCGCTACCCGTTGAATACAGCGATATGTCCGCGGAAACACCGCCGATAACTTTTACAAACGAGCCGATGCGTATATCGAATGTCTGTAAGAATTTTTTACAGACGGCCCCTGCCGCAACGCGGGAAGCCGTTTCGCGGGCTGAGGCGCGTTCCAAAATATCACGCAGGTCTGTGCGGCCGTATTTGATTGCGGCGGCAAGATCGGCGTGTCCGGGACGGGGGCGAACCTGATGCGTCTTGTTGTCAAGTTTTCTATATTCTGACGCCATCAAATTCTGCCAGTTTTCCCAGTCAAAATTTTTAATGACCATGCATATCGGCGACCCGATGGTTTCACCCAGACGCACGCCACCGACAAATTCAACGGCATCTTTTTCTATTTTCATCCGGGCGCCACGGCCATACCCTTCCTGACGACGAGCCAACTCCTTGTTGACATCATCCGTAGAAAGTTTAAGCCCGGCGGGAATGCCTTCCAGAATAACCGTCAATTGTTTGCCGTGCGATTCTCCTGCAGTGACATATCTCATCATGGATTGGCTCCCTCATTGGAATTAGCCGGCACCGACAAACAGCACGCATACATCTGTGATGATTGTATGACTTTTACGACTATTTATCAAGATACGGCATCAGGCGGTATCACCTGATTTTTTGTATGGCTTGCTCGACGCTGTCAACGCCAATGATTTCAAGTTTCCCTTTATAGTGTATATGGCGCAGATTGCTTTGGGGAACGATGGCTCTCTCAAACCCCAGTTTCTCCGCCTCGCTCAGTCGTTCAGCCAGCATGGCGATGGAACGCACTTCGCCCGCAAGCCCGACTTCGCCCACGACTACGCATTTAGGCGAACATACAAAATTGCTGTGTGCAGAAGCGATGGCGCACGCGGTTGCCAGGTCTATCCCTGTTTCTTTAATCTTGAGGCCACCGACAACATTGACGAAAACATCCTGCGTTTCAAGATTCAGTCCAATCCGTTTTTCCAGTACTGCAATTAAAATAGTAACGCGTCCAGCGTCATAGCCGGTTACCATCCGTTTGGGAAATCCAAAGTTGGTCCGCGTAACAAGTGACTGCACTTCCAGCAACAACGGTCGCGTGCCTTCCATGGTGGTGGTGACGATACTGCCGGGGGCGTTGAGCGATCGTTCGCCGAGAAAAAGCTGAGAAGGGTTGGTTATCTCGCACAGCCCTGTCGAGCGCATTTCAAAAACGCCAATCTCACTGGTCGGGCCAAAACGGTTCTTGTACGCGCGCAGAATACGAAACACCTGCTGACGCTCTGTTTCAAAGTAGAGCACAGTATCGACAATATGTTCCAACACCCGGGGACCGGCAATATCCCCTTCCTTGGTGACATGCCCCAAAAGGAACACCGTCATACCTTTTGATTTCGCCAGACGAAGGAATTCAGCGGCGCACTCACGGATTTGACCGACTGAACCGGGAGCGCTGGAAAGATCCGCGCGATACGTGGTTTGAATGGAGTCGACGATAACATAGTGCGGCGTGGTTTTTTCAACCGCAGCCAGCATATTTTCAAGATTGGTTTCAGACACCAGATAAAGAGCGGATGAGCGAACACCCAAACGGTCCGCCCGAGCTTTGACCTGCGACAATGATTCTTCGCCGGAAATATACAGCACCCGCGATTTCTGCGACAAAGCCGCGGACACCTGCAGCATCAGCGTCGATTTTCCTATCCCCGGCGCCCCGCCTAAAAGGACCAGCGACCCCGGCACGATCCCGCCGCCGATCATCCGGTCAAATTCACCAATCCCGGTGGCAACCCGGGCAAAAGACGATAGCGAAACATCGTCGATTGCAACCGCTTCGGAAGAAAAATCCGTCAACTGCCGGACATGGCGCGCGCCCAGCTCAGGCGCTTCCCGTTCCTCAACAAATGAATTCCACTTCCCGCAGTCCGGGCACTTTCCCAGCCACTTCGCCGCCTCATGCCCGCACTCCTGACACCGAAATATAGTCTTATTTTTTTTTGCTTTCATTTCTTTAAATATTCCCCTTGCCCCTCATCCCCGAATAACTCGCAAGTTTGTCATCCCCGAATGACTGTATCGGGGATATGGTGTTCACCTTCTCACCAAAACCATATTCCCGATGACACCCTCGGGAATGACCGACAGGGAATGATTCTTTTGAAACCCTCTGGCAGGGAATGACAGCATATTATTACACCAATAAATCACAATACAGATCACGCCATTCGGGATTTTTCTGTTCAATCAAAGTGTTTTTCCATGATCTATTCCACTTTTTAAGCTGCTTCTCTCTTAATATAGCACTGCTGACATCATCCGTACTCTCAAAATAGACAAGGTTGTGTATGTGGTATTTTTTGCTGAAAACCTGCTGCTAAATCATTTTTATGAGTAAAGACTCTGCCTGCCAGATCAGATGTCACACCAACATACAGCATTCCATTTCGTTTACTTGCCATTATAGAGACATAAAATTGTTTGTATTGCATGATGTCTATTCCCTTGTCCCAGCGGATGGGGCGCAGGGGGGCAGAGCCCCGCACCTTATGGGCGTGCCAAACCGACAAGCCCGAGAATATAGGCGATATCGTCATCACGCAGAGTGATGTTGCCGTAAATCATGGTGTGATTGTTGTAGGAAATATCTTCCTGCTGTACGCCAAGATACGCCCACGATTTCACCGCAACCCGGGCGCCCGCGTTGACTACACCCTTGTTAACCGGCGTATCGCGGCCAAAATCATATCCTTCAACCGTTACTTCGAGACGGCGCCACGGATCCCATTTATACAACGGGCGCACTTTGACGCCGACGCCGGCCTTGGAACGAATCAGCCCCGCATACCCTTCCATCGCCTGCCACTCTTTGCCGAACAGGAAGCTGATGGTATTTTTTGTCTGTGAGTCGGGGGAAGTAACGGAATTCTCTCCCAGGTTCGAACCGCCGACATAATAATATTTCCCGGGCCGCGGCTTGATGTAGAGGCCAACATCGTGACGCGCGCGGCCTTCGCCGGTGTCATAGCGCATCTGATAATTCCAGTCCGTCTCAATCATATTGATGCGGCGCAACGCCTGTTTTGCCTGATGCGTGGTTTCTCTAAGCTCGACAAATGTTTCCTTTAAATTGTCACCCATTTCTTTGTCGGAAACCAGTTTTCCGATGGTTCCTTCGCCTTTGTCTATACGCGACAGAATCGAATCCATCTTGCCCGCAACTGAGCGGATCTCTTTCATCGCGGCGCGGATGTCGTCTTTGTTGTCGGCGGTAATTTCAGCCAAATCGCCGGTAAATTTATTAACATTGTCAACGATATCAACCACTTTGGTTTCCTGGTCGGCGATTGCCCGTTTAAGGGTCCCTGAGATTTGTCGCAGGTTATCCAGTGTGTCGGCAATATTCTGCCCGGCACTCCGGCCGCTGGTCCCCTTAAACGACGACACCAGCGAAGCAATCTGCTCCATGGTGTCGGCAATGAGCTTATCGAACGATACCGGATCAAGACCGGTAATAGTATCACCTTTCTGAAGAACCTTCTCGGAGGGGCTACCCATCGTCAACTCCAAATACTTCGACCCGATGATGCCGGTCGCCACAATGCTGGCGCGGGTGTCGGCGTGCAATTCGATACCGCGGTTGAGCCACACGGTCACTTTCGCTTTGTTTCCGTCGAGGGCAATGGTTTTTACCGAGCCGACCTCAACGCCCGCTATTTTGACTTTCGCTTTTGCCGGGAGACCGGCAATATCATGAAACAGAATGTTCAGTGTGTAGCGGCGCTGAAACTGGAAATCGCCCAGCACCATGATGGTCAGAATAAAACAAAAAATGCCCGCAAACACAAAAATCCCGAGTTTTGTTTCTTTTGTCATGATTGATCCTCAAAGTTAAAAGATTTTTCAATATCAACGGTTATGGGCCCGTGGCTTAAACCTTCAACAAACTGGTGCACGACCGGATTGGTGGTATTCCTTACCTGATCCGGCGTTCCGACAAAAATTATTTTTCCCTCGTAGAGCATCGCGATGCGGTTGGATATCTTATACGCCGATTTCATGTCGTGCGTAACCACAATCGATGTAACGCACAGCTGTTTTTGCAGAGACAGTATCAATTCGTTTATAACATCGGCCATAATCGGATCAAGGCCGGTAGTCGGCTCGTCGTACATGATATACTGGGGCTGACAGGCGATGGCCCGCGCAAGGCCGACGCGCTTTTTCATCCCGCCTGAGAGTTCCGCGGGCTTCAGGTTTTGTATGCCCTTAAGCCCCACCATCGCCAAACATTCGCGCACGCGCGCGCTGATCTTAGCGGCATCAAAATCCGTCAGGTTATGCAAACCGAACCCGACATTTTCCTCGACGGTCAGTGAATCAAACAGCGCCGCCCCCTGGAAAAGATAGCCGAACTTTTGCTGGACATGCAGAAGCTCCGTCTCGTCCAGAGCGGTAATCTCCGTGCCGTCTATGCGTATCTCGCCCCGGTCGGGTTTGAGTAACCCGAGCATGTTTTTAAGCAAAACACTCTTGCCCGTGCCGGACCCGCCGATGACGGTTAGTGTCTCGCCGTCGCGCACCTCGAGATCCACGCCCCGCAGGACATCATTTGAACGGAATGATTTGGCAACACCGGAAACCTGTATCATATCAGCCGATCCTCAACGCTACCAGCAGAGCCGTCAAAAAATAATCTGATATCAGTATCAGCATCATCGAAATCATCACCGCGCTGGTGGTCGATTTTCCTACCCCTTCAGCGCCGCCCTCGCACTGGAACCCCTGATACACGGCGGTCGTCACGATAATGATGCCGAAGAAAATCGATTTAATTAACCCGTGCATGAAATCGCTTATCATCATGAAATTCAGTATGTCTTCCCAGTACACCGACGATGGCACATCCCAGCGATACATCGTAACGATGAGTCCACCCATGATACCGACGATATTCGCCATAATGGTCAGCACCGGCACCATCACACCGCACGCGATGAACCGGGGGACCGCCAGGTAGCGCACCGGATTGGTCCCCAGCGTGTAGAGCGCGTCCACCTGTTCCGTCACTTTCATCGTCCCGATCTCGGCGGCAATCGACGCGCCGACGCGGCCCGCCATAACCACGGCGGTCAGAACGGGTCCGAGCTCTTTGACCAGTGAGAATCCAACGACCGTGCCGATATATATGGGTTCGTTAAAAATATTGCGCGACGACGCTCCTGTCTGCAGCGCCAGCACCATCCCGGTAAACAGCGATGACAAACCAATGACGGGGGATGAATTGATACCTATTTCGATCATCTGCTGAACCGTGGTACGCGTGTCGACGGCACCGCGCGCGATCCACTGAGATGTCTGCACAATCAGCTGCGTAACTCTGCCCAGCATAGATGCAAAATCGAGAAATTGTATACCCAGTTTATTAAACATCCGGCCGGAGATTCTTCTCATATTAGTATCCGCGGAACTCTGGCGCCAATAGCGCAGGTTATTTCATAACTGATGGTGCCGATAGCGCGCGCCATTTCTTCGACGGTAATTGACTTTTTTCCCTGAGAACCGATCAATACCGCTTCGTCGCCAATGGCAACCGCCGGCACTGCCGTCACATCAACCATAATCATGTCCATGGTAACTTTACCGACTACCGGGCACCGCACGCCCCGCACCAGCACTGAGCCCTTGTTGGACAACAACCGGTTATACCCGTCGGCATAGCCAACCGGCAGAGTTGCGATGACGGACATCCGTTTGGTAACGAATGTTCTGTCGTAGCTGATGCTGGTCTGACGGGGAACGCGTTTGAGAAAAACAATATGTGTCTTCCATGAAAGCACGGGCTTTACTTTTATTTTTGCCGCCGCGCTCTCAAACGGCAGGAGCCCGTACATACTGAGACCGGGGCGCACCGCGTCACAACAAAAGTTCTTCTGTTTCAAAAATGCAGCTGAATTGGCGGCGTGCACCATGCACCGCAGCCCGGCTTTGCGTGCGTAGGCAGCAACGACGGAAAGTTTTTCCTGCTGTTGACGGGTGTACACAGCATCAGTGTCAGCTGAGGAGAAATGGGTATATATACCGTCGAGTTTTATCGTCTTTAAGGACACTATTTTGTCAATAAGGCGCAGGGCGTTGTTCGGCGAGATACCGATGCGACCCATGCCCGTATCAATTTTCAGATGGAAGGCGCCGATGATGTTCTGCCGTTTGGCGCACCGGGAGAATTCCTGCAACCCCTGAAAACTTGAAACAGTGGGAATTAACCGGTGACGCAACGCCACCGCAAGGTTTTCAAGTGGATACAAACTGCCCAATATCAATATCGGGGCGCTGATGCCTGCTTCGCGTAAAGTTATACCTTCCTCGATGGAGGAGACCCCGAGTATCTTGACCCCCGCCTTGACGGCACAGCGCGCCAACGGCACGGCCTGATGGCCGTAAGCGTTTGCTTTCACCACGGCGATGATGCTCGTTTTTGCCCCGATATAGCGTTGAATGTTTTTGATGTTTTGACGGAAAGCTGCTTGGTCGATCTCGACCCAGGTGGGACGGTAGACAACCCCTGTTTTATTCCAACACGATGACCAGGGGTCTTCATGATGACTACAGGTTTTATTTTGCATAATTTACTGCTGGATGCTTACAACTTCCCGGAAAAAATCTTTCGGGACCAAAAAGGGAACTCTTAGACGCCCGTTTCTATTTTCACAAAATCTTCAAACCGCGTGTACTCTTTTTCAAATATCAGATTGATTTCGCCGGTCGGGCCGTTGCGCTGTTTACCGACAATCAGCGTGGCGCTTTTTTCTTTGTCCGGATCGTCCCGCTTATAGTATCCTTCACGGAAGATGAACGCCACCACATCGGCGTCCTGTTCAATGGCGCCGGATTCGCGCAAGTCGGAAAGCTGTGGTTTTCCTTCGCGGCCCTTTTCTTCGGGTTTACGCGACAACTGGGACAGAGCAACAACAGGAACTTTAAGGTCGCGGGCCAACCCTTTGAGCGACCGGGAAATTTCCGATATCTCCTGCTGACGCGATTCTACGCGGCTCGACCCGCGCATGATTTGAATGTAGTCGATAACGATGAGCGCCAGCTGCTGTCCCCGCGCTTCGAGATCCGAAGCGAGCCGGCGGGAACGCGCGCGTAGTTCAAGCACGCTCAAAGATGAACTATCGTCAATATATATGGGTGATTCGGCAAGACGGGAGGCAACGGTCGTTAGTTTTGACCAGTTCTGGGTGCTGATGTATCCCTGGCGCGTGCTGTGCGAGTTTACCCGGGCGGCGGCGCACAGGAGGCGTAGCATCAGTGACTCTTTAGACATTTCAAGTGAAAACAACGCAACCGGCTTTTTTTCCTTCATGGCCACATGTTCGGCGATGTTCAGCGCGAACGCTGTTTTTCCCATTGAGGGACGGGCGGCGATAATAATAAGTTCTGAGGGTTGGAGACCGGCGGTTATCTTGTCGAAGTCGGCGAATCCGGTACGCAGTCCCGGGACATCCCGTTTGTCGGCGTGCAGTTTTTCCAATTTTTCAAGCGTCGGATGGATTAATTCCGACAACGGCGTAAACCCTTTTGCCGCACCGCGCTCGGCAAGGCTGAAGAGCATCGACTGCGACTGATCCATGATTTCTTCGGCAGGGATTTTTTCGTTAAATGCGGAAGTGACGATTTGCGTACCGGCAGTAATCAACTGCCGCAGGATTGCCTTGTCCCGCACAATGAGGGCATAATGCTCGACATTGGCAGCAGTCGAGACAGAGTTGATAACCGAGGTCAAATACCCCGTCGCGCCGGCATCCGCGAATAGCCGGTGCTTTTTTAGTTTTTCACCGACGGTAATAATATCTACCGCCTGGTTTTCCATGTACAGGTCCCGCATGGCGACAAAGATGTGCCGGTGCATATCCTTGTAAAAGTCGTGCTCCGTTACGATGTCGACCACTTTGGTGATCGCTTCTTTTTCGATGAGCATCGACCCCAGGATGGCCATTTCTGCTTCCAGGGCCTGCGGAGGAACGCGGTCAAGCTCTGCCATAGGATTAATTGTAGCGCCATTCCCAAAAAGGCAATTGGGAAACTGATTTCTCAATTACAATGCTTAACGCCATATCCCCGATACAACCACTCGGGGATGACAAACTTTCAAACAAACAGTGATGGCAAACTTACCAATGCGCATCCAACTCGGGACACAACCAACTATTCTTTTTTGCTTTCCACTTCCGCTTCCGGCGCTGCTTCGGATTCCGGTTCGGTTATCTGCTCGTGGCTTTTTTCCGCGACTACCCACAGTTTCGCTTTTGCGATGACTTCAGGATGCAGACGGATATCTACGCCGTATTCGCCGACCTCTTTGATCGGCTCAGGCAGAAGAATGCTGTGTTTCTCAATAGTAAATCCGCTATCAGTAAGCGCACGCACGATGTTCGTGCCGGTGACGGAACCAAACAACTTGCCGCCTTCGCCAACCTTAACGGTAATAATAAGTGACGCGGCTTCGATCTTCGCGGCAAGCGCCCGGGCAGTGGCAATAATCTCTTCCCGTTCCTTTTCCAGCGTAACCTTCTGCCGATCCCAGATTTTCAGATTGGCGGCTGAAGCTTCCATCGCCAATTTCTGAGGGAACAGATAATTGCGGGCAAAACCATCTGCGACATCTTTAATGTCGCCCTGGCGCCCGACATTGGTTATATCAGAACGCAATATGACTTTCATACATACTCCTTTTTATTAAACCCGTGCCCAAGAATAGACACGGTATCAGATGAAACAATTTAGATAACTGAGAACGGCAAAAGCGCCAGCATCCGCGCCCGCTTAACGCCGGCGGTCAACGACCGCTGATGTTTTGCGCAGGTCCCGGTAATACGGCCGGAAAGAATTTTGCCCCGTTCAGTTATAAAATTACGCAACATGCTGACATTCTTATAATCAATTTCAGTTTTGTCGGCGCAAAAGCGGCACACTTTGCGTTTCATTGGGCCGCCGCGCTTAAACCGTCCTGCCGGCCGCGGTTTTACCGGGCCTCTGGGTCGTGCTGATGTCATAGCCATACAAACTCCTTAGAGTGTAAAAATAGCGAACACAGCGTTCTTATGTTCTCGTTAAAACGGAATCTCGTCTTCATCCGGCACCGACGCTGCCGTTTCGGCGGCATCATCGCCGGACATTTTACCTACGGGCGCACCGGCTTCCTGCGGCGAATCCGCCTTGGACAGGAACTGCACCCGACGGGCGATTACTTCGATGGTTGTCCGCTTCTGGCCTTCTTTGGTTTCCCATTGACGGCTTTGCAAACGACCTTCAACATGGACGGGAAGACCCTTTTTCAAGCGGTCGCCGCACCGTTTCCCCGAATCGCCCCACACGACGATGCCGATAAATGTCGTATCGTCTTTCCATTCGCCGGCCGTGCTTTTAAAGCGCCGGTTGACGGCAATGTCAAAGGAACAAACGGCGTCGCCCTTGCCGGTAAACCGCACTTCGGGATCACGCGTCAGCCGTCCGACAAGCGTAATACTATTCTGCTCGGGGAGCCGCAGGTTGTTCTGATTCATTGGGTTTGACCTCCTCGACGGCCTGAGCAGCAACTTCAATGGCAGGTTTAACCGCTACCGGTTTTTTCTTCTCAACTTTAACGGTGAGATAGCGGATGACCTGGTCGTTGACCTTGAAAAACTTCTCCAGAGCGGCAGTTAATTCACCGGTTCCGGTCATTTCAAGATACACATAATTGCCTTCACGGAGTTTGTTAATCGGATAGGCAAGCCGTTTACGGCCTAATTGCTGAAGCAGGCCGATGGTACCACCCGCAGTTTCAACAACTTTTCTGACTTTTGAAACGAGATCCTCAACTTTTTCGGCAGGTACTTCAGGCGAGCAAATAAACGTCGTCTCATAGCGAGACATAGACAACACCTCCTTTCTGGATTTCCCTCGTGCGAGGGATACGCCCCTGCTCATAGGCAGGAGCAAAAGAGACAGCAGTCCGGTACTATCCGGACCGATAACGGGTGTTATGGTAGCAAATAATCGGACTGTTTACAACTGGAGGGCACACCCGGAAGGATAAATCGCTTTCGCGAACTGCGACGGGAAATCAACCTATGCCTAGAGCGCTACTTTATGCAAAACTTCCGAAATAAGGGTTTGATACTTTATGCCCATTTTCCGGGCTTTGCTTTTAATACTTTCAAGGTCGTGACTGTTGACGCGGATATTAAGCACGGCGTCTTTTTTGCGATACGCAATAGATTCTGATATCTCATGCAACTCTTTTTGTTTCACCGGGACATACACCCCGGCAAGCAAGTCCTTTTCAATACTCTTCTCATATGCATTTAATGTGGTTTTTCTCATGTTTTTTCTCCGGTAATAATTTTGTATATTTTCTGCTGGGAAAAAGTGTCTTTAGAAAGTAATAATCAATTTCTTCAATACACGGGACAACCCACACATATCCCCTGTATTCAAAGAACATTAATTTTTGATGGACCTGACGGGATGGCTGACCATCGTAATCAGGCGAGCGTTAAGCAGTTCTTCAAACGAGACCCCTCTTGTCTGCTTGAGGCGGTCATTTTTCAGGGGATTCCACTGTATTGCCTTCATGGCTTGCAGTATATATTATTTAAATTGTATATACAATTGTCTATGCAGCGCTCAGGATGGCGGAAAGCATTCTTACATCCTGCGGCTGCGCGATGCGGCTGCCGATATCCGTAAACTGCAGATCGAAGAGTTGTATCATCGTTATAAGTTCGCTAACGGCTTGGGGCGAAGAGTTCTGCGTCACGGCGTGATACTTTGCATTGATGGACGCTTCGTCAACGGGGGTGCTATCAAGTACTGCATTGCCGGTGACTTGCGCGCGCTTGTCGCCAACCAGCGCGAGCGCCCGGCCAATCATCTGCCGGTGATGCAGCGGAACGGGAAAGGCGTATTCGTGATCCACAATCCATTGGGTGTACAATAACCGTTGCGCCCAGGCACGCTCAAACACCACTTCCAAGGTCATATATCGTGCTGAGTCCTGCAAGTCCGCGTGCATTTTGCTGAGATAAGCGGTTTTAGTATCCTCTGTCAGCTGGTCATCGCTGAAACCATACACTGCATCATTGACATAGCGGGCGCTGTAGGACTGTGCACCGAATAGCGATAATATCCCCGCCCCCAGAATATCAATAAACGCCTGTTTGTCGGCAAGGTCACGAGTGGCTTCAATCTGTTTGGTGATATTGCTGACATCAACAATATGACAGGGAGTCCGAGAACTGCGAAAGGCGTTTTTGAGCTGGTTAACATCTTTATTGACGGCGATGAGATCAGCAGGAACACCGTCGGTCGCCCAGGTAGCCGGCGTTGCGGTCGCAAAATCAATGACAATAAAATCAGGGCCGTGCCGTACCACGCATCCGGCGACGCCCGTTTTGAACGCTTTTTGTATTTCTTGGTTAACAAAATCATCGGTGCCAGCGGGAATCATGGCATATATCTGCATATGGCTCTTTTTTGAAAGCATCGCTTGCACCCGCACCGTTTTTTCAACGCCGTCAACAACAACCTGTTTCCCGTTAAGACGGAACAACGCTTGCACAGTTTTTTCGGCATCGAACCCGTCATTGAGATACAACAAGGCGCTGTTGGCCATCGCCACCGCATCGCCATTGCTGATGGCGCGCGCCGATGCGCGAGAATCAGATATATCACCAGTAAGCACCATCGTTCCATCGTCATCGTACCGCATCCGTTTCCCGGTTGTACCCATCTCGACACGCACCGCGGTGTCCAGCACGGCATGCCCAATTGCTTCAGACATCGCGTTTTTTTCAATACTCGCGGGCCACTGCGCTACCGCATCGCTGAAAAGTTCCCGCAAACATCTCTGCAGATGGGCGTCACCCATAATGCCTTCATTGCGCGCGCGTTCGCTTATGGCGCGCGTCACCTGTTCTGGGGATGCTTCGCTATATAAAATCACCTGTCCCGCCGGTGAAATCATACCCCACACCTGTTGACCACCATCAAGCTTTATGACGGATACTGGATTGAGATCGTTGATATTTGCCGGAGGAGTATTGACCACAAACACTGTATAATCCACAACCCCGTGATGAAGCCGCGCATTGCCGTACTGTTTAACAGCCATTAAAAAGTTCTTCGTTATCACATACTCTATCTGCATATGCACAATAAGATTAGTCCCCGACCCTAAAATGAGCATCGCGAGTGCCCCGCAGGCAGATGCCGCCCCGAACACACCCCACAAGGGCAGTAACAAAAATCCGCCAAAGAATGCTATACCGCCCGCTATCCCAGCCGTCGCGCCGGCAACCAACCCCATCCGAGTCGCGGCAACCAGTTTGCGGGCTCCACTATTTTTTTTGCCGTGACGCTCGATAAAATCCCCGATGCCGAACGCCGCAAGCATTGACGGAAGAAATTCAATGCGCGCAATGAGCCCGTCAAGCCCCAGCGGCGTTGCTGCAAGCACGGATTTCTTTTTGAAAATGCGCTGAACAATGGCAGCCCCGAATAATAGGATCCCGCTGATAAACAATCCAATCGCAGCGAAATTGAGCGCGGCAAACCCAATGATAAACCACGGCGAAGACATCCCGACAAAAAATCCGAATATAACAATAAATAGCAGATTGGGCAGGTTGACTATATGGGCCACCGCCGAATAAAAGAAAGTGAACGCAATGGATGCCTCAGGACTCATTTTTTTTCGAATGGTCATAGCGCTTATGCCATACACACCCAGCAGGTAACTTGCTTCCGGATGCCAGCAAAGCCAGAACAAACGCAGCACGCCGATTAAATCACCTTTTTTAACACTTGCCTGCATTTTTGTTGCGGTTCCTTTTAAGAAAAATTTGTTTGCTTTGATTTTTTTCACCCGATTGACTTTTATCATGCTCGCTTCAATATCGAACGAAGGATATTTCAATTGAATCTTCGTCTGCAGTTTCTGGAACACGGCAGAATTGATGACCCGCGTTGTCAGGGACATGACGACAACCGCCTGGATGAACTTCCCCATTGCATAATCAACTGGGGACAGAGCAAGCACTTCATCTGATTCCGCCATCGGCAAACCAAGTTTGTTTAATTTGGTCTCCGCGACAGGCACCGGTTGCTCCTCAACCGATTGATTGATGAGCGTCTCGGTTTCCGGTAAAATGCCCGGAGCAGAGGCGGTCAGGTCGGCTGGCAGATTACTGTTATATGAAGTAAGCCCTTGCAAAACCAGCGTGCTGCCGGCAGGCCCGGGAAGGGGCGTGGTGATGACACCCTCAAGGGGAGACATCGCACCGACATTGATTGCGAGAGTGACTTCGGGTATGACTTCGGCATCTTTAATGTCGGCTGAGACAAAACTGTTCGCTATAAATAATAGCGGAGTATCGCGGGAGATAATCCCCATTTCTTTGAGAATACGCGTACCGAATGCCTTCCCGGTTCTCCCGCCAAGCACAACATACACTGAGAGTTTCCCCGAAATTTCCGCGTCGGCAAGGGAAAACTCAGAATACTCCAACAGTTTGTGTCTCAAGGCAGTTACATATTTTTGACGCCGCGTCTTATCTGTATCAAAGGTGTCCCTGACAACCTTACCGTATTCCCCCAAGGGGGAGAAAATTACTTGATTGATCTCTCCGTGAGGGTTCTGGTAACCCAAATCTTTGATGGCCCCGCCGCCGGTGACCCTTTTCTTAACAAGAGCATACACTTCTTCTATCGCACCATTCACTTGAGAAGATTGTGCGTCGATATCCACGATGTTCCGCTCCCGAAGGATGCGTTCGACTTCTTCCCGGATATCTTTAAGGACGGTGTCTTTTCCCGCCAGCACCGCTTTCATTTCGTCGCGAAGCGCCGGTTTAAGGGCCAACAAATCTTGTTGAATCCAATCGGAATGTTCGTGTACCACTTCCGCCATCAGCGTTTTTATACGCTTGACGCTTCCCTCGCCGAGAACATCATCAATATCATCGCAGAACACGCAAACATAGGCATCGGCGACCGCGTCCCATTGCCATATCTGCGTCCCATTGGTGCTGACGATGGGCATGCGCGGACAATATTTCTGTCGCTGTTCTAAAGAAAGTTTTTGGAAAAGCGGGTCAATAAAACGGTTGCGCAGTTCTTGTATCGGATTTGTCGAATTGATACAAACCACACCCGTCTCGCCCATGGCATCCATTGCGGCTATTATCTCTTCGATTTTTGCATCAGTAATTTTAGTACCAAAACCATCCGTCAATGTTTCATCCAGGTCCGCCATGACCTGCCTGACGCCTTCAGGGAACAATTCTTTCAATGCCGGTGTCAGCGAATGTTCAATCCACCCCCTACTGCCGGGATCATTTAGGACCATGACCGGAGCTGTCAATGAATTCGCTTTTACTTGGACACCAATTTTCTGTAAAAGGTTTACAATGTTGGCAGTTATGTTATAGAACGAATGCCCCACAAGGAGCGTGAACGGGAACAGAAATAATGAAACTGCCGACGCCGCCATAATCGCGTTCATTCCCGCCTGAAAGAACCCGAAATCATGCGTATCTTCCGTATATCCGTGCTCGGCGAAGAATTGTTTGACCGCCGCATCATACGCCGCCATATCGCCGGACGCTTTTCCTTTTCGATATACGCCGTACAGCGAGATAAACCGCCCAAGCTCCACGAAGGGCGCTATAAAACATTCATCTATCGGCCGCACCGCCGCCATCAGAAATGCCGGAGGAACCCCTTTGAATATGCTAAATATTTGCCGTACAATCTTCTCCAGCAACCGGCTCGATTCCAAGGTGGCTGC
>CAIRNS010000022.1 GCA_903880015.1 uncultured Elusimicrobia bacterium | reverse complement strand
TGGACAAACGAGAATGTTCGTGTCGGCACGGCGACGATATCGCTTGGGGTAGCTGCCGAGAATGTGCAGGCAGGGTCACTACCCGGCACGGTCATTGCTTCCTCAATAGCAGTATCGGCAGTTGGTGTTCAACAAATGAATGCGACGGGAACACCATCGGCGATAAAATTCCTGCGGGGCGACAACCAATGGATGGAAGCCACCACTCTTACCCTTAAAGGTGTATTGCCTACTGACGTTCCTGCTGGATACATCTTTTACTTGACGACTGATGATAATGTTTATATAGCGGCTACAGATATTGTTGCTGGTGTTGGGACTTGGAGAAAGGTCGCGACGGCAATTGTTCCATAACAATGGGGATGGTATCTGCTGAAGTCGGAATGTCTCAACTAAAATGGAATGCTGGGGTGATTTGAAGTGTTGCCCTGGGGTGTTTTGTCAGCAAATACACGTGTGATGAAAAAACTATTTAAAGTAATCTTTGCGATGTTAGGTATGATTTGTTTCGCTGTGCAGGCATTTTCTGCAACGAATCAGGTTTTTGGTGTGATATCTATGGGGTCTGGTTCCGCTTCTTCTTCGTCTTTTTCAAACACATCCAATATCGGGCAGGGCGGGGGAGAATCCGATAGTTCAAGTTTTCGCAGTTACGGCGGGGCGCTTGCATTACAGACAAAGGCCCCGGTTCTCAATGCTCCTCCCGTTGATGGTTTTCAATTCTCTGACCCGTCTCCGACATCTGATGTGCAGGTCTCGCCGGAAATTACCTTTGCGGTGACGCTCAGTATAGTCGGTGGGGCAAACACCATCAAAAGTGCGAGTTATGGGATTTCACACACCGCTGGGGTTCGCCCTGTTTCATTTCGTTCTGATGCCATCGGCACCGTGATTACAAGCGGTACGAAAATCCGGTATCAGATTGCTATTCCCAATGGTGCGGATACTTTCTTGCGATCTGACAACAATTGGATTTGGTGGAGTGGATTAAATGATGCAGATGCTTCCGCGCATGAAGGAATTTATCAAGTTAAGGTTCTCCCCACTGTTGCCCCCACTATCGTTATTACCCAGCCCGATGCCAAGGGTGGGTTTGCAGGCACTTTGCCGCAAATTGCAGCAACGGTTACCGCGGCGGCTGGCGTTGACGCTTCAAGCGTGCAGATACGATTGGATGCATCAGACGGAACCAATGTTCTTTTGGTTAAGACGGGGATATATGACGCGGCAAAGGGCGTGGCATCATACAAATATGCCGGCACTCCGCTGGTTGCTGATGCGACCTATAGATTGACCGTATCCGCCAGTGATGCAGGGGGGACTGCAGGATCAGCCACGCTCTCATTCGTCGTTAAAGGCGGGGCCATTGCTGACCTGGTGCCGTATCCGTCTCCGTGTGATCCGAAGGTTCAACCCATTACGATACGGTATATTCTTAATAAGAGCGCGGATGTTACCATCAGTATTTACGATACCGGCGGGCATCTGGTGCGGACGCTATTGAGGAGGGAAACGCGCTCTCCCGGTATCAATGAAGAGAAATGGTACGGTGATAATTTCTCAGGCGCTGATCTGGCAAATGGCATTTATTTCTGTGAAATAGTAGCAAAAGACAGCGATGGGGAACATCGGCGCTATACTTCGCTGGCGATTTTAGGCAAGTAGTTTCAAACGGAGTTTATGAAAAGGACCACATGCAAGTAAAGCGTATTTTTATTACTTCAGCTGTCATCGTATCGTTTGCCACCGGTAGTTTTGCAGGTACCGGAGCTGCAGCGTTTATGAACGCCGGCGTGGGTGCAAAGGCGTTGGCAATGGGCAGTGCGTTCGTTGCGGTGTGCGACGATACTTCTGCTATCTACTGGAATCCAGCGGGCATAGGTCGCCTCAACCAATACAGTGTTACGGCGATGGGGCAATCCCTGGCGTCGTCGCAGTGGGACACGCTTAAAGATATAACGCCGTCGTTTCAGTTTTTCGGGTTTACTTTCCCGGTCAACTCTTTTTCCATTCCCGGGTTGGGCAACAAAAGCAATACATTCGGGGTCGGACTGATTTCAATGGGGCTCAACAATATTCCCTTGACCTATGTCAACAGTTCCGACATCATCGTGCGGGATACATTCCAGGATACTGAAAACGCTTTTTTCTTTACCTATGGGTTGCCGTTGTTTACGGGTGATGACAGTTTGTACGCCGGAACTACATTTAAGTATATCACCCAGCAGTTTTCTAAGGTAGATAACGCGCAGTCAACTGGTTACGATATGGATGCAGGGCTCCTGTATGATGTCAACACCCTTCATTTCGGGCTGGTTGTCCAGCGCGGCGCTGTGGTGACATGGTCGAATGGGCATACCGATACGAGCCCTTTGACGACAAAGTTCGGCATTTCAAAAAATATCTCTTTAAAGAAATCGCTTATATTGACCGGGGCGGCAGATGTCATTCAAAAACAAGATTATCCGCTCTCGCTCAATGCCGGTGGCGAGCTGGGATACATGAATGTTTTTAAATCGCGCGCTGTTTCGATGGACGGCATATTCCTGCGTACGGGCATAGATAGTTTGGTGATTGAGGACCGCTACGGATACCGTAACGACATGAACGCCAATCTCAACTACAATGCCGGTTTCGGGATCAGCATGGTGATATTCGCATGCTCACTGCAGTTTGATTATGTGTTCAGTTCCCGCCCCCTGGGGCCATTGAACACGATGTCGGTGAGCCTTTATTTTTAGCGAGGTATTTTTATGAAAAGCACTCCCGTACTTGTCTTCATGCTGGTGGGCACCCTGATTGTGCCGTCGTTATCGGCGGCCAATAAGCAAGATGTGACTGACCCTGTCCTGCAGGAGATTATTGCCTCGTTTAGTCCGCGCATGTCGCGGTTCATCGACAAGCACGGGCCAGATCTTTTTGTCTCCGACGAAGGGGTTACTCGGGCCAGTTTAATGATGGCTCTCTATGAGTATGATAAGTCGGTAAAAGTCGGTCCCACCCGGGAGTACGCGTCGAAATTGGAACTCGCTGATTTAAAGAGCCGGCTGGCCATTCTCGAGAAGAGTGCGAGCGCAAGTGGAAGGCTGGCGTCCAATAACCGAGAAATAACACAGATGGTCAACGAGCTTACGCCTGTCATGCCCACTCTTCTGGACAGCAGCCTTAACAATTCTCAAGTATTTACCAAGCTCAAAAACGATGTTCTGGCAAATCAGTCATCCGGAGGGGCGGTAGCCGGAAAGCCGGGTGAAAATCCCCTGGGATTAGCGGAATTGACACGGCGCGTCGACCAATTGGATAGGAACACGGCATTGTCACATCAATCGATGACAGGAAATGAAAAGTCGGTGGAAATAACCGAATTAGTGCGTCGGGTTGCCAGTATTGAGCAATCAATGTCGTCCCATTCTCCAGTTTCTACGCAGAGTGCCCCGGTTGCCGGGGAGATTTCCGAATTGAGTCGCCGAGTTGCGCGTGTGGAGCAATCAATGGTATCTCAGCCCGGAATTGCAGTAAAAAATATTCCAACGGCTGCGGAGGTGACGGAGCTTTCCCGTCGCGTGGTGTTGCTGGAAAAATCATCGCCGGCTGCTTCGTCAAGTTCAGCAAAAGGCGGCGTTGACGAGTCTGTTTTTAACGATGAAATTCAAAAAACACGGTTGCAGGAAAAACGCGATATTGCCAAATTGGAAAAACGGCTGGGTGAAGTTGAAAGGGTTTCTTACAGCGGGAAAAGCTCAGGAGACGAGACGAAACATTATTCGTCTTTGCTCACTAAAGTGAGTTTCGGACTCAGTATGCTGGCAGCGCTTTTTATCGCGCGGTAAAAATTGTCGAAAAAGGGAAATTGTACTATGCCTAAACTGGTATTATTTAGAAAAACAGAGATTATCAGGGAATATATCCTGAGTAGAAAAAATACTTTTTCGATAGGCAGCGCTCGTTTAAATGATATTGTCGTAAATGAAAAAAATGTTTCCGAGCATCATGCCACCGTTACCAAAACGGCCGGTGATAAATATTCCATCAAAGATAACAATACGATTACCGGAACAAAGGTCAATGACCGTACGGTCGTTGATAAAGAACTGCAATTCGGCGATATTATTACGATTGCCGGCGCAGCTCTGCAGTTCCTTCCTGACCGGCGCATGGGTAAACGCGAAGGAGAGGATGAAGCTCACGTTCTTCCCCGGTACAGTTTGCTCGGCGTATATGGGCAGTATTACGGAAAGCGATTTGATCTTCCCAACGGCGATACCAATATCGGCAGGGAAAACATTTCGCCGAAAGGCATTGAGAATGGTATTGTGTTGGGTGAAGATAATACCGTTTCCAAGGGGCATGCGAAAATAACCTGCCAGAACGGCAAGAATTTTGCCCGCGATGTCGGTAGTACCGGCGGGCTTGCGGTCAATGGGGAAAAGGTGGGACAGTTCAACAGCGTTCCCATAAATCCCGGCGATGAAATCGCTATAGGCAGGACCATTTTCAGGTTTGTTGAATCAAATAATCTTGATTATAGCAGTCCGGTAAAACACCATATTTTCTTTTTAAAGATTCGCCAGCCGCTCATTATTGCCTCTACGATAATTTTGTTGTTTGCCGGATTCTTTGCGATGATATATGGCGCTAAAACAGGGTTTTTCCTCACCACCAAGCCGGCGAAACTACAGTTTGATATGAGCCGTACCTGGTCGGCGTCGGGCAATACATTGCGTGCAGTGCCGGCTGATTATGACGCCGGCGGCGCCCTTGCCATCGCTGATCTCAACAACGACGGAGTTAATGACATCATTTTTTTAAGTGCAACGGGTTTTCTGTATGCGTGGGATGGCAAGGAAGGCGCGCAGCTCTGGGCACCGGTGGCAATACCTAATCCCGGTAAATGTTCGCCGGCAGTGGCGGACATGAACGGCGATGGGATCCCTGATATCGTCGTAACCGGCAACGGTGCGAATCTCTATATCATTGATGGACAGTCAGGTGGCATCATTTATAAAGAAATTCTTGGGGGTTCAATCGCGGAGATGTCTCCGTGTGTATGCGATCTCAATGGTGATGGGAAACAAGATGTGGTCGTCTGTTCCGAGGAAGGTACAGTGTATTTCCTGTATGCGCCCGGATATGCGGGCAAGATGGAGAAGTTCACGCAATTCGTTGATCCTCCGGTGTATGCCTCCCCGGTCATTGTTACGACCGAGAAAATTTCACCGCTGGTTGTTGTCTGTTCATACAACAGTAAAGTATTTTTCATAGACGGAAAAACACGGACCAAAAAAACGGTTGATCTTGTCGAAAAAACCGGCAAAGCGCATCTGATGTCAGTTCCGCCGGCTATAGGCGATCTCAACGGTGACAGGATCCCCGAAGTTGTCGTTGAGTCGAATGTTCCCCAGTATATCTCTTCAATCGATATTATGGGCTTTAATGTAAATTGGACCTATTTTGTCGAGCCGATTCCGCCGTCTGGGATCAAGCATCATTCTGCACCGTTGATAACGGATCTCAACGGAGACGGTCTGGGTGATGTCTTGGTAACATCGACTAACGGCAATCTGTATGCTTTAAAGGGTAAAACCGGCTATCCGACGGGGGAACTGTTGTGGAAAATGGAAGTGCCCGGCATGAAGCGGACCGTCGCGACGCCGGCATTGTATGATTTTGATAAAAATGGGCTTAAAGAATTTGTCGTTGGTACGGAGGATGGGACCCTTCTCTTTGTAAAAAATTCCCCCAAGCGCAAAGGGATGGAAATAATGTCGTCATTAAAGGTCAGCAATGAGGCGATAACATCACCGGTCGTTATCGGCGACATTAATGGCGATGGTCTCGTGGAAGTGGTTGATGTCAACACGATCAATGCCGTTCAGGTAGTCACGACCAATGTCCGAACTATCAGAAATGCTCTTTTGTGGCCGGTTTATTTGGGCAACAATCTGCGTACAGGGGTTGCTTCTGCCTCTGAAGATGCTACATTTTATGTTTGGTTGGCCGTATCGGGATTTCTGATAATTTGCGGTATTATTGTTGTTTATTTCATCGTTTCGAGAAAAAAAGCAGCCCTGCGGCCGCGCATGATTTATTTATGATGAGCATATATTTATGAAAATTACCTATTTTGCCCGCACTGATGTAGGCCGAGTCCGCACCGAGAATCAGGATAGTTTTGGATTTTCAAAATCAGATAACCTCTATTTTGTCTGTGACGGTATGGGGGGCGGCGCTGCAGGTGATTTTGCCAGCCGCTGCGCGACAAGCGTCATTGCGTATGCTTTCGGACACATGGCTGAGAAAGATACGGTTAAAATTTGCGGCGGATATGCTGAGAACTTGACGGCATATTCGATGCGACCCGCAGCGGCTATTCGCCTTGCTAACCGTGCACTATATAATTTTTCTGACAAGTACACAAAACTCTCAGGGATGGGCACGACGGTTGCGGCAATCCTGATAGACGATGTGGAAGGAATCGCCCATATGTATCATGTGGGGGACAGCCGGATTTACCGGTTCAGAAATGGACGGCTGGAAACGCTGACAAAAGACCATTCGAAGATTAACGAGCTGATTGATGAAGGGAAAATGACATACGGTGAAGTAAAATCTGCGGAAATTCAAAGCATGATTACGCGGGCAATCGGCACCGGCCCCCGAGTAAGGATTGACTATTGCAAGACCATTGTGCGTCCGGATGATTGTTTTATTTTGTGCAGCGACGGCCTCAACGGGGAGATCAATGACACTGACATAGCTGAAATAGTATCGCAAAATGTAAATAATCCTGAAAATATTGTCAAAAACCTAATTTCATCAGCCAATGCCGCCGGGGGCAAGGATAATACGACCGTCATCGCGGTGCTGGCGACAGGGAAAGCCGATATCGTCTCTGCCGAGCACCGATTCAATATTGATGGGGGCGATAATTATGACGCAGTGGTGACTATTCCTGAAGAAACTTCTGCGCAATTATCCTGCGAAGATGCACAGATAAAAAATATCATTTCGGCAGTGCGCATAAAAATACCGAAATCGGCCCGTGAAACCGGCTTGCTCAACCAACCCATACTGCTGGTTGTGTTGTTCTTGGTTTTTTTGCTGATAGTTGGTTATGTGGTCACTCAACAGCCGCGCCATGTTCCCAGCACGGCACTAAATGATCTTTCGGGAGCGATTACCGGCGTACAGTTGTTTGTCAGGACGCCAACCGCTGAACAGCAGACATTGTTTAAAAATGCAGGTGATGATATCATACAAAAGTTACAATTGCTGCAGGACTGGCAGCGGGAATCTGATCGCCTGACGGAGCCACTGGAGAATGTGCAGATTGTTGTTCTTTCAAACGAAAAGGAAGAATTCAAAGGAATATCAAACGCGGACGGTGCGGCCATTAAGGTTCCTCGCGGCACCTATTGGTTGACCCTGCGGTATCCCGGCTATTCCATAATATCAGAAAAGATTGAGCGGAGAGATACGGTTGCTGTTACGGTTGAATCAGCAACGGCATTAAAACCGATGACCGTTATTATGCTTCCCGCAAATTAAAACTGCGGAGGACGGAGGATCTGTGTCAGATACAAGAGCTACCATTCTAATCATCGACGATAATCCTGCGATATTGGAAACTATGGGTGCGGGATTGGAAGTAAACGGATTTAGAGTTATCACTGCTGTTGACGGATTTGAAGGACTCGCACGGATTCGTCGGGATAACCCCGCGTTGGTGGTTCTCGATATACGCCTGCCGGGGAAAGACGGGTTTGAAGTCTGCAAGGAGTCAAAAAGCGACGCGCAGACAAAAGATATCCCCATCATTCTTATCACCGGCGATCAGACGGTGGATATCGACAGGGGCTTTGCACTGGGTGCTGACGATTGTATCCTAAAACCCGTGGATATGGATTATCTGATACTGCGCATACGGAAGCTGGCAAACATTAAGGCCCGCGTTCTCAGGATCGATGATGATATTCAAATCGGCGGGCTATTGTTGCAGTTTCTCGAAAAACAGGGATACGAAGTCAAAAATATAACCGATACTGTTCATATCGTTGAAGTCGCTGTTCAGTTTCGGCCGCAGTTGGTGCTTCTCAATATTATGATGGCGGATGCCCCGTCAGGAATAGAAGCATGCCGGCGGCTAAAAAGTGATTTGTCAACGAAGCATATTCCGGTGATCATGGTTGCAACGGATGAATATGACGGGGAAGCGGACGGCTGGTTTGAATATGGCGCGGTTGATTGTGTCACTAAACCGTTCAAGCTGCCGGAACTGCTTCAGTTGATAAAAAAATATGCGAAGTAAACATACCATTTGTGCTCTCCTCCTTCTATTTACTGCGGGCGTCATGTACGCCGCAGCTTCAGACACCGGTAGCGCTGACTTCTCGCGTATAGTCGCCGACCCGCAATCCTCAGCAATGGGCGATTCCATCGTGTATGCGCCGCCTTCGGCTGCCGTGATGGTTTCTAACCCGGCAGCAATAACATCTCTCTATCAGGCAAAACTTTCATTGACCGATACCCTGCTCTCAGACGGAGTTGATTATCGCTTTATCGGTATAGCTTTTCCGACAAAGAGCGCCAGCTTTGGCGTAGCTGTCTCCTACTTCTCTTACGGCAATAATTCTGCCGGCATATATCAAGGAACAGATTCACCCAAAAATATGCAGGCGATTATCAGCGGTGCATTGCCGCTCCGTCATGAATATCCCGTCACGGAAGATTATGGGTCAGTAGGTGCCAGCGTTAAGATGTTGCAATCGAGTGTCGGCGGAAATACCGCTCAATCACTGGCTGCCGATGTCGGTATTTTGTCGCGCCTGTCTGGCTCGTCCCCTTTTACGGCAAGTATAGCGGTAAAAAATATCGGCGGGAAGCTTACCTTTCCCGCACAGTCCGTTTCTCTTCCGTTGACCGCTGCCGCGGGAATCAAGTATGAAAAGGCCTCATGGAGTGACCTGGTTTTGACGGCCGATGTGAGTCGATTGCTCACTGACGGGACTGCCGGAGCGGGAGCTGGCATCAGTTTTTCGCCGGTGTATCCCGTCACTCTGCGCGGCGGATGGAAGCAGTCAACTGACAATATGTCTTCAGGATTCGGCGGAGGTGTCGGTCTTGATTTTAATGATTTCAGTTTAAATTACACAAGGATACCGTCGAAGGATTTGTCTTTCGTTAATCAATGGGGGATTGATATCGCGTTCGGGAAAATAGTCCGCCCGGACATTGCGTACAACCATTATCTTACCTACCATTTCGAAATCGCCAAAGACAAATACAATAAAAAAGATTATTTAGCAGCCCGTCAGGAATTGGAAGAGATATTATCTTTGTATCCCGATCATCAAGGTTCAAAAGAATATTTGGTGCTCATCGGTCAGGCCTTGGACGATTTTGAAAAACAACGGATGATAGGAATTTCCCGCTGGCTGACGCGTGCCCGGGTCGCTTTCTCGCGGAATGATCTTTTGCAAGCCCGCCGTTATTATAATTATGTGCTTGGCGTCGATCCTGAAAATACAGAAGCCGTTGAAGGATTGTCCCGCATTGAAGAATCTGCCCGTCAATTGCGGTCAGCGCAAGGAACGGTGGGTAAAAAGGCTGAACTGCTCAAACTCTGGGACGAATCGATTGCCTATTATCGCAACGGGAACTATGTAGAAGCAAAAGAAGGGTTTAAAAAATATCTCGTTTTAAATCCTTCTAATAAGGAAGCTCAGCGTTTTGTCGATGAAATCGAAGTGCAGGTGCAAAAAATAACATTACTACAGACCAATGATCTTTTTGTCAAAGGTGTTGAGCTCTATGATCAGGGACAATACCGCGATGCAGTTAAATACTTTAACGCGGTCGTGATGGCGTTGCCTGCGCGCACTGACGCTCAATGGTACGCCGATCAATGCCAAAAACTTATTGCCAGTGAAGAAAAAAAGATATCTGCGGCACAGCAGGAGCAGAGTAAGGAAAAAATTAAGGATAAAGTTAAGGACCAGATTGACGCTGCATATATGCGGGCGGTGAGTCAGTACCAGAGCGGCGATTATGACGAGGCGTTAAAATCCTTTACTGCCACCCGCGACACCGCTGTCAAATATCCCGGGTTTGAGAAAACAGCGATGAATGCCAAAAACTATATCACTATCATCAACAGCCAGTACGCAGAGAAAGAATATAAATCCGGCGTTGCACTGTTTCAGGACAAAAAGCTCGAGTCCGCTGCAGTGGCTTTTCGCAAGGCGTTGGCATATAACATGGATCATGCCGCGGCAAGAGAAGAATTGGCGCGCGTATCTGAATCCCTGTCTCAGCAATTTTATGAGCAGGGAATGAAAGCGTATACGGCAGGCAATCTGGTAAATGCCAAGGAGTGTTTCAATAAATCACTGTATTATAAGCCGGATAAGTCGGAATCATTGCGTGCTCTGGAACGCATGAAATAGGTAATTAATCAAAAAAGTGTTCCTGTATTTACAGACAAGATTATTTGGTGGGGACTTTAAATAAGAGGCCCGCGGTAGAAGTGCGATGGTTTTCACGGGGGATACATGCCAGAGCTTCGCAGGGATCCGATAACCGGCAGATGGATTATCATATCGACAGACCGGGGAAAACGCCCGTCCGATTTCTCCCGCGGTGTAGAAAATACCGCCGGCAATAAGTGCCCTTTTTGTTTAGGCAATGAAGCCATGACGCCTTCCGAGATAGTCGGATATGGTGATTCCGGGCGGTCGCGCAATGCCGCCAATTGGCGGGTGCGGGTCATCCCCAACAAATTCCCTGCTCTTGCCATCGAAGGAACACTCAATCGTCAAGGGGACGGGATGTACGACCGGATGAATGGCTTGGGTGCTCACGAGATCATCATAGAATCGCCGCATCATGACCGTGATATTTTTGATCTTTCTGATAAAGATGTTGAAAACATTCTGTGGGCGTACCGGGACCGGATACTTGACCTGAAAAAAGATATACGGCTTGAGTATATTTTAATTTTTAAAAATCACGGTTCGGCGGCCGGCGCGACGCTGGCGCACCCTCATTCTCAGCTTATCGCAACCCCCGTTGTTCCTAAACGCGTCCGGGAAGAAGTTAACGGTGGCAAGATTTATTTTGATTACAAAGAGCGGTGCGGTTTTTGTGACATTATAAAACAGGAGCTTTCATTCGGCCAAAGGGTTGTCGCTGAGAACGACGATTTTGTGGCTCTGTGCCCGTTTGCATCCCGATTCCCTTTTGAAGTGTGGGTTCTGCCTAAGAATCACAGCTCTGATTTTAACGAGATTGAAGAACATCAGGTTGTTAATCTTGCGGTGATGATGAAATCGGTCGTGGGCAAGCTTATGCGGACACTGGACAACCCATCTTACAACTACCTGATCCACACCGCCCCGTTGAAAGAATCCCATTTGCCGCATTACCATTGGCATATCGAGATCATCCCTAAACTGACCCGTGTGGCTGGTTTTGAATGGGGGAGCGGATTTTATATTAATCCGACCGCGCCCGAAGAAGCTGCGCAGTTCCTGCGTGATGTTGAGTGATGCAGTGAGCGGGACATGCGGTTGGGAGCGTAAAACGATTGTATGAATTACGCGCGCTATGCTCTTTTCGGTGTTATACTGGCGGCAACGGTTATTGTGGGAACGACGATAGTAAAGCGTATTTCTATCGAATCCCGCGTGGCGCCTGTCGAAATATGTCTTGATTTTAATGCGGCGAACATAGTAGCACTCCGTTGTGGCATTCCGATTACAACGGTTCTTGCCGCAGCGCACGACCAAGGCGTCTCCAGCGCGCTCTTATCAGAAGAATCACTGGGTCAGGTTGTGCAGCTTTCGGATAGCCAGAAAAGCCGCTATGGTATATCTTCAAAAACTTCCCCCAACGGCAGTTTCCTGCCGGAATATTGGAATGCATCTCTGCCTGTCGGATTTTCTCAAGAAAAAATTAAAAGCATCGAGTCCTCCGGACTCTCTGTCGTACTGCGGCCGCAGAATATGGGTGACCCTCTGTGGATCGTTGCCGATAAAAAATTAACCGGCAGAAAAATACTCCTGGATGGCAAGGAAGTTCCGGGCTATCCGAAACCGGCAGTTCTTTTCAGTCATTTGCCGGACAATCTGCTGGTTGTTCTTGAATTTGCTTCCGGGATGGGTATTGATGAAGTAAAACGCTTTTTTCCGCGCCAGATAATTCTTGGCCATGCCATTTTCCCGTCTGAGCAGTTCACAATGGCTTCTGATGAAATGTGGATAGCGCGGTGGATGCGCGCAGTTCGGGAGCGGGGGAATCGGTTTCTTCTTGTGTATCTACGCGAGGAAGAGACCGTAGCACGCAATGTGGCCCGCCTTGAACAGTTGCAAAACGCTGTGCGTGCTGAAGGATTTGTTGTCGGTCCGGTGACAGCGCCGCTGTATCCGTTTGGTAATCATTCTGCAATGCGGCTCTTTCTGGTGTTGGTTTGCGCTGTGGTGTTTCCTGTGGGTGCAATCGCATGCAGTAGGGTTCTCACCTCTCCGTTTGTTCGTTTTTGCGTCGTCAATGCCGTTACATTGTTTGGCGGGCTTGCTATCGCAAGTTTGCTTTTTGACGGTAGTTTTATGCAAAGGATCTTTGAAATCCCGTTTGTGAAAATAGCTATGACGGTGCCGCTGCTGCTGTCGCCGCTTATTATTTTTTCGGCGGATGAACTGAAACTACTGTGGCGGAAATCATTACAGGTACGCCATCTTCTGGTGTTCTCTCTCATAGTGATTATTTTTTCTATTTTGATGTTGCGGACGGGCAACGTATCCCACGATTGGGCCCGTCCGGAAGCGGGAATGCGTCAATGGCTGGAAGGTTTTCTTTCTGTGCGCCCGCGCACCAAAGAGTTTTTGTTTGGTCAGCCATTGTTGTTTGCGGGGTTCGCCAGCGGCAATCCCTGGCTGGTTTGGTTGGGCATGGTCGGACAGGTATCCATTATCAATACATTTCTTCATGCCCACACCCCGGTCCTCATTTCCCTGCTGCGCACGATGTACGGTATGTTAATCGGTTGTTCTGCCGGCTGGGCACTGGCATATGCGCTGAGAAGATTTAAAAAACTATGAATGTGGTTATTTCTGGATACTATGGGTTTAATAATGCCGGCGATGAAATGATACTGGAATCGATCCTTGCCGAAGTACGGGCTCGGGATTCCGGCAGTACTGTTACCGTGCTCTCGGGGGATCCGCAAAAAACAGAGCAGTTACACGGCGTGAAATCCATAGACCGATGGCACTGGGCGTCAATAGTCCGATCAATACTTGCCGCTGATGTGGTCATCTCAGGCGGCGGGGGACTGTTTCAGGACAGGACCGGCTCAGGGAGCCTGTACTATTATCTAACCATCATCGCAATCGCACGATTACTCGGCAAAAAGGTGTTTGTGTATGCTGCGGGAGTCAATGATCTCAGATGGTTCAACCGCTTCGCCGCGTCCCGAGTGTTGTCGCTGGCGCATAGTATTACTGTCCGAGAAGAGAGTTCCCGGGAATTGCTTGTGTCATGGGGCTGCAGTGCGCCGATAGAGGTGACCGCCGACCCTGTCCTTTTGCATGATTTACCGGTCATCAAGCTCAAAGCTGACCATCCACGGATCGTTTTTGTGTTGCGGCCGCCTTTGAGGGGGCCCTTGCCGATAGAATTATTTTCAAAACTTGCGGATAATCTCGCTCAGCGCTTATCGGCCGAGATACTCTTTGTGCCGTTTTATCCGCGCCACGATGCGCCATTCGCCCGGCAAGTGATGGGTGCGATGCGATCTCCGGCAAAAATAGTCGGCTGGGAGAACTTTCGTGAACTGTACGGCATCCTTTCCAAAACGGACATGGTTATCAGTCAGCGATTGCATGCATTGATCGTATCGGCATTGTTCGGTATTCCCCAGATCGGTATTTCTGACGATCCGAAGATCGGACGATTTTTGCGGGAGATGGGGCAGAAAAATATTGACTGTCTTGACGCTTATAACCACTATAGCTTACTGGCGGTAGTTCTTGATGTGTGGGAATGGCGGGATGATTTCCGCGCCAACGCCCGCAAGGTTCTACCCGTATTTAAAAACCGCGCCCGTCGGTCGGCAGAATTATTGTTTGCAGAGGTGGCAGATGGAAAAATTGCATAAGTACATTCAAAAATTCATTGATCAGCAGATAGAATTCATCGAACTAAACCCCGAGAATTCTGTCATTCCGTTTAAGAAAAACCTGAATGCTCAGCGGCGCGCTGAGCTGAGCATTGCAATCAGGGAATATGACAAAGCCATTCTGATGAACCCGCAAGACGCATCGGCTTATTACAACCGGGGGCTTATTTATTCCTCGCAGGGCGATTATGAAGATGCCATAAAAGATTTTACGCGTTCGCTGTCCATTGACAGTCATTTTCAGTTCGTCTATATAGCCCGCGGAGACAGCTATGCTTTGCAAGGCAGCAGCGAAGCCGCAATAGCCGATTTCAAGGATGCCATTGCAATCAATCCTCAGAACTCAACCGCATTTAATGGATTGGGCGCCGCCTATCGCCGTCAGGGAGATTATCAAAAGGCACTCGATAACTTCAGCGCAGCCCTGCAATTGAATCCCCAGCTTGCTGCCGCCTATTACGGGCGGGGGCTCACCTACCGCATGATGCGGGACAACGACCGCGCAATAGTCGATTTTACGAAATCCATCGAGCTTAACCCGAGCGATGATTATTCGTACAATAACCGCGGCATCGCCTACCGCAGCAAGAACTTGCTGGACAACGCCATTGAAGATTTCAATCAGGCGATTGCGCTGAAGCCCGATGACTGGTTTGCCTATAACAACCGCGGTATTGCGTACCGAAAAAAGCTTGAGGAAGAGCGGGCTGCGGAAGATTTTCAAACGGCGATAGATCTTTGCCCCAATGATTTTTTTGCATTTTATAACTTAGCCAATTTTCACCGTTATGAAGGGCATTATGAAAAAGCCATCAAGGAATATAATGCCGCTATCGATATGAATCCGCGTTTTTCCCTTGCATATCTTGCACGGGCTAACTGTTATTTCGAAAAAAACAATTTTTCTCACGCGCTTGAAGATGTTCGCCACGCTATTGCCCTGACGCCCGACTACTTTTTCGCCTATCTTTTCCGGGCGATCATCCTTGCGGTCAGCGGCGATGAACCGTCGGCAGTGCGTGATTTTGCAAAAGCGATTTCTATCAACCTTGCATCAGCCGAAGCGTATTATGCGCGCGGGTTGATTGCCGTTAATCAAAATGATGTTCCGGGCGCTATTGAAGATTTTTCAAAAGTGGTCGAGATAAATCCCAAAATGATTGAAGCGTATCATCACCTCGGCAAAGCGTATGCAGCGGCGGGCGATCACGCCCGCGCAGCAATCCAGTTCACCCGTGCGATTGCGGGAGGGATAAACGACGGAACAATTCTTCTTGCGCGCGGCAAGTCCTATATCGCGGAGAAAAAGAACGCTGAAGCCGAAGCTGATTTTACCCGGGCAATCGCTCTCAACAACAAGTATGCCGAAGCATACTACTTGCGTGGGTTGTCGCGGACACATAAAGGAAGCACTGAAGAAGCGTTGACAGATTTGTCGCAGGCGTTCGATCTTGGATATAAAGACCCCAATCTGTTTATCGCGCGGGGATACGCGCACAACGCCAAAGGTGACGCTGTCAGCGCCATCAATTCTTTTTCGATGGCTATCGCTGCGGATCCGGAAAACGCAAGCCAGTACACAATACGCGGTGCCCAATATGAAAACATGGGAAGGGCCGTTGATGCGATAAAGGATTATTCCCATGCGCTGGCGATAGATCCGCGGCTGGGGACTGTCTATTTCTTGCGGGGAACTCTCCATCAGAAACAGGGAACAATGCCTGAAGCCGTGAGCGATTATACCAAGAGCATTGAATATCAGCCCGCGCATGTGCCTTCGTATTTGCGGCGTGCCGAATGTTATACGCTTAACGGCGATATGGAACTTGCGTTAGCCGATTATAACAGCGCCATCAATTATGACGCGGACAATTTTGAAATTTATCTTCAGCGGTCGCTGATATTTCTTGCCGGTGAAGAGAACGAAAAAGCGATAGCTGATTTAAACAAGGCGATTGAACTCCAGCCCGCAAGCGCGCGGGCGTTTTATTACCGGGGATTAGGGCACCGCAACACTGGGAAAAATGTGCTCGCTCTCAAGGATTACGATGCCGCCATTGCACTCGACCCGCAGGAGGCGTTCACCCTTGCCAATCCCGCAGTCACCGAATGCAAAAAATACATTGAAGATTTGGTGATTGTTCAGCAAGTTGTCAATGTTCCGCCGCCGGTTCAGTTGCAGATAGTACCCCCAACGCCTCTACCCGCTCCTGTGCCCGTGCCGGTGCCTGTTGTTGTGGCAGTGCCACCTCCTCAGCCATCGGTGCCCGTACCTAAAACATTGACGGAAATTGAGGCGATGCAGGGTGAAATTCAGGTTTCTGCGCCACCCGCAGAAAAAATATCCATTCATCCTCCCGCCACTACGGAAATGCCCAAGGAAGATTCGCCATTTGTGCCAGCCTCAGAATCATCCCCGGAACCAGCAACGGAACTGATTTCAGCGCCGGTCTCAGAACCGGTCTCAGAACCGACAACGGACCCGATTTCAGAGCCGGTCTCAGAACCGGTCTCAGAACCGACAACGGACCCGGCAGCTCCTGTCCCCACAATCGTCGTCCTATCGCAAAAGATTGTTCATCCAGATGAATTGTACGGAAATATCTCTCAGCGGCTTGATGAATTGGACAGAGAGATAAAGAATAAACCCAAAGATTATGCTCTGTACCTAAAGCGCGCGCCGCTCTATATGCAAAAAAACAAACTAAATGATGCCCTCGACGACTATGCGGCAGCGATAAAATATAATCAGAAATGCATAGCCGCGTTTGAAGCGCGCGGGAAAATCCATATGATGCAGAGCCGGTTTAACAGTGCTCATCGGGATTTTTCCGACGCATTGAAACTTGATCCTAAGAACGCAGGATTGTATCTTGCCCGCAGCATGGCGGCGCTAAAAAAGGGCGACAAAAAAGGCGCGCAAAAAGACCTTGATGAGGCATTACGGTGGGGAAAGGACGATCCTGAAGCGTATTTTCAGCGCGGTATCTATCAGCTTTCTGCAGGTGTTTACCAGAGTGCTGTTGATGATTTTACCCGCGCATTATCGCTTGATCCTGGCAAATCGGAAAGTTATTACCAGCGCGGCATTGCCTATGCAAAAGCCGGTGACGACATCAGGGCCGTGAACGATTATAATGCTGCGTCTCAGCGGGGTATGGTGGATCCTGCGCTCATGAGGGCCAGGGGAATGTCGTACTTCAAAATCGGGCGTTTTAACGATTCTATTACAGATCTTTCCCTTGCGTTTTCCGCCGGACTTGTAGACAGCGAACTCCTCCTAACACGGGCTGCTGGCTATGAAGCTGTGCAAGACAACGACAATGCGATAAGCGATTTAAATCGCGTGTTGACAGGGGCCGCGAAAGATGCGCAGAGCTATGTTCGTCGCGGTGTTGTTTATGAACGGATAAATCAATTTGAGGAAGCGGCGAAAGATTATGACGCCGCACTAAAAATTGACAGCAAACTCGTTGACGCCCTGAAAGCGCGTGCAGGATTGTTTTCCCGCGCCGGATCCTATGGCGAAGCGGTGAAATATTATGCCAAGGCGATTGACCGTGAACCGGAAAATGCTGCATGCTATTTTTCTCGCGCACAGGCATATTCCCGTATGGATGAAAAGAAAAAAGCGAAAGTGGACATAGATAAAGCTGTAAATCTTGATCCCAATATAGCAACGACTGACTTTGCCGTTGCTTTCTATGCGCAAATCAGTGAACCTGTCTCTCAGTCACGACCGGTAAAACAGACACCTGAAAAAATTGTTCAGCTGAAACCGGCGATATCTGTTCCGGTTTCTGTCCCGATAAAAAAAATACCGCCCCCCGTTGCTGTTGTGCAGAAGACGACCGCCATCCCGAGCGGGGCCGTGAATCCTGTCTCAGTGCCGGGTCCATCAATCGCAAAACCGGTTTTTCCGGTCCGTCAGGTACCTCTCGTGGCGAAAAAAGATGTTCTTACAAAGTCGGCAGAGAGCTCATCAAAAGATGTTATGTTCCACTATAATGCTGGCATTAATAGTTTGAAGAAATCGGATACCGATGCGGCGATAGTCAGTTTTACCCGTGCGATTGCCGTTGACCCCGGCTATTCCCAAAGCTATATCAATCGCGGCATTGCCTATCAAAAGAAGGAAATGCTTGAAGAAGCTCTCGGTGATTTTAATGCCGCGATTGCTATCAGCCCCTCCTTTGCGGGGGCATTTTACAACCGCGGGGTCATCTTTTCATCCCGGCAGGATAGTGACCGCGCTATGCAGGATTTTTCAAAAGCTATCGAGCTCAATCCCCGATATGCCGCTGCCTATTTCGGGCTGGGGGAAGCACAGGCGAAAAAGGGCGATAAAGAGGCGGCGGTAGGTAACCTGAAAAAGGCAAAAGAGCTGGATATTACCCGCGGGAAGCAATGCGATACATTGATAAAAGAACTGACCGCTTGAGCGAACTATGAATATCCCTGTCTTTCCTCAATTCTCGCTGATTGATATTGCGAGCAAACACTTTTTTGACGATGCCTACCGCACTGCTGCGCCCTCCACCAGCGATACGGTATTTTCATCTCTGTTCGGCTGGCAGAATCACTTCAATTACTATTATTGTTCCCTTGAAAAATTCCTGCTGGTTTATTACATGCAAGACAACACCATGGTCTTTTTGCCCCCGTTGCTCCGTGAAGGTTCTTTTGAAGATGCGCAGTATGGACATTCGTTTCTTGCCCTGGCGTGCGTTCTTACGCAGTACGGGTTGGACAATGATTATACCGTAATATTTCGCTTTGTTCCGGCTGCGTATCTCAAACATTTTCCGTTGGACGCGTTCGATATAGCGCCTGACCGCGACAGTTTTGACTATGTGTATTTGCGCGAAGACCTTGTTGCCCTCAGCGGACAGAAGTACGCGCCGAAACGCAACCTTATCCAGCAGTTTAAGAAAGCCTACGCGTATGCCTACGAACCGCTGAAGCCCGAGAACATTGCTGCTGCATATGATTTCATCAATCGGTGGCATTTCGACCGGAAAAACGAAATGCTGGGGGAAGCAGCGTATTGTCTGGCGTGCCGCCTGCTGGACCATTCCCAAGATTTGAATGTGCTGGGGGGGATGTTGACGGTTGACGGGGTGGTGGTTGCGGCAACGCTGGGAACGGTGACGGATAAATTTCTTTACGATGACGGATGTTGGTCGACGGCCATAGTTCATCACGAAAATGCTTTAGTATCGTATAAAGGTGCCTACCAGATGATCAATCAGCTTTTCTGCGCTCATCTGCCCCCGGCCGTGCGGTATATCAACCGCGAGGAAGATATGGGCATTGCGGGTTTGCGAAAAGCAAAAGAGTCCTATCAGCCGGCGCGGATGATTGAAAAATATACGGTGCAATTAAAGAATACAGTCCAAAAGGAATAGCGGCATATGTTAACGGTTATCCCCGCCTCGCGTTTTACCGACCAGGACATTTATCTGTTCAAAGAGGGCAGTCATTTCCGCCTCTACAATCATTTTGGTTCTCACCTGATGACGGTTGACGGCGTTACGGGCACTTATTTCGCCGTCTGGGCGCCCAATGCCCGTCAGGTTTCAGTTATCGGCGACTTTAACGGCTGGAACCGCGATACTCATGCGCTGTTCGTCCGTCAGGACGGCTCTGGGATTTGGGAAGGTTTTATTGCCGGAGTCGGTCAAGATTTTATTTATAAGTACTGGATTGTTTCCCAGCACAACAATTATTCTGTTGAAAAAGCTGACCCGTTCGCTCGTTTGTGCGAAACGCCTCCTAAAACGGGGTCACTGGTGCGGGCCACGCAGTATCAGTGGGCTGATGCTTCGTGGATGCAATCCCGCCACACCCGCAACCGCATTGACGGTCCTCTGTCAATCTACGAAGTTCACTTCGGTTCATGGCGCCGTGTGCCGCAAGAGGGAAACCGGTCGCTTTCGTACCGCGAAATGGCAGGATATCTTGTCGATTATTGCCGCGAAATGGGGTTTACGCATATCGAGTTCATGCCGCTTATGGAACACCCGTTTTACGGTTCATGGGGGTATCAGACAACGGGATACTTTGCGCCGACCAGCCGGTACGGTACGCCGCAGGATTTTATGTATCTCATAGACCAACTCCATCAGGCGGACATCGGGGTCATCATCGATTGGGTCCCGTCGCATTTCCCGACCGACCAGCATGGGTTGTCGTATTTCGATGGGACACATCTGTACGAACATGCCGATTCCCGACAGGGATTTCATCCCGACTGGAAGAGCAGTATTTTTAACTATGGCCGGCATGAAATCAAAAATTTCCTGCTTTCGAGTGCGTTGTACTGGCTGGATGTGTTTCATATCGACGGGCTCCGAGTTGACGCAGTCGCGTCCATGCTGTATCTTGACTACTCGCGCAAAGCAGGCGAATGGATGCCCAATAAGTATGGGGGTAATGAAAATCTTGAAGCCGTTGAATTCCTCAAACGGTTTAATTATGTTGTCTATGAAAATTATCCCGATGTGCAGACATTCGCGGAAGAATCGACTGCCTGGCCGCTGGTCTCGAAACCGACCTATCTCGGCGGTCTCGGGTTCGGCATGAAATGGAACATGGGGTGGATGAACGATACGCTCAGTTATTGTAAAATTGATCCCGTGTTCCGGAAACATCATCACCAGCGGCTTACATTCAGCCTGTGGTATGCGTTTGCCGAAAACTTCGTTCTGCCGTTGTCGCATGACGAAGTAGCGCACGGAAAAGGTTCTTTGCTCGGCAAGATGCCCGGCGACGAATGGCAGCGCTTCGCCACACTGCGTCTTTTGATGGGGTATATGTATGGGCATCCTGGGAAAAAACTACTTTTTATGGGTGCGGAATTCGGGCAGGTGCGGGAATGGAATCATGATGAAAGTTTGGAGTGGCATGTGCAGGAATTCCCATTCCACCGCGGTATGCAGCGGTGGGTTCAGGATTTGAACAGAATGTATCGCAGCGAACCGGCCCTGTACGAAATTGACAGCGATGTGTCCGGTTTTGAATGGATAGATTTTAGAGATGAAAAACATTCCATTATCAGTTTTATCCGCAAAGCAAAAACAAGTGGAGAAATCGTCCTCTGTGTGCTCAACTTTGCTCCGATAGTGAGAACGGATTACCGCGTGGGGGTCCCGCGCGGCGGTCTGTGGCGGGAAATCGCCAACAGCGACGCCCGCATCTATGGCGGTGAAGACCGGGGCAATTATGGCGGATTCCACGCGGATATCTTTTCGGTGCAAAATCGTCCTTTTTCATTGAACCTCACCTTGCCCCCCTTGGGCGCCCTATTTATGAGGTCCGGCGGATAACCCTGCGGATATTTTGTTAACGCGACAACCGGCAAGTTTAAGTTGTTTCCACTTACTATATTTGATACAATAAAATTGTTATAACGTTACCGTGCAATCCATTGAGGAGCGTTCATGAATTATCGTCGGATGGTGATTGGGCTGGCAGTTATTTTATCCGCAGTGTCTTTTGCCGGGGCCCGCGAAGATTCATATGATATTCTGGCGCGCGAGCTCTCCGAGATAAACATTGCTACAACAACCCCCAAAATAGCCATAATCCCTTTTAGTTATGTCGACAAACGCAAGAGCGACGCCGGCGTCATAATCGCTGAACGGCTTACGACTCGCATCGTTAAATTAAAGAACTGCAAAGTAATCGAACGCCAGCTTCTGGAAAGCGTTATGCAGGAACTGCATTTGGAATCAACGGGAATAGTAGACGCCGAGACTACAAAAAAACTGGGGAAAATACTCGGGGTGGAAGCTATCATAACCGGTACTCTGATGGAAACGGGCGAGGAAAAAGTTGAAGTCAATGCGCGAACCATCAATACGGAAACTGCCGAATTGCTCAATACCTGTTCAGTGGAAGTAAAAAAGACATGGTCTGACACAGCGTTACCCCCGGCAGTTCAGGGCTCCGCGCCCTCACAGGAAATTGCTCCTGTGCAGCAATATGAATCGGCGCCGACATATAAATCAGCATCGCCGTCTCAAATAAAACCTCATGGATTTGTTGATGTATTCTTGGGGAATGCCAGTGGTTCTATGGACTTTTCGTTTAATAATCCCGGGCATATAACCGGGCCTGTCCTGAATCTCAATTTAAACGGAAATGTATACAATAAGATTGAATTTAAAGGTGCGCAGACAAAACAATCAATTATGCCGATTGGCGTGCGTTTTGTCGGGTTTGGAAAGTATTTTGGCGGTGCAATGGAAATATCCTATTTTTCACAGCACCTTGCGGAACAAACAGGCGTGAAAGCTTACTATAACGGTGCTTCCAAGGGAAATGATTTTAATTTTTATGTCGATGACTATTTGCAAGTCAGCGTTTTGACACTTCTTTCCGGCGATTTATTGTTGCGCTTTTCGCAAGGGGTGGTTCAGCCGTATGTCGGACTGGGAATCGGGATGACGCTTAACACCATTTCTTCACCGTATATTTACGGTTACACCAGCGGTTCCTACGGTCAGGGGTTCAGCGAGATGTCGGTCGGGTTTCTCTTTCGCATTCCCGTCGGTATCAGGGTGGTTGTTAGTCCGACGGCGTCGTTGTTTGCTGAATACCGTCCGACGACTAATATGTTCTCCTTTACCCGGGGTGGCGTCAGCGGCGATACTGATTCAGTCACCTTGTCAACGAACATGATTCTATTCGGCGCCGGTTTCCGTTTCTAACCGGGAGTTACGGTCATGCGGAGTAATCTCCTGCTCATTTCTGCCGTTGTTGTATTGTTTGCTGCGCACTCCCGCAGTATCGAACATGCCACAGAAACCATCCGCAAAACAACCATCAAAAACAGGCACATCATTACGGTGTATTATCGGGGTTCCGATGAAATCGCCCGCCAGACATATTCCAAACGGTGGAATGGAACCCGTCTCAAGGGCTCAATCCCCGACGGTACCGTACGGGAATATGGAGAGAACAATCGCGTCATCACAGATGCCTCTTACCTCAACAATACATTGAACGGAGAAAGCAGGATGTATTATGATAACGGGCGTTTGAAATCGCTGACTCATTACAAGGACGGAATCAAGGACGGTCCGTTTACATCGTATTACCGGAGCGGGGAGCTGTGGGAAACAAGAAATTATCATGAGGGGAAACTGATAGATTCTTGCACGGTTGTCGATAAAAGCGGTAAAATACTTTTTGAATCAGTTTATTCCACCGGTGTTCCGGCCAATCTTTCCCGAGGTTTTCAATATTACTCTTCGGGAATGCTTAAAAGCGATGACAGTTATCAGGGGTATGCCGCTGAAGGATTAAGTCATGACTATTATGACAACGGCGTGGTGAAGAGCCAGATACAGTACCACGGAGCAAAACGCGATGGGCTGGCGCAGTATTTTTACGAAAATGGTATTTTAAAAGAAGAAAGCACCTATCTTCTGGGAACGCTAAACGGCACTTCGAGAAAGTATTATGATTCCGGCACACTCAAAGAAACAGCTGCATATACTGAGGGCAATCTCGACGGTGACAATACGTTGTATTCGCCGCAAGGAAATGTTTTGTTGATAACCGCCTATTACAAAGGCCGGGCCATTACCCGCACGGAATTTGGCCCACAGAATTCACTGCAACATTCTTTTCAGGTCAGCGATTCATCGGTTTCACCGGCAGCACCCCGATAAGGATTATCAAAACTCTCCATTATTTCGTTGTCCCTCCCGAATGCACGTAGATTCAACGGAAAAATGGTTGATTTTTTGATTTTATTTTTTGTTCCCTGGTAAAATAAATTGTATAATAGTTATGTCAGCGTCCATACTGTTTGGCAATATTATTTGTTTATTAAGGAAACGTACCTTCTATGTCAACTGACGGGATACTACGATGAGCATGCTGATTTTTCTTGACACCTTTATTCAGCTTATCGGCGTACGGCTCATGACTTTTATTTTCAATCACCTGGTTAATATCCCCATTTCGCTGTTTGCCGGGCTGGGTAAATATTTTGCGTTCGCTATCGCGGTAGTAATCGATCTCGCCCAAATGATCCTCTATTACAATGTTCTCAATAAAACAAGAATGGGACTACGGTTTGGCTGGACTATAAACAATAAATTGTTTACCGACTACAAAAAGCCCGAACTTCTCACTCGCTTTCATCATAACTGGATATATCTCGGGATTGGGTTATTATCGCTTCTTCCGATTTATTTTGGCGGGATGTTTGCTGCCGTTTTTACCGCGCATGTCTTGAAACTACATAAAGCAAAAAGCTACATTTTCATAGGTATCGGCAGTATTATCGGCTGCTTTATATGGACTATCGGTATCTGGTCGGCTGCGGGATTTGTTATCGGTCTTTTTAAACATATCTAATCACTGTGTATCGGATGGACCCGGCCGCGAAAAAAGGGGATGAAGTTTATGAACGAGTTTTCTGTTCTAATCGGTGGTTCTGCCGGTGACGGGATTGACGCAGCGGGCGTTGTCATCGCACGCCTGTTCGCCGCCATCGGGTATCATGCATATATTTATCGCGATTATCCTTCCCTTATCCGGGGAGGGCACACCATTTCAATTATCCGCCTCTCCCGCCAGCGGATTGCCGCGCACTCCAACGCCATTGATATTCTACTTGCCATGAATCAGGAAACGATTGATGTGCATAAACTGCAAGTCAAGAAGAGCGGGTTTGCACTCTATGATCCGGATTCGATTAAATCAGTTGATTTACCCGGATGCGGGGTTCCCCTGGCAGCCGTCGTCAAAGAACTCGCTGCCCCGGTTATAATGCGCAATACGTGCATGCTCGGCGCACTTTGCAAAGCAGCCGATATTTCGTGGGATGTTGTGGAGCCCGTGCTCAGGAACAGTTTTCCCAAAGAGACCGACATGAATTTGCAGGTTGCCCGCCGGGGTTATGACGCATGCACGACATTCCTTAAAATAGACGCTTTTGCAGCAACTGAAAGACTTCCTTTAGTGACCGGTAATGACGCTATCGGATTGGGTCTTGCTTCAGCGGGACTTGAGGCCTATGCCGCCTATCCTATGACACCCGCTTCGGGTGTTCTGCATTTTCTTGCCCAGCATGCGGAAGCATTATCGCTTGATGTTGTTCATGCGGAAAGCGAAATAGCCGTTATGCTCATGGCGCTGGGGTTTGCCTACGCCGGCAAGAAGGCGGCAGTGGGAACATCAGGCGGAGGATTCTGTTTGATGACCGAAGGCGTCAGTTTGGCCGGCATGGCGGAATTGCCTGTGGTTGTCGTTGTCGGACAGCGCCCGGGGCCCAGCACGGGACTTCCGAGCTATACGGCGCAAACCGAACTCCATTTTGTGCTTCATTCAGGGCAGGGTGAGTTTCCCCGGCTTATCGTAGCTCCCGGAGACGCTGAAGAGGCCTACTACTGGTCCGCATGGGCGTTAAAAATGGCTTGGAAATATCAGATTCCTGCTTTTATAATGTCTGACAAGACTCTTTGCGAAGGATTGTACAATTTGGATATTGCGATTGCCGAGCAACCTATTGATGAAAATCCAGTCATCTGGGATGGAACCGCGCCCTATGGGCGGTATCGCTATACCGAGACGGGTGTCTCGCCGATGGCGTTCCCCGGCGATGCCGGCGCTCTGGTTAAAATAAACAGTTACGAACATGACGAATTCGGTGTTACTGTCGATGATGCAGCAACAACCATTGCGATGATGGACAAGCGATTTAAAAAAGAGAAATATCTGTCCGCTGATGTGGAGAAATATGAAGCGGTCAAAGTATACGGCAACAAAGATTCATCCGTCGCTGTTCTCTGCTGGGGTTCCAATAAGGCCGTTTGCGTCGAATTGGCGCTTGAGCGCGGGCTCAAAGTAATACAGCCCCTGGTGCTGGCTCCGTTCCCTGTAGAGCAATTCCGCGCTGCGCTCAAGGGCGTCGACACGCTCATTGATGTTGAACATAACGCCACCGGTCAGCTGGCAAACCTTATCGGTCACTATGGGTTTAAGGTTGATAAGAAAATTCTGAAATATGACGGCAGGCCGTTTACTGTCGATGAATTAACGGAAAAAATTGCAATGCTAAGCCGGGAGGGGAAATAATATGGACTTAAAACGAATATCCGCCTCCGCGAAAAACACCTGGTGTCCCGGATGCGGTAACTTTTCCATACTCAATACCGTCAAAACGGTGATTGGTTCGATTGTCGACGGTGGAGTTCCGCTAGAAAAGATTATAATGGTAGATGGAATCGGTTGTCACGGCAAGATCGCCGATTATATCAACATAAACAGTTTTTACGGCCTGCACGGCAGGTCAGTGCCTGTTGCGACTGCGATCAAGATTGCCAAGCCGGATTGCAAAGTTCTTGTATTTGCCGGTGACGGCGACGCCTATGGAGAGGGACTGGAGCATTTGTTGTTCGCCGCTAAACGCAACTGTGACATTACCATGATTGTTCATAATAACCGCGTGTATGGATTGACGACGGGGCAGTCCTCGCCCACATCGCCGCAGGGACATAAAGGAAGATCGACTCCCTTCGGACAGCATGAACAGCCCTTTAATCCCTTGGAACTCGCTTTGGCAGCCGGTGCGTCGTTTGTCGCCCGTGGATATTCCAACAGCATGGATGAACTCAAGAAAATAATCACTGATGCGGTCAATCATCCGGGGTTTGCTTTGGTGGATGTTTTACAGGTGTGCGCAACCTTCTTTAACCGCTACGATGTTTATAATAAACAGGTCTATGAACTAAAGGACCACGACGCCGGCAACCGTGACGCCGCTGTTGTGAAAGCGCGCGAGTGGAATTATGATACCGAATCGCCAATAGCTCTCGGCATATTTTACAAACAAATCAGAGAAACATTCGAACGGTCATTCCCGATGCCGCCCGAAACTCCCCAGCCGCGGATTGACAGCATAAAAAAAATTCTCCAGAAATTCGTTTAAGCACATGGGGAGTTCCCGTCCCTCAGGAATCTTCAATGGTAAGAACAGCGATTATTTGCACAATCGGTCCGGCATGCAGCGATGAAAAGACTCTGCGGGCAATGGCGCGTGCAGGCATGGATGTCGCGCGGCTGAATTTTTCTCATGGCACCCTTTCCGATCATCTCCGGCGCGTGCGTCTCATCCGTAAAATTAACGCATCCGGCAGTCACAAAATTAAAGTATTGGTAGATCTTGAAGGCAACCGTGTGCGTATCGGCGAGCTCCCTCACGGCGATTGTGCGGTCAAAAAAAATAAAACTCTCTATGTGACGAACAATCCTTCGATAAAAAAAGCGGGCTGCGTGTTGTTTGATTATGCGGGCAATCTGCGTGATATTAAGCCCGGTAACCGCATCTTTATTGACGATGGAACTATTGCCTTGTCCGTGAAAAGGTCCCTCCGGGATTATCTGGTCACGGAAGTGCTCGTCCCGGGCGTCATCAAATCCCGCAAAGGGGTCAACATTCCCAGCGCGAATCTGAAATTCAACGGGCTTTCAGGTGAAGATCGCACGGCCATCACATTCGCCATTGATATTCGGGCTGATTTTATAGCCCAATCCTTTGTCAGATCTCCGGCGGACATCATCCCCATCCGTACGCTGGTTGCCTCCAGCCGTCCGCCCTGCAGAATAATCGCAAAAATAGAGAATCGTCAGGGTATTGAAAATGCTGATAGGATACTCTCTGTTGCTGACGGTATCATGATTGCCCGAGGGGATATGGGCGTTTCTATACCCATATACCAAATTCCCATAGTCCAAAAACAACTGATACATTTGTGCAACAAAAGAAAAAAAGTCGTTATAACAGCAACGCAGATGCTTGAAAGCATGACTGAACATCTTCTGCCCACCCGGGCTGAGGTAACGGATGTTTCAAACGCTGTTTTTGACGGAACGGACATGGTGATGTTGTCCGGTGAGACCGCCGTAGGCAAACACCCCGTTGAGACCGTTCGACTGATGGACCAAATCCTCGCTTATACGGAAACATATCTTAAAAAACACCCTTTGAAAATCTAATTCCCCTGCAGCAATTATTCATGCTCACAGCCCCTTGACCCCCGCAATCGCTTTTCACAGGATATTGCTTTGAATTCCTCAAATTATTCACACGGTATTGCTATCATATTACTGGTAGGGCAGACCTTGATAAACGATGGTATTAGGCAAATAAAATAAGAATTGACAAAAACCTGTATTACCACTTATAATTCTATAAGAGCAGTATTATGCTATGGAATAAAAATTTATGACTAATAGTGCGTCATCAACGGCAAGAGGTTCTTCATGGTATAAAGCGACGGCTGTTACGACAGCCATCGCTTTTCTTTATACCGGCGTTCTATTCCAGCCACTCTTTGCTATTGTTGATCTTGCACACGAAACACAAGAGATTCGCGCGGTGGTCCGGAAAGCTTCATTCTCAATCGTTCCTGCTAACGCGGGAACAATCTCTGGCGGCAGCTATACGGGCGGTCGTTCCTTGGTTGTTTGTATTCAGGACCTACACTGCAATCCCACCGTCCAGAAGAACATCTGTGATATTATCAGCGCTATAGACCGTCAGTGCGGTGTGCAGCGGATCATGGTTGAAGGCGCTCCTACGGGGAAATTTGATTTGGGTATATTAGGCATTATGCCCAATCCTGCAGCGAAGAAATCCTTTGTCGCGACCATGATGAAACGGGGCGTGCTGACCGGAGTGGAATATTACGCGTTGCTTAACGGGGAAGAGAAAATAGTCGGTCTTGAGGACTGGAATCTGTATCGCCAGAACTTCCAGCGGGCACGAGCGCTTACTCTGCATAAAGAGGATAATCTTCGTCAGGTTGACGCCATCTCTGCGGCGGTTAGCGCGGCGAAGAAAATATATCTTTCCCGACAGGTCGCGCGTTTGGAAAGGCGCCTTGGTGAGCCCGGAAGCAAGCGCTGGTTCAGGATGATAAACCAGCGTGACGAGAAATGGAACGAAAATGTCAGATGGTATCCCAACATTGATCGTTCTATAACGATAGCACAACTTAAAAAGCATCTTTCATACCGCCGTGCCGCGATTGAACAGAAGCAATATCTTGAGGAACTGAGAAAAACCATTCCGTTTGAAGAATATAACTCACGGTTCAATGCCGGCAATTCGGGCGGCGAAGTATTCTATGCGCAACTTGCTGAAACAGCCCGGCGTTATACGCCTGCTTTGGCGCTTCGCAGGCCGCATCTGGCGACACTCCTGCAGTACGTCAGTCTCAACCAGGAAATTAACCCTATAGAGTTGTATCAGGAAGCACGGTTGTATACAGACCGATTGATTGATCGCATAGCGCAAAGCCCGCGCGACCGCGAAATAGTGTTTCTTGAACGAATGACTCTTTCTCTGCGGGACCTTGCCAATTTAAAGATAACCCCGCAGGAACTTGAATCGTTTCAATCAGGTGCAGATCGTTATCGCGTATTACTTGCAAAATATGCCGGTGACAATGTGGCAATGGAAGCGGCACTATTGCTCAATGAGAAAACGTTAAACGATTATTACAGCGTCAATCTTGACCGCAACGCCGTATTTGTTGACAGTATTGCGCAAGCCGTTACACCTACTCGGGCAAGTGCGTCCCCGGTTGCCGTTGGCCCGGCGGTCGAGGTGATTGGACACATCGCCGATTTTACCGACGTTTCGATAGTAGTCACCGGCGGTTTCCATTCTTCAATCGCTGCATCGCTGCAAAACAAAAACATATCCACGCTCATCATTACTCCCGCAGTGACAACAGGCGGCAACAGCGAAGATGTTTACGATAAAATGCTCACCGGTACGATTGCGGGTGCATCAGGACAGTCCGCATTTGTGATCGCTCTTTCACATGCGCTATCGGCAGGGAACTATACTCTTTTTGAATCAACAATCCGCGAGCAGATTGCTGCTATTGAACAGACAAGCCCGTCCGGTCCCGAACGGGATCGCGCCATTAAGGAGTTTCTCACAGCTGTGCAGGAAAAACTGCACGACAGCGTGACAAGCATTCGTCTGAGCAATCAAGAGGGCGGAACCGGTATTGAAGTTACCTATGCCGGCGCGGCAGTGCATGAATCGGAACCCGTGCCACCATTGCCGTTGTACACTCTATTCGATCTTTCAAGCTTAATGGATACGGCATATAAATCGCCATATGTAATATCAATCGACATGACAGCTTTCAATCTTCTGGAAAAAAATGCCGCGTTCATTTCTCGCCTCAAGTCACTCAAGGAAAGCGGAGCAATAATCGTTATAAATACTACCGGCAATGCCGCATTGACAGAAAAAGACCCTGTTTATATTCTCCACCGTGAGCTGTTTGACGGGGTCGTCAGCGCGCCGCCGCGCAGCGGCCTGACCAAGGGTGCCGCTTTGTATCGATGGTTGATTGCCCGCAAGGCGTTTCTGCCACCGGTTATTGTACACATCGATGATGAAGTGCAGGTAACTGCATACGATAACACTTTTGAATCCCGTGCTCTCCCATCAGTTAGTACGGATGATGGTGCCATTGCGGACCCCGGTTTCGGTCATGGACATGCCGATAGTTTTTCGATTTTTAACCGCTATGCAGTCCAATCATCGGTTTTGAATGTGACCGCAGAAGATCGAGACCAACTCCTCGCTCGTTTTGATCTTGAACTTGCATTGCTTTCGGCGCGAGCCGTATTGGTTCCGCTCAAACAGGAAAAGCTTTTGAACAAATGGGGACAACTTTCACCTGAAGAACAGGCAAATTTGCTCAAAGCAATTGCTCAAGAACACGATCCTGTTTATCTTGATGTCCTTGCACGGCGTTATTTCCCCAGCAAAGAGGAATCTGACAGATTTTTGTATTCTTTTCGCAGGGGATTTGATCACTTGTTTACTAGTGACGAGAAAGGCAGGAAAGCTGCTCTGGGGTTGGTTATCGAATTGTTACAGCAAGCCGATGTAAACAGGCGCAATGGAATAGGCATTAAGAATGGGTTGAGTTCCTGTTGTTCCACATATATCGAAGAGCATAAATCAAGTCTTAAACCTATGTATCTGAATTACGCAGTTGATTCGCCCAATGAGATCGCGCAGTTATTCTCTGCAATGCTGAAAAAGCCATTGTTTCCTACGGTTTCAGAGGTTGCACCCGATCTTAAATATATCCGCATTATCGGTGCTGGAGGAAATGGGTTGGTCTATGAGGTCGAAGATAAAGGGGTGCGAAAGGCGTTAAAGGTTCTGCAAGGTCTGGGCAATATAAATGGTGCTGGTGCTATTCTTTTGCGAACAAAGGCAAAGCAGAAAGAAGCCATTTCAAAAGAGCGCACTATCATGCGGGAACTCTCCGGCATCAGTGGCATCATTCAGGTTGATCCGGTTGACTGCGATTACGGTATTCTTATGGAGCTTGTCAGTGGCCCCGATGTAGCCAATGGCGCTATGACAATCCCTCCGGCGCAGTTTTGGGAGAAGCTGGAATCGGCAGTTGTCGAAATAAGCAAGCGCGGATATGTCATCGATGATCTTCAAGTCATGATTGACAACAAGGGGGATCCGTTCATTTACGATCTTTCGCTTTATGAAAAGAAAAATCCGGATGCCGCGGCGTATGCTAATGAGAATATCGTTGCGAAATTCAGAGGAAGTGTTGAAACACGCGTACGGGTTCGACAAGAGAAGGCTGCGGCAACGGGGAAGTCCGGTGATGTTCGGCCCGCCTCAATCGCTGACCCCATAATGAAGCGGGCTCTGGGCGCGCATCCCTGGTGGTATGCCGTATATACCGGCATAGCTGCCCCCGTGTGGGAAGAACTGGCGTTCAATCTGCCGTACACGCTTGCTCTTGTCACAGGCAATGTTCCGATTATACTTGCGGCGATGCTCGTCAGGGCTATAGTATTTTCCGCGTCTCATGTCATCGTGCAGTGGATAGCCGAGAATAAATTTCGCGAAAAAAGTATTTCTGAGATTTTGGTGTATGTCTGGCAACACAAGAAATCATTCCTCTCTGCCGCTGTACCCTCCTTCGCATTATCCGTTGTTTTTTCACTGGTTTCATGGAGCTGTTTTGTGTTCCCGATGCGGATCCCTTTGAGTTTTGGAAATCCCGCAGCTGCCGCGCAGATTGGGGCGACGGTTGCGCATATGGTGTTTGATGTGCCCTTGGTGATAGGAGGATTCATCCGGGCTAATTTCGGCATAAACCCCGCCATTGCGAATGCGCCGCCGGATGATCAATCGTCGCGGTTATCATCGTGGGATACGTGGCAGGGGGACATGATGGAACAGAATGCTTTTCCTCAGCCGGTCAATTTTTCTGTGCAAGAAAAAAAATATGCTGCTGCTCATCAACCTTCTGATAACGTTATTCAAGCACTGATAAAGACAGAAACAGGCAAGATCATGCTGGCGAATAAACTAATCCAAGACAGCCAACGCTATGCCGCTCCACTGGCGGACATGAACGCATTCCTTGCTCGATTGCGCTCTGACGATCCTGCACGCCAGGCGCATCTGGTGCTGTTCGATCCTGATAGCGCGTTTAAAAAAGAACTTACGAATCGGTATCATGTGCGTGATGTCGTCATTGTCGATCCGTATTCTAAGACCATATATATCGATGCCGGATTCTGGGAAAGCTCGGTAACGAATCTGGTCAAAAATCAGCCGAGTAGTTATACGATGGCGCTCAATGTCATGGCTTTGCTCTGTTATGCCGAGCAAACTCTGCGGGCGGTGGAATCCTTGGAGAATAATAGCGCTCTGCGGCGTCCTTCGTTAAGCGAACAACCGTTGAGTCGAACAGAAGAAAGCGCTATCCGCAGGCAGGTAGATGCTTCAGTGATGACATGGAACGGCATGGCGCTTGACGCCGCAGTTTCGTCCTATTTGGAAAACATGAATTTGAGGCAAGAAGGATTATGGTTCGTCAACGCTATTCGCACCCGCGCGCCACCCATTAAGCGATTTATATACGGTTTGTTTCAATACCCTGGGTGGCGCCGCATCATGGCGACGCAAAATCTGCTGACCTCAATATTAGATGCATATAATCGGCGAGCGTTCGATAGATTGCCGATTCACGAATTGTGCTTGCGATTGAGCGCTATTGCAGGCAATCTTAACAACGGCACTGCCCCGCATCTTACTGCTCCTCTGATGACTGATCTCGAAAAAACACATATGCAATTACTTGCTGTTGCGGAGGCAATGAAGGACTGTTTGTACTTGCGCACTATAGCCGGGAAAAACCCCCTAGGACACTCGGGAACCGCGCGGCAGATCATTATGGAAGACACCTCCGACATCGAAGATATGGGCACGATTGATATTGTAAGCCTCTCAAAACTTATAACAAACATAGAAGATATACTGGATGGCACTTATTCTGTGCACGATATAGAAGAATTGCGTATCCGTGTCAATGAATCCGTGAAAGCGTTGACAGTCGTTGACGAGACCTTGATTGAAAGTTTTGACCAATCACATCAGGAATTACATGATATAGGATTGATAATAAACAAAGCGGGAAAGTTCTCCGGAGATTTTCGCGCTGCCATAGCCCAGAAACTGCATCAAGAGTCAATCGATAATGCGGCTGCAGATAAATTTGTCGAACAATTCCCGGGTGAATACCAGACCATTCGTGAACAGTTGCAAAAAGGCAATGATGTTCTGATTGTGGTATGGGCTATGGGGGGTGGGGCGGATGTTGCATCTGGTTATCGCCGCTGGCAGGAGCTTAAGAGTTTGGAAAGCAAAGTTCGTCGTGAACAGCGTGCCTTGAACGGTAGTTGCGGTAAGATACATGTGGAGATACTCAGCAGTGGGGAAAAGCGTATTGGTACTGCCGATCCGGTGCTCAATCCGGAAAAATATGTGAACGAACAGCGCCCATTGTATGTAAAGAAAAATGGCCGTTACGAGAAAATAGTTCCGGGTGTAATCCAGCGGGAAGACATCGGTGATGCTATTGTAGGTCCGATACATCCCGCAACACCTACCATGCAGCTTACGGGCGCGCCAAAACGCCTTGACGAAGGTTTTGTAGTTGAAGGGATACAACGCCAAGCCCGTCTTGCTGTTGCCGCAAGCGGGAATAAATTTCTTAAAGATTATGCCCGTGCGGGTGGCGATTCCGCTCATCTTGAATCCCTGACACAACAAATCAGTAATCTGAAAACGCTGTCAACGGAAATGACGATGCTTGAAAAAAACATTGCGCTGGAACGAGTAGCAGTAAAACATATGCATGCTGTGTCGCCGACGACGCTCGGGGAGCTGCAGGAGCGCTATCGCATAGCGCAACGGGGCTCTCTTAATCTTCTGCAGAGTCTGGATACAATGATCGACGAGGAAGCAGCACGTGCGCGTACGCAGAATGCTGTTAATCGCCAAGATATTCTCGATAACTTTTCTACCATGGTTTCCGCGGGAGTCATTCCGTATTCTATGGTAACCATTGACGGGACTGTCGAAGAAACGGCACAAGCTTTGACTGCGCATATTGCCGCTGCAGGCGTTCAACGCAAAGAACGAACCGGCGGTCGTGAACAGTTTGTGCTTTTCGAATTGTATGAGCACGGCGGTGACGCTGTTGCCGGTATGCATGCCCGCAATCGAAAGCAGATTGTTTCACCGGCGAATGAGAAATTCTGCATGATGGTCGCCCGCCGGATAGTGCAGGAATCCGATCCGTCACGGTTTCAAACATTCTTTACTTTATCCGGTTTGGGCAATGATTTTGAATCGCATCCTCTGTGGATGAACGAAATATTCAAATTTTTGCTTAACAATGGCATTATCAAGGACATTCTACCGCCGTGGGCTGAGGGCACCATAGCGGGGGCCACCATCGCTTTGGCAATAGCAGCTCAAGTTGAATCGTATGCCAATAAGCGAGGTTTGGGTCAGTTGTCTGCGAAAACATGGATGAACACGCTCTATAGATTCGGTGCATTCCTTGACAGGAATCCTTGGGCAGGGAGGGCGCTGGAAAGGGTTCTTAAGGAGAATGTGTTTGGCAGCAGAAGCATATTTGCTGCGATAATCGGCTATGTCGGGGTTGGTCCGGTCACGCGCCGGCAGGACTTTCATGGCGGTGTAGCTTATTCAAACAGCGGTGAATTGCCAAAATACACTTTCAGCATGCCTTTTGAGCTGGCAGCAATGGGGCTTGATGTTCGTGAAGCGGGAACTTTTACACGTTTGGGGAAACGATTTTTGACCGATGAACAGTTACATGAACATATTGGAAAATTGATGCTCGATGCCGTAGAACCCTCCGTTACTATGGAGACCATTGAACGAGAGTATGAAACTTTCGGCATTAAGACGGAGAAAGGGTCACAGGATCGCAGTCATCTCCCCGCAATAATAGATCCGCTTCCTGCTGCAATGTGGGAGAACCGCCTTCGTGACGCTGTCGCTGTCGAACTTACTAAAGTGTCACCTGCTTTGAGTACTGATGAAGCGCGGATGGTGGTAAGCGAACTGAAATTTTCTCTTTTAGGGCAATCGTCGCATTTTTTGCGTGATGATCAACTAATGAAGTTCACTGCAGAACGGGTTTTGTCCGATAGGATGAATGCGTGGTTCGCGCGTCGTTCTGAGGATATGTCCTATCGTATAGATTACGCTACTGCCGAAGGCACTAATGCGTGGATGTATCGTTTGTTATTGGGTCTGTTCCAATTGCTCCGCAGGGCTACTCTTGTGTTGACCGGGATAATGCGCGAAAAAATTACTGTTGCCGTATCGCCGCAGAATCTGAGTGAGTTTATATCAGAGGGGTCGTCAATCTTTGTCAATCGTGTCGCTGAAATACTTGTAGTAAAGCAAGGGCATATGAGGCAGGCAATCGAAGAAGGTTTACGCGGACAGGATGAACATCGGGGCATATTGACGCCACATGTCGGTGCCGTACTTGTTTGTGAAGGTCTTGAAGGGTACGGCTATAATCTAGCCGGCAATAGATTGCATGGCGAGTATTTTGCGGTTATTGACCTTCTGCGCAAGATTATTGATTATCGTCTTGCAAGCGGCGCTATCGGTCAGGCGATGATGCTGGATATGCACCGCACTCTTAACCGGGTTGAGCGAATCTCACGAGAGTTCAATAATGCTGAGAATAGCATAGATGTGTTTGGTACAGCTGATACGCTATTGCTCAAGGTTTCGCGAAAACTGGGCTATCCGTTACGAAGGTCTCAGCTCTATGTTACTATGGCTCCCTGCAATCATTGCAAAGGTCTGATAGAAAAACTTGAGATACAGGGTGTCAATTATGGGGCAACCGTTGTTAACGATCAAGATACAGATGGACAGCATTCTCGTTTCCAGCGTATACGATTGATGGGGGGTATTCTCACATTGTCAGTTGAACCCCCCTCCTGCAATGGTATCGTGTTGCCATACACATTCCTGGCTATGATTATTTGCAACGCGTGTATCGCAATCACAGTGCACATTCATACACCGGCGATATAAATAATACCACGCGCAGTATGCTCTTAACCATCGTGCGTAGCGACCCTGCTCTTGGCGTAGACAAGGTAAAATATTTGGAAGAACTGTTGAATAATGCTGATATTTCTGTCGTTGATTCACTCGATAAAACTGCAGCTGCGTTCATGATAAATAATCCAACCACCTCGGATGGAGCGATGAAAATTTCCCTGTTCTTGTCCTCGCACCGTTACGCCGCTTTGCGCCGTCGTCAGCCCGATCCGCTCACTATTCTGCAACTCGCAAAGATTGTCAAAGACCCCCGCATTCTGCCTCGCGACCGTCCATTAACCGTGCAGGAGGCGCTGGCATTTATTGAACGAGGAGAGTTGACGCCGAAACTGGTGGCAACTGATATTGATGGGACCTTATTGATTAAAAATGGACGGATGAGTCAAAAAAATCTTGCAGCGCTTGCTCTTGTTTTGCGCGCAGATATACCCGTTGTTCTGGTGAGCGCGAATATATTTGACAATGCCCGAAAGAATGTTATTGATCCGCTTATGTTGTATGAGATGCGCCAGCGCGTCAGAGCTCTGACTAAAGCAGATATGGCAAAATTGAAAAGAAGCTCCATCAGAGATCTTTCCGTTCCTGCTGAATCAACCAATGATGCAGTGGCGCGCCTTAAGGCAATAGTGATGAATGAAGATTTTTCCATATACAATATAAAAGACCCCTTATTGCGTACTATGATAGCTGATATACGGATCAAGCTCTGTCCCTTGTTGCATGCATTTTGTTCAAACGGCGCTCAGCGGTGGAGTTACAGCATTGGAACACAAAAAGGCAATGAAAACCATTCATATGTTCTGGATAAAGATGATTTTAACGGTGCTATGAAAACACAAGTAAAAAAAATTGCCCGGACTGTTTGGGCAGAGGTCATCGCAGAACAGGAACAGTGGCGCGCTTCCGGCATTGGCGGGGAAGAGTTTCATCAAGGATCTCCGTCAGATTATCCTTTTGATTACACAGTTCTTTCTACCGCGATGAGCAGTGAAAAAACGGGTATACTTCACGATCCTCTTCGGCTTGAGTTCGAGCCCGGCAAGATTCGCATGTATGTTCACAAGGAACTTTCTCCGCTGATTCCCGCATATTATGCGCGTCTCAATGAGGCCCTTGCTGCAGAAGGCATCGCGTATATTTTTAATTTTGATCCATCCCATCCGAATTCACCGTGGAGTTCGATGTCAAAAGATCAACAGGACCGCGTTCTTCAAGAAAATCGTGCCTATTTTCAGAATTGCGATAATTTAATCTATTGTGCACCGTTCGACAAGTCATATGCGATTAGTTTAGCTGCCGATCTGTTTGCGGCAGCGCCCAGCGAAATACTGTATCTCGGTGACCGTATGGCTCAAGGACAGGATGATGCCGCGGTACTGGTGACAGGGGTGAACGCGGTTGAGATAACCGATCCGGAGCAGAGTGGCAAAATTATGCTTGCAATAGCCAAGCGTCATGCTGAGGGTGTTGACGCCAATAATACAGCTATTTTATTTTCAGAAGGGTACAAATATGTAAAGAGTTTTCTCCATGCCGGCGCTCTTGCGCTGCGTCTGGTCCGTTTTGCCCGCAAAGACCGCAGTTACATTGGTGAAAAGCATCCTGCGTTGAGTGGGGCATGGTCTGTGCGTAGTGCTAACGGTTCGTTAAGCAGTGTTGTAAAAGAAGCGATATTTGAACGCGCTCGACTGGGGCAGCAGACACTGTTGTTGCAAAAACTGTCCGACCGGCCAGAGGGGAAAAAGAACCTTGTCTGGGTAGGTACAGTCGAAATTCCTGTGCCTGATCCTGATGGTGGAAAGCCGGTGCCGCTGATGGTCAAAGTGTTTGGTGAACAGGTAGTAGTGGGCACAACAAACCCCGTCCGCGTACCGGTGATGTACCTTGAGATTTCACATTATCAGCCACTGGCTGATCATGAATTCGCTCCTGACCGCAAGCGGATTGTGGCGCTTCTGAATCATCCCCTACGGGATCAACTAATTTTAGATAATGCTGGGCGCATCCTTGTTAAAGAACTCAACGGCTGCATTCTTGACCCCTCTTATAATAACGGCATAGCCGCAATGGGGCTGGGTAGTTTTAAGCCTGTCTTTTTAGAAGAACAAGGAAAGATGTACTGGATTAAAGTGGCTGCCGACGATGTGTTCGCATTAGAATTTCAATTACTTAACATCCTGCCGGAAAAAAGTTCGCGCTGGGATTTGCTAAAAGTTTACTTTGATGCTCTTGCTGCTGAGATCGCGCAATTATCTCCATCACTACAGCACACGAGGACAGCGCGGCGTGAAGAAACAGGGAAGGAAGATGCCACCTGTGTTGTCGAGACCGATATCAGCGCTTTGGGCAATGGCCGCGTGGGTTCCATGGGAGATCTCGTCAAGAGCACTGATGAATCGCCGGTCCGCCTGTCGCTCTCGGTTCGCGGGACGCTTCCTTGGCAGCTTCCGGGCGAGTCGCCGTCGTTGATTGATCCGGTGTATATTGATTGGGAAAGTGCGTGTCGAGATGCCAATATTGACGGGACGGCTGTCGTGTTCAGGGAACAGTTTTCCCGGCTGCGCCAGCTTGCTGTACGCGAGAATGGATCGTTTAGCAGAGAAACAATTGAACGTCTGCGTATTGACGAGCTCCGCCTTGCCCGCGAGCTGTACCAGAGCATGTCCGGGCCGCGCAAGCGCTTGATCAAACTCTATGAAAATGAAGATATCGTATTTAACCGCCGGGTCAAACGCAGGTTGGCTGAACTGGAGACCATCTTTCCCGGCGAAAAAATCGGGCCGGCATTCTCAAGATTTATTGAAATGACTATCGCTCAGCAAGCTCGTGTTGCAGCAGCTTCCGGAGACCGGGCGTTGTGGCTCAATATCCCTTATGTGCCGGTCAGTGAGAAATTTACACTCGAAAAAGAAAAGGAGTATTTTGAAGACATCAACTGGTGGAGCGGGATATTTAGGGGTTTGATTATCGATGCTCGCGTGATTGGAGACGGTGACGCAGATTCTTTGAGAAGATTTTGTGCGGGCGTTCAATTGGATGCAGGTATCTCGGCCAGGACTGCGGTAAGGGTTGCTCTTGATAGTTCACGGTGGACAGATCATGCACGTGTTGCCGCAGCGTTGGCGCCATTGAACATGACGGTGATTTGGTCAATTTCTCAAGATGAATCGATGATAGGGACTCTCACCGGGCAGATAATCTCGGTGGATGCGCGCAATCTGCCCGGCCGCGATACGGTAACGGTTCAAGACGCAGTGCAGCGCCTGATGGCAGGCGGAGCGAGACAGGTACATGTTGTTGTATGCGCCGAAACCAACGCCAAGATCTGGGGCGGTAACGAAGATTTGAACATCCAACAGCTTGCAGCCGCTCTGTCCCCGGCGGCCATACAGTCAACTGTGGTTAAGTCCATAGACAGCGCTTTGCAGGAAAACATCGCATTGTTTCTGTCGGCGGCATAATTCCTTCCGGTCAATTATAGAAACTCTAACCAAAGCCAATCCGCACAACAACAATAATATAAGGATAATTGTATGTTGCAGTCGAGAAATAATATTTGTATAATCAAAAAAACAATCATGACGGATGTATAGTATTTCAAGGTAAACGAATGCTCGTTGAGGAGAAAAATCGTGAGAAATCTCATTATTTACTGTCATCCGAATCCCAAAAGTTTTAATCACGCAATTCTTGAGACGGTGATGATGCAGCTAAAAGCCAAGGGGCAGGAGATTGTGGTGCGCGATCTCTATGGTATCGGATTTAGCCCGGTGAAGCAGCCGGCGGATTTCATCGACCTGCAAAACAAGCGCGTTGCTGACGATATAGCTGTGGAACAAAGCCATTTACTCTGGGCTGAGAGAGTCATTGTCATTTATCCCGTCTGGTGGACAGGTATCCCGGCGCTGCTGAAAGGGTATTTTGACCGCGTATTGACTCTTGGTTTCGCGTATTCCTATGACTTTAAGGATATGCCGTCGTTTAAGCTTGCGGGCAAGGAAGCTTATCTGTTCTCAACAACCGGGGCCCCTTCCTTATATTACCGTATAACCCGCGTGTTAAGCGCCATGAGCAAAACAAGTGACGGCGGTATTTTCAAGTTCTGTAAGATGAAAGTAAAAAACCACGCATGGTTTGGTTCAGTCCCCTCAACTTCAGAAAAAAACCGCGCCGCATATTTGCAGCACACCCAGCGGATCGTACAGGCAATGCGGTAGTATATTTTTCGCAGTATATAGCATTGGGTGGTATTGTTTCCCCGCAATAAGACGGAAATATTCTGAAGTGCATCTTTTGCTCTTCTTCTCGCCGATTATATTGATAAAATTACCAAGAAATCCTGTTTTTTCTTTTTTCTCCTTTCTTATGCTCGGATACTGATTCGACGGCTACAGGGGAGATGATTTGTGCGCAAAATTGGCATCACTTTTGTTTATAAATGGTATAATCTATTTGGCTATTCATCACTTCAGAAAACATGGAGTTTTTGCTCACTATGACCATTGCCAAAGATATTATGTATTGTCATCGTGCGTACAGAAAACTGAGCGAACGGATCCGTTCTCGTCAGTTGTTCGATTTTTTTGCAATGTCACTCCCCTTTGTCGCGCTCATCATTTTTCTTACACCGACCATCCTGTATTTTTTTAATGCGGCTGCTCAGCATTTTTTACGCCTATCATTTGGTAACAGTGTGGGGGTTGTTAATACGCCTTATCCTCTGTTCGGTAATTTGTCGCTCATCGTGCTGATGGGATCATACCCCACTCCGTTGTACTGCGTTGGACTCTCGTTGGTGTCCATTATCGGCGTTGTAGTCTTGATGAGTATGCGCGGTATCGCCCGATCAGTTTCGGTGTATGTTTCTTTTGTTCTTCTCATCACGCTGATATCCTCGTTGTTCTTTCTATTTACTCCCGAACGGTTTCCCTACAATATTGAGGGGTTCTCCGATTTGTATATCAAGACGGAGCTGGGGATATGGTGTACTATCCCGCTGATCCTGTCCATGTCGCTGCTGATGCTGCCATCCTCGCTGGCGGAGCGCATGGGGATAATCGCCCTGGCGCTATTATATTCGCTTATATTCGGATTGGCCAGATATGTTATTTTTTTATATATCATCGGCCACTACAGTTATGTATATATGGCGCCGATGTTCATTGCTTTTGATCCTCCGTTGGATACTATCTATATTGTGGGTATTTATTCGATCTATATGAGCATCGTTTCCAAACGCTACCGGAAGGATTCAGATATATGGCAATGCTCCTGATTCTTCTCAGAGCGTACATGGTTTTCCTCATCGTTGTGATACTCATCTATATCCTGCGTCATCTTATATTCAGTATGAACCGGCTTTCAGGTATTCAATACACACATTATCCTGATATAATGGATTCCGATCTTCCCTCGGTGACCGTGATGGTACCCATGCACAACGAGGAGAAAGTCGCCCGGAATATTTTGGATCTTCTGTCGGTCATTGATTATCCTCAATCTTTATTTGAAGTTATTCCGATCAATGATCATTCGACGGATGGGACGGTGGCGATACTTGACCAGTATGCGGCAAAGTTTCCGTACATTCGTCCGCTGCACCGGTCTTCCGGCCGACGGGGAAAATCGGCGGCACTCAACGAGGCGCTGATTCGGGCGCGGGGGGATATCATCATTTTGTTCGACGCGGATTATCTTCCACCGCAGGGCATTGTGCGTTCGCTCGCGGTGTGTTTTAAGAATCCGGTTGTCGGTGCGGTGATGGGCAGAGTCATCCCTGAGAACGCACAGACGAATCTCTTAACGAAACTGCTCGCGCTTGAACGTTCCGCCGGGTACCAGGTTGATCAGCAGGCGCGTCAGAACATGCACTTGATACCTCAGTTCGGCGGGACGGTTGGCGGATTCCGCAAAGATATAGTGCGGGAACTGGGAGGATTTAGTCCGGACAGTTTGACTGAGGATACAGAGCTCACATTCCGGCTGCTGATAAACGGGTGGCAGGTGCTTTATAATAACCGAATAGAGTGTTATGAAGAAGTGCCGGAGGATTGGGATGTCCGGGGCCGGCAGATCCGCCGCTGGGCACGGGGGCATTGTCAGGTCATGTTTCGCTATATGGGCGCGATGCTGCGCTCAGCGTACTTATCCCCTGTGACTAAATTCGACGGTGTTCTGTTGTTGTTTATTTATTTGGTGCCGTTGTTGCTCATGGTAGGCATCGCTGACGCGGTAACACTCTTTTTTCTTGACCAGGTTCGCCTTTTGGACAGCATGTTTATTTTTTTAGCGGTCGCAATGTTTAATATATTTGGGAATTTCGCACCGTTCTATCAGGTGGGGACGGCATCGTTTCTGGATGGATTTACCGATCGCATTCGTTTGCTGCCATTTGTACTGTTTAATTTTCTTTTCAACATGCTCTACACGGCGCACGGCTCATTTGACGCAATTATCGATATACTATTTGGAAGGACGGGTCTATGGCAAAAAACAGAACGCTTCCGAAAATCATAACGGCTGGAGCAGGATTTCTGCTGTTTCTCGCGATTATTGTTCCCCGTGTTATAGCCGCTGATGGAGAACCTTCTCAGATGCTGCCCTTCCATGAGAAATTCTTGCAGTTTATGCAATATATTTTCACCGTTCCTGAGCTGTTTTGGTTACTGGTACTGGTCATGGCAGCCATGATAGTACTGCCATTTTACGCGGCCATCCGGGAATTACTCCATCCCCGGGATATACAGGCGCAAACCGTTGATATGGAGTATACCAAGGAGTTTCGGTATTTCGAGCGCGCTTTTCTGGAAAAGCTGTGCCCTGTAATCGGCGATGTGACGATATCTGATGTGCGGGTGGTGATGCTCTCAAAAACGGAAAAGATAGAGGTTAGTGGTGCCCGGCGCGTAATGGATCCGCGGACATTTGAAACTATCGTGTATGTTAACGGCGATATTGAAACAGGAGTTGGCATAGTTTTTGAAAAAGAATTGATCGTAGCCGGGTCCGCTCAGTTGGGTCACGACACCTTGCTGCGCGCTATATCGGTGAGAGGATCGCTTACCCTGGGGCGGCGGGCTTCTCTCTCTCGATGGGCGGGAGCCGATGGTGATATTACCGCGGGGGATGAGTGCATTCTGGGTGTGCAGGTAGTGAGCGGAAAAACTCTTTTGTTGGGGCAAGGATGCCTTTTCAAATCCCTGTCAGGAGCGCCCATACAGATCGCTCCGTCTCATTCTGAACGGCCGGCCATTGTACCCGGCGGTGATATCCGTTCACATGCCTGGTACATCAACCGCGATGGTTTTTCGTTGCCTCCGGGGGTGACCGTAGAGAAAGACATCATTGCAAAGACCAATATTGTCGTCGGTGCCGGCAGCCGCGTACGAGGCAGCATTACTGCGAGCGGAACGGTTGGGTTGGAGGCAGGAGCCGTTGTTGAAGGAAGCATATTTGCCGAATCCGGTGTGCTGACTGCGCAGGACTGCCGAATAGGGGGGGATATCTTTTCGCAGCATCAAATCCTTCTTGGGTCGGGCACCATTGTCGGCGAACCCGGTTCCGTGCGTTCAGTAATCGGAAAAGATAAGCTTTTTCTTTCGGGGGGAGTGATTATATACGGCACGGCGTTTTCTGAGAGAGATGGGGAAGTTATTCCATGAACAAGCAAAAGATAATCATCACCTTTTTTATCATTGCGCTGGGTGTGTACGGTGGATTAATCCTCTGGCGGTCAGACCGCCTGACGAAAGATTACTCGGTATTCGTTGTGTGCGGGGACTGTCCCACGCAAGGAGAACGCAATGTGCGCTCGGCGTATGAGAGTGTGCTGCGCGAAGAGGGCATTCCCTATCGTCTGGTGGATGCCCCCTGGCTACTTGGATTCCATCCCGCCGCTGCCGTTGAAATGACGCCGGCGATCATCCTTCCTGATGCGATTTCCCAGAAGTTGCCCTCTGATATGGCGTTTTGGATTGAAGCATACATCCGTGCCGGTGGTCGTGCCCTCGTGGTCTTTGATCCCGGTATCCGCGACCAGCGCGGTCATTTTCTCAAGAAGCCACTCTTCGCCGATCTCGTGCAAGTCAACTATCTTCAGTATCAGGCATTGCGGGAGAAATCCTACGGTGACGGTTATTTCAAATTCAAAGACAGTGCGAGTGCCCGGGCTTTTGAAATCCCGCCCGGCAAAGCGTCTCAGGGGGTTTTATTGAGCGGCTACGCCTACGGTTCGCTGACATATCCTATGGCGCGCACCCTTGCTGATCCGCGTTTGGAAGACCGGGATGTGTACGCTTACGCGGAAATAGGCAACACACGCTTTCCCGGCTTGGTACAGCGGTCCATAGGGAAAGGTTCGGTGATGTATGTCAATCTCTCGCTGGGGGTTCTTAAAGGGTTTTCTGACGATTTGCCGTTGCGGGTTATCCTGCGTTCTTTTCTGTTGCGCACGGTAGGAATTCTTCACATGCTGAACGCGCCGGGAGGGCAAGGCGGACTAGTCATTAACTGGCACATTGATTCGAGCATCGATTGGAAGAGTATTCCGGCAATGATAGACCGGAAATATCTCCGTCAGGGAATGGATTACTCCCTGCATATCACCGCCGGTGATTTTAGAGATGCGCCCGGTGACGGGTTAGGTTTCGATGCGGGCGGCAAAGGTGCGCCGTTTATCCGTATGCTACGCCCGTACGGCGTCATTGGTTCCCACGGCGGATGGGCTCACAACTGGTTTGCCGAGCAATTATCGTCAAACACCTTGAGTGAACAGGAGATTACGCAATACGTCAATAAGAATAACGAGACGCTGTCGCACATAACCGGCACCAAGATTGATGAGTATTCAGCGCCGCGGGGAGTGCATCCCCAGCCAATCCTGACCAGGGTGTTGGAGCGCTTGGGCATGGGCTCATATTACTATACCGGGGACTGCGGGTCCTCCCCGAATCGGACTTTTATCAATGGCGTTATGGTGTCCACCAGCGTCATTGCTTTTCCCATTCTGCCGTTTGGCAAAGAAGCTTCTCTGCATGAAATGAAGGTGACGGGTGTACCAGAACCCGAAGTTGCGGCATGGCTGCGCGGGATTGTCGATTACATCGTCGATCATCGTACGGTGCGCCTGTTCTATTCCCATCCCTACGACATGTACGATTATCCCCGTGCATTGAAGGAATTCCTTGATTACGCCGAACGGCGTCAAAGCGAAGGGTCAGTGCGGGTTCGCTCCATGAGTTATTTTGCGGCATTTTTGCAACGCTTCATTCGGACATCCTCCCTCTTTACGCGCGTCCCTGGGGGGATGACTGCAATCGTTTCAAATCCCGAGGGAATCTTCGATATGACGCTTGCCATTCCGCGTTCCCGCTTCATGCGGCCGCCTTCCGGTGCCGGCAGTATTCATGAAGACGAAGAGTATTACTATCTTACTTTTATATCGACAACGGCTACAACTGCTACACTCAATCTCATTGAGGGGCGATCATGAACAAAGTGCGCGTGATGTTTCAGGCGGGCGGGAGCAGCGGCTTGGCAGTGATGTTCTGTCTTATTCTTCTGCATGCGTCGCAGGTTTACGGTGTCCAGGTTCCGGTTAATCAACCCGGGCTAACGATCACCGCGCCGACAGCGGTGCAGGGACTCATTACCCGGACTCACCGGCTTGAGGAGACGGTTTCATATGAACAGCTGTCGCCCGATTCTCTTTACGGCAGCCGGAAAGATGTGGTCATCGATCTTTTTACTTTTAATAAGCCGGGCTTTGTGTGGTTTGCCGAGCTGGGGATGTTTAGGCGTCAGGAAGGCGATGGGGTACAGGGGGGGATTGGCGGCTACCGGGACTGGTCTCCACGGGTGTATACTTATTCGTCTATTTCAGCAGGAACAGTCGTTGATTATTTGCCAAAACTCCGTCTCGATACGGATTTCAATGTAAAGTTGGGTCATGTCAAAAATATTGTTGCGACACTCGGTGTAAGTTATATAACCTACCACATCCCGTACGAGGACCTCTTGCTGTCGGCTGCCGGCACATATTATGGCGCCGGCTGGTTGTGCGGGTACCGGATATTTCAAAATAAAAGCGAACCGGGCAGCGTGGTTACCTATTCGCATCAGCTCTCGGCAGCGGTTGGCGCCGAAGGAAAACAGTGGACATATCTGACGATATCACACGGCATTACCGGCTATACCGCAACTACGGTTTTCCCATCACAAGAGGTGAGAAATAATGTTGATTCGTTCGATCTCCGCCATCGTCACTGGCTTACCGCACGCATGGGTCTGATGGGTGGCGCGCAATGTATAACCATGAAAGACGGCTACGACGACCTCCGAGCAAGCGTCGGTAGTTTCTTTGAATTTTAGAAATATATTTCATAGGAAGAATTTAGCATAAGTTAAGCTATCTTTCAGCTTTCATTTTTCGCCCTTCCTCCAGTCATTGCTTCCAGCGTAACATCCCTTGACACATATCACTTTACTGGTAAAATTTCAAGCTGAGCACACCATTGCTGTTGCGAACGATCATGTCAAGTTCTATAGATATCCATGAAGCAGCACATTGCCCTATACATCCTTTCATATTATTCTCTTTTGTTTTTTCGCTCCCCTCCTTTTAGCGAAATATTGTATAATAAAAAATATGAGTACCTATGTGCTCGATGGTGTAAAGTTGCAGTTTGACAGTAATGTATACAATTTTGGTTAGCCACCTACGATTATGAACGATATGTCGACAGAAATGATGATTGAAAAAGGCAAGACGCTTCTGCAGGCAGGTGATGCAGAAGGGGCTCTGTGTATTTTCAAGTCATTGTATAAGCGTTTTCCTGATAACGGGGAATGTCTTTTCGAAATAGGGAAAATACATTACATGCGGAAAGAATATGGAGAAGCGGAAGAGTGTTTAAACAAGGCCATAGTTGCTGAGAAAGGGCTTGTCCATGCGCACATACTATTAGGCAAGATTTATGCGAAACGGGACGACTATGGGGATGCATTACAGGCATTGCGTGCGGCAGAAAAGATAGACCCGGCGAGCGTTCATATACAGGCGGAAATGGGCAATATATTATTAATGAGGAGCAAATCTGAGAAAGTTAAGCTCGAGAGCGGCGAGATACAGCAAGAAATTGCAAATGTATTATATTTGCAAGGCCAATTTCAGCAAGATATAGTTTATGCTGTGTCTCAAGATGCTGAGTCAAATGGTGTATTGTATACTTTACGGCAGTTGTCTGCCGCTTTTGACCATATGATGGCTAAGGATTTTCTTAATCGGAGTTGTATTGATTTGCTTATTCTTGACCCATTGCGCATTGCAGCTAATGTTCAGCTTGTGCTTCGTTTCGCGCGATATTGCAATGATGTGGGGAGCCATAAGGTTGCTCTTGTAATGATTAAACTGATTAATCAATGCAAGGGAAAATTTTCAGATGCTATAAATAATCAAATCCTTTGTGAAACGAATATAGCGGAGGGGCGATCAGAAATAACATCATTCCCAGTTGCGCTTTTAGTGCATATTACTACCAGGTGCAATTTGAGATGTCGCATGTGTGGCCAGGATAAGAATATTGTTGAGGAAATATCTCCGCATATGAAGAAAGAAATACTTTCAATATTTCCCTTTTTGAGTGAAGTGACTTGGTTAGGCGGAGAAGTATTTTTATATGACGGATTTGAGGAGCTCATGGTTACGGCGGCGAAATACGGAATAAAACAAAGCATAACATCCAATGGTTTGTTGATTGATGAGCATATGGCACAAATATTAATAGAAAACAACATAATTCTTGAAATTTCAATTGATGGGGCAACAAAGGAAATATATGAGTATATTCGCCGTGGTGCCCGATTTGAGAATTTGCTCAGTTCAATCAACTTGATTAATCAAATGAAAAAACGCATGGACAAGACATATGGGCTCAAGATGGTTGTTGTTATTATGAAATCCAATTATCAACAGATTCCTGACTTTGTTCAATTCGCACTCTCTCATGGGTTTATAGGGATACGATTTGTGCATATACAGTGTTTTCGGTTTGATGATCCGGAAGATTTGCTTTCCTGTGATTACGATGTCCGTCAAAATATTATTGACATGCTTGAAGAAGCAAAATTGCTGTGTCATGGCATTGAAATATCATTTTATACCAATATCACACGTGCATTTATCTTCAGCCGGGCTTTTGATAATCAAGAGATTCCAATAGGTTTGCCTGAAGGAATGGGTCCTCAAACGCATCCCCAAGATCCCGTTGATCCTCAGATCAATATGTGTTTTGCACCGTGGAGAAATGCAAGCATTAGATATAATGGCGCTATTAGTGTAATGGCGCATTGTGATTGTGGCATTGTTGTCGGGAACCTTTTGGAAAGTGGTTTTGGGGAGATCTGGAACGGTGCCAAAATGCTTCGCTACAGAACACTTTTGCTCTCTGGGGATATCAGTAAAATATGTTTATTGGTGCCACAATACAACCGAGTCCCTTTTGAATTATTGAATGATTTTTAATTGCAATTATTTAACTCCATGAACAGGAAAAATGAGTGCTTAAATTTAATTCTGTGAAAAGAAGCAATAAAATGACGCATGGTTTTGTTCAGTTCACACAGTTTCAGCATAAGCCCGCACGGTTACTTGATTGCATTAAGCAGATTGCACAGTGAATGCTGTAGTATTTTTAGCCACCAATTTTATGAATGTGTTTTCTCAAGGGAATTGTAATAATGGGTAATTGTCAAATCGATGCTTTAATGGATAGTGGAAAAAAGTTGCTCCAGGCGGGAGATGCTGAAGAAGCTCTGCGTATATTTATGACACTTCGTGGGATAGCCCCGGAGCATGGGGCATGTATTTTTGAAATTGGGAAAATACTTTACTTAAAAAAAGATTATGAAAATGCAAAAAACTTCTTTATTGAAGCAATAGCTATCGATGATAAAATAGTGTATGCGCATATATTGTTAGGGAAGATTTATGAAATACAATCAGAATATAGAAAAGCAATCACATCATTTACAAAGGCAGTTGTATTAGACGGCAATGCTCCGGAGCTCCATTATGAGATAGGTAAAGCGTATATTAAATTGAATGATTTTGAAAAAGGAAGAGTCGAGGCAATTCGAGAAATAGAGATAAGCGGCAGCGTATTGGGGCATGTCTTGCTGGGTTTGGTGGAGTGCGGAGAGAATCGTATTGAAGATGCAAAGATTGCCTTTAAAAAAGCTTTACAAATTGATTCAAAATGTTCAATAGCGTATTTCGAACTGGCGAAGATATACATACAAAGCCAAGACTTTGTGTCGGCTCGCGAAATGATTGCTGCCGGAATGCATTGCGGTGACAATCAATCATTTGCTTGCATGTTGTTGGGTGACATTGAGATGGCGCAGGGCAATTATGCCGAAGCTCTTGCAGTATTTTCATCCGCGACTAACATGGAAGGATTCCCGGGCGAGATACAACTTAAGATTGCCGAATGTTATTTGCATATGGGATTGGGTGATAGGGCAAAATTACTTTTGTTGTCTTTAAAGAGTCGTTTTTCCGGACAAGCATTGTATAACATACTACTTGGCAGAATATATGTTGCCGAGAATCTTCATGAAAAAGCATTGTTATCGTTCCGCGCTGCGCAAGCGATTGATCCGGAATCCGTCGAGTTGAACAAAGAAATCGGCAATTTATTATTGATGCAGAGCGAATTCGCTCAAGAAATGGATACAGTAACCCCTCAAAGCGATGAAAGCGTTGAGGTTGTTTACACTTTACAGCAGTTAGCTGAAGGATTTGGAATTAATGCAATGAGTAAATATGATAGTCCTATAAATATTATTTCTCTCATGAATGATTCTACAACCATTCATGATAATATTGGGCATTTGTTGCATTTTATACGCTACTGTAATGATGTTGGGGGGCACGATAGCGCGCTTTCTGTGATCAGCCGGATCAAGCAGACCCATTGTGCGTTGTCCGATTGTATTAGTAATCAGCTCGATTGCGAGCGTAATATTGGGGAGAGACGGTCCGATATATCTACTTTGCCGATTTCGATTGATGTACATATTACTACTAAATGCAACTTAAGATGTGTTATGTGTAGTTTAGACAAAAAAACAGGGGTAGAATTATCACCCTATGTGAAAGAGCAAATTCTTGCAATTATGCCTTATTTGCACAATATTTCTTGGTTAGGAGGAGAAGTTTTCCTTTATGACGGATTTGAAGAATTGTTTGTTGCCGCGGGGAAATACGGCATCAAGCAAAAAGTGACAACAAACGGGTTGTTAATCGATGATCGAATTGCTCGCAAGTTGATTGAAAACAATGTGGAACTTGAAATTTCAATTGATGGCGCGACAAAGGACATATATGAATCTATTCGTCGCGGCGCTCGATTTGAGGATATGCTTAATTCAATCAACATAATTAAACATGCACGCAAGTCATTGAGTAGTAAATATGGGCTGAATATGGCTGTTGTTATCATGAAATCTAATTATCATCAAATCATTGATTTTGTGGAATTTGCCAAAAAACATGAATTTGATGCAATTCAATTCAAGTACATAATATGCGGAATAGATCACCCGGAAAACATTTTGACATGTGATTATAATGAGCGAAAAAGGATTGTCGACATGCTTGATAAAGCTAAATTGCTTTGTCAATGCTCAGGCATTGAATATTTTACCAATATTACCGGCGAATATATTTTAGGCAGTTCCTCTGTAGACATGGGCGATGCTCAGCGCGTTACTGAAGACATACTGCCTCAGCAGTTTGTGGAAATTAATGCAACTGAACCGAAGCTCATAAATCCTCAACGCAACACTTGTTTTGCGCCTTGGAGAAAAGCAGTTGTTAGATTTGACGGTAGTGTATTAACGGGAGCACATTGTGATTGTGGTAATATTGTGGGCAATTTAAATAATAGTAGTTTTGAAATAATATGGAATGGTGAGATTATTCAGCGTTATCGAGAATTATTGCTTTCAGGCCGTATTGATAAAATATGTTCTTTAGTGAAACTTTATAACCGTGTGCCTTATGAAATATTAAATCCAATTTGATTCCCATTCATCACAATATTATATTCAGCGTAAGCCACTTTTGACGAAACCAAAAAATTGTTGTAAAATAAAATGAATTTGACACCTGCCGAGGTGGCGGAACTGGCAGACGCACGGGACTTAAAATCCCGAGACTCGCAAGGGTCGTGAGGGTTCGATTCCCTCCCTCGGCATTACACAGAGTTTTATGACAGCAGCTGAAGGCGAAATGGGATGTGTCGGTATTGAGGAATTATGCCTGAACAAAAAGATACGCTTATAGAATTTTCTTCCATTGAAAAAAATCTTGAGCATGCCCATCAGCTTAACAAGGGCGTGTTGGCGATACCTATTGACAAAATCGTCGGCAGTTTAGGGCGGTACACTGATTTTAATGAAGAGTTTCTGTTGCACAAAGATCGGGTCAGCGCGAAATACGAGAGTGTGCGGCAGTTGATGATGGTGGGAAAAATATTGCCGCCGATAAAAGTGTATAAGGTTCTTGATAATTATTTTGTTATCGACGGACATCACCGCGTGACGGTCGCAAAAAATGAAATGGGTGCCGCTGAGATAGACGCTGAAGTTATTGAAATCCAATTCGACCTGGACCTTTCCCCGAAAAAGCAATATAGTTATGATACCGATAAAGCCAAAGAGTTCCTCATCAAGCTCGAGGAAAACGCGTTTGAAAAGGAAACTTTTCTGCGCAATGCGATTTTGGCATTCCCTCTGAAAGTAACCGATTTGACCAGTTTTGGGAAATTGTTCGAGGAAATTAATTCTTTCCGCCGAAACTATAATGACGGTGAATTGGCTAAACGCGCAGTTATTTACTCAAGTTTTGCATGGTATGAGCAGCGATTTCTGCCAGCGGTGCGCATTATTGTTCATGAAGGCGTGCTTAATGTATTCCCGCGCCGGACATACACCGACTTGTACATCTGGATGCAGCAGCATAAGTACTATCTCAGCCAAAAGGCCGGATATGATGTGGGTTTTGATTTTACCAAAGACGATTTTGTTCAAAAATACAGAAAATCTAAATTTTTAGATTTATTGCCCCAGGTAGTAACCGATATCATGCGCGAGATAAAAGGGAACCTTATCAAAAAATAGTGGTGACATGAAAATCTTAGCGGTATCCGATGTGCCCAGCCTCAGCCTTGAAACTCTGGTGGAAACTGCGCCGGAACGCTACGCTGATATTGATTGCGTCGTATCGTGCGGTGATCTTGATCGTGAATATCTGGAATTTATCGTCGATGGTTTAAAGAAACCGCTATTTTTTATCCTTGGCAATCATCAGTTTGAGACCTCTCAATACCGCGAGACGAATATCGGGGGAAAGTACGGCAATTACGCCGGCGGCAGTACTGACCTGCACGGGCGGGCGGAAGTGTTCGGTGATTATTTGATGGTCGGGTTTGGCGGCTCGATATGGTATAACGGGAAACCCAATCAGTACACGGAACAAGCCATGGCGCGCATCGTCAAGCAGGTTGAACGGAAAATATTGTTGATGCGCTTGCAGGACAAACTGCGCGGACGCATATCGAAAGAAGTTATTGTTATTTCGCATGCGCCTCCGGCTGATGTGCATGATCAGCCGGATATGGCCCATCGCGGTTTTCAATGTTTTCATCATTTCATTAAACGCATAAAGCCGCTTATGTGGATGCATGGGCATATACATCTGGTGGATGCATTTAAAAATCAGGTCACGCTTCTTGAGCCCGCAACAACCGTTGCCAATGTCTTTAGTTGTAAAATGGTCAATATCGCTGACCATCACATTGATGTTCATTCACATTGTGTTATTTGACAGAATGCGATTTCAATGGTATACTACCTAAATAATCGCGGGGTGGAGCAGCCCGGTAGCTCGTCAGGCTCATAACCTGAAGGTCGTCGGTTCAAATCCGGCCCCCGCAACCACTTAAAGAAAGATCTCATTTCCAAAAATGAGGTCTTTCTTTTTTTGTCATGTACTACAGCGAGGAATGTATATTTTTTGTATAATACTAAAGATATGAAAAAAGAGGTAGTTACTTCTGCTGCGTGCAGAGCTTTGCGGACAAAGGTGTATCGGTATTTTGAACACAATCAAAGAGAATTTTCATGGCGAAAGACTCGTGATCCGTATCATGTGTTTGTTTCCGAGGTTATGCTTCAGCAAACGCAGACGAGCCGGGTTGAAGAAAAATTTCCCGCCTTTATTGCAGCTTTTCCGACGGTGAAAAAGTTGGCCCAATCACCGTTGAGCGCGGTGCTTACGGTGTGGCAGGGGATGGGCTATAACCGTCGTGCCCTGTTTCTGCAAAAAGCAGCGCAGGAAATGATGCGCCGCGGTAACGGGACCGTCCCGCGCACCGTAGAGGAGCTTGAATCGCTTCCGGGCATCGGCCCTGCAACAGCCCGCTCGATTGCCGCGTATGCGTTTGATCTGCCGGTTGTTTTTATCGAAACCAATATCCGGACAGTTTTTATCCATGAATTCTTCGCGGGACGCAATAATGTTACCGATGATGATATCAGACCGTTTGTAGAAAAAACACTCGACAAAAAGAATCCATGGAAATGGTACAACGCCCTGATGGATTACGGGGTGATGCTTAAAGATAAACATCCCAACCCCGGCAGGCGCAGTGCGCAGTATGTTCGCCAGGCGCCGTTTGCGGCATCTGACAGAAAAATCCGCGGGCAGATTATTCGATTAGTGACGCAATCAGGGTCGGTGACAAAAAAACGAATGTACGCGCTGACCAAAGCGTCGCCTATCCGCGTTGACCGGTGCATCGTTGCGCTGCAAACTGAGGGTTTCCTGTCGTTCAGCGAAGACGGTGCTTCGTACAGTATAAAGGAATAGTATGGACACATGGACAGCTTTTAAGGAAGATATCGCGCATTATCGTCTGATTAAACCGGGTAGCAGAATACTGCTTGCCGTTTCCGGCGGTCCGGACTCAGTGTGCTTGGCGCATCTGTTTTGGCGATTATCAAAAACCATGCCTGTGACGATTTTTATCGCGCACATGGATCACGGTTTGCGCCGTGAATCGCACGCTGACGCGAATTTTGTTCGGTTATTGGGGAAGAAGCTGGGGATTGATGTTACTGTTGAGAATGTTGATATCCGGCGTTGTTCCGCTCGTGATAGCATTTCTCTTGAAACTGCTGGACGGGATGAGCGCTATCGTGCGCTTGCCGCCATCGCCGCCCGGTTGCGATGCTCGCTTATTGCTACGGGACATACTGCTAACGATAATGCTGAGACCGTGCTTATGTGGTTGTTGCGCGGGACCGGTCCGGATGGGTTGTGCGGCATTCCGCGGGAGCGCCCGCTGGGTCGCCGCTCGATAATCCGTCCTTTGCTGTCGTTGCCGCGCACATCTATCATGTCGTATATCCGTTCCCAACGCCTTTCTTTCCGGACTGATCGATCGAATTCGAGCGATGCGTTTACCCGAAACCGCATCCGCCACCATCTTGTTCCGATGATGGAATCGTTTAATCCGCGGTTGGTGGAACACTTGACGGCCGTGTCGCAGTTGTTTACGCAAGACAGCGCTGTTTTGCGAAGCCGGGCAGCTGCCGCAGTGCGTCGTTGCGCCCGGATCACTCCGAATAAAATTCACCTTGATTTAAATATGTTTTTTCGATATAATAAATCCACTCAAATGCGTGTTTTAAAATCGATTTTACCGGAAAAAAAGTCGGTTGCTCAGATACAACAGACGATGCACCTGATTTTTTCCGGCAATGACGGGATTATTAAATTTTCCCGCACATGGAATATCACCAAGGAAAGCAATAATCTTTGTTTTGCCCGTCGTTGATCAAGTCGTGTGATGACCGAAGGCGTGTTGTGCTAAATTCCCGTATATTTTAACTTCGAAAGGAATCAAACAGGATGAAAGAAAAAAATCGTTACGGATTCGTCATATGGCTGGTTGTATTTGTTTTCTTGATGTATTTTCTTCAGTCAGTTCGCGGGCGCGGGACGGAACAGGAATTGCCCTACTCGATGTTTAAGCAGAATCTTAAGGCGGGCAATATCGTCAAAGTGACTATTTCGCCTGAAATGATACGGGGACAGTATAAAAAAGATACACAGGTCCTGAACTTTAAGACCGTTCCCCTGGCCGATCCGAAACTTATCGAGGAAATGGAAATAAACAATGTTTCTCAGTTTTCCGGCGATATGGACAAGGGCTGGTTGATGCCGTTTCTGATGAACTGGGGGCCGATGCTGCTGCTTATCGGATTCTGGTTATGGATGCTTAAGGGTATGCAGTCAGGCGGACGGCAGATGATGCAGTTCGGCAAAAGCAAGGCAAAACTTCAGGCAACCAAAAAAACAAAAACCACTTTTTCCGATGTTGCCGGCTGCGGCGAGGCAAAGGAAGAACTGCAGGAAATCATAGAATTTCTAAAAGATCCCGCTAAGTTTCAGAAATTGGGCGGAAAGATTCCTAAAGGGGTACTGTTGTACGGAGCCCCCGGAACCGGCAAAACGCTTTTGGCAAAGGCGGTGGCGGGAGAGGCCGGCGTCCCATTCTTTTCATCGAGCGGTTCGGAATTTGTGGAAATGTTTGTCGGCGTCGGCGCGTCGCGCGTGCGTGATTTGTTTGACCAAGGGCGGCGCAGTGCGCCTTGCCTCTTGTTTATTGACGAGATTGACGCTGTCGGCAGACACCGGTTTGCCGGTATCGGTGGCGGTCACGACGAGCGGGAACAGACGCTCAACCAACTGCTTGTCGAGATGGACGGATTTGACACTAAGGAAGGCGTCATCCTGATTGCGGCGACTAACCGTCCGGATGTGCTTGACCCCGCCCTGCTTCGTCCCGGTAGGTTTGACCGCCATGTGGCGGTTCCCAATCCTGACTTAAAAGACCGTGAAGAAATTTTGCAAGTCCATGCCAGAGGAATCAAAATATCGCCCGCTGTTGATTTGATGGTCATCGCGCGCCGTACCCCGGGATTTGTCGGCGCCGATCTGGCGAATCTGGTCAACGAAGCCGCGCTTCTGGGTGCGCGTAAGAGCAAGCAGACCGTTGAAATGCCAGAGTTTGAAGAGGCCATAGACCGAGTGATCGCGGGACCGCAGAGAAAGTCGCGCGTGATAGCTGACCGGGAGAAAAAGATTATCGCGTATCACGAGGCAGGCCATACCCTGGTCGCCCGGTTTACCGCGGGAACGGACCCGGTGCACAAGGTATCGATTATTCCGCGCGGCCCGGCATTGGGATATACCCTGCAATTGCCGTTGGAAGATAAATTCCTTACCACGCGCCAGGAAATCCTTTCGCGTCTGGATGTGCTTATGGGCGGCCGTTCGGCTGAAGAAATCATTTTCAATGAAGTCACTACCGGCGCTCAGAATGATCTGGCAAAAGCGACCGAGATGGCGCAGAAGATGGTGACGGAGTTCGGCATGAGCGAGCGGATTGGTCCTCTGTCGTTACGACGGCCTGAAGAAGAAGTGTTCCTGGGCCGCGATTTCACCCGCGAGCCGCGCTATTCGGATAAAACATCCGAAATAATCGATGAAGAAGTCAAACGCATCGTGGAAGAAGCGCGCGCCCGGGCGACGAAAGTTCTGCGTGAGCAAACCGTCAAGCTGACCGCGCTTGCCGACCGGCTCATTGAAAAAGAAATAATTGATTCTGAAGAAATAGAACGGATAATAAATGGACAACAAGAAGCTGTCGCTGTCAGTACAACACCTGCTTGAGGCAATCGGTGAGGATCCCCGCCGCGAAGGGTTAAAACATACGCCCCGTCGTGTTGCGGAGTTTTATGCCGAGGCGCTCAGCGGGTATGGAACGGACCCCCTTGATCTGCTGACCGTGCATTACGGCGAAGAAGATCACGAAGAAATAGTTTTGATAAAAGATATTCAGGTGTATTCTTTGTGTGAACACCACCTCCTTCCTTTTTTCGGAAAAATCCATGTGGCGTATATCCCGAAAAAAGACCGGCTTCTGGGCATGTCCGCTCTGGTACGCGTGGTAGAGCTTTTTTCGCACCGGTTGCAACTGCAGGAGCGTATGACCAAGCAGATCGCTGACGGTATCATGAAAACTGCCCGGCCCCACGGCGCTATGGTGGTCATGGAGTGCGAGCATATGTGCATGTCAATGCGCGGGGTAAGAAAGCCCGGGGCGATCATGGTCACATCGGCCATACGCGGCACATTCATGAAAGATGCGCGGACCCGGGCTGAAGCGTTATCCTTGATACGAAAATAATAGTTCGTCTTGTTTTTATGCGTGTAACGAAAATTGAATTACAATCTGAAGGTGATGCACGAGCCGCGGTCAGCCGTGTGGGGGCTGATGCGTATTCAGTGCGTCGCATGTCGCGCAAGGCCTTCATGGTGCCGTTGCTGATTTCGGAAATCGATAACCGGGCAGCCAATATTATCAAACAGGAAATACTCGCCTGCGGCGGCGAGGCAGCGGTGAGCAGGGATGTAGCCGCCTTCAAACAGGGAAAGTCGCATGTTCTGGTAATGGCAACGCCGGCGCAGTATGAACGGCTTCTGCCGAAATTGGCACAACAACCGTTTGGATTGCGCGATGTCGGCGTATCAATTGTCGCTGAATTGAGTCGCCATGCATCTCTCTCGGAAAAGTCCCCGCGGGTTATGGGCATACTCAATGTAACGCCTGATTCGTTTTCCGGTGACGGACGTTTTCATGATTCTGCAGCGGTTGTAGAATATGCGTTCACCATGATTAAGGATGGCGCCGACATTATCGATGTGGGGGGCGAATCAAGCCGCCCCGGAGCACGGGCAGTGACGGCTGAAGAGGAACAACGGCGTGTCGTTCCCGTGATACAGTTGCTGCGGAAGAAAACAAAAAAACTCATTTCAATAGACACCTGCAAACCGTCCGTTGCGCAAGCCGCCCTGGATGCAGGCGCAGATATTATCAATGACATCACCGGTCTTCGCCATCAAAAAGGTGCGATGGCGCTGGTCGCTGCGCGGGCAAAAGTTCCTCTGGTTATCATGCACATGCAGGGGACGCCGCGTACCATGCAGAAAAATCCGCGGTATGCCGATGTGGTTGCTGATGTGTATGCCTTTTTTGAAGAACGGATTGCGTTTGCACTTGCGCATGGCATAGCCATGAAGCACATTATTCTCGATCCAGGCATCGGTTTTGGAAAGACCACGGAACACAATGTAACGATTTTGCGCCGGCTCAACGAATTCTCTTCTCTCGGATGTCCGCTAATGGTGGGCGCATCACGAAAAGCATTTATCGGCGCCGTGACGGGGGTGTCTCATCCCGCTGACCGGGTTACCGGAAGCGTCGCCGCATGTCTGTGGGCTGTCAATCACGGAGCTGCTATAGTGCGCGTGCACGATGTTAAAGAAACCTGCACGGCCTTGAAAATAACGGGAGCGTTGTCATTATGGAATTGATTCAGTATGTCTGGTCACGCTATCTGGTGCATGTTGTTGACATTGGTCTGGTGTCGTACATATTTTACCGCGTGATGCTACTGGTGCGCGGTACGCGCGCGGTGCAGATAATCGTCGGACTGCTCACACTGGTCGTTATCACTTTTTTATCAAGTGAAGTGCTGCACCTGCAGACGGTTAGTTGGTTATTCGATAAATTCTGGCTGGCCGCGGTAATTATCCTTGCCGTTGTCTTTCAGCCGGAAATCCGCTCCGCCCTGGCACAGCTCGGGAGTCACCGGTGGGGGAAAATCATTTTGGCTAACGATCTCAGCTTTGTCGATGAAATAGTTGAAGCCGTCAGGGAATTCTCGATTAAATTCATCGGTTCGCTGATTGTCATCGAACGCACAACCGGGTTGCGCAACTATGCGGAAACGGGGATAATTATAGACGCAAAGATAACAAAAGAGCTTATTGTTACCATTTTTAACCAGAAATCACCGCTGCATGACGGTGCTATGGTGATTCAGAACGCCCGGATTACTGCGGTCAGCTGTGTTCTGCCGCTGAGCCACGAGCAGACATTTGCCAAATCATTCGGGACGCGTCACCGGGCGGCTGCGGGGTTGAGTGAGATTTCTGATGCGCTTATTGTGGTTGTTTCAGAACAGACCGGCATGGTGTCCATCGCTTTCGACGGAAAATTAGAAAACAATATTAGTTTTGACGATCTCCGGCACCGTTTGGTTGAACTCTACCGCGTCAAAGGGACATCGTAATGAGAAAATGGAACGGATGGAAAACGAATTGGAATTTGCGGATCATAGCTGTGTTGTTGGCAATCATTCTGTGGTTCTACGTCATCCATTTCAGCTAAGATTCATGCATGCTGTTAATTCCAATTTTCCTGTGGTAAGCCCGCATCTCCGCATATTACATCGGGTTAATGGTTAAGATTCCTTCTTGCTGGTCTTTGCTTACTATCTCGGCAATGATTGATCGGTATTTTCGCTAAGACATCAAGATTGAGACGGATTGGTAAAATTATGACAATAAACAAAACAAGAAAAATGTTCGGCACTGACGGCGTGCGGGGAAAAGCGGGACAGTACCCTCTCGATTCAGCAACGGTCATGCAGATAGGTTTTGCGGCGGCGAGGGTTTTTATAAAGCATCTTGCGCCCGGTCTTGATCCCCTTATTATGCTGGGCATGGATACGCGCGAATCAGGTCCGTCCATTCGTGAATCGCTTATCGCCGGGCTTTCACGCGGCGGCATGACGGTTGTTGACTGCGGTATTATTACGACCCCGGGTGTTGCCTATCTGACAAAAATGGGTAGAGCGGTCGCCGGGGTGGTTATATCGGCATCCCACAATCCTTACGATGATAATGGGATAAAATTTTTCAGTCACGCCGGGACGAAGCTTCCCGATGCGGTTGAACAAGAAATAGAACATTCATTATCGTCGACGGAACAGCCCTCAACGATCAATCGCAAAGATGGCAAACACATGGTTGCACGCTATGGTGCTTTTTTGGCATCTACTGTTCCGGGTAAAAGTTTCTTGCAGGGCATGCGGATTGTTGTTGATTGCGGTCATGGCGCTGCCGTGTCGGTGGTCCCAGCCCTGTTCAAAGAGCTGGGCGCAGATGTAATCATTGTCAATGCTCAACCGACCGGAAGGAATATCAATGATGCGTGCGGTGCTTTACATCCGGGAAACATATCCGCGCTCGTGACGGCGAACGGGGCTGCCTGCGGTATATCCTATGATGGAGACGCGGATCGCGTTATGTTTGTCGATGAAACGGGTGTTGTACGCGATGGCGATTATTTACTTGCTATCCTGGCGATACATTTCAAAAAAGCAGGCCGATTAATCAATAATACTCTGGTGAGTACTGTCATGGCGAACATGGGTTTGTCGCTGGCGATGGAACGGGAAGATATCGTACTGAAACAAACTTCTGTCGGCGACCGGTATGTGTACGAGGAGATGATACGGACCGGCGCGATTATCGGGGGTGAACAGTCAGGTCATATCATTCTTACTGATTTTCTGCAAACGGGCGACGGGATATTAAGCTCTTTGCAGATATTATCCATATTGAAGTCATCGGGGAAATCGTTTTCAGAGCTCGCGCAATCCATGGATAAATTTCCTCAGGTGCTGATAAATGAACGAGTTGCGCATAAAATACCTCTTGAACAGCTTCCCAAAACGCTCAATGCGGTGCAGAGCGCTGAAAAGCAGCTCGGCAGGGAAGGACGGGTTCTGGTGCGTTATTCAGGGACAGAGAATCTTATCCGGGTCATGATAGAGGGAAAAGATAAAGACGCTATCACCGCGATGGCGCGTACCATTGCCGCGACCGCTCTGATGGAATTGGGAAAGGCGTAATCATGGTAAATCTCGGTGTTAATATCGATCATGTCGCAACCCTGCGCCAGGCACGGATGATCGGGGTGCCCGATACGGTCACTGCCGCTCTGGTGTGTGAGAAAGCGGGTGCACGGGGCATCACGGTTCATTTGCGCGAGGATCGCCGCCATATTCAGCTCGACGATGTGGTGCGCCTGCGCCAAGCCATCACTACTAAACTAAATCTTGAAATGGCAGCGATTGATGCGCTAGCGGATATAGCGGTCAGGATTGGGCCGGATGATGTTTGTCTGGTCCCGGAAAAACGCCGCGAGTTGACGACAGAAGGCGGTTTGGATGTTGCCGGAAATAGTAAGAAAATTACCGCTATTGTCCGTTGTTTGAAACAAGCAGGGATTTGCGTCAGTATTTTTATCGATCCTAACACCCGCCAGATCGCTGCGGCAGCTGCGGCAGGGGCTGATTGCGTGGAACTCCATACCGGCGCGTATGCACATGCTTTTTCGGTGCGTTCGCGACGGGAACAGGAACTCAAAAAACTTGTCCGGGCGGCTGCATTCGCTCAAAAAAAAGGACTCATTTTAAATGCCGGGCACGGACTGGACTATACCAATGCGGGGCCTGTAGCCCGTATTGCCGGTATGTGTGAATTGAATATTGGTTTTTCTATCATTGCCCGTGCGCTGTTTGTCGGATTGTCGTCAGCTGTTCGCGAGATGAACACATGCATCAATCTAAAAAAAGGATAGTGAGGTTTTTATGTGCGGAATTGTCGGGTATGTCGGCAAAAAACAGTCAGCTGAAATAATCAGAGACGGTCTCTGCCGCCTGGAATACCGCGGATACGATTCAGCGGGTATTGCGGCCGTGAGCGGCGGCGTCATCGATGTTCGCCGGAGCGTGGGAAAATTACATCTGTTGACGGAGCTCTTGAAGACAAAACCGCTTGCCGGGACCACCGGTATCGGCCACACGCGCTGGGCGACCCATGGGAAACCTTCGGAAGAAAATGCGCATCCGCACACTGACTGTTCGGGGAAAATCGTCGTTGTTCATAACGGGATCATAGAAAATTATCAAGAACTCAAAAAATCTTTGTCAGACGCAGGGCATCGCTTCAAATCTGAGACAGATACCGAGGTTATTGCCCATCTCGTTGAAAAAGAATATCATGGCGATTTGCTGGCTGCGGTTAAATCAGCGCTCAAACAAGTGAGGGGTGCGTATGCACTGGGTATCATCTGCGCCGATGAACCTTTCCGGATTATTGCCGCCCGACAGGATGCGCCTCTGATAGTCGGCGTAGGCGACGGAGAAAATTTTATCGCGTCCGATGTTCCCGCGCTGTTGCCGTACACCCGCTCGATGATATTTCTTATGGAAGGGGATTTCGTAGACCTGACGCCGACGGCGGTCACGGTTTACGACCGTTCCGGAGCCGTGGTTAAACGCGTTCCGGAAACAATTACCTGGAACGCGGTCCAGGCGGAAAAAGGCGGCTACAAACATTTTATGCTCAAAGAGATATTTGAGCAGCCGCAAACTATTCAAGATACTTTCCGCGGGCGATTGTACCCAGATGACGGGGAAATATGTCTTGATGGTGTCCAGTTTAACGCACAATTGATTTCGTCATTGTCAAAAATATATATTGTCGCCTGCGGAACTTCGTATCACGCCGGACTTGTCGGAAAATTTCTTTTTGAGAACCTTGCCGGGATACCGACTGAGGTAGACATCGCGTCGGAATTTCGTTACCGCGATCCGGTTCTCGATGAGACATGTCTGACTATCGTTATTTCGCAATCGGGAGAAACAGCGGACACTCTGGCAGCTCTGCGCCTTGCCAAACAGCGGAAATCCCCGGTGTTGGGCATTTGCAATGCGGTAGGCTCGACCGTCAGTCGCGAAGCGGATCATGTCCTCTATACCCATTGCGGACCTGAAATCGGGGTGGCATCCACAAAAGCGTTTACCGGACAGTTGACGGCGATATATCTGCTTGCCCTTGATCTGGCGAACCGCCGCAAACGCATAGATAAGTCAGTTTTCAAGCAGTTGCTGACCGAGTTCTGGAAGGTGCCGCTTGGTATTCAGGAAATTCTCAAAAAATCAGACGATATCGAAGCGTTGGCGAAAGAGTATTTTCACAACAAGGATTTCCTGTTTCTGGGCAGAAATCTCAATTACCCCATTGCTCTGGAAGGGGCGTTGAAACTCAAGGAAATTTCCTATATTCATGCCGAAGGCTACGCCGCCGGCGAGATGAAACATGGCCCCATCGCACTTATTGATGAGAACATGCCGATCATGGTTATCGCAACTCAGGGGAAAGTGTACGACAAAATCGTCAGCAACATAGAAGAAGCCAAAGCGCGCGGCGGTACGATAATAGCCATTGCTACTGAGGGCGATACGGCAATAAAAACGAAGTCACGCCATCAGATATATGTGCCTCCGGTTAATGAGCTTTTTTCGCCGATATTAAATGTAATCCCTTTGCAGCTGTTTGCCTATTATGTCGCTGTTTCACTCGGTTGTGATGTGGACCAGCCCAGAAACCTGGCAAAATCCGTAACGGTAGAATAATTACATGAACATTGGAATAGACATAGTCGAAGTACGGCGGATAGAGAAGCTGATAAAAGATAAGAGTTTTTTGGCGCGGGTATTTACCGGCAAAGAAATCGCGTATTGCCATCCGAAGAAAAATAGGGCGCAGCATTATGCGGTCAGGTTTGCGGCAAAGGAAGCGGTTTTTAAGTCGTTGGGAGCAGGTGAAGTTCCCTTAAAAAGTATTGGTATTAAGAATCTTCCCAGCGGTAAACCGGAAGTGTATATTAAAGGCAAAAAGTCCCTGAACATAGATATTTCTTTGTCGCATACGGCAGCGTACGCGGTAGCGGTGGCGATACGAAAATGAGGCAATCCTCGCGCTGTGCCACAGCTATTTCATCGGCGTTTGTAAGCGGTTTGTTGGTTTCACGAAAACCTGATAGTCAGAAATACGATTTTGGCCATGTGCTGGTTGTGGCTGGTGCTCGGGGTATGACAGGGGCGGCCATTTTGTGCGCTCACGGGGCGCTTCGCGCAGGTGCCGGATTGGTGACGCTGGCGGTGCCGGTCGGAGAGATTGACCATGTTGTCTGCCGGTTGCGTCCCGAAGTGATGACGCTGGCACTTCCCGGCAGGGATGGCGTCCTCGGTGCGCTTGCGGTCAAAATGCTGAGGCAGTATAGTGCTGCTCGGCGAGTTTCATCACTTGTTCTCGGGCCCGGGCTAGGCAGTGCCGCGGGATTAAAAAAGTTTATTGAACAACTTATCACCGTTGTTGATATTCCGATGGTGATTGACGCTGATGCCCTTACTGCAGTGGCTCGCTCGCCCATAGCACAAAGATCTCTGCTAACAATGTCTCGGCAGGTTGTCATGACTCCTCATGAGGGGGAGCTTGCCCGGTTGCTCAGCTGTTCGGCGGCTGATGTAAGGAAAAACAGAGTTGCCGCAGCTGTCGAGTGCGCGCGCCGTTATCGCGTTGTGTGTGTTCTTAAAGGGCATGAAACGGTTATTACTGACGGTGAAAAAGTATATGCCAATGTGTCCGGCAATCCTGGCATGGCAACGGGCGGTAGTGGTGATGTGCTTGCCGGCATGGTGGGGGCGCTTTATGCGCAGGTACACGAGCCAAAAATATTGAATGCGGCTCTGTTCGCCGTGTTGCTTCACGGTAGCGCCGGAGATAGCGCGGCACAAGAAAAAACGCAGATTGCCATGATTGCCGGCGATATTATTGACGCTATTCCGTACGCATTTAAAAAATTATTGAAACGGTGACCTCTCACCTTAATCCTTGTCCATGAGGGTGGAAACCACACAATGAAAAATACTGACGCTCTTCAGAAACAGTTGGTCAAAATCCGCCGTCACATTCACCAGTATCCCGAACTGGGGAACCAGGAGTACAAAACATCGGCGTTCATCACATCGGTGTTGCGTTCTGAGGGTATTGCAACCAAAACCATTGCCGGAACCGGCGTCATTGGTTTGATACAGGGAAAAAAAGGCAGCGGCAAAACGATCGCGCTTAGGGCCGACATGGACGCACTGCCGATACACGAACAAACAAAAAAATCTTTTTCGTCACGCCGGCCGGGTATCATGCACGCCTGCGGCCATGACGCTAACACCGCCATTGTTATCGGGGCGGGCATTGATTTGTTTCAGCGACGGGCCGAATTTTCCGGCACGGTAAAATTAGTGTTTCAGCCAAACGAGGAATCAGCGGGCGGCGCCAAAAAAATGATTGCCGCCGGCGCGCTCATCCGTCCTGCCGTTGACGCCATCGTCGGGGTGCATGTCAGCCCCTGGCTGAAGGCAGGGACATTGGGTATAAAATATGATGAAATGATGGCGGCTGTTGACCGCTTTACGATAGAGATAAGGGGTGAAGGCGGTCATGGAGCGTATCCTCATCTCAGCGTTGATGCCATCGTTGTTGCAACGCAGGTTGTTGCTGCCATTCAGACCATTGTTTCGCGCCAGATAAGCCCGGTGGATCCGGTGGTTGTCTCCATCGGAACGATTACCGGCGGCGAACGATACAATATTATTTGTTCGCAAGTCCGAATGGAAGGCACTGTCAGAACCCTTAACGATGTTGTTCGCCGCCGCGTTAAAACCCTTATGGAACGGGAACTTAAACATATTACCGCGGCGTATGGGGCGCGTTATGTGCTTAAGTATGAAAATTTAGGAAATGCGTTGAAGAACTCCCGCCCGATTCTTGAGATATGCAAACTGGCCGGTGAATCGTTCTTGGGTGTGCCTCAAGTGAAGGTATTGGATAAACCCTCTATGGGGGGAGAAGATTTTGCCGAGTATTTGCAAAAAGTCCCCGGGTGTTTCATTTATTTCGGCACGGCGCCCCGCAAGGCGTATCCCTGGCATCACGCCTGTTTTGACATTGAAGAACGGGCGTTATCGCGCGGTTCGTTGTTGTTGTCGCGCATTGCGCAGGATTATCTTTCCGGGGGAGCGCCGCGTGAATAAGGCGACATTGTTGTTCCTGCCGGTTGTTTGTGCGGCGCTGCTGACGGTCGTCTGCCGTATGCCGGTAATCGCCAGCGATATGGTGGAAATAGCCGTAGAAATAACTGAAATAAATAATACTAAAGCTAGCGAGCTGGGCATACAATGGCTTAACACTATTCAAGCGGGAGAAGTGGCAACAACGGTAGCCGGCCGCGTGCCGGAAACATTTCCGGATGTGCCGTCAATAATCAATGTGGGCGATTGGAAGCGCTATACCGCGTTGACGGGAGAGTTAAAGATACTTGCTCAAAAGGGCGCCGCGCAGATATTGTCGAAGCCGAAATTAGTGACCCGTTCAGGAACTTCGGCGAAGTTCCTGGTCGGTGGTGAATTTCCGGTTGTTGCCGCCGGGCCGACAACCAACACTATCGAATGGAAAGAGTACGGTATTAAAACGGAAATGACTCCGCGTATACTGCCGGACAATTATATTGATTTAACTTTGACGACCGAGGTCAGTCGTCTCGACTGGGCCAACAAGGTCAAGGATTATCCCGCTATCGCAACCCGGATGGCAACTTCCACTGTGCGGGTAAAAAGCGGTCAGACAATCGCTCTTGCGGGCATGATAGAAACAAGCAAGGATGATAAAGTGGTTGGCATTCCGCTCTTGATGGATATTCCCGTGCTGGGATATTTGTTTTCCCACAAAACAAAAGTTGAGACGAAAACCAATGTGCTCATCTTCGTGACGCCGAAAATACTGGAATGAATTACCGTAATAACCGAGGGCAGGTGTTCGTAGAGTATATTCTGCTGGCGGCGGTGTTTCTGGCGGTGAGTTATGGCGTGGTGCGGTTGTTCGGCTCAGCATGGAAAACAAAGTTTGACAAAGTTCAGTATACCCGGTCCGGGGTAGCGGGCATTGGCCCATGAAAATACGCGATTGTTCCCGCGGTCAGGCATTGGTTGAGAGTTTGTTTATAACGGTCATTATTACGGCGGTTTTTTTTGCGGCAGTACAGTTGTGTATCATGGCTGTAGATGACATGTTGTGCAACGAAGCGGCGTTTTCGGCGATCCGCGCGGGTGTCGTGACGCCGGCTCGGGACATGCGTGATGTTGTCAAAAAAGTTAGCGATACTATTTTGTTGCCGCATTCATATACGCGCCTTAGCATCATTCTTGACGACAATACTTTGTGGCATGATACTATCGCCGGTCAGGATATTCGCGATCACGGCGGTGCAGCGGTACAAAAATACGATGTCGGCATAAAATATACCGTTAGAATCATGTTTGCGTCGCTGATGCAGCCGTTTACTCAATCGGTTTTCTTCAGCGGAGGCAAGCGGACTCTGTCGCGAGTGGCGAGTGCCCGTATGGTAAAATCGCCGGATGAAGAATATTATTACAAGGCCTATCCGAAGGCCCCGGTATTTACCAAAGAGTCCCGTGCGCAGTAATCGTGGGCAGGCGTTGCCCTATTTTCTGATCATGATGCTGGTTCTAGTGATGAGCTGGGCGATGGTCGTCAACATCGCAAAACTTGCGCGCGACCGCATTATGATGCAAAACGCCGCTGATAACGCGGCTCTCTCGGCCGCGGTATTTCGCGCTCGGACAATGAACTTGATCGGCGAAGCCAATTATCTCATGTCCGTGACACTGGCGAGCGGTGCATTTCCGTGTCTGGTGCCGGTGCCGTTGTGCAACATCGACTATGTCGGCGGTTCAGCGCGCAATATTCCTTTCCCGTTTTCCGATGTTAATTGTCACGGCGGCGTGGGGGAGTATAGCGTTGAATATGGCGGGGTGAACCGTCTGCGGTACACGGTCAACATGTTGGCGCGGTTCCAGCAGCTGCTGGTGTTAAATTATATTCCCGGTACCATCCGCATAGCGCATGAGATTGGCCGCCGGCAAGAAATAAACGCGGCAGGAGTACCGAGCGGCGCCGACGAAGTTGTCGTAATCCCGGGGGAGCTTGCTTCCTCGATTGTCGGGCAAATATCAGGTGGGGGCGCTCATCTGGCGCTGGCAGAATCTATCGGCAATTTGTCGCCGGAAAAATTGCTGGGCATCGAACGGATTACTAAGAAGATATCGTACTATAAGACCATAAATCTGGGAACAACGATCTTTGAACATTATCATGCGGTCATCCCTCAAAAATGGCGTCAGGATGATGTTGCATGGTATAAAACCCGCGACACATTTTTTCAACAGAAATTAGTGGCGATTGCGGTCAAAAGATCGGCATCACCCTCAAACGCCGGCTATCCCTGGTTTGGGCGCATGTTCAACGCTACATCGTGGCCAACAATGGTTACAGTGGCCGCTGCGGCGATATACAATACCGGCACAGAGATGTTTCCGACAACTGATCAGGAATACACCGGTATACCTGAGGAACTGATTGCGCCGGCAGTCATTGAGACGGCTGTTCAGTTGGGCAGTATGTACCGTTTAGCTCAAACGGTCAACATGATTCCCGGGGTGGGACAAGTGCTGGGAATGAGTATAACGGCGGCAACAACCGCGGTAGCGGCCATTGCGGCCATTGCGCTGGAAAAAGCAATTAACGACGAGAATACACCGGTCAAAAAATACGAACGCGCGCGGTATTGCGGTTGGGACGCGCATCTGGTGCCTGTTGGCGAAGCATCACTACAACATTAAACGAGGTGAAGAATGCCCAATAATTTAGTTATTTTGCCAAAAAATACTTTTGAAAATCAGACAATGGTTAAACACATTGAGATTTTTAATAGAGTTCTGGATAATCCGACACTGTTTTATTTTGATTATGATACCACATTGGACCTCAAAAAACTGCTCATAGAGAATACCTATAAAACCATTTTAATTGGTTTTCTGGCTATGGATAACGAATTTCCCGAATTGCAAGCGGTGCGTTCGCTCGCCCTGCATAGTGTGACGGTTCTGTATTGTCCCGGGGTGAGTTTTATCAAAGGCAGTCATCGCGGAGGCCATAACAACTGCGATTTCGCACAGTGGTATGACAGGGGAAAATCCATCCAGATTAATGCGTGCCGTCAGTCAGATGTTATCGTCGTGCAATCGGAAGATGACCGCGCGCTGATTGAAAAGCATGTGCCTGCCATACCTACAGTTCTTGTAGAGAATTTTAATAAGAATAATATCCCGGGTAAACGAAAAAATGGCAGGAAGACCAGTATCATCATTCTTACATTTAACCAATACGCGGAAACCCGCCAATGTGTTGAGTCCCTACGCAAGCGTACGCAGGGAAACTATGAATTGATTTTTGTTGATAATGGTTCTCTCGATGACACTCAGCGCTATCTTGCACAACTTAAACAGGAAGATCCTTCCATTCAGGTTATTGCTAATGCAAAAAATCTTGGTTTTTCCGCTGGGAACAACCAGGGCATAGCTTGCGCTACAGGCGATTATATCCTTTTACTTAACAATGATGTTATTCTGACTGACGATTGGCTTGAGCGCATGATTGCCTGCTTGGAGAGTGATCCGGCCATCGGAGTTGTAGGTCCAGTAACTAACAATGCAGTTGGACAGCAGTTGATCCCCGTTTCTCTAGAGCAAAATGATGCTGAAATCCAACGATATGCATGTATGCAGACGCTAAATTATGCCGGTTCATGGTTTGAAACGCATCGCATTATCGGTTTTTGTTTTCTGATGAGGCGCGCAGTTATTGAAAGAGCGGGGACACTTGATGATTCTTTCGGTCCCGGCGGGTATGAAGATTACGATTATTGTCTTCGCATTAAGCAGGCAGGGTATAAGATTATGGTAGCCAGTGATGTGTTCGTTTACCATATTGGCGGCCACGGATACGCGAAGAATAATTTGGATTATGACAAACTGCGCACCCAGAATATTCAGATATTCATAGATAAATGGTGCCGTAGAGGCATAGAAATACTTGACAGCATGCCGGATGGCTTGTGATGCGCGGTTTGCATTGCGTATCTTCACGCATCAAAAAAATTGATTCCGTTCTCGTATTACTCAATATATTCAAGCAATCATGCTGCTCAGTATTTTAGAGATTCGATCATGATTGAGATTATTGCTGCGTCACTGGTCAATAATATATGATTAAATCAATGAACAACTCAGTTGACATTGCATTAATTGAGCCGCCGTCATCCTCATTTCTTCGTGGTTTTCCCTTGGGATTATCATCACTTGCCGCTGTTATTGAACAAAAAACGCAGTACAAAGCGAAAATTATTGATCTTCAGTCAGAAACTGATTGGGATAATATCAAGAATATTGTAATCGATGAATGTCAACATTGCGGTATAAATATATTCGGTATCAGGGCTTTAACATCAACATTCCCTGAAGTGAAAAAACTGTCAGCGATTATCAAGAGTATTCTTCCTGAAGCAGTCGTCATAGTTGGCGGCCCACATGTCTCCTTTTATCCGGAAATTTGTTTAAAAAACAATGCATCAATGGATATTGTTGTCATGGGAGAAGGCGAAGAGACAATGATTAATTTGATGCATGCCATCAAAAAATCTCATAACCTTTCTACCATTTCCGGAATTACCTATCGAACCGCTTCGGGCGATATTGTAAGAAATGCTGATCGAGATCTTTTATCAGCAGAACAATTAGGCAAGCTTTCATTTAAGTACAATCAATATTTACCGTATAATAGATACAGCAATAATGATCATTCGGCAATAATGATCACCAGCAGGGGGTGCCCTTTTGGATGCGGATTTTGTTCAGCCGCGCGGTTTTGGGGAAATAATACATATAGGGCGCGTCCTATGGAACATGTATTTGCGGAATTGGAATATCTTATTTTGCATAATTCGATTAAAAGAATTTACTTTGAGGATGCAATATTTAATTTAAGCAAATCACGAGTTATGGATTTCTGCAGCGGAATCATTACACGGAACAGGGATAATCCTCAATTTAATTTTACCTGGCGTCCGCCCTGCAGAATTGATCTTCTTGATCGCGAGATGCTGGAGATGATGAAAGCTTCGGGTTGTACCGACATATTCTTCGGTTTGGAAACATTTGATGAGCGGCAACTAAGAATGGTTAAAGGTGGGGGGATTGCAGCGACATCCGAAGCCTACCGTCGATATCTTCAGGAAGTAATTGATATATTTCATATATGCAAAGAGATTGGTATTGAGACCATAGCTGCAATGATAATGGGGTTACCCTATGAAACGGAAGCAACATTTTCAACTAATATCGAAATGCTTAATACCATCCGTCCTGATAAATATGCTTTTTCTGTTTTGAGCCTGTATGCGGGCGCCCCGCTGTATTATGAGTATTCTCGCGAGCCCGGTTTTGAATGGCTTGACGATATCCTCAGCAGAGATGATATGTATGATTTGCTTTTTATCGACAACAAGGCCGAAGAGTCAATCAGTTCATTTTCTGTTCACGGCTCACGAGCCATTAAACCTCGCTATGTCAATAAGGATGTATTTTACCAAACAGGCATGATTGAACATAATTGTTTGAAAATAGCCAGTGATTTTGACAAATACAGACACAACCTGACCGATTTTGACAATAAATCTCTCACAATGAAAAATATTAAAGCATTTCATTCTCAGCGGTTGGGGGTATAGCGGTGTCCCCTTTTCGTATTGCAGTCTCTTTTTTTGATAAAAGGCAGATTAAGGCGCTTAAGGATGCTGGTGCGAGCGAACTCTATTGTGGATTCGTCGATGCTCAGGCGGATGCATTATGGCCACAGGAGCTATATCTCATTAATCGACGGTCAAAAGGCGCCAATTTTGAATCTTACAATGATATTAAGGAAGCATTTGCAGAGGCGCATAGGCTTGGTATGCCGGTTTATGTTGCTTTTAACGGGAACTACACTGAAGAACAATATCCATGGATACTTAAGTCAATCGATGCAATCAGCGTATTAGATGGATTTACCGGATTAATTGTTGCAGATATTGGATTGCTTCTCGCCCTGTCGCAACGAAATTATACGAAGGCAATATGTATTTCAACAGGGGGGACGGTATTCAATAATCAAACAATTGATTTTTATCAATCACTGAATGCTCATCGCGTGGTACTAGATAGGCAGCTGACTGTAAAAGAGATTAAGCAGATTGTAAATCGTCAAAACTGCTCCCTAGATTTCGAAATGTTTATTTTTCATTCCGGCTGCTTATTTGTTGATGGTTTTTGTTCCTTATTGCATTGCATGGATGCGGGGGAATCCGTTGCTGTAAACAAGAAAGTGCAGTTAGTCAGACGCTATTTTGTCGGGTCGGATTATTACGGTGGCTGTCAACAGATTCATGCAGCATTGAAGAGTAAAGCGTATACTGTTAAAAGTAAAATGCAAAAAACTAAATATATTAAACAGCTTCAATATAAGAATATTAATTACCCTTACGGATGCAATCTTTGTAGACTGTATGATCTGAAAGATTCAGGAAATATAACTCTTAAGATTGTTGGTAGGGGAGAGAGCCGGATTGCAACTGTTAATGCTGTCGCACACGCAATATCGTTGCTTTCAAAAGGGCATATTAGCCGCACGGAGTATGTCAGACAATCCAAAGAAATATTTTTCCATCTTGCACACAAGAAATGCACGGATTTTAATTGCTATTGTCCGGAAACTATAGTTTAACAGACATAGAGTTTACACGGTTTGCCGGCTCATGTTTGTTGATATACAGATGTGATCAAAAGTGGGCATGTGTTTTTCATGTGATGCAATTCACCATGTGGTGAGGATTGGCTCATACATTGCCCGGATTGGGAAAGCTAACATCCATGAAGTGTCGAAAAATAGAAAGAGCTATTTTTGTTAAACATGATACGCCCATGAAGAATATCGCATCATTTGATCGCGTTTATTATGGGGCCGAGTTTTGTGAGCATTTGATTCCCAATGTGGCTGAAGTTCGCCAAGTTTATGAACAGATATTGATTCGGAATAAGAAAATGACATTTGTAACGCCCTATGTTACTAACAAGGGATTACAATC
>CAIRNS010000021.1 GCA_903880015.1 uncultured Elusimicrobia bacterium | reverse complement strand
GCCCAGCATTTCAAAAAAAGTAAGGTGGCGGTTGGTCACACCCACCTGGTCGATGTCAGATGTGCGGAAACATTTCTGACAGGTTGTCGCACGGGTGAAGGTATCCTTGCTTAAGCCGAGAAAATTCTTTTTGAACTGAACCATCCCCGCAGATGTAAACAGAAGAGTCGGGTCGCCGGCGGGGACCAGTGAATCCGATGGGCGGATTACATGATTGTTGCGCGCGAAGAAATCGAGATATTTTTGGCGGATAGTTTGCGACGATTGCGGTGTTATTTTCATAATAATAGTATTGTACTAAAAAATTGAAAAGACGGCAAATATACTGAACAATCTATTATTTATTATTTTAATGAATACGCAATTTTGAATGCGAAGCATTTTAGATATTTTTTGCAATGGCGCAATAAATGACATATAATGAATGACAATGAATGTGTCTTTGTGCGCTTTCACCCCTATCGTTCATATAAAAAAATCCCTTATTGTCTTTCTGCTCTTGATTGGCGTTACAACAATACTCTTCAGCGCTGAATCTGATTATGCCCGCACATGTTCACGCAATCTTTCTTCAGGGAATGCACAAACAAAAATCAAGGCGGCATATGCTTTGTCGCGTATAGGGGACATGACATCCATCATGCCGTTGCGGGGCACTCTGCGTGACCCCGACAATGAAGTGAAATGGGCAGCTGCTTTCGCTTTGGGAAAGCTGGGTGACCGCTCGGGGGTTTCCATTCTTTTGACCACTCTTTCTTCGCCAGCCGGCGACAAGAGGATTGCCGCCGCTGCGGTGCTGGCGGCGCTCAAAGAGCAAGATGCCCTGCCTCAGCTTCTGCTCATGGCAAAGGATTCCGACGCCGATATTCGCTGGCATGCCCTGGCGGCATTGGGCAGGATCAATGACAAATCAGTGATTCCGTCATTAATCAGAGCCATGCAGGACGATGACTGGTATATTCGCGACATCGCCGCCCGCTCAATCGATACTATGGGCGAGCGCAGGCTGTTGCTGGTCGCTCTTCAGGATGCCAATAAAAACCTCCGCTGGTCAGCTATTAACGCTCTGGGCGATTCGGGCGATACAACGGTTATACCCGCGCTTGCGGCCGCCTATGCAAACGGCGATGCCGATATCCGGCGGGCCGTGGTCAATGCACTGGGCGTCATCGGAAATGCCTCGACAATATCTAATACTGTTCTCATTAAAGCGTTGGATGATGAAGACAGAAATGTGCGGTGGAACGCTGTGGTTGCCTTAGGCATACGCGACAATCGATCTGCGGTTATCCCGCTGATACGGATGCTTCAGAAAGGCGATGAGAAGGTCCGCTCCGCTGCCGCTCAATCTCTTGGAGAAATTGGCGATACAGCTTCTACCAAGGCCTTGATTGCCGCGCTTATCGATAAAAGTCAATCAGTTCGTACTGCGGCAAGCGCGGTATTAGGAAAATTGCGCGATAAACAATCGGTACCGTATCTTATCGCATTATTGAAAGATGAATCTACTGCCGAAACAGCGGCCCGTTCACTCGGTACCATAGGCGATAAAAATGCTGTTGGCGTGTTGCGGGACTATGTCAATGATATAGACAACAATGTGGTCAAAGCGGCGATTCTTTCTTTAACGCGTTTGGGTGACACTGCAACGGCAATAAAGGGTATCAATGATGTTGACAGCGATGTCCGTCAAGCAACAGTGGCTTCGCTTGGTGAAACCGCCGATCCAACAGTGCTTCCAACGCTTGCGAAGTCCTTGAACGACCGTGAAAAAAATGTTCGCTTTGAAACCGTTCTCGCGCTGGGAAACATCAATGATCGGGGCGTCATGCCGTTGTTGACAAAAGCACTGCGTGATCGCGATTCTGCGGTTCGCTGGGCCGCCGCATCGATGGTGGGCTACTGGGGAAGCTCTTCGGAGATTTCTCTGCTCATCCCGTTGACGCAAGACGATTTTTATCCGGAAATCCCCCTTGCAGCCGCCGGTGCCATCGGCATCATCAATGTCCAACACACCGTTCCCCGAAAAATCATGATTACGCGGGATAAATGTGAAATCATAAAATGGCAAGGGATACGAGAAGATGTGATGCGCGTTGCCCGCAAAGGCGAGATAGTTAAGGTCTATGGATATATCGGCAGCTGGTATCAGCTTGAGGATGGATGGATACAGTGTGTTGCCGCCACTGAATACAGCGGCGGCGATTCGGGAAACACCGCAATACATCATTAAAATGGAGGTTCAAGTGGAAAAAATCAAACGGCGAATTTTAGTGGTGGACCGAAAATTCCAGTTTAACTATCTGGCCCTTAACACTGTGTTTCTCCTGGTGTTTGCCTTTATCATTGGCGCAACGGTATACATGAGTGTTATGTACTCAATAGTCAGAGAATTTTCTACTGTCAGTATACAGCAGGATTTGCGCACTGTCTCGATGAACGATCGTCACGCAGCACTTACCCCGACTCCGGCCATTCGCGCCCAGGCGCAAATGTTAAGCGAGCGACACATGGAAACGCTCAATGTCATCCTTAAAAGAACACAAATAAAACTGATACCAGTCATTGCGATTATGATGGTATGTATCCTGTTTATCAGTTTAATATATTCTCACCGGATAGCTGGACCGACTTACCGCTTCAAGAAGAGTTTGCGCGCCGTTATTGACGGCGATCTTAATGCCCAGTTTTTTCTGAGAAAGAAAGATGAGTTTCATGAAGTTGCGGCACTCTTGACGGAGGTAATATCCCGGTTCTCGTCAACCATTATATCGGTAGCTGCCAATGCGAAAGCGATAAAAACTGCCGCTACACACGCCGAGGTCCTTGAGCAGGTTCAAAAAATAGAAGAGGCTGTCAGCAAATATAGATAATTTTGATGTTAGAGGTTTGATATATTGTGGGCCATGTAGGAACTTCGCACATAGGAACCGCTGGCGCATTTTTTGAAGCCCTTGGCTATAGCAGTTTTTTTGTAAAGGTCAAAAATGTCCGGTGCGATATATTTGTGAACGGGATAGTGTTGTGCACTGGGAGGCAGATATTGTCCCACTGTTAGTATGTCGCAGTTGACGCTGCGGAGATCATCCATTACCCGATTTATCTCATCCTCTGTTTCACCCAATCCAGCCATAATTCCTGATTTTGTTGTTAGTCCCGCATTTTTTGCATCGCGGAGAATCGTGAGCGAACGCTGATAATCGGCACCGCTGCGGACAGCTGAATACAACCGTGAGACGGTTTCGAGATTGTGTGCAAATACATCGGGTAAAGCGTCAAAAACTGTCCTGCAGGCAGCCAGGTCTCCCTTAAAATCCGGTACCAAAATCTCAATTTTCGCAGATGGAACGCGCTCTCTGACGCATGCTATTGTAGCGGCAAAGTGGCGTGCTCCTCCGTCAATGATATCATCGCGGGTTACTGAAGTGATGACTACATAACTCAGTGCCAACGCGGTGACGGCGTCAGCGATACGGCGGGGCTCATCTGAATCAAGCGGTGCCGGCGTTCCATGATTGACGGCGCAAAAACGGCAGTTGCGTGTACAGAAAACGCCACCGATGAGAAAGGTCGCGGTTCCGCTGCAAAAACACTCCCCGATATTAGGACAGTGCGCGCTCTCGCAGACAGTGTTTACCTGTGCGAGCCGCAATTTCTTTTTGAGGGCGCCCACTGCGCCAAGATTGATATGTTTTTTTTCAAACCCCATGCGGTTCTCTGGTTAGTTTCTGTCGGTTATTAAAGTCTTCAAGATTGAGAGTATTTAAAATATCAGGGGACTCCAACCATCCGCGTTGGGCCACGGCGATACCAAGCGTCATGTAGTCGAGTTGTTGCAGTGAGTGGGCATCGGTGCCGATGGCAAGCTTTACGCCCATATCTTTAGCTTTTTTGCAGTAGATATCCTGAAGATCGAGGCGGCTGGGTGATGCGTTTATCTCAATCGCTGTGCGATGGTCTCGCGCACAGGCAAGCATCTTCTCAATGTCAATGTGGTATCCTTCCCGTTCACCCAGCAGGCGGCCCGTCGGATGTCCGATGCAGTCAACGAGCGGGTGACTGATGGCGGCGATTATGCGCCGGGTAATCTGGTCTTCAGTTTGTTTAAATCCGGTGTGTATGGATGCTATGACAAAATCAAGCTGGCGCAGTACAGCGTCAGGATAGTCAAGCGTGCCGTCAGCGAGAATATCCACTTCGCTTCCGCACAACACTGTAATCCCCGTTTTCTTTTTGTTGTACGCCTGAACCTCGGCAATTTTTCGTTCTAATGTTTCCGGCGATAACCCGTGCGCTATGGCAAGGCTTTGAGAATGATCGGTTATAACGATCCACTCATATCCGCGGAGCCTGGCGTCTTCCGCCATTGTTTCAATAGAATCCTCGCCGTCGCTATAGGTGGAATGCGTATGGAAATCCCCCCTGATATCCTTGAGCTCAACAAGCAGAGGCAAAGCTCTGTGGACAGCCGCCTCAATTTCGCCCCGGTTTTCGCGCAGTACCGGCGGAATATACGCCATGCCGACCGCTTCATATATTTCCTGTTCGGTACGCCCGCCGAGAGCAATAGTTTTATCCGTAAGAGAATAAATCCCGTATTCGTTGAGCGTCAGTCCCTTGTCTCGCGCAATCCCGCGCAGTGCGACATTATGTTCTTTTGAGCCGGTGAAATACTGCAGTGCGGCGCCAAAACTGCGGGGTTCGATTAAGCGGATGTCTATTTGAACGCCGCTGTCGGAGAGTACGCTTATTTTTGTGTCGCCTTTAGCGAGAACTTTTTGAACAAGAGGTAATGCAATGCATTGCTCCATGACACTTTTCTCATTACCCTTCTCGACCATGCAAAGAATGTCAATATCGCCAACGGTCTCCCTGCTCCGCCGCAATGATCCTGCAAACTGCATCGCGAGAACGGCAGGATTTTTTTGCAGCGTCGTCACGATATCCTGTGCTGTCTCCTGTGCCGTGTGCAGCAATATACGGCCGGAAAAGCGGCTTTTAAAGGCGATGGCCTGCAGTATGTTCTGTTCCGTCTTTTCACCGAATCCTGCTATGCTTCTCAATTTCCCCTCAGTTGCTGCGGTATGCAGTTCTTCAACCGTTGCAATATGCAGGGTTTCAAAGAGCACTTTCGCTTTTTTAGGTCCGACGCCCTGGAGCGACATTATCTCAAGAAGTCCCGGCGGGAACTGTCGTTTCAATTCGTCAAGATAGTTGATATGCCCGCTGGCGATAAACTCAACAATCCGCTCGGTCAATCGGGGTCCGATTCCCTTGATATCTTTTAGCCGCCCCTCAGCCACGATTGTTTCAATCGCTTCGGGCAACGAATCAATTGCCCGCGCAGCTCTTTCGTAGGCTACGATATGAAAGCGGTTGTCCTGCGATGAAAGCCCCAGTAATTCGGCAATTTCCGTAAGTTTTTGCGCCAGCTCTTTGTTTTTCATCAGCAACTACTCCCTACATGAATGATTATGCATTGCGGAGCGATACAGGCATAAATATATCCGTAAGCATGGTGTTATTATTGGATGCCGGTTTGATTAGTGTTTAAAATGGCGCATGCCGGTTACGACCATTGCTATGTTGTGGTCGTTGGCTGCTTTTACGGAGTCCTCGTCGCGAATCGAACCGCCGGGTTGAATTATGGCGGTGACGCCTATCTTCGCCGCCGCCGCAACGACATCGGGGAACGGAAAAAACGCGTCTGAAGCAAGAACCAGAGGAATCTGTTTTTCATCCAATCCGTGCCGGACGGTTTTCATTTTTTCTGCGGCAATAGCGAGTGAGTCAATGCGGCTCATCTGCCCGGCTCCAACGCCTACCGTCTGACAACCACGCACCAATATGATGGCATTTGATTTGACATGTTTGCACAGCGTCCACGCAAATAAAAGCGAATCCATCTCTTGCATTGATGGTGGTCGCTGGGTAACCGGCTTAGATTCATTAAGCAAAGCATTGTCTTTATCCTGAAGAAGCATGCCACCCGAGAGCGCGCGCACTTCTCGTTCGATTATCGGGGTCGCTTTCATGATTACCGGTTGTTCAAGCAAACGGACATTCTTTTTTTTCAGGAACACTTCCCGTGCTTTTGCACTGAAAGACGGGGCGATAATGCACTCAGTAAATAATGCGGTTATCGCCAGCGCTTCCGCTTCCCCGATTTCACGGTTTACCGCAATAATGCCGCCAAAGGCGCTGACGGGGTCACACGCCAACGCCCGCGTATACGCTTCAAGAATTGACGAAGCAACAGCGCAGCCGCAGGGGTTGCTGTGTTTAATGATTGCGCATGCGGGTTCGTCAAACTCCCGAATAAGACGCCAGGCCGCATCCAGGTCAAGATAATTGTTATATGAAAGTTCCTTGCCCTGGAGTATGCGGGCGTTAACCACCCCCCCCATCGATGCCTGAGCGCGGGATTCGTAGAGCGCCGCATCCTGATGCGGGTTTTCCCCGTAGCGTAATGACGCCAATTTTTTTAAGGGAATGGTTATGGTTTCCGGAAATTTATCTTCAGTAAAATAATTTGAAATAAGGCCGTCATAATATGCCGTGTGGCTGAATGCTTTTGCCGCGAGTTTCTGACGGGACTGGTTGTCTATCGCTCCCTTTTTGAGCATGGCGATGAGGGGTGCATAGTCGGCGGGGCTCGTAACGATTAATACATCATTAAAATTCTTTGCTGCCGCGCGTATAAGAGCGACGCCGCCGATATCTATATTTTCTATGACATCGTCAGTAATGCCGGTTATCCCCTCGCGTCCCAGTGCCGCAATCGTTTCCTCGAAAGGGTAGAGATTGACGGCCACTATATCGATGGGTTCTATCCCGTGCTTTTTCATTTCTTCGCGATGAGCAGGGTTGTCCCGTTTGGCAAGTATGCCGCCATGAATTTTCGGCTGGAGTGTTTTTACCCGGCCATCAAGAATTTCAGGAAATCCGGTTTCGTGCGATATTTCCTTACAGGCGATGCCGTTTTGAGTTAATATCTTTGCCGTGCCGCCGCTGGAAAGAATTTCGTAGCCCAACACGGATAATTCTCTGGCGAAATCAACAACTCCTGCTTTGTCCGATACGCTAATGAGTGCTCTCCTGGTCATGACGGCTCCTTTATATCTTCTTCGTCCTGAATCTCTATCTGAAGCTGCTGCAGGGACTTTTGTATGCCGTCGAGTGAAAATCCGCGGCGTGCCAGAAAATGCATCAGCCGTCGCGCGGCGTCGCGCGGCGGAAGTCCCTGCATGCGCTTGAACCGGTTGCGGGCAAGCGTCTTAATATGTTCGATCTCGGTTTCAGGGTTTTCCTTGTAGGCACGCAGAAGTCCGGTTACTAATGCGGTGTCAATCCCTTTTTTGAGCAGTTCAAACCGTATGACTTCGGCGCCTTTCCCGCGATTGAGCTGGTAGGTGAAAAATTCTTTTGCAAACTGTTCGTCATTGAGATATTTTAACTCAAAAAGGCGTCCAATAACCGCAGTAGCGACAGCGGGCTCGTATTTTTTTGCGGCAAGCTTATCTTCTATCTCTTTTCTGCTGTGAGACCGGCGGGACAGCAAAGCCAGCGCGTAGCCTAATGCTGCATCATACGGTGTTTTCATGGCTCCACCAATTCGTATGTGCGGGACCCAATCCCCAATTTTTCGGCATAGTCGAGCTGAACGGTCCAGTCAATCTCCGGGAACAAATTCCGCCAAAAATCACCGCCAAACTTTTTGTTGACCATATCCGCGCTTGCCTGGTCAACCGCAACCGGGTCGGCGCCGGCGATTATGCCTATATCCTCTATCAACGGTCCTGCCTGGCTGGGGTAACAGTCACAGAATTGCGTGATGTGGTTTAGGAAATTTATGCTGAAATGAGGTTTCTTATTAATGACTCCATACGCGTATTCGGCTATCTTTTCTTGAACCGCGCTTGCTGACGCATCCCAGGGAATATGAAAAACCTTTTGCGGACAGCTTAAAATGCATTCTCCGCACCCCACGCAGACCGCTGCGTCTAATGATATCTTTTTTCCCGCAAGTTTCAAAGCGCCCGCACTGCACCATTTCAAACACTGGCCGCAGGCGATGCACGCGTCAAGGTTGACTTTCGGTTTAAGGGTGTCGTGCATGGCGTATTTCCCCGCGCGGGACCCGCACCCCATGCCGATGTTTTTGAGCGCCCCGCCAAATCCTGATATTTCATGCCCTTTAAAATGATTGAAGCAGATAAGTGAGTCCGCATAATGCACGGCGTTGGCAATGTTGACGGTCTTGAAATGTTTCAAATTGACGGGTACCCCGACGCTGCTGTTGCCGCGAAGACCGTCAGCAATGATAATGGGACAACCGCAATTGCTGAGGGTAAATCCGTGGCTCTCAGCGACAATAAGATGATGATATGCGTCTGCTCTTTGTCCGACATAAATAGTGTTGGCATCGGTCAGAAAAGGCCATGCAGATTTTTCTTTAATGTCTGCAATAACCGGTTTTATCATTTCCGGCCGTATATAGCCGACATTGCCTTCCTCGCCAAAATGGATTTTTAGCGCGACGAATTCATGTGCCGTCACCCGGTCGTATGCACCTGTCGTCCGAATCCATTGAGGAAATTGGGCACGGTCTTTCCACGGTAAAAAGTAAACTTTTGAAGACATCATGGACTCCTTTATACCTGGCGCAATCTATGTATTGAATATTCGTGAGAGATTGTGCAACAGCAAATCCCCCTGTGTCCCCCTTTGTCAAAGGGGGATATAACTTACTGAGTAATTCCCGCAATAGATACTTCAAACAAAGAAGGCAAGAATTAGTGAGTAAATATTTAAATAATCTATAAAATAAAGAATGTCTTAGTGAATAATCCTTTTGCCCCCTCCTTTGACAAAGGAGGGCTGGGGAGGATTTGCCGTCTTACTAATCGGGTGAAAGCGTATGTAATAGTTCCATAAACTTGTGTTCGTCGAGTATGGTTATTCCCAATTTTTCCGCTTTGGTAAGTTTTGAGCCGGGATGCGTACCGGCTACGACATAGTCCGTTTTTTTGCTGACTGAAGTTGTCGGATTCCCGCCCAATGTCCGAATTTTCGCTTCAGCATCTGAACGGCTCATTGCGGTGAGCTCACCGGTCAATACAAAAGTTTTTCCCGCCAGGGGAGTGAGTCCTGCCGGCCGTTCCGGTTCCCTCATGGCGATACCGTGAAGTTTAAATGCCTTGACCAACTCTATAACGGCATTCTGATCGAAATAATCGTGGATTTCTGCGGCGATGACAGGGCCAATCTCATTAATCATTTGCAGTTCTTCAACGCTTGCCTGCATCAGAGCGTCCATTGACCGGTATCGGTCCGCAAGCACCAAAGCAACTTTTTCTCCGACATGGCGAATGCCCAAACCGAATAACATGCGACTGAGGGGCTGTGATTTGCTTTTCTCAATGGCGTTGCGCATGTTCTGGGCTTTCTTTTCCCGGAACAGCTCAAGCGCCATGAAATCTTCCTTGGTCAAAGCATAGAGGTCAGAAATCGCCGTAATCAATTTTCCACCTATGAGCTGCTCTACCGCGGCATCCCCAAGTCCTTCTATGTCCATGGCTTCGCGGCATGCAAAATGAATCAGTTTCTGTTCGAGTTGTGCGGGACATGAGGGATTGACGCACCGTATGGCGACTTCCTCATCATTCTCTTTTATTGCCGGCGCGCCGCAAGCGGGGCAGTTGAGCGGCGCTGTGAAAGGGTTATCTCTGCCGGTTCGCTCCCGGTCGATGACTTTAATGACTTTTGGTATCACATCGCCTGCGCGTTCGATTAACACGGTATCGTTTACTCTGACATCAAGACGGGCGATTTCATCAAAATTGTGCAATGTAGCCCGGGAAATGGTGACGCCTGAAAGCACAACCGGTGCCAGGTCAGCAACCGGCGTGATGACGCCGGTCCGCCCCACCTGAACGCGGATGGCGTTTACCGTGGTCGTTGCCTGGCGCGCAACAAATTTATACGCTACGGCCCAGCGCGGACTTTTCGCCGTAAAGCCCATGATACGCTGCTGCTCGAGCGCGTTGAGTTTGACGACAATGCCGTCAAGCTCATAGGCAATGGTATCCCTTTTCTGTTCGCATGCGCGCTGAAAGTCGATAATGTCGTCAATTGTATGGCACACTTTTATGAGTTCTGCCTGGCGCAATCCTGCACTGCTGCAATAATCAAGAAATTCTCGGTGGGTGGTAAATGACTTTCCGTCAATCTTTCCGTAGGAATGAACAAAAAACTTCAGCGGCCGCTTGGCGGTTATGCGGGGATTTTTTTGGCGCAGTGACCCCGCAGCGGCATTGCGCGGATTGGCAAACGGAATTTCATTTTGATCAAGAAGAAGGTGGTTAAGATTGAGAAAATCATCTTTGTCGATGTAAATCTCGCCGCGCACTTCAAAAAACGCCGGCACCGATTCTCCCCGCAGGCGCAATGGAATCGATCGGATGGTTCGGATATTGGCAGTGACATCCTCTCCCGTTTCACCGTCGCCCCGGGTGGCAGCCACGACTAATACGCCGTTCTCATATTTCAGGTTAACGCTGACCCCGTCAATTTTTGGTTCAACGACAAATGCAAGGGTGTTGTCCCCCGTTACCTTAACTATGCGCCCAACCCAGTCGCGAATATCCTGCTCGTTGTAAGTGTTGTCCAAAGATAACATAGGCACGCTGTGACGAACGGGCATAAAAGCCGATGAGAGGCCGCCGCCAACGCGCTGGGTAGGTGAGTCGGGCGTGATATGTTCGGGGAATTGTTGTTCCAGTGACTGGAGTTCTTTGAGAAGAGCGTCGTACTCGACATCTGCCACTGCGGGATTATCGAGAACATAATACCGGTATTCGTGGTGACGAATTAAATCCCGGAGTTGTTCGATGCGCTTGCCGTTGCCCGCTGCGTTGTCATGCATGTACACCAACCGTGTCTATTTTTTATGAGCTGATTTTTTTTCGGGAACGGTTTTTTTTCGTTCGGTCTTTAGTTTGTCGAGAATGCCGTTGACGAACTTGCTGGATTCAGATGTGGAAAATTGCTTGGCTATTTCAACTGCTTCATCAATGACGACATTGATCGGGGTGTCTTCCATTGCGGTCATTTCAAAAGCGGCAAGGCGCAAAATATTACGATCAACAACCGCCATGCGGTCCATTTCCCAGTTTTGCGCGTGCAAACTTATCAGAGCATCCAACGATTCTCCGTTGCTCCGGGTGCCCGAAAACAACTCTCGGGCAAATGCATGCCCCTCGGCGGGAAGGTCTGTGTTATGCATCAGATGATACAGCGCTTCATCATCGGTATACTTGCAAATATCGCACAGATACAGCATCAGCAAAGCAACTTCTCTCGACTGTCGTCTTATTCCCATTTCTACATTCTATAATATTCTACTTGATTTGTGAATACAAATTCACCATTTCAATCGCCGTAACCGCGGCATCTGCACCTTTGTTCCCGGATTTTGTTCCGGCGCGTTCGATGGATTGTTCAATAGTGTCCGTCGTCAATACGCCGAACACGACCGGAATAGTGCTTTCCATGCCTGCCGCCGCAACGCCTTTGGAAACTTCAGCCGCCACATAATCAAAATGAGGCGTATCGCCCTTGATGACGCAGCCGAGCGCGATAACGGCGTCATACTTGCCCGTCGCCGCCATTTTCTTGATTACCGCCGGAATTTCAAATGCACCCGGAACCCAGGCGAGTTCAATGGCGTTTTCATCCGCTCCATGTCTGATGAGTGCGTCTACGGCGCCCTCAATGAGTTTGCTGGTGATGAACTCGTTAAACCGTGCCGCGACGATGCCGAACTTTTTCCCGTTTGCCGATAATTTTCCGCTCAATGTCTTAACCATAATACCTGCCTCCTTGGAGTAATGTGTTTCTTTTTTCCGGCGTCTATATGTTCAACAGATGTCCCATTTTATTCTTTTTTGTCAGTAAATATTTTTTGCTTGAACTGGTCGGTTTAATTTCAGCCGGTACGCGTGCCGTTACTTTTAATCCATATCCTTCAAGGCCGATGATCTTGCGCGGATTGTTGGTTATCAGCCGCAGGGTGGTCAACCCGAGATCCGACAATATCTGCGCGCCAATCCCGTAGTCCCGCAGGTCGGCCGGAAATCCCAGTGCGATGTTTGCTTCGACGGTATCCATGCCTTGTTCCTGGAGGTGATACGCTTGTATTTTATTGGCAAGTCCGATCCCGCGGCCTTCCTGATGCATATACAGTACGACGCCGCACCCTTCCTTCTCAATCATGCGTAAAGCAGCTGCAAGCTGTTCGCCGCAGTCGCACCTGAGCGAATGAAAAATATCGCCGGTTACGCATGAGGAGTGCACGCGGGTCAACACATTTTTTCTCCCGCGTATATCCCCTTTAATGATAGCCACATGATGCTCATGCGAAACCATGTCCTCATATAACGAAAGTTTAAAAGCGCCGTATTTTGTCGGTAAGTCAACCGTCACCTGATTTTTGACCAGTTTTTCCATCCGCCGTCGGTAAGCGATAAGATCCTCAATGGTGATAATCTTCAAGTGATGTTTTTTTGCAAACTTTGTCAGCTCGGGCAGGCGCGACATCGTACCGTCTTCATGCATTATTTCACATATAACGCCTGAGGGGTAGAGTCCCGCCAGGCGGGCCATGTCAACCGAGGCCTCCGTGTGCCCGGTGCGCACCAAGACACCACCGTCAATATAGCGCAAGGGAAACACATGTCCCGGCCGCGCGAAATCTTCCGGTTTGGTGTGGGGTGCGATGAGGGATTTTATTGTTTTTGCCCGGTCATGTGCGGAAATGCCCGTGGTTGTGCCATGCCGATAGTCAATGGAAACCGTAAACGACGCTTCGCGCGCTTCGTTGGCGTTCTGCACCATGGCATTGATGCGCAGAAGGTCCAACCGCTCACCGACAATGGGTTGGCAAATCAGTCCGCGCCCGTGTTTTGCCATAAAGTTAATAATCTCTGGGGTAACTTTATCAGCTGCGCAGACAAGGTCCCCTTCATTTTCCCGCGCTGGGTCATCGACAATAATAATCATCTTTCCCTGGCGGATGTCCTTGACGGCGTCTTGGATAGTGGCGAATTGATGCATGTGATATCCTTTCATTGCAGCGTTTTTGTGCGCGATTAAAATCCGTTCTCTTTGAGGAATTCTAACGACAGTTTGCTTTTATTTTTTTCAATGAGTTTTTCCGTGTACTTTGCAAGGATGTCCGGTTCGATATTGACGGCGTTGCCGGCGGTGCGGTATTTCAATGTGGTATGTTCAAAAGTGTGCGGTATAACGGCCACGGTAAATGCTGATTTCGATACTTCCGCCACCGTTAATGATATCCCGTCAATGCCGACCGATCCTTTGGAAACGATGTATCGTTCAATACTCGGGTGCATCTTTATTGACAGCAAATATGAATCCTTATCTTTCTTTATGCCGGCTATTGTTGAGAGGCATTCCACATGTCCCGAAAGGAAGTGTCCGCCTATCCTGCCGCCAACTTTGAGCGCCCGTTCCAGGTTTACCCGGTCGCCGGCTTTAGCAAGTTCCAGGGCAGTATGCCGGAAAGTTTCAGGGCTATAGTCGAAACCCAGGGAAACACCCTCCCCGCAGGGGGTAACGGTGACTGCGGTCAGACAAATGCCATTGACCGCCACGCTGTCGCCTATCAGGATGTCCCCAAAACTACTCACAACTATCAGATGGGATGATGTGAGGGTCTTAAGCGTACCCAATTCTTCAATTATACCGGTAAACATATTATTTCACCACCGCCGCGCTGATAAGCATGTCATTACCGAGCCGTTTAATAGAGACAGAACCCAAAGTTACCGCATCCGCAATGTGGGCGACGCCTTTGCCCTCAACCGGGGTTATTGAATTGCATCCACCCACAATTTTCGGGGCTATGAAGAAAGCAACTTCATTGACCAGTCCGGCATCAAACGCACGACCGATTGTTTTGCCACCACCTTCAATTAATATATTGTAAATATGCATTTTAGACAAAATGCTAAACATATTCTTTAAGTCAATTTGCTTGTTCATTTTTACCACAACAACACCTTTATTCTTCAATGCTGAAAGTTTTGCTTTAAGTTTATCGGTGCTGTGAAATAGGATAGTGCCTGCTGCACTATTAAATACATTACTGTTGACCGGGGACCTCAAACGAGGGTCAATAATGATTCGTACCGGATTGCGGCCTTTTCCATGGCTGGTCAGGTTCGGGTTGTCCATAATGACCGTATTTACTCCCACCATTATGCCGTCAACCCCTGCACGCATTACATGAACATAATTTCGGGCCTTTTCACTGGTTATCCACCGTGAATCCCCGGAGGCAAGAGCGATTTTTCCATCCAAAGACATGGCGGACTTGGCAATGACATGCATTTTGCGGCTTTTCTTGAATATATCACAGTAATCCTTGTTGACAAACTCGATATCACGCTTGAGAATGCCCCCAATATATGCAATACCGGACTGTTTAAAAGCGTTATGACACTGGCAAGAAGTAGCTGGATTGGGATCAGGCATCCCGTATATGACGCGAGCAATACCTGCTTTGACTATCGCGTCAGCACACGGCGGCGTCTTTCCCCAGTGCGCGCACGGCTCAAGCGTCACATACAAGTCAGCGCCACGGGCTTTATTCCCCGCTTTGTTGAGTGCTTCTATCTCCGCATGGTGACCGCCAAATCGTTCATGCCATCCTTTTGCAACAATTGTGTTATTTTTTACAATGACACAGCCAACCATAGGATTAGGATAAACGCTCCGGCGCCCTTTGAGAGAAATCTGTAACGCTATTTTCATGTACTTCTTATGTATACTGTTCATAAAAAATCCCCGCAAGAGATTACTCTCTTCGGGGTAAAGAAAAAACAACTATATTCTTCTTTCATCCGGACTTTAACCGTCGGCATCAGTATCTCACTGATTCTGTTCGGCCTTGCGGCAAAACTCGTAGGCTTATTCCCGTTGTCCCGGGACATCACTACCGATAGGGATTTTCACCCTTCCCCGAAGTGGCTCCAAAAGGAACCATTTTGTTGTGATATTTTAGAAAATAGTTATTACATTGTCAAGTTGGGAAACGAAGTTTTCAAAATGATGTCTCGGAAATAAGGGTTGACATCGGGTCAATGGTGTATTATAGTTCATTTGCCAATCATTTCTGGGTAATTTTGTTTTTTTTGAAAGAACTATTCTTCTGGTTCAGCTTTTTAGGCAAATGTTGCCGAGGAAGTGCGAATATGAATATCTTTCGACAATCAAACCCAAAAATAAGGTTATTTTTAACACCAAGCCGATTGTGCATACTTATGTGCCTGTCGGTTGTTTTATGTGCCCCCCCTCTCAATGCAGAGCTGCTGCATTTTGGTATTATCGCCGCAGTAAAACATAGAGTGGAGGAAGTAAAAGACAAAAAAGATGCTTTACAGGATACCAGTACCGCTATCACACCCACATCCACTCCAACACCCACACCAACTCCCCCCAACAATGCACCAACGATATCATCGCTGACGGCAACCCCAACCCGCGTGTCAACGGGGGCGGTTTCTGCCATTGCCTGCACTGCCTCGGACGCTGATGGTGATACGCCTCTTACATACGCATGGGCAACAGTCAGTGGAACAGTTTCCGGATCGGGTTCTTCCGTTACCTGGACAGCGCCCGACGCAGCCGGTACATATACAATCACCTGCACCGTTTCTGATGGAAAAGGCGGGTCTGATGCAAAAAGTGTTGATATCACGGTGATCATCCCTGGCACAAAGAAGTGGGAATTTTTAACGGGGTCTATTTCTGGTATCTATTCTTCCCCCGCAGTAGATTCAGATGGGACGATTTATGTTGGTTCAAATGATAATAAACTGTATGCCATAAATTCCGATGGTACAAAGAAGTGGGATTTTGTAACGTTTAATTCCAACTATTCTTCCCCCGCAGTAGGTTCAGATGGGACGATTTATGTTGGTTCGCTGAGTAATAAACTGAATGCAATAAATCCTGATGGCACAAAGAAGTGGGATTTCGTAACGGGTAACTATATCACTTCTTCCCCCGCCATAGGTTCAGATGGGACGATTTATGTTGGTTC
>CAIRNS010000020.1 GCA_903880015.1 uncultured Elusimicrobia bacterium | reverse complement strand
CCCAACACCATATTCCCGATAACTCCCTCGGGAATGACATCTTTCTTGCGAAATAAGCCCGGAAGCGGGCTTGAACCGCTGACCTCTTCATTACCAATGAAGTGCTCTACCAGCTGAGCTATCCGGGCAAAATACCTATGCCGAAATTTTAGTACTGTGCTATAAAGAGCGGGAGACGGGAATCGAACCCGCGTGGCCAGCTTGGAAGGCTGGAACACTACCATTGTGCTACTCCCGCGTTTTGCCTGCGTACGTCATCGTTTTTAAATGGTGGGGGCGGATGGATTCGAACCACCGAAGGGCTAAGCCCGACAGATTTACAGTCTGTTGCAATAGGCCACTCTGCCACACCCCCAACCGTTGCGTCATACAAAGAACAACCCATTTTGGCAAAAATAAAAAAATGTAATCGGGTCAATTACATTTTCGCTTGATTATTATACATTATTAAATCATTCATGTCAAAAGATCTTATGCGGGCATATAAGACAAAAAATAAAAAATGTAATCACGTTCAATTACATTTTTTATTTTTTGCAAAAGATGGATCCATGTTCGAATCAGAATGTTCGATCATTCCGAACAATTCTATCCTGCAAAACGTGCGGACAGAAGCTATTTTCCCGGGTTGAGTTCGGAAAATTCATCATCTTTGTTGTAAATGCCCTTGGCGCTGAAAGTCATGAAGTTCTGATAGTTAAGAACCATGATCTCGGGGCTGGGAACGGTCAGTTCACCGGGGACCACGATCTCGATATCTTTTCCGAGAAGCGATTTATACGCCTCGCGGGGATACTTGAAAGTTCCGGCGAGCAGGTAAAGATCACCGTACTTGTCCTGGACAAGGAGGGCCGGCATTTCTTTACCGGCGCGGATAAGGACGCTTTTGCCGATCAGCAGTTTCCCGCTGATGACGTCATACGTCGAATCTTTGAGTCCCAGCTTTGTAAGGACGCGGTTCCTGAATTCGGCTTTCTCTTTCACTTTTTGGTTTATGGCTTCAGCGACCTGAGTGGACATGGTGCTGCCGACGGCAAAATCCTTGGTGTCATACTGGATAACATCGATCGCGGCGCGTATTGCCATCTTGTCTATCTGTTTTGTGGCCGGCCGGGCGATCGTGCCGAAAACGAACATCAAATTGTCCGCTTGCTGGACAATCTTGCCGACGTTAGGGCCGCTCAGAATATAATGGTTCAGCCCTTGGGGTGTTGTCAGGACGAGGTAACCGCCAACGCGGGAAATCGTGCCGCTTGCCTTAATTCTTACGGGTGCCGTGATGAGCTCCTTCGGAGTCTTGAATGCCTTGCGGGCGATCTTTGCGACGAATATCGGTCCGACACCAACGAGGATGACTACGGCGACGACAATTCCGATAACCCACTTCTTTGTATCCTGCATTCCCTGCCTCCTCAAAATCTAATTGAAAATTATATAAGTATGATAATACATTTTAGACTTGGTGTCAAGGGAAAAATAAAAGAGCAGGATAGGGGTTACCTATCCTGCTCTTTTAGAGTGAAAATGCGACGAACTTATCTGTTAAAGAATCCTGCGATCCGCGAAGCGGTCGCTTCAATGATCTTTCCAGCGGAACCCGAAAGGAAGTTCCATCCGGACTTCCAGTCGCTGTTATGACCGGTGGCATTCGCCACTGCCCAGACCGGCGCCATCGTTGCAAGCATGGTGTTGTAGAAGGTCTGGTGCGACGCTTTCCATGAGCTGGCAACCTTGGCAACCGATTCAGGGTTCGACCCTTCGGCAGTTGTATAGCCGCCTTGGTTCATGGTCATCGTGAACTTGCCGTTCACTTTGTCCGTGACGTTGCCGGCGATGCAAATTGAAACACCGGTTTTGCTGTTGTCCAGCTGCGATTTGAACGACGCCGCAGTGGCTTCGTCAACTGCAACAAAGATCTCTTCGCCGTCAGCCTTCTGCGGGCCTTTGCCATCGTACATGTCGATGGTGCTGGCTTTGACGACCGCATAGTTAACGCCGTTGATGTTGACGATTCTCGAGATCGTCCCCGAGACCAGCGGATCGTAGGAACCGACGTTGTGGGCGTTCCCGAAATCTTTGCTGGTGACATCGATGTCGTTTGCCGCAATGGAGTCTACCTTGAAGATCAAGTGTGCCACATTCTGCGTCGGGTTGTTCGAACTGCCGACATTGGCCGAATTCTGCGAGAAGGTCAGTTCAAGCCCGCTGCCGCTGCCGCGCACCTGGTTGACCGTAAGCTTCGAACACTGTCCGGTGCTGGACGACAAAGCAGAGGTAATATCGTGGGCAAGAGTGACCATTGAAGCGAACGCCGCTTCCATGAACCCGCCTGCCTGCGGCGCATTACCCCACGCTTCACCGCCGAGCAGATGAACTGCGGCGAAGAGTTTTTCCTTCACGTCGGCGGTTACACCCGCACCCAAGACTGTGTTGATCTGCGCTTGAGTAAGGTTTGCAAAGCTAACGCCGCTGCCATGCATAAACGCGGTAAGAGCGTTCTGCTGAGCAGGGGACAAGCTTCCCCACGCGGCGGCGCCGTTAACAACGGTTTGCGCATTTCCACCCAACGGTATGGATATCGGGTTGGCGAAGAGATTGTTATAATCAGCAACCGTCATGGTACCGTAATCGTGCTCACTCGGAACGGTTCCGGGAGGAGGAGTTTCTCCTGCAGCAGCGCCTTTATCTCCTGCGGGAAGGCCGTTGAATAAAGCACCTTCATACTTGGATACCGATATCTTGCCGTCTTTGCTGGCCATGGTGATCTGAATTGTGCCGTCAACACCGGCCTTGCTCGCCAGGGCACGGATCTTAGCGACTTCAGCAGATACGCCGGCCGAGCCGTCTGATTTGAAGCCGAACAACTTGATGATCTGCGCGTCAGACATGCCCGAAATGACACCGGGTTTCAGCGAGAATCCGGTGATATGTTTCGCCACATCGCTGCCGAGGGCGTTGACCGCGTCAACTCCGCCCGCTAAAAAGGTGGCAAAAATGGCGCCTGCTTGTTGTTCCAGTCCCTTGGTTCCCTCAGCAAGGTCCTGCATGGAATAACCGCCTAAAGTGACGGAATTCAGGTTTCCGGCCCCGTTATATACCGTCAGGGTGTAGGCCTTCGAGGGATCCTGCGCGTTGGGGTTGAACTGCATAACGCTGGTCACCGTCCCGGTTGCATCTTTGTTGTACTGAAGGTCCAGCCGTCCGTCCGCATTAAAATGCTGGAACATGGCGCCCAGTGCGTCAGAAACAGTTCTTTCTTTGGTTTTGGTGTTGTAATCATTCGCATTCAGGCCGTTGTCGGTGATCGTTCTTACGACATCGCCGTACTGGATGGAATAATTGGCGAGAGCTATTTGGCTGAGTAACATAGCGGTTATCAGCAGCGACAATGACTTTCGTAGTATTTTCATGATAATCCCCCTTATAAGGTCCTTCGCAACGTTTCGGTGGTGATCTTCCGTCTTGACCGTGCGGAATACGTTGGGCGGAGGGTTAGGCGGGGACGTCGCTTCTCGCGAGCATGGGTTTAAAGAGGAAAATAAGGGCGACCAGCATAAGAATGCCGGTGTCCTGGTACTCTTTTCGGGAGAATGGCTGAAGCGGCGGCGCCGACTGCAAATGCGCCGCAAATTGAATCGAAACGAACGAAAGATTAAACTGTTTCAAAAGGAAAGGTTCGCGGTTCAACAGCGTATTCATCAACAAGTCGGTGGATGTCGGTTTTGCGGTATCATCGGTCTTTTGATTGCAGTCCGCCTTCGGTGAGGTGATGGCATTGGGCGGCAGGATGTGCTCGGCGATCATCACGCTTATCTCAAGCAGCGGCACCCAGACAAAGTTGTATACCAGCATGGGCTGGCCTTCCTGCATGGCGCCAAAAAGCGATTCCGTGGTGAGCTTGGGGGTTGCAGCTCCCAGGATCAGGAACATCGGGATCAGTATGGGCAATAATTTTTTGATACTTTTTGTACCCATGATAGTCTCCGGTTTACTGCACGAGAGCGGCTGCGGAATCGCTCAATTCCGACAACAACGCAAGGCCGGTGCTTTCCTCAACGCCCGAAGCGGCCGTGGTAACGACCGTTACCCGGTATTTCGGGGCTGACACCCCGTTATGAGCCGCCACCGTGGTCAATTCGAGCTTGTCGCCCGGTTTGATGCCCATGACCGCCATGCCGGACGGGTTGAAGCCCTGGATGCTGCCCGCATAGAGATGGTCCAGTTTGTATCCGTACATGATATTAATTTTGCCTTCGATCCCGGCATTTTTCGCCCGGGCTTTTACATCCGCAATACAATCACGGGTGTCCGGAGCGGAAAGGTCCCAGCCGCACAGCCCGCTGATCTGCTGGTCGGTCATCTTAGCTATGGTTGCCGGGTTCATAACGATCGATTTGACCGTTCTCGCTGAGGCAAGTTCTGATATATTCGAACCTTTGAGAAGCGCGTCGTAAAGCGCCTTGACCGCGTCCGTGTTGGCGCGCTGATCGCCGAAAACCGTGATCTCGGTTTGATCTTCATTGGCTACACCGAATCCGACGAATATCTGGGTTTCATACCCCGCGGGGCCTTTTGATCTTATGGATAAAAGCTTCCCGTTGTTTTCATAGGCAAAAGCGGTGTCAAGCAGCCCCGTGGCTCCGTACACTTCAGTCTGGCGCGAGTAATTGTCGAAAAAGGTCTTCTGTCCGCTCAGAGAGTTAATTTCATAAAGGATATTGCCGTTATTGGCGTAGCCGCGGGTGATCCCGTTAGTCGTATTGGTATAAACGACTCCTGCGGGAAGCGTCCGGGGGAGAATGGAATCTGCCACCGCCGGCGCGGGATTGACATCGAGCGAAACGCTGGCGCTGCCTGCGACGGTAACGCTTTTCCAGACTGCTTCCGCGGTCAGGTCAAGCATCTTGCCCAGGGAAAGGCCGCGGACCTGGAACGAATTGGCATCGGTCCCCATGATCGAGGTCGCGTAAATGGGAGCATCTTTTTCGGCGGGGTTGTACCCGTACGATACGCTCAGGGTCCCGGTATGGCCGACATTCGTGCCGCGTATCCTGACATCCGTCAGGCAGGTCGCCGTGTTGCCGGCCTTTATGTTCCAACCGAAGATGTTGCACAGCTGAACATCGGAAAGCAAACGAAGTTTTTCGCCGGGAATGTCCAGCGATTTTATCGAGCGGGCCAATACCGCCAGGTTGTCGGAGCCGGCGGCTATATCGGCGATGCTCTTGCCGGCTATGATGGTGTTCCAAAGCTGGGCGAACGCGGCGGCCTGGGCGCTCATGTCAGTGGTTACCGTGAAAGACATATCGCCGACAAAGATCTTGCTCGTCACGCCTGAGCCGTCTCCGGGATCCTGCGAAACGATGCTCTGCAGTCTGCCTTCGGAATAGTTAAACTTGGATTTGACGATGCTGTTTTTCGCGGCTTCCGCGAATCCCGCGTCGCTCGCGGTCGGATTGAGAGCCAGGGCACGCTGGGGGCCGACGCGCGGTTTGTCGAGGGGGATGGTGTTCTGGTGCACCAGGCCGCCCGTTTGTTTCACAGGGGTCTCGTCCGTCGTTACAATGTCGTTCATCTTGGCAAGGCTTTCGTAGTATTTTTCGACCTCAGCGGCAGTCGGCATGTCGGACGCTTTGAAGAATTTCACTTCCTGATCCTGCCGTTCATACTGATACAGCACGATCCGGTTCGAGCGATGGTCTATGTAGCCGACAAAACGCGCCTGGTAATATAATTTTTCCTGAACGACCTCGCCGTCGACCGTCGTCATCGTCTGCCGGCCGTTCTTGTTGTACCAGGAAACCTCGTTGGTGCGGGTGTCGAAGGAATAAATCATTGAGTGGCCCTTGTAGTGGTATTCCGTCGCGACGCCGCCAAACTTGGACACGGTTTTCACCTGCATATTGTTGTGGAAGGTGGTTACGTCACCGCCGTAAATGCCGGGGGTGAGATCGACGGTCCTGTCCAATATATTGTTGCCGTCCTGATCGATCTTGTATTCATATGAAAGGACCTTGTCGCCTTTCGCATTTGTCGTGTACGCCTGGCGCCCGAACTGGTCGAAGGTGGTTACATTATTGTAGACGTCGGTTTTTGATACGAACTTTTTCTTTTCGTCATATTTATAGGTCGCGATCGTGTTCCCTTCGAAGTCAACATCTTTCTCGGGTTGGCCGGTGTTGTTATATATTGTTTTTGTCTGGGATAATTCGTCGCGGACCCAGGCGGTTGATTTGCCGTAGTCGGTGTAGGCATAGGTGCGTGTCAGGTTGCCGTCGACATCAAATTCCTGGGCGACTTTATCGCCGAACGCTTTGGTGGTGTAGCCGGTTATTTCGCCCTGGTCGTTGCGGGTTTCAGAGCGATTGGTTCCCTGGATGGCTTTTGTTTCTTCTATGAGTTTGCCCTCGGCGTCAAAGGAACGCGTGCCGGCGGAGGTGTAGGTCACCATACTGCCGTCGACGCTGACGCTTACCATCAGCTTGCCGTTGGTATTATAAAACAGTTTGTTGCCGTTCTGGTCTGTTGCCTGAATCGGTTGATGAGCGGGGAACGATACCATTTGAATGGGAGGGGCGAAATCAACGAGGTCCTGAATGGTTCTGCCTTCAGGGCCGAATGTGTAGGGAGACGCATTGGGAAGCCCGAACTCCGCAAACGCAGGAGTAGGCGAGAGAATAAACAATAATTGAGCGCCGCACAAAAGCGCCCGCAAGACAAGGGAAGATGGCGTGTGTGTGAACATCGTTAGTCACCTCTCGCCTACATTGTAGCACAGACCTGTGAAATTAAAATGAACCATTTGTGAAATAATTGTGAAACCGCTACCCCGAGTTCAATTCGCTGGTATTCCTCTAATAATATAATGTAGAATAGCAAATAAATCAAGGGTTTGTTGCCGCCCCACCGCCCGCACTAACGAATGCCGCCAGCTTTGTGTGTTGTCGTGTAACTGTTTTGTGTGTTGTCGTGTAGTTGCGAAGCTTGCTTCGCCGGTGTTCGGTGGTGGGGTATTGTGTTGTTATGATGGGGAAATGGCGGTTATGAAACAGTATCTTGCGGGGATTTCTGGCGGGGGTAAGGCCTATTTTGTCCTTGAGCGGAGTGCGGCGAGCCCGGTTACGGTGGTGGTTACCGCGTCGGACTCGGTTGCTGTCTGGCAGGATAACCTTAGCGCGCTTGCGCCGCTTTTTTCGGTTGACCCCGATGCGGTTGTTTCTTTTCTGCCCGAAGACCAGTTCGGCCGGCTCCTGGTTTTAAAAAAACTGGCTGAATCGGCGGGGCCCCTCATCATTATAACGACTGCTGCCGCTTTGGTCGGTCACACGACCGCATTGGCGTCGTTTCGCCGGTCCCTGATTCGTTTTGAGGTTGATGGCGCGCTCGATCCTGCCGTGTTGGCCGGACTACTGGTTGAACGCGGGTACCGGCGGGATGATTTCGTTGAGGAAAAGGGGATGTTTAGTTCTCGAGGCGAGATAGTAGACATCTGGCCGCCCGACCAGCCCGCGCCGTGGCGGTTGGTGTTCAACTATTCCGTGCTTGAATCCATCAAAACTTTTGAGGTCGTAACCCAGCGTTCCGGGGAGTTTCTGCCCCGCGCGTCGCTGATACCTGCCGCCGATGTTCCGGAACAGGAATTTGCCGAACTGATTCCTACGGAAGCAGTGTTGTACTATGATGAACTGGCAGCGCCGGGAGCGCCGGACCAAGACGAACCACCGGCACAGTATGATTTTTCGGCGTTGCCGTCGTTTGCCGGAAACTTCCGGATGTTCGCCGCGGAACTGCGTAAATTCAATGACAGAAACATAAAAATATTCTGCGCCAATACCGGCGACCAGGAGCGGATGGACGATATCCTGCACGAACAGGGACTGCCTGAACTATCCGCCGTCCTAACCATCGGTCCGCTGCAGGACGGGTTTTATTCGCCGTCGCGCGGCATCGTTTTCTGCAGTGCCCAGCAGGTGCTCTACCGCCGGCGTCCGGTGCATTTCCCGAAATTCAAAACAGGCCGCCGTCTTGAAGGGTTGTGGGAAATAACGCCCCGCGATTTCGTGGTGCATGAGAAGTACGGTATCGGCAAATATCTGGGCTTAAAGAAGCTCGTGCGCGGCGAACAGATTGCCGAGTATCTGTGTGTCGAATACAAGGGCGGCGATAAACTCTATGTGCCGGTTGATGATTTTAAGGTCGTGCAAAAATATGTTGGCATAGAGGGGTACCGCCCGAAACTCTACTCGCTGGACACCGCCTCGTGGACGCGGGTGACGCAGCGCGCCCGGGAAAGCGCCCAGAAACTGGCTGAAGAATTGTTGAAACTCTACGCCGAGCGAAACCGTGCGCAGGGTACCGCGTTTGTGGCCGACACCCCGTGGGAACGGGAACTGGCTGACTCATTTCCGTATCAGGAAACGCCGGACCAGCTGAAGGCCATCGATGATGTCCGCAACGATTTGATGCAGGAGCGGCCGATGGAACGGCTGATATGCGGCGATGTCGGTTTCGGTAAAACGGAAGTGGCTATCCGCGCGGCGTTTAAAGTGGTCCAAAGCTCAAAACAGGTGGCGGTGCTGGTGCCGACCACCGTTCTTGCCGAACAGCATTACAATACTTTCATCAACCGCCTCGCGCCGTTTCCGGTGAAGATTGCTTTTCTCAGCCGGTTCCAGACAAAACAGGACCAGAAAAAAATCCTTGCCGATATGGCCGCCGGCACGGTGGATATCGTTATCGGCACGCACCGGCTGATCCAGAAAGATGTGCTGTTTAAGGATTTGGGACTGCTTGTCATTGACGAAGAGCACCGCTTCGGCGTCAAGCAAAAAGAAAAGATTAAGGCGATCAAAAAAAATATCGATGTCTTACTCCTGTCCGCGACGCCCATCCCGCGGACGCTGTCGCTGGCGATGGCGAACATGCGGGATTTGTCGGTCATTGAAACCCCTCCCTACGGCCGGCTTCCGATTGAAACGCATCTGGGGGCGTACAATGAAGAAGCGGTAAAAACAATCATTCAGGCCGAGCTGGCGCGCGGCGGCCAGGTGTATTATGTATACAACCGCGTCGAAACGATTATCAGCAAAGGCGCGCATCTCAAGAGATTGGTGCCCGATGTGCGCTGGGGCATTATTCACGGGCAGCTGCCGGCGGCGGCTATCGAGAAAACGATGTGGCAGTTTCTGCATAAAGAGATTGATGTGCTTATCGCCACGACCATCATCGAGTCGGGGCTGGACATTCCTTCAGTTAATACCATGATTATAGAAGAAGCCGAGTATTTCGGTCTTGCCCAGCTGTATCAACTCCGCGGCAGGATAGGCAGAGAACGGCAAAAGGCGTACTGTTATCTATTTTACACGCCGGCGTTGTTGACCCCCGACTCACAAAAGCGATTGGAAGCTCTGCAGGAGTTCGGTGAACTCGGGGCGGGGTTCAGATTGGCGTTGCGGGATTTGGAGATTCGCGGCGCCGGGAGCATTCTCAGTGCGCAGCAGCACGGTTTTGTGCGGGATGTCGGGTTCGACCTGTACAGCCGGCTTCTGGAAGAAGCGTCCCACAGTCTGGGCGGAGCGCCGGCGCCCCGTGTGGAAGCCGAGCCGACAACCATCGATTTCGGTATGCCCGCCTATATTCCGGAAGAATATATGCCGCTTGAAGATATCCGCATAGTGTTTTACCGTCGTTTGTCAGCGGTGGTTTCACCCGAAGACAGTGCCGCAATTCGCGCTGAACTCATCGACCGCTTTGGTGTTCTTCCTGCGGCGGTCGCCAATCTTTTACGGCTGGCTGGTCTCAAGCTTGCGGCTGCCCGGAAGCAGGTCAGAAGTATTGTTGAGGACAAAGCCGGCTATCAGGTCACTTTTTCGCCGACCGTAGACCTCCCGCCGGGCCGGATGCTCGCCTTGGCTGAAAAATATCAGGATAGTATGTCATTTGTCCGCGGGAACCAGTATTCTCTGCGGTTTGACCGGGAAAAACTGGGTACTGATCCGGTGGGTTTTATCGAACAATTCTTAGTTGACTTATAATCGGTGATTTGTTAGTATGTTTCACACTATTTCGATTGAACTGACATATCATAAGGGAAAGGTGCTTAATTCTATGAAGAAGTTTTTAGCGGCGGGATTGTGCGTAATGTTCTGTGTTGCGGCATGCGGCAAAAAAAACAAGGTTGTTGCCACGATCGGCAGCGACAAGATAACGATCGGTTCTTTGGCCGAACGGATACAGGAAACCCCGCCCGGATATCAGAATCTTTTAGCCACGGCAGCCGGGAAGAAACAGTTTCTCGACCTTTTGGTGCGTGAACGGGTGGTGCTGGAAGCCGCCAAACAGGCCGGCGTCACCAAAACCGCCGCCTACATGAAAACGATTGCTGATTTTAGAAAAGAACAGACGCGCCGTATGCGGGATTATGAAGAGAATATTCTCATGGAGACCTTCATCAACGACCTGCACGCCAAAGAGCTCAATGCGTCCGAAGCTGATGTTGAAAAATATTATCAGGACCACAAGATTGAATATACACGGCCGACGGAAATCGTCGCCCGCCACATTTTGGTGCCTACTAAAGAGGGCGCGGAAAAAGTACTTGCGCGCATCAAAAACGGCGAAGATTTCGGGAAGGTTGCCGGCGAAGTTTCTGTCGATCCGATTTCTGCCGCCCGCGGCGGGGAGATTGGGCCGTTTCGCAAAGGCAATTTGGTTCCCGAGTTTGAAACTGCCGTGTTTGCGCTGAAAACAGGGCAGGTGTCGGACATTGTCCAGACGCAGTTCGGATTCCATATCATCAAAAAAGTGTCCGAGAAAGCCATAGCCCCGGTGCCGGAGCAGGAAGCAAAAGCGGATATCAAAAAATTGCTTGAAAAGATAAAATTTGACGCCTGGCTTGCCGGCGCTAAACAGAAAATGGGTGTGAAGATAAATTATGACATTCTGCCGCAAGTAATTGTTCCGCCGCCGTCGGTGACGATGCCCTCGATACAGGACCAGGAGATGGCAGCAGCGCAGGCAATGGCCGGAAAAAAACGAAGCAGAAAATAGACCGGGAGGATATAGTATGAAAAAAATAGTTCTTCTTTCGACAATCGTCATTGGATGCGCCGCCGCCGTCCTGTCAGCCGCCACGATGGTAGACAAGACCGTCGCCATGGTCAACAATGAAGCAATCATGAGTTCCGAATTTGACCGGCTGATTGCACCGGTAATGGAACAATACAAGACCGTGACGCCGATAGCCGAACAGTCGCCTGAGAAAATTAAAGAGATAAAACAGCGGCTTCTGGATCAGCTTGTCGATGACCGGGTCCTTAAACAGGAAGCAGTAAATCACAAAATAAAAGTGAGCAAACGCGATGTTGACCAAGGGGTCGCGCAGGTAAAAAAACGCTTTGAGACCGATGCCGTGTTCCAGTCGGAGCTAAAAAAAGAAGACATGAGCGAAGTGCAGTTCGTCAAACGCATCGAGGAACAGTTGCTGGTGATGAAACTCATCGACCAGGAAATCAAAGCCAAGACCGAACCGCCGAAAGACGAAGAGGTAAAAGCGTTTTACGAAAAGATACAGCAGAAGATAAAAGGCAAAGACCTCGGGCTCGAAAAAAAGGATGAAGAGGAAATTGCCGGACTTGCCAAACTGCTTTCCCGTGCATCCGCCGAACAAACGCATGCGCGCCATATCCTGGTCGGCGTCGAAAAAAATGCCGACATGAAAACCAAAGCGGCGGCGCTGGCGAAAATTAAATCCATTAAAAAAGAATTAAAAGAAGGCGCTGATTTTGACGCGCTGGCGAAAAAATATTCTGATGATCCTGCGTCGAAGAACAAGGGCGGAGACTTGGGCTTTTTTGCCAAGGGCGACATGGTCCCGGAGTTTGAAAAGGCCGCGTTTGCGCTTAATGTCGGTCAAATATCCGAACCGGTGTTGACCGATTTTGGATACCACATCATTAAGGTAGAGGAAAAGCGTGCCGGCAAGAAAGCGTCGTTCGACGAAGTCAAGAACGACCTCAAAGAATTCCTCTATCAGAAAAGCGCCCAGAAGCGTTATGAAGGATGGGTAAAAGATTTGCGCTCGAAAGCGTCCATTAAGTTAAATCCCATAGAATAAACCGTGGCTCTTCCCCGCATAGTTATTACGCTGGGTGATCCGGCCGGCATTGGGCCGGAAGTCGTTCTGAAGGCTCTTGCGTCGCCGCGGGTAAAAAAATGTTGTCATGCTATTGTTGTCGGAGATAAACGCCTTTTTGCTGCAAAGAAAGGCGTTTTTTCTTTGCCCGCAACAATGGTTGATGTCCCGGTCGCCGGTATTGCGCGTATTCGTCCCGGCACGCTGTCCGCCGCCGCCGGTGAGGCGGCCTTTCAGTGGGTTTGCGCCGCGGTAAAGATGATTGCCGCCGGTGACGCTGACGCCTTAGTGACGGCGCCCCTGTCGAAAGAGGCATTGCATCGGGCAGGTCGCCGCTATCCCGGACATACCGAACTTTTGGCGGCACTTACCCAATCAAAAAATATTGCCATGATGATGGTTGCCGGCACCGTGCGCTCGGTAATGATGACCCGCCACGCGCCTCTTAAGGAAGTCGCCGGGCTGCTTTCTGTTAAAGAAATAGTCACAACAACCCGCCTTTCCTGCGCTTTTTTGCAGCAACACGCGTGCCTGAAAAACCCGCGGGTGGCACTATGCGCCCTCAACCCCCATGCCGGCGAAGGCGGGTTGATAGGCAGTGAAGAAACAACCATAATCATTCCCGCAGTACGGGCGTTGCGGGCGGCCGGCATTGCTGCTACGGGCCCCGTGCCGGCAGATACCGCCTGGCGGCATGCCCGACAAGGCGCGTATGATCTTGTCGTGACCATGTATCACGACCAAACAATGATCCCGTTGAAGATAATCGCCCCGGAAAAAATCGTCAACATAACGGTTGGACTGCCCTTCGTGCGCACATCTCCCGGCCACGGCACTGCGTTTGATATCGCCGGTAAAAACTGCGCCGACCCCCGTTCAATGATAGAAGCCATGGTGACCGCTGCCCGTTTGTCGCGATGCCGTAAAACATAGTTTCACAATTATTCCCCCATTCTTTCACCGCTGTTTTCTTTTCTAATGGTATCATGAGCATGAGTTGAATTCAGACAACGGGAGAGGTGGATGACGCTCTTTTCGTCCGATCGCTTGCGTAGGTCAGTAACGCTTATCACGCTCTTCGCATTTTTATCCAGTATTGCCGGCAGTTCACTGCGCCCCGGTGCTGGCTCTTTTCCTGTTCGCCCTATTACTTCGCCGCCATCGCAATCACTACTATCCCTTCCCGTTACACTCGGAACGCTCACCCGCTCACCCCTGACGGCTACCACGCCTCCGGCGGTTATTCTGGTTCAGGACTTGCATTGCCATCCCGGTGTCCAGCGCAATATCCGTGATATCATTTCATGGATACACGGTGTTGCCGGTGTTTCCCGCGTGTGTCTCGAGGGCGCTTCCGGCCCGGTTGATACATCGTGGCTTGCCGATATCCGCGATGAGCGCCTGCAGACAAAAATACTTGACGCGATGGTGGACGCCGGCCGGCTTACCGGTGCGGAGTACTATGCGGTGCAATCGCGCCGCAATACCGTTATCCTCGGCATGGAGAATGGGGCACTGTACGCCGAGAATTACCGGCGGTTGTCCCGCATCCTTGATGAAAAAAATCTCTACAAACTTGTTATTGAAGACGCTCAGAAAACCGTAGACCAGCTAAAAAAAACACAGTACCCGTCAGCGGCGAAACGGTTGGACCGCTTTGCAGCCCGTTATGCTGCCGGACATCTTTCGCCGGAACGCTATTACAAACAGTTGCAGCGCTCTATCGGTAGTGCCGGTATTGCCCCTGATTCCTACCCACAAATCGCGCGGTATGTGGACATCGCCCGCCTGCGCAAAGAAATGCGTCCCGCGAAAGCGGTTAAAGACATCAAACGCTGTATTGCTCTGCTTAAAGAGCGGCTCCCCGCCGGTGCGTTCATGCAGATGCGGGCAGAGACAAAACAATTTGCCGACGCTGCTGCGTTCGTTACCGTCTTGCCGTCGTTTGCGCGTACCGCGGGCATTGATATGACCGCTTTCCCGCATATCGCCCGCGCCGTAATCTATCAACAGTCTCTGGCGCAACTCGATCCCTCGGAGCTGGTGGCTGAGGAACAGCGATTGGTCCGCGCCGCGTTCGCTGCTGTGTGTACCGGAAGCGATGCGCGCGATACGGCGTTTCTTGCCGATTATCTGGGACTCTTGCGCCGCTGTATCTCCGCCGCTCTCACTGCGGAAGAATATGCGTATCTTCGTTCACAATCCGATGCATTTACCTCCGTTTGGGAACTGCGTGCGCGCACCGATGCGGCACGCCGATTGCTGGCTGCGGCGAATCTCCGCACGGAATACTATCGGGTTAACACCGAGCGCAACGAAGCATTTTTGCGGGCGATATGCGACGCCCGCGCTTCCACGGGCGTTGTCGTAGCCGTTGCGGGTGGATTCCACACGCACGATCTCGCGGCACTCCTTGAAAAACGCGGTATATCATATGCAGTAGTGACGCCCCAGATTGCCTCGTCACCGGGAGTTACGGAAAAATATGAACGATTGGCCCGCGAACAGTCACACCAGTTTGGTTCTCAAGCATTTGCGCTGGCGGTTTGTTCCGCCGCCGATCGTCCCCAAAGAATGATGGACCTTGCGGCGGCGCTTGCCGGCGCGCGGGACCGCTTCGGTGGATGGGAGGGTGTCCGCGCCGCGGTACAGTCCGTTCTCAATGGGTCTGCCGGATTTCAGGGTTTTGGTATGGATATTATTGCTGACGCCGACGGCGCTACTTGCCGGATTGAGTTGGTGTCCCGCACCAACAGAAGCATATATATTTATAAAGATGGAGCGTTGTATCCCGAAGAGGAGCCGGCTGTGCCGGCCGTTGCACTGCGGTTGCCCTCCGGCATCCGCCGGTATGCCCGCCCGTTTGTGGTTGCCGTTGACGGGCAATCAGGAGCAGGAAAATCATTTGTGTCATTGACTATGGCCCGTCGTTTGGGCGCCTATTATATTCCCACCGGAAAACTCTACCGCTTGGCAGCCATTTACGCGCTCAATGCGGGACTGCTCAGCAAAGAAGGTCCTGATTCCCCCGCGGAAATTGCACGGATAATGGAAATCGTCAACAGAATTGATGTCTCTCGATTCGGCTATGTGTTCATTGATGGAGAACCCTTTTATTTTGATGACCGATTCAAAGAGCAGTCCCCTATCTACAAAGGGATGAACATGACCGATGCCTTTTATGACGCCGTTGTTTCAGACGCGGCGCGGCGCATCAGTCAGATGGAGCCAGTCCGGGAGCATATCTCAACAGGACTGCGCGCACAGGTGTTTGCGCTTAAAAAACAAGGTATTTCCGTTATTATCGAGGGTAAAGCCGTTGCAAAAGAAATATTCACCGCGGCGGACACTGAGGTGTTCATTGAGACAACCCCGGAAAACGCTGCCGCGCACCGTGCGCAGGAATTGCTGTCTCAGCGGTCGTTAAAGGAAGCATATTTTGTCTTGTTCGGCAGTGAAGCGACTGAGCAGGGGTATCAGGAGATGGCGCAAAAAAATACCAGTGAAACCATTCGCGCACTCCTCGAAGATAAGGCAAAAAAAATACTGGAACAAGGTTCCATGGAAGGGATTGTTCCCGCACGGCCTGCATCCGCAAATGCTTATACCATCGGCGCCCAACACGGATTCAACAAATACGAACTTGCCGAAAATGTTCTTGCGGCGGTGCGTGTCCGGATATTCCCGTCATTGGTGATGGATAGGTTACATCTTGCCGGTCGGCGGCGGCTGGTTGGAACTGCGGCAGTTCAACGTATTGATGCTGTGTCCGGTTGGATCACCGTCGGTGACGGTAAAGGGGCATTTCTGCCGCCGCGGGTTTCCGGCGTCAAGCGCGCTGGGGGCACTCCTGCAGTATCCGCCGCACGCATCGATGCTGCCGTGCGCGATGCGCTGGCCATTCTGCCGGCGCCGATGAGAGATGCTGTTCACCGCGTTCCCGGGACGATACGCATTGCCTTTGTTCCCGCCGGTGAATCATCGGAACTTTTTACCTACGGGAAGCCGGGTACTGAGAATTTTCACATACTTATCAATGAATCGCTGCATACCATTGCCGCCGATGCCGGAGATGACACGGACCTTTTAGTGACCATCGGTCTTGCACAAGGGCTTGCCCGTTTTTCGGGAGACGCTTTTCTGAGCAATGAAGATTTGTTGTACGCCCTTCTGCAAAATCGCGCTCGTCAGGGCGCCGTTGTTCCCGAGAAGGCCGTGCATCGTATGCTGGAACATCTTGCTGAAAAGATGGAGCGGCCCTTGACCATGGCCGAGGCGCAGTCAAGCGCTCAACGCCCGGAGCGTTTGGTAAGCAAGACCATTATGGTGTCCGATCTTCACGGCGGATTTGACCGGTTGGTTTCGCTTCTTTCAGCCGCTATCGGGCATCCCCTGTCTCCCGATACCGTGTTCGAACAGATTGATATGCTGGCTGAAGAACTCCGGCAACAGGGGATCCGTATTGTTATCAACGGTGATATCCCTGACCGGGGTCCGCAGGTGGAAAAAACATTTTTACTGGTGAAGAAACTCGTTGACATGGGCGCTGATGTTGTCTTTCCGGCAGAACTCTCTATGACGGACTATGTGCCCGGCAATCATGACATATATCAGGTTCTTAATAATCTGGGACTTCATCTGCCCTGGTACGAGCATTATCAAGGAATCGATGATTTATATGTTGGATACGGTTCCTACGCCCATCAGCCGGTAGCAAGCGTGCGGGAGCTGCTCGCGCGCAAGCGCACAGAAAAAGCATCGGGCGTCAACAGTATCCATCATTGGGCGGAAAAACTTAAAGAATATATGGACTATGCGGACGCGATGCAGGAAAAGCGGACAGCGGCGCCGGCGGGTGATCCGGTGCAAGGGACGAAAGTTTTCTTCGACAAATTCAAGGCACTGTATGCGTTTGACCTCGATGAAAAAGAGGGAAAAGATGTGTTGAATAATCCGCAGTTTGATGAAGAAGGGCGCTTTTTCCGCGCGCGCGACAACAAAGATCCGGATGCTGAAAATAAAGCGCGGGTTCTTGCGTGGTGGAAACTGGTGATGGGAAGAAATGTGGGCGTGCTGGTTTACCGCGGCGTTCGCGCGACGGATAAGATGTCAATAAACTGGTGGGAGGACCGCCTGCAGGAGATACGCGGTACCGCAGAGCGTCCGGGACTGCGTCAGATTTCTCCGCCGGAACAGAACCCTGCTTGGGATGAGCTGGCCGTCGCGGTGGAAAATATAATTGCGGAGCAGAAAAAAGTCATGCAGAGTCAGCTGGACGCGGATAATTGGGAGTGGGCCGTGCTCGACGCTATTATGTACCGCAATTATGAGAGCATGGAATGGAATGCGATGGATTGGATATATCACAACTCCTGGGGTGGTCTCAAAGAAAATGGATTTTTGGCCCAATACAACGAAAAACTCGCATCGCTGGGACGCCCCGGCATATCGCCGGCGGATTATTTAGGCGTGCCGCTGATTCAGCGTATGCGCGATTTTTATATGAAACACTTCCGCCTCTACGCGCGGGAAATGGTCACCTATTTGGTCACGCACGGGTTTTTGCCTATCGATAATGAAGGCGATGTTTGTATCGGCAAATTTGACCGTGCCACCGGCCGCGTGATTGAATTCGAATCCGACGGGCACGGGGGTTCCCGCAGGATCAAGGGTCTGTGGTACGACGGGACGCACTATACGGGCCCGCGCATTTTTGATGCGTTCGACCGCATGAGCGCGGATGTGCGGAACTTCCGGTACGGGACAGACAAATTTTCCAGCATCCGTGAAGCGTTCGCGCTGGTATTGTATCTCTATGCCGACGAGACGGTCAGGATTAAGCCGAAAGATGTAAAAAAGGCATCACAGGTTGTCTGTTCCTGCGGGCTTCCCGGAGGGTGTGCGTCCTGCCGCGGCGATGACGGCACGGTGTATAAAGGTATCGGACTGGTGATGCACAAGATGGGTATTACCGGCGGGTGGATCAACGGGCATAGCCCGACAGATAAACTTGCGGCGGAAGGCGTCCCCATGCTGGAACTTTTCAACGGTCAGGTGTTCGCTAATATTGACAGCAGTATGGCGCCTAAATACGGACACAACGGATTCATGCTTGTATTTGCCGACAGCTTCGTGTATCTGGTCCATCATGTGTTTGACTCATCCGTTGTGCTTACCCGAAAAATACTGGGTATGGCGGGTGCTGACGGATCCCCCGTAGCCGGAATATTCAGCATACAGGAAGAGGCAGTGTCTTTGGCAACCGATCTTCAGAAACCTGCGGTGGACGAAATGGCAGCGCGGTATGTTGCGCAGGTCGCCGCGGGCTGGGATGTTGTCCATCTTCGCGGCGGCAGATTGTTCTATGATACGACTATCGATGAGAATCTGCGCAATTTCCTAATCGCAAACTCATCGTATTACGCGAGCAAAAAACCGAAGGTCGACGATATAAAGTCCGTAAAAAAACTGTTGGATATAACGGTTGACCCGCTCGGGATGTTGCATGCCTCGCTCAAAGGCAGTGGCGTTTCGATGCAAGTGATTCCAGCTGAACTGCGTCACGATTATGAAGGTCTCTTGCGGGATATCAACGCGAGTTTTTCGGCTGCGGGCCCGGCTATGGCGGGCCGGGGCGAAGCAGCGCTTCTGTTCGCCCTGGGACAATATGAAGGGAAAGAATTCTTTTCAGGGGAATCGTATACAGTGCATTATCTCTCGATGGCAGCCGCTGTTGCCCGCTGGGGCGGCACACCTGAAAGCGTGATGGTCGCGCTGTTCGCCGGCTGCAGCCCGGCTCAGATTCGGGCGCTCCATTTTTCGGGTTCCATTGAAGAAGCCAGTCGGGTCTCACATCTCCAGGATATGTTGGAGGAATTGCGTTTTGTTGATGGAAATTTAATTACCTCCCTAGACGGTCCCGATGTGCTCCAAAACTATCAGGACAAAATTCTTGCTCTCACACAAGGGTCGTATCAGGATATTATGGTCTTGTGCGCGGCGAAGATGCAGGCGGTTGCTGCCGCCGGCACTGATCGGGCGCGGGCCAGTGCGTATTACGAAATCGTGCGGATATATGCTTCGCTCTGTGATCGCGTGCACGCACCGTACAAGATGTACGGCGCCATGCGCGATCAGGCCTTTGCGTATTCTAACAAAGAAACCGTTGACGGCGCAGACAGCAACCGCGCACATATGGCATCCGCGGTGCACGAACGAACGGGCGTACCGTACGGCGAATTGCGCGGCACATTGGACAATCTGGAAACAGAGTTGCGCGCAGTCCTTCGGGCGAACGGCATCCCCGCGGTGATAAAAAAACGCGTCAAATCCCTTTCAGGAACATGGGAGAAGATAGCGACCGCCCGCCGCCCGGACATCACGAAATTTGACGACATCACCGATCTGCTCGACTTTTTCGTCATTGCCGAGGATAGCGCCACTGCCGACCGGGTGCGCGCGGCAATCACTCAATGGTTGAAAGCTGACCATGGCATAACGACCAAGGGAAAAACTATTGCGGGATTTGCATATACCCGATACGATATTCTTGTTGCCGGTATTCCTATGCAGATAGGTGTTTTTGATATTGCTGATTACCACAAGCATCAATTCGGGGGTGTTCGTGTCGCTTCGCACTGGATATATAAGCAGGGATTTCCTATCCATGGGGATGATATAAATTTTATGCGAGAAGTCGAATTTGCCGGCGGGATGTTCGCAAGTCAAATTTTCAGACGGGATCCCTCTTTTATGCGGCTTGACGACCCTGAATGGAACTGCGCCATGCTCGCCCGTCATCTCCTTGATAGGCAGTTTACGCTTTCGATAAGCCCCGCCGGCGCTTTGTCCGTGGTTGTTTCCCCCAGTCACCTGATTGATAAGGCGAAAAGTTCGGTTTTCGCGGTGATAGAGAATTTTGCCGCGATTATTCGTCAGCTCGAGCATCAGACCGCTACAGCCGTTAAGAGAGATTTCATACAGCTCCAGCGGAAAAATCGCGCCCCTTCCCTTCCTCCGCCCATTGATGAGCGCCATTCTCTTCCCCAAGCGCTACCCGACCCCGATAGTGCCGCAAGTATGTCCGCCGCCGCCTAATCATTGGCGATGAACTGTTCTTCTCAATTTTCTGAAGATGTGCAAATCTCCTTCATTTGAGAATATGTGGTATTCTCCTCCTTAGAAAAAGGAGGGTAGGGAGGATTTGCCGTGGTAGTGGAGTGCATCGATAAATCCCCCTGTATCCCCCTTTTCCAAAGGGGGAATAATAAATTGGGTATCCACACATAATCAAAAAGTGGGGGAGTAGAAGAAATCATTGAATAACCTGCGGGCTTTTGGTATACTTTACAGGATGGAACTCGATTTTTCTCTTTTGGCTCCCGAGCATATTGAAGCTGTTTCCGCCATTGAACAGCTGTCGTTTCCTTCTCCCTGGACAAGAACGCTATTTGAACGGGAAATCTCTGTACCGATTTCCCATTTTTTTATTGCCAAGAACAACGATGCGGTCGTCGGATACGGCGGGTACTGGCTGGTTGCCGGCGAGGCAAGCATCGTCAATCTCGCGGTACATCCGGATCACCGCGGGCGGGGCTTCGGGCGGAAAATTCTGTTATTTTTGATTGATGACGCTCGCGCAAGCAGTGCCGGGTCGGTGTTCCTGGAAGTGCGAAAAGGCAACCGCGCCGCGCAATGCCTGTATGCATCCTGCGGATTTGAAGCCAGCGGCGTGCGTGCCAAGTATTACGGCGAAGAAGACGCAGTGGTCATGAAGAAAACACTATGAAAAATAAAATTATTGCGTGCATGCTTATTCTCGCGCTGGGGACGAGCACCCTGCCGGCCATGAACACGGACGCCTATTGCCATTACGCGCACGGATTGCTTGCGGCAAAACAGGGCGACCTTCAGGTAGCGTTGGAAGAATATCAGCGTGTGGTTGTCATGGACTCAAAAGCCCTAGCGGTTTATAAGGACCTCATTACCGCATACTGGCAGATGGGCGAGTCAGCCGAGGCGTTTGCCGCGGCTGAAAAACTCAAAGAAGCGGGCAGTAAAGATATTGAAACCCAGTTGTTTCTGGGCAATTTCTATCTTTTGACCGGACAGTCAAACAGTGCGCGCGAGTCGTGGGAAAGAGTATTGATCATCGATCCCGATAATGAATCCGCCATTTTATATCTCGCCGCGTATCATTCATCATCGGAAACGCCCGAAAAAGCGCTTGATTACTGGGGAAAATACATTCTCCAAAAGCCCGAGTCCGTCGAGGGATATTATCAGATGGGCATGATCCAGCAGAAAATCGGGCAGCTCGACAATGCGGCTGCATCCTTTAGAAAAGCCATCGCGCTCAAGCCGGACAGCCCGGAAGCGTATCTGGAACTTGGCCAGCTGTTGGAAAAACAAAATAAGCTGCCCGCAGCGGTTGATGAATTTAAAAAGTTTATCGGACTGGTTCCGGATAATGTGACGGTGGTGATGTATCTGGGCGGGCTCTTGTACCGCATGAAAGAATTCTCCGCGGCGCAGGATATGTTTGTCCGCGCAAAGAAAATGAATCCTGCCGATACCACCATCGATTTCTGGCTGGGCGTGCTGGCGGAAGAAAGCCAGAATTGGCCTGCGGCGATCAACTATTTTGAGTCAGTCCGGAAAAAAGATGCCACCCCGATGATCTTGGTGCGGTTGAGTTATTACTACTCGGCGTCAAAAAATTATAAAAAAGCAGTCACCTACCTGCAGAAGGTTTCTGAGCAGGAACCAAAAAATCCCAATCTGTATTACCTGCTTGCGCTTGCCTATATGGACATGAAGAAATATAAGCGGGCGGATGAAAATTTCCGGCAGATCCTCGAACGGCGGCCTGATTCGGCGGAAGCGCATTTTCACCGTGGCGTCATGTACGATCAATGGGGAAAATTCGAAAAAGCGATACCGGAATTCGAAAAAGCGTTCGCCATTAATCCGGCGCACGGCGCGGCGCTCAACTATCTCGGTTATTCATTCGTTGAGCGCGGCGAACGGCTTGATGAAGCTGAACGACTGATTACGCGCGCGCTGGTCGCAGAACCGGACAACGGTTCCTACCGGGACTCGCTGGGTTGGCTGTATTATAAACAAGGAAAATTTGACGACGCCCAGCGTGAACTGTCTCGGGCGGCTGTTCTGTGTCCCGATGCCGTTATTTTTGACCATGCCGGCGACGCGCTCTTGAAGCAAAATAAAATAACCGACGCATGGGAATCATACCGTGCCGCGCTATCACGCGCGCCGGACAATAAAAAGGTGCGCAAAAAAGTAAAAGCACTGGAGAAACTTGTTCTTCCGGGCACTTTACAGAGAAAACTGCTTAAGCGGGCGGCAGACAACGCTAAACAGATTCGTTCCCTTAACGCTACCTTGTTGCTTACGGCTGCTTCCAAAGAATTTAACATCCGATCGTTCGGCATGTTCAAATATTTGCGTCCGTCATCGTGGCGGATTGATATTCTGGGCAGTTTTCTTACCCCCCGGTTCGCACTTGTCGCCGCGCCCGATGTGCGTATCACGCCGGCTGCCTTATCGCAGAATCTTGCACCCGGACAGTTGTCACTGTTGAGCTCTGTTGCGGGCTGGTTTAACGGTTCGCTTATCGAGCGGTTTGATTCAGACAAAACGGTCATAACCGCGAAAGGTAATAAAATTTACTATCGTTTAGACGATGCCGCCATGGTCATCGATAAACGAGACGGCACCCTGATAGAATGTACGACGCCTGATTGCCGGATTCTGTTCAGCCGGTACCGTTTTGAGGATGGGATTGCCGTTGCCTGCCGTATGCAGGCGGTATGGACATCTCCCCGCCTGTCCGCCGAAATCAACTTCCAGTCACTTTCCGTTAACGAGCCGGTCGAACCGGCCGTCTTTCAGTGAGCAGGTGCAATCCCATGACCGTCGTTATTAATGCGCCCGCAAAAATTAATCTTTTTTTGGAAGTGCGTAACCGCCGGAAAGATAATTATCATAATATTGTATCCGTCATGCAGACCGTCAGTTTGTATGATCGCATCAGCATAGACGCCCATCCCTCAAAACTTTCGCTTACCTGCCGAGGGGCCGATTTGCCTGTTGATTCACGGAATCTGGCGATGAGGGCTGCGGTTGCCCTGAAGAAAAAAACAGGCGTCAGCTGCGGTGCGGCGATAACGCTTGAAAAAGATATCCCATTGGGCGCCGGTCTGGGAGGCGGGTCTTCCGATGCCGCCGCGGTGCTTAAGGGGCTGATATCCCTGTGGAACATACGCATGTCCCATCGAACCCTCGTTGCGCTGGCGGCCACGCTGGGCGCAGATGTCCCTTTCTTTCTTGCGGGCGGCAGAGCGCGGGCTACGGGGATAGGCGACCGGCTTACGCCGTTGCCGGTTAAACGAAAACAATGGTACATACTCATAAACCCCGGATTTCCCGTTTCAACCCCCTGGGTGTATGGCAAGCTGCAGTTCCCTTTGACAAAAAGGCAAGAAAATACTAAAATAACAAAGCTTTTCAACCGCCTTGAAGAGGTGGTGTTGCCCTGCTATCCTGCTATACGGGGCATAAAGGATATTCTGGCCGCCAAAGGCGTTTCAGCCATGATGTCCGGTTCAGGAGCATCTGTATTTGGACTGCTCTCTGGGCAACAAGAAGGAAAAGCGTTGCAGACCGCCTTGAAGAAGCATCGCTGGAAAACATGGGTGGTTCACACGGTATAAAACCGAATTCCTGAGAGGTGATGACGGCGTAGGAATAATCACTTGGCAGGTTTTTTATTTCGTTTGAGTAATCTGTCCGGTATCATTCCGGGATGGTGTAATGGTAGCACAAGGGAATTTGGATCCCTTTGCCTAGGTTCGAATCCTAGTCCCGGAGGAATTGTTTGATGGGCGTCAACTATGAAACAGAATAAACTTGCCGTTATCATCCTGGCTGCGGGAGAAGGCACCCGGATGAAATCGGCAATCGCCAAAGTGGCGCACCGGGTGGCCGGCCGTTCCCTGGTTTCTTGGGTTGTAGCGGCGGCAAAAGGTCTTAACCCTGCCGAGATGTGCCTTATTGTCGGACACAAAGCGGATCAGGTCCGTGCTGTTGTCGCGGGTGAAAAAATTGGTTTTGCCGTTCAGAAAAATCAGCGCGGGTCAGGGCACGCCGTGCTTCAGTGCGCGCCCCGCTTAGGGAAGTTTCAAGGCGATATCCTTGTTTTGTGCGCCGATACGCCGCTGATAACGACCGACACGCTGCGTTCTTTTCTGACATACCACAGAACTTCTGCGCATGCGGTCAGCATATTGTCGGCAGAGTTTGGCAATCCGTTCGGATACGGCCGCATCGTGCGTCGCGCTGACGGGTCGGTCCAAGGTATCGTTGAAGAAAAAGATGCGACCGGCGAACAAAGAAAGATACGCGAGATTAACAGCGGTATTTATTGTTTTTCAAGTCCGGCAATATGGCAGGCGCTCAAGAAAATTAAACCTGACAACGCAAAAAAAGAATATTATTTGACTGATGTGATAGAGATTCTCAATAATGCCGGCCAGACAGCCGGGGCGTGTTCGCTCGGCGTGCCGACAGAAATACTTGGCGTCAATACGCGCGTTGAATTGGCGCAGGCAGAACGCCTGATGAATGCGCGTATTCTGCGCCGCCATATGCTTAACGGCGTAACCATTATCGATCCGGACACTACCTATATTTCGCCGGACGCGCGTATCGGCGCGGATACTGTTATCTATCCCGGGACCGTTATCGAAGGCGCGACGGTTATCGGTGAACGGTGTGTGATAAAACCTCACAGCGTTTTGACCGACGCACGGGTTGATGCGGATGCGCTCATCGGCCCGTTTGCGCATCTCCGGGCCGGTTCGGTGCTCAAGGCAGGCGCGAAGGTCGGCAATTTCAGTGAAATAAAAAAATCAGTTATCGGCCCTCGGTCAAAAGTTAATCATCTCTCGTACATCGGGGATGCGATACTGGGCGCAGATGTCAATGTCGGCGCTGGAACTATCACCTGTAATTACGACGGAGAAAAAAAGCATACAACCACTATCGGTGACCGGGTGTTTGTCGGTTCGAACACAAATCTGGTTGCACCGGTTACTGTCGGCGCGGATGCAGTAATCGGGGCGGGCTCAACGATAACTGACGCCGTTCCCGCGCGGTCACTGGCTTTGGCCCGCGCCCGGCAGATCAACAAGGCCGAGTACCGAAAAAAAAGAAAATAATATATTTCACACCCTTTAGTGAACCAGAGGAGACATATGGAACTGAAAATTATCAGCGGTAATGCGAATCGGCGGTTGGCTGAAGAGATTGTTGAGCATCTCGGGGTGTCACTTACCAATGCCGTCATCAATCGATTCAGCGACGGTGAAATCCAGGTTAAGATTGCCGACAATGTCCGTGGAGCCGATTGTTTTATCATACAGCCGACCTGCGCGCCCGCTAACGAACATCTCATGGAACTTTTAATCGTGTGCGACGCTCTGCGCCGGTCTTCTGCCCGCCGTATAACCGCCGTTCTCCCCTATTACGGGTATGGCCGACAGGACAGAAAATCGGAACCGCGGGTGCCGATTACCGCGAAATTAGTGGCGAACCTGCTGGTTGCTTCCGGCGTTTCCCGCGTGTTAACCATGGACCTGCACGCAGGACAGATTCAGGGATTTTTTGATATTCCCGTCGATCATCTCTACGGTATGCCGGTATTTCTCAAATATATCGCGGCAAAAAATATGAAAGATTTGGTGATTGTTTCTCCGGACGCCGGCGGCGTGGAACGCGCCCGGGCTTTCGCGAAACACTTAAACGCCGATCTTGCCATCGTTGACAAACGGCGCCCGCGGCCCAACGAAGCGGCAATCATGAATGTCATCGGTGAAGTAAAAGGAAAGACCGCCATTTTGCTCGATGACCTGGTGGACACCGCGGGAACATTGACGAAAGTCGCCGCAACCATTAAGGACAAAGGGGCAATCAGGGTGTTGGCCGCCTGCTCGCACGGCGTGTTGTCGGGGGCCGCTATCGAGCGGATTGAAGAATCGCCCATTGAAGAATTGATTGTCACCAATTCGATTCCGGTGGACAGCAAAAAAACAAACAAAATAACGGTACTGACCATCGCGCCGCTTCTGGCCGAGGCCATCAAGCGTATCTATCACGACGAGTCGGTCAGCGCCTTGTTTATGTAACGAAAGAGAAGAGGAGATAGTATCATGAAAGAAGCAATTATCAATGCAGATGTCAGAGAAGTATCGACGAAACACAGTTTGAAGGTTTTGCGCAAAGATGGAAAAGTTCCCGCGGTGTATTACGGTCATCACGAAAAGCCGATTAGTATCGCGATCGAAGCGAAACTGTTCGACACCATCATCAAAAAAGACGGCGCGAACGCACTGATCAGCTTGCAGATGAAAGATGCCGCCAAAACGGCGATTGTTAAACAAATACAGCGCGATTGTATTTCCCAGAAGCCGATCCATGTTGATTTCCAGGCAGTGTCCTTGCAGGAAAAGATCGAAGTCAAAGTGTCGCTGCATATTCAGGGAATCGCCCCCGGCGTCAAAAATTCCGGCGGTATTCTGGAACATCTTATGCGCGACATTGCCGTGCAATGTTTGCCGACGAATATCCCGCACAACATCGTCGTCGATATTTCATCGCTGGAATTGAACCATTCAATCACGGTCAAGGATTTGCCCCGGATTGAAGGCGTTGAATTCTTGTCCGACGAAAATGCCATTATCGTCAATGTCGTTGTGCCTGCCGCGGAAGAAGTGCCGGCGACCCCTGCCGAAGCTGCCGCTGCCGCCGCGACACCGGGTTCAACCGCTGAACCGGAAGTTATCAGCAAAGGCAAAAAAGATAAAGAAGATGGAGCAGCTGCTCCTGCTGCCGGCGATAAAAAAGCAGAACCGGCAAAAAAATAACATACCGCAGGGTTCAGAGTACAGGAAAAGATATGCAGCGGTACTATCTATGCATACGCCCCCTTGCTTCCCTTGGTTATCGACAGCTGCATGATATCCGCCGCCGGATATACGGTGCACGTTTGCGGTAAGCAAGAGGACGCACGGGGGCTTTGTTTTTGATCACATCTCAATGGATGAGCGCATGGCAACTGAAATTAAACTTATTGTCGGGTTAGGAAATCCTGATGCGCGCTATGAAAAAACCCGTCATAATGTCGGGTTTTCTGTAGCTGATTTGTTGGCGCAGGAAGCCGGCGTTGCATGGGTTGCCGCTAAGGCGGGCATAAAAGCGCGGATAACTTCCCTGCCCGGCGGACAGAGAGTGCTCAAACCGCTGGAATACATGAACAATTCAGGGATTGCCGTGCGCGCAATAGCGGATTACTACCATATTGCGCCGGCGGAGATTCTGGTGATGGTGGACGATTTTTCGCTTCTTATGGGTGTTCTGCGGGTGCGGACTTCCGGGTCCGCCGGCGGCCACAATGGGCTTAAGTCTATTATCGAACAACTAGGGACTGTGGAATTTCCCCGCTTGCGGTGCGGGATTGGGCCGGTGCCGCCGAATGAAGACCCTGCTGATTTTGTGTTATCTACCTTTACTTCCCAAGAATCAGCCGCCGCCGCAGATATGATACAGCGGGCCGGCGTGATGGTACGGGATATACTCGCAGGTGGCATTGCCGCAACTACCGGAAAAGGGTTGAACTGAAATGATCATAACCGTTGCTAAACCGCTTGATGAAGTACTCAAAAACATACAGCCCTATACCCGCATTTTTGTGGTCGGGTGCGGCGCCTGTGCGACAAAGTGTCAGACCGGCGACGAAGAAGCGGTTAAGAAAATGGTTCTTGCGCTGGAAGCGGCCGGCAAAACGGTTACCGGTTCGTTGGTCATGGATACGGCGTGCGATATGCGTCTGGCCAAAAGAGATATCGCTAAATCCGTGCCGGCAAACGATGCGGAAGTTATTGTGATGCTCGCCTGCGGCGCGGGCACGCAGGCAGTGGGCACCTCGGTTGATAAGCCGGTTACCCCGGGACTTAATCCTGTTTTTGTCGGCACGACGGAACGAATCGGCGTGTATCGTCAATTTTGCGCGGTGTGCGGCGATTGCATGCTGGAACAGACCGCCGGCGTTTGCGCGGTGTCGCGGTGCGCAAAAGGGCTGGTCAACGGGCCGTGCGGCGGCGTGATTGACGGTAAATGCGAAGTGGACAGTTCCCGCGATTGTGCGTGGGCGCTGATGTACGAGCGGCAAAAAAAACGGGGCAAACAAGTTGACGCACTGACCCGTTTTATTGCGCCGCGCAATGTGCACAAACCAAAGGAAATAATTAAGGGAAAACTATGATCAGAACTATGATACGAAACATTCTTTTGAGCCTGTTGCGGCGGGTAGAGCGGGATCCGCTGGCAACGGCCGTGCGACGCGGCGGCGGCGCGATTATCTGGAACAGGGAAATAAATATCCCCAGTTATCTGGTCGCGTTTGTCAGTATGGCGATTTTTTTTGCCGTGCTTATGTTTGAGATAGGCATCTCGTGGATGAATGCGGTCGGACTTTTCCTGTTTTTGTCGATGGTGTTCATTTTCTTTTTAATGTATCTCAAGAACGAAAAACCGCATCTGATTGCCGACAGCGAGGCGGTCATGCTTCTGGGGGTTATCTGTACCAGCGCGGTGCTGGTGATGCAGTTGTCCAAAGATTGGATGTCTCCACTGGCAACGCCTTTGGCGGCGTTCACGCTGCTGACCGGGCTGTTGCTTTCCCGCAGTTTGGCGCTCATGGTCGCCATCGTGCTCAGCATGATTCTGGCGGTGCTTAACGGGTTCAGGTTTGAATACTTCTTTATTCAGTTGTTCGCGTCAAGCGCCGGGATATTTTCTCTTGCGGCAGTGCGTACCCGTTCGGATCTCTCCCGCATCGGCGTCAGGGTGGTTTTGATAAATGTTGTGGCAACCGTTATCGTTCATTTTTTTGTCGGCTGGAGCCTTCTGACATTTGAGGTCAATCTGATGTGGGGGGTTCTCAGCGGCGTGCTGTCGGTGGTACTCGTTCTGGGCGTGCTGCCGTACCTTGAAACATTTTTTTCACGGACGACCAACATCAAACTGATTGAGCTTGCCGATTTCAATCAGCCGATATTAAAACGACTGATGCTGGAAGCTCCGGGCACCTACCACCATTCCCTGCTTATGGCTTCTCTCGCCGAGCCAGCCGCGGAAGCCATCGGCGCTAACGCTCTGTTTGCCCGTGTAGGCGCCTATTACCACGACATCGGAAAACTGACTCATCCGGAATATTTTATCGAGAATCAACAGGTGTTGGAAAACCCTCACGACCCCCTGAAGCCGACGATGTCGAGCTTGGTAGTTACCTCGCATGTCAAGGACGGCGTTGCTCTGGCGCAGGCACATAAGCTTGACCGGGTTATCATTGATCTTATCGAACAGCATCACGGCACATCGCTGATTCATTATTTCTATCATCGGGCGTTGGAGCACAATACCGCCATCAAGCAGGAATCGTTCCGCTATCCGGGACCAAAACCCCGCACTAAAGTCGGCGCTATTATCATGCTGGCAGACGCTGTCGAGGCCGCTTCGCGCAGCGTTGAAGACCCTTCCGCGGCCCGCATGAAGGATACGGTGGAACAGGTCATAAACAATAAGTTTACCGATGGACAATTTTCCGAATGTCCCATCACCATGCGCGATCTGAGCACGATTGCGGACAGCATGATCAATACGCTCAGCGGTATTTACCACGCCCGTATCGATTATCAAAAAACAACGCCATCTGCATAAAACCTGCCGGTGGGGTTTTTAATTGTCCTTGGGGAAAATATCTATCGCACGCAATAAGTTTATCATCAATCTCTTCGGGTTCGAACCTCTCCAGCGGCGGCTCTTGGCGGCTGCGGCGCGACGTACCCTTGCCGACAGGAAACTCTGTTCCCGCGCTGTCATTAATTTCATTTTAATCCCCGATTTGGAAATCAAAAAACTCAATGGACGCTATCGAAAAGTGCGCCGTATAACGGATGTTATTTCATTTCTTATAGATCATCGCATTGAACGAAGTGACTGTAGCGTGTCCGGCGATATTTATATTGCCGAAGGTCGCTCGAAAAAACAAGCCCGCGCCTGCGGGCATTCATGGGAGCGGGAATTGGAATATCTGGTTATTCACGGCGTTCTCCATCTTATGGGATACACCGATTACACGCCGCAGGAAAAAACAAAGATGTTCGCCATTCAGGATAAACTATGGGGTAGTTTTCCGATAGCATAAATATTTACATACAAGAATAATATGCTGATACTTATTTCTGCGTTTCTTATTGTTTGTCTTTTTGTTCTCTCCGCGTTCTGGGCGGGGGTGGAAACCGCTTTGACGAGCCTTTCTAAATACCGTATCAAAAAACTGATTGCTCTCAACAAATCTCTTGCCGGGCCACTGGGCGAATGGCTGGAGTCACCCTATTATCTGATTACGACCATCCTTGTCGGCAATACCGTCACCAACATGGCGATTAGTTTTTTATGCACGTTGCTGCTGGTCACGGTTTTTTCGCACCTCAACACGGAAGTTATTGAACTTTTTGATTGGCTGGGTGTCACCTTTCTGGTGCTGGTTTTTGGCGAAGTAACCCCGAAAATATTCAGCCGCGCGAACCCTGAGAAAATAACGCTTATCGGCCTGCCTATCATTGCCCGGCTTGAAAACATTGCCCGTCCGCTGGTCATGCCCCTGTTGAAACTAATCGCGCTCATCTTGCCGGGCATTGCGAAGATTCTGCCGGCGCGCATACTGACTTTTTTGAGCATCGATGAGGTAAAAGGGCTTATCGTTGAGGCAAACCATGCCGGCATGCTGGGCAAAGATACCACCCAAATGCTGCAGCGGGTACTGCATATCAGCGACATCGATGTTGCCAGAATCATGACGCCGCTGGCTGATGTCGAATGGGCCAATCTCGATCTTGCCGAAGAAAAGTTTTTGGATGTGCTCGTTGAAATAGGGCATAGCCGGGTGCCCGTGTACCATACTTCCCGCGATCGCATTGCCGGGTTTGTGCACACCAAAGATATCCTGTGGGCATGGAAAAAAAACAACGGAAAATTTACCTCGGACCTGGTCCGGCCGCCTTATTATATTGCTCCGGATAAGAAAATCGGAGATTTACTGCGTGAATTCAAGTCTGGGCAGACGCATCTGGCCTTTGTGGCCGACAGCGTCGGCAATCTCATGGGGATTGTGACGCTGGAAGATATACTCGAAGAAATCGTCGGGGAAATACTCGACGAATACGATGTGAAGGAATCATGATATTTTTTGTCGTTAAAATTGCGTTGTTTTTCATATTCTTGCTTTTGATTGCGTTTTTCGCCGGCATGGAAACCGCCCTCACCAGTCTTTCAAGCATCAGTTTGCGGCGTATCCGGGAAGAACATCCGCGATTGGCCGATATCTTTTTACACTGGCAGGAACACCCGAACGAATATATCTCAACGATGATGGTGGTGACCAATGTTGCCATGATTGGCGCCACGGTAGCGGTGACCGCAGTTCTCTTGGACACCATAGAATTGTTTCAGTGGCCGCATCTGATAACATTGACGGCTGGGCCGTTGGCGGCGGTGGCTGTTATTCTTTTGCTGGGGGAAATAATTCCTAAGATATCCGGCCGTTACGCGTCTGAACGCGTGGCGGTCAAGGGCATATGGATTGTTGCGGCGTGCAATCGGCATCTGGGCGGGGTTAACCGGATGCTGGTGCGAATTGCGGAAAAAATTATTTCCCTGGCGGGGCAACGCTTGTCAAAAGAGCCGGCATTTTTACATCCGGATGAATTAAAGTTTTTATTATCTTCGGAACAGACGCTGCCTCTGCCGAAATCAACCCGTCAATTGATGAGAAATATTTTGCGGTTCAGTAAAACCAGGATATCGCATGTCATGGTGCCCAAGGCGTCGATGCACGCGGTGAACCTGGACCAGCCCTTTGAAGCGGTGATAGAACAGATTATTGAAAAACAATATTCCCGGGTGCCGGTATACCGCGGAAATATTGACAACATCGTCGGAATAATTTATAGTAGGGACCTCGCGCTGGCATGGCGCGGCGGCGCATTATTTCTGGTTGAGGACTTGATTCGCCCGGCTTATTTTGTGCCCAACACCGCCCGCGTTGACACCGTGCTCCGCGAGTTCAAGAACGGGCATCATCACCTGGCTATTGTGGTTGACGAGTTCGGGTCGACCGTCGGTGAAGCAACTATCGAAGATATTGTCGAAGAGATTGTTGGCGAGATATGGGACGAATACGATATTCAGGAAAAAACCATTATCCCCCAGCCGGACGGCGCAACTCTGGTGCGTGCCGGAGAATCGCTGGCAGCCGTTAACGACCAAATGAAACTTAATCTTCCCGCGCAGGATTTCGCTACAGTAAGCGGCTGGATGCTCGATATGTTCGGCCGGATACCCCGTGCGGGCGAGACCATACGCTGGGGCGATATCGAAATAGAGATTGTTGACGCCGATAAAAAAAAGATTATGCGCGTCAAGATACGGAAAATATCCTGATATGTATTTTCAAGTAAAGGGCTTAATTTTGCGGTCCCATGTGTGCGGTGAGGCGGATAAGTCCATCATCGTCTTTACCGATCAATGGGGCAAGGTTTCCCTGGTCGTCCCGGGGGCGAAAAAAATTAAGGCAAAGCTTGCGGCTGCCAGCGAGCCCGTTACTGAAACTGATTTTATCGTCTATGCGGCGCACGAGCAGGCGCGGCCGAAGGTTACCGGCGCCAAGGTGATGGATCATTTCACCGCGGTAAAAAACAACTGGCAATCGTTTGTGTACGCCCAGTATTGCGCGGAACTCTGCGACGCGCTCACGCCGTTTAACATGGAAAACGGCCGCAAATACGAATTAATCGCCCGTACCTGGAAATTGCTCGCGACGGCGCGTAATCCGCAACGCATCATCATGGCGTTTAGCTTGCGGTTTTTAAAGCTTTCCGGGTACAGTTTTGTCGAATATCTCAACAATCACACGCCGTATCTTTTGCCCGAAGAAGATTTTCTCATCCGCAAGATGGCGGCGTTATCCGGAGAGGAACTTGACGCTGACGATACGATTACCGCTCAGCGGGAACAGTCCGTACACCGGCACATCAGCAATTATGTCGGGTTATATCTTCAGCGTCCGCTTAAGTCGTTGGCGTTCTTGCGTAAAATGGAATGCGCCGTATAAAAATATCCGGTGATGACACCAATAAAAGAATAGTTAGTTTTCATCATAAGGGAGCATAGCATGACTTTCCAAGACATTATCATGACCCTGCAGAAATTTTGGGCGAAACAGGGATGTCTTATCGGCCAGCCGTATGATCTCGAAAAAGGGGCAGGGACTTTTAACCCCGCCACTTTTTTGCGGTGTCTCGGTCCGAAACCGTGGGCCGTGGCGTATGTCGAGCCGTCCCGCCGGCCCAGCGACGGACGATACGGTGAAAATCCAAACCGCCTACAGCATTATTACCAGTTTCAGGTTATCATCAAGCCGGCGCCGGCAGACATTCAAAAGCTGTATCTGGCGAGCCTCAAGGCCATCGGCCTTGATCCACGGCGTCATGATATCCGCTTTGTTGAGGACGATTGGGAATCGCCGACGCTCGGCGCATGGGGGTTGGGTTGGGAAGTGTGGCTTGACGGCATGGAAGCCACGCAGTTTACCTATTTCCAGCAGGTTGGCGGCGTTGACCTTAATCCCATTTCAGTGGAAATAACCTACGGCATCGAACGGTTGGCGATGTATTGTCAAAAAAAGGACAGCGTCTACGATCTTGTCTGGAAAGAGGGCGTTACCTACGGCGATGTTCATCTCAAAGATGAACAGCAGTGGTCGCGGTATAATTTTGAAGAGGCCGATGTTGCGATGCTGCGCCGCCATTTTGACGACTGGGAAGCTGAAGCGGCAAAACTGCTGGACAAGAATTTGGTTCTGCCCGCATACGACGGGGTGATGAAATGCTCGCACCTGTTCAACCTGCTTGACGCCCGCGGCGCCATTTCCGTGACTGAGCGGACACAGTTTATCCTCCGTGTACGCACCCTCGCTAAACGCGTCGCCGAACAGTATGTGGCGCAGGTAGGATAACATTTCTGCTGTCTGTCACCCCGAGTGTTTCTATCGGGGATATGGTGGTACAGGACAGAGCAAGAAAACCAGATTCCCGATTACACCCTCGGGAATGACAACCAAGATACAGACAAAACTATAAGTACTCGAGGATGAATCATGGTTAAAGACGCGCTTATTGAGTTGGGGACTGAAGAACTGCCTGCCGGGTATATAGCTCCGGCGTTGGCGCAAATGAAAGAATCAACGGCGGCATTTCTCGCCGTTCACGGGATTTCCTATGGCGCGATAAACGCCTACGCCACTCCCCGCCGGCTTGCTCTGGAGATACAGAAACTCTCTGAAAAAAGCGATGACCGCGTTGAGGAATATTTAGGGCCTTCGGCAAGCGTATGGCGCGATGCGCAGGGCAATTGCACTATGGCCGCCAAAGGGTTTGCGGCAAAACACGGATTGGACGTAGACAGTTTGACCGCAAAAACAACCCCGCGCGGAGAGTATCTGTGCATTGCAAAAAAAATACCCGGCAGAAAAACGGAAAAAATTCTCGCAGAAATCCTGCCGCAGGTGGCCGGTAAAATCACCTTTCCCAAAACTATGGTTTGGAACGATACGGGGTTCAGATTTGCCCGTCCGGCACGGACGCTGATGGTGTTGTACGGCAACAAAACAATCAGATGTTCCGTTGCGGGGCTCAAGGCGGGCAATGTTACCTCCGGGCTTCATACCACCAGCGCCAAAAAGATTACGATTTCCGCGCCGGATAAATATGTGACGGTCCTGCGCAACAACTGCGTTATAGCCGATCCTGTTGAGCGCCGGGAAGTGCTTAAAAAAGTGATTGATGCCGCCGCAAAACGCGCGAAAGGAACGGCGATTGACGATGACGGGTTGGTTGATGAAGTCAACTATCTCATAGAACATCCGGTTGCGGTCGCCGGAGAGTTTGCCGAAAAATTCTTGCAGCTTCCTGCCGTCGTACTCATCAATTGTCTCAAGAAAAAACAAAAGTTTTTTGCGGTGACGGACGCTGCCGGCCGTCTGACGAACAGTTTCATCGGTATCCGCAACGGCATTTCCGAATATCAGGAAGTGGTGCGGGAAGGATATCAGCGCGTACTCACCGCCCGCCTCAGCGACGCGGAGTTCTTTTATAACCAGGACACAAAAACATCGCTGGCAGCAAAAACGGAAAAACTTTCCGGCATCATGTTCCAGAAAAAATTAGGAACCCTGCAGGACAAGATACAGCGCGTCCGTCCGCTGGCGCTGGCGCTCAACGAGATGCTCCAGTTGGGGATATCGTCACCGAAAATGATCGAACGGGCAGTCGAACTTTGCAAAGCCGATCTGGTGACGGCGCTGGTTGTTGAATACCCCGAATTGCAGGGTATTATCGGCAGTATTTATGCTGTGCATGATAAGGAATTGCCGGATGTGGCGGTTGCGATAGAACAGCACTACTGGCCCTTAACCGCAGACGGGAAACTGCCGGAAAACAGCGTTGCACGCGTCGTTTCGCTGGCCGACAAGCTCGATACGCTGGTTGGTGACTTTGCGGCAGGACTGATTCCGTCCGGTTCAGCGGACCCGTATGGTCTACGCCGTATATCGGCAGGAATTATGCGGATGCTGGAAGGTATTGACGCACCCGTTTCTATCCGTCAGGTGGTGGGTGCAGCTTACGAACTATTGCCTGCCTCGATTAAAACCGATCCTGCTGTGGTTGATAAGGTCGTTGATTTTATGCGTCAGCGTTGGGAAAATATTCTTCAGTCCCGCGGCAATTCATTTGATTCCGTCCGCGCTGTCCTTGCCGCCGGTTTTGACACGGCAGGAGATTCAGCCGCGCGTCTTGAAGCGTTAAAACAAATCCGTGAACTGCCCGATTTCACGCCGCTTGCAGCAGCATTTAAGCGGGCCTCCAATATCCTTAAACAAGCCGATAAGCAAAAAATGTCCGTCGCGGGAATAGTAGAAGCAGCGTTGATTACCGAGGAGTCGGAAAAGGCTCTTTTTGCCGCCGTCACCGCCATGCAGTCCGATGTCCAGACGTTGATAACCCGCCGTGATTACCGTGGAGCTCTTCAGCGGATGGTCAGCTTAAAGCCCGTGCTGGACATCTTTTTTGAAAAGGTCATGGTCATGGCGGAGGCCCCAGCCGTCCGTGCCAACCGCCTGGCCCTTTTGAAATTCACTACCGGCATTTTCGCCGCCATCGCCGATTTTTCACAGTTGCAGTAGACCGTCGCCGTGTAGCTGCAGAGCTTGCTCTGCCGATGTGGTTGTGTCTGACTGGATAGCAAAGAGGGATTATGAAAAAAATATTTTGTTGTGGATTGGCGTATATGCTGTCGTGCGGGATGTGGTTGTTTGCCGCGGAAGAACCGTCGCGGGAAGTGTTATGGCAGGTTTCCCCGATAGCCGCGTTGTTTGAAGGCGGCTATGACGGCTGGGTAAGCGTAGCTGAACTTAAAACGCACGGGGATTTCGGTTCAGGGACATTTGATAAGCTTGACGGTGAAATGATTGTGCTTAAGGGGACGGTCTATCAGGTGCGCGGTGACGGATCGGTGGTTCGCGCTAAGGATGATGTCCTGACTCCATTTGCCGAAGTAACCTTTTTTGACGCCGACCGGACGCAGACCATTGCCGAAATAACCGACTTCGCTCAGCTGGAAAAAGCGCTTGATACCGCGTATCCTGAAAACAATATGCCGGTTGCCTTTAAACTGCACGGCTATTTTTCATATGTAAAAACGCGGAGCGTCCTCGCGCAGAAGAAACCCTATCCGCGGCTTGCCGAAGTGGTAAAAAATCAACCGGTTTTTGAGCGCCAGGACTGTGCGGGTACCATTGTCGGATTCCGTCTGCCTTCATATTTTCAGGGGATGGCCGTGCCCGGATACCACTTCCATTTTATCAGCGACGATAAAAAATTCGGCGGTCATCTGCTTGATGCTTCCGCTGAATACCTCAATGTGGTCGCTGACGATACTCCAACTTTTTCCCTGGCGCTGCCCATTAATAAACCCTTCAATGCGCTCAAACTCAACCCTGCGTCACCCGCAGAAATAACCGCCGCCGAAAAATAACGCCATTTTCTTTCAAGCCCATTTCCAATCCCCTCCCGGTTGTCATTCCCGAGGGTGGTATCGGGAATATGGTGTTGGTGTTTGCCGTGGTGTTTGAAAAGGTAAACCATATCCCCGATAGTAACGCTCGGGGATGACAGGCTCATAGATGGATTGTCTTACAAAAAACCGGGGATTATTTCCTTTTTGATTTTGTTGCGGGAGTGAGATTTTTGATCAGCGGGGTTTCGCCGCAGTCGGGGAACAGGTGGCATTTTACGCATTCACCCCAAATCTTGTGGGGGAGTGCTTCCCGTTTGATTTGTTTGTAGCCGAGTTGTTTAAAGAAGGGGGGTTTGAAAGTAAGCGCGAATACGCGGTTGACTCCCAACTCTTTAGCCCGTTTCTCAAGGGTGGCGACGATGGTGGTTCCTATGCCTTTATGATGATAGTTCTGTTCGACGGCCAGCGCTTTAATTTCAGCTAAATCTTCCCATGAAACATGGAGGGCGCAGCAGGCGACGACTTTTCCCTTGTCTTCGGCTACCATTAATTCCTGAATATTTTCGTAAAGGTCGTTTATTGGCCGCGGCAGCATTTCTTTGCGTTCCGCGTAATACCCGATCAGCGCGTGAATGGCTTTAACATCGCTTACTTTTGCCGGCCGGATTTTCATATGTATTCCCTTTACGGTTAATTTACTGCTTGAACGCGTATCCGCATTCAAGCGCTTTTTGATTTATTGCGACAAGTTTTGGTTTATCCGTCAGTACAGCAACGCAGGCAGCCCGGGCATTTTCTATGGTTAGTATGCCGCTCAGCTTCAAAAATGCTCCCACCATAACCACATTTGCTGTTTGAACATTGCCGATATCAGCGCTGGCAATGTCCGTTGCGGGAAGCGAGAAAGCGGTATGCGTATTGCCGGCGGCGGTTAAGACCGCCTTGGCGACGGCGGCTGGTATCAACGATGAGTTGATGATAACCATGCCTCCGGGCGTTATCCGCGGTAGAAATCTTTTTAATGATTGTTCGTTCATGGCAATGAGCACCCCGGGATGCAGTGCGACCGGTGAACCAATAGCGCCTTTGGCGATGATGACGGTCGAGTTTGCCGTCCCGCCGCGCATCTCGGCGCCGTAGTTGGGGAACCATGTCGTCGAGAGTCCCTGCTCAACCGCCGTTTGCGCCAGAAGGGTGCCGCCAAACAACACTCCCTGCCCGCCAAACCCCGCAATAATTATTTCAGTTTGCATATCATTTTCTCTCTAAACTAATGCAGTTCAATTATTTCTCTCTCATGCAGTTCAATCACTTCTCCCTTTGAAAAAGGGAGATTGAGAGGGATTTGCCGTAACTAAATATCCTTAAACACGCCCAAGGGGAATTCTTTGATAAAAACATCTTTTACCCAGGCGACCGAGTCCAGCGGCGTCATTCCCCAGTCAACCGGGCATTGCGATATCACCTCAACAAGCGAAAACCCTTTGCCGTCAATCTGGTTCTGAAAGGCCTTTTTAATCGCTCGTTTGGCGTTAAAAATATGTTTCGGATTATACACCGTGACGCGTTCAAGATACGCCACGCCTTTGAGCGTAGCGAGCAATTCGCACAGGTGAAGGGGATAGCCATCCCGTTTAGCGTCCCTGCCAAATGGGGTTGTGGCTGTTTTCTGACCAATCAGCGTGGTGGGGGCCATCTGCCCGCCCGTCATTCCGTAGTTGGCGTTGTTAACGAATATTACGGTGATGTTCTCGCCGCGATTTGCCGCATGAATCGTTTCTGCGGTGCCGATTGCCGCTATGTCGCCGTCGCCCTGATAGGTAAATACAATCCGGTCGGGGAGAACCCTTTTTATCCCTGTGGCGACCGCCGGAGGTCTGCCGTGGGGTGCTTCCGTCACATCAAAATTGAAATAATCGTAGGCGAATACGGCACAACCGACCGGTGCGACGGCAATAGTTTTTTCCCGTACGCCCAGCTCGTCAATGGATTCGGCCACGAGACGGTGAATAATACCGTGCCCGCATCCGGCGCAATATAGATGCGGTGCGGGGGTTAATGATTCAGGGCGGGAAAATATTTTTTTCATAGATTATAGTTCCGCTATCTTTTTCAACAGGGCGTCATCGTCAAGTATGCCGCCGCCCGGGCGGCCGATAAAAGATACCGGACACTGTCCGTTAACTGCCAGTTTTACATCTTCAACCATCTGTCCCATATTTAACTCAGCTACCAGAAATTTCCGTCCGGGTTTAGCTGCGGCGGCAATGATGGCGGTGGGGAACGGCCACAAGGTTACCGGCCGTATAACGCCGATTTTTAATCCGCGGGAACGCGCGGTGCGTGCCGTTGATTTTGCTATGCGGGCGGTGATGCCGAACGCTACCAGGATAATATCTGCGTCATCGATATTCACGGTTTCACAGCGCACTTCATTTGCTTCTATACGGTCGTATTTTTTCTTAAGGTCCCAATTATGCTGTTCCAGCGCGCCGTCAGCCATCATCAGAGATTTGACTGCCCGCGGTTTTCTGTTCGCACAGCCGTCAAGTATCCAATTGCGTGATTCGGCGGGAAGGGTTTGTTCGCAGTGAGTGGTCAGCTCTGTCGGTTCCATCATCTGGCCGACAACGCCGTCTGACAATATCATAACCGGTGTACGGTATTTCTCGGCAAGGCCGAACGCCTGAAAAGCGAAATCATACATTTCCTGTACCGAATCCGGCGCCAGAACAATCATGCGATAGTCGCCGTGCCCGCCGCCTTTGGTCGCCTGAAAATAGTCGCCTTGCGATCCGGAAATGTTGCCGAGCCCGGGACCGCCGCGCTGTATATTGGCTATCACGGCGGGTAGTTCGCACCCGCATAAATAAGAAATGCCTTCCTGTTTTAACGATATTCCCGGCGAGGATGAAGAAGTCATTGCCCGTGTGCCGGTAACGGACGCGCCCAGCACCATGTTTATGGCGGCTAATTCAGACTCGGCCTGTATAAATACCCTGCCGAGTTCCACCATGCGTCGCGACATATGTGCGGGAACTTCGTTCTGGGGAGTAATCGGATAGCCGAAGTAGGCCTTGCATCCGGCCGCGATGGCCCCTTCACACAATGCGATATTGCCTTTTAGTAAGGTTTTCATATGATTATCTGTTTTTCTATGTATAGATTTCTATGGCAATATCGGGGCACACCTGAAAGCAGAACCCGCATGAGATACAGGCGTCTTTTTGAGTAAAAACAGCGGGGCGATACCCCGCCTTATTAAAGGTGTCCGACAGTATCAGGCATTTCTTCGGGCACGCCTCAATGCACAGTGCGCATCCCTTGCATTTATCGGCATCAATTATCACTTTTTCCATAAAATTATTGTACTTTTTTGAGATAGGATTGTCAAAATGAGTATATGATTGATACGGAGGTCTTAGTGTATTCAATCTCGTTGGTCAGGATGTATTGGGTATAGCCGCTATTTGAGAAAGTATATCCCGAATTTTCAAGAATGCCCTTGTTGACGGTGCGCAAAATTTCGACACGAAACGCGCCCAGCGCCGCGCCGCAACCGTACCCGTAATACAGACCGCCGGTGAGTGTGCCGTTGGCTCCTTTATAGGCAGTATCGCCCAGAAGGAAGTTGTACCCCCCGTGCATCGCCGCATATACAAAAAATCCGTGTGCCGTAGGCGGTGTGCGCAGTTTTGCCACCAGATAGACGGGCGCGAAATACAAGGTACCCGCGTTAAAGGTTGTTGTACGCGGCAGTTGCAATGCGGCGCCGCCGCCTAACCCGGCCCAGCGGGAATAAAATGTATATTCAGCAGCAATCTCCCACCCTTGGTCAACGCTGTTTGCCGTGACAGTGGACGCGTTGACGCGTCCGTCTGAAAGTTTTGCCGTTGCGGTGTGGGTTCCCCGTGCGTCGAACGATATTTTTATGGTGCTTTCATCGCCAAATGAGAACAACGGCGTCAGAGAATGTTCGTTCGCAACGGGTTTCAGCGGTTGGAGCTCGGAATTGGCACGGGGAACAATGGTTTCGGCGGGTTTTCTGATAAGCTGAATGTCGTTTTTTTCAATACGAGTCTGTGCGCGGGTTGTTTTTACCAGCAGCGACTGCCAGTCCTCGTCAATGACTGTCCCCTCGATTGTTGTCCCGTCGCGCAATATGAATATATCCGCAGATAGGGTTGACCAACAGACAATAAGGACCGCGATGGCGGGAAGAATGCATCTCATTGCCGTGACAGCTGAGCTGCGTCAATAAGTTCGGCGGCGTGTTTTTTTGCGACGGGGGTGATGCCGTGGCCGGACAGCATGCGGGCTATTTCTTCCACCCGTCCTGGTTTGTCGAGCACGCTGACGGCGGTCGTGGTGCGTCCTGCGTCGGTATGTTTTGCCACCGACCAATGTTCCCCGGCAAACGCGGCAATCTGCGGCAGATGGGTAATGCACAAAACCTGGTGGTGCCGGGCAAGTTCCGCCAGCTTGGTGCCGACTATCTGTCCGGTCGGGCCGCCGATGCCGGCGTCTATTTCATCAAACACCAGAATAGGAACTCCGTCGGCTTTGGTCAAAACCGTTTTCACCGCCAGCATAACGCGGGACATCTCTCCGCCGGAAGCGATGTCTTTAAGGGGGCCGGTCTGTTCGCCCGCGTTGGCGGAAAACAAAAACTCAATGTCGTCCTGACCGTCTATTCCCGGCTCGGTGCGCCGATCGAACTGCAAAGAAAAGCGGGCTTTCTTCATGCCCAGATCAGTTAATTCCCGGGTGATGGCAGCCGCCATTTTTGCACTTGCCGTTTTTCGTTCGGCGGTCAGTTTATCGCAGAGGGTGTCGAGGTCCGCGCGCGCATCGTCTATTTTCTTATCCAGCTCTTGTGCGTTATGTTCGCTTGCGGTCAGCGCTTCCCATTGTTCGGCGCGCGTTTTTCCAAAAGCGATAACTTCAGCGACCGTTGCGCCGTATTTCTTTTTAAGTTTATGAATCAGCACCTGCCGTTCGAGAAGCGCGTTGAGTTGCGCCGGGTCAGCCGTCAGTTTGTTGGCGAAATGTTCCATGTTTCGGGCAGTTTCATCTAACTGGCAATAAGCGCTTTTGATGAGTTCCACTGAATCGGCAATCTGTCCTCCCAGCCCCTGAACTGTTTCAAGAAGCCGTTGGGCCTTGCCGATGTGTTCAAGCGCCGCGCCGTCCCCGTTACACAATACCGCTAACGCAGCCGCACTGAGCTCGCCGAGCTTCTCAGCATTTTTTAGTTGCGGCAGAGCCTGTTCTATCTCTTCTTCTTCTTCAGGGGACAGCTTCGCGTCGTCAATCTCTTTTACCTGGAACCCGTAAATATCAATAAGCCGTTGTTTTTCTTCAGCCGAAATAGCAGCGGTATTTTTTTGTTCAACCAGCTGTTTCCATAGAGTGTGCGCACGGCTGACGCGGATGACCAGTGGTTCAGTATTCGCAAAATTGTCCAACAGGTGTCGTTGAGCGGCCGGTTCGAACAATCGATGATGGTCGTGCTGTCCGTGAATGTCTATGAGAAAGGCGCCGATGGATGAAAGAGCGGCGGCGCTTGCCGGTAGGTCGTTTACGAACGCGCGGCTTTTGCCGCCGGCGTCGACTTCCCGCCGGAGTATCAATTCGCTTCCCGGATCTTCCGCCAATCCCGATTCTCGCAGAAAACTTTCGAGTGCCGGAAGCGAGGAGATATCAAAAGCAGCGGAAACGCTGCAGCGGGACGCGCCGGTGCGGACTGCCTGTGCCGATGCCCGTTCGCCCAGTATCAAGCCCAGTGCGTCGATGATGATTGATTTACCCGCGCCGGTTTCACCGGTGCCGATAATCAGTCCCGGGCCGAACTCCAGCGTTAGTTCCTCGATTAAAGCGTAATTTTTTATATGGAGGGTCAGAAGCATTTAGGTGGCTACCCGCGTTCGCCCCATTTGAGCTTGGCGCGAAGAACTTCGAAATATCTGCGTTTCGGATTGATAATCAGTTGCAGCGGGGTTTCTGCGATGGTAACGATGATGCGGTCACCCTTGTGCAAATGATAGTTGGTTTGCCCGTCGAGGGAAAGCACCGGTTTTTGCAGGGCAGCGTGTCTGCCGACGGTTATGGTCAGTTCGTGCTTGTCTGATATCAGCATTGGCCGCTGAGCAAGCGTATGCGGGCAGATGGGGGTTAGCAAAAGTACCGACAAATGCGGGTGAACGATGGGGCCGGACGCTGCCAGCGAATACGCCGTCGAACCGGTGGGCGTTGAAACAATCAGTCCGTCGCCGACATAGTCCGCCAAAAACTCGCCGTTGACCGCGGTGTTGAGGGTAATGACACGGCCGTTGTCGCCGGAATGAATGATGCAATCGTTTAATGCGGTATTGGTTACGCTCCGGTGTTTGAACATCACCGTTACCGATAACATCGGGCGGGCTTCCGCGTGGAAACCATTTTTAAGGATGTTTTCAAGGAAGGCATAGGCTTCGTCAGGGTTTGTTTCTGCCAAAAACCCGAGCGTTCCCAGATTGATGCCCAGCACCGGGATTCTTGCCGGCGCCAAAAAGCGGCTTGCTTTGAGCATGGTCCCGTCGCCGCCGAGGGTCAAGGCGAAATCAAAGGCACCCAGTTTTTTTGTTGACGAGGGGACGATGATGCCCACGCAGTCATGGCGTCTCAGCCATGTTTTTAGCCGCCGTGCCTGGGTTCCCGCTTTTGGTTTTTCTGAATTGTAAATAATGGCTACGCGTGTCATATAAATAATTATACAATAATATTTGATGTTTTTATACTTATAATATAAAATACATTACAGTTGGACAGATAATATAGGACGCAGTACGCAATGCAGTATGGTGATTATTGAATCGGCATGGTCATCCCATCGTATGCGAAAGGGGCGCGCAATGGAAGAAAAAATAGAAACGGCTGTTGGGAACATTTTTGCAAACGCGAAGCCGGTCGCCACGGTCAAAAAAAACAGTTTGGAAGAGATACGAATCTCTGTACTGAAAAACAATAAAATTGATCTGCGGGTATACTTCTATTTTCCTAACGACCCCCTTGCCCGCCCGACAAAAAAAGGAGTCTGGCTGTCCTTCGCGCACATCTCGCCCATAATCGCGGCATTTGAAAAGTTTATTGCCGACCCGAAACAGGAATTCAACCTGGAATTCGATGCAACCGATAAAAATAAAATTGTTGCCTATTTAAGCGATTTTAAAGGCGCAAAAGTTATCCACATCCGCACTTTTTATCTCAAAGACGGTGCATTCCTTCCGGGCCGCGGCATTTCATTTTCTGCCACGGTCATGAAAGATATGTGCGCCGCCCTGCAAAAACTCAAAGCGTTCGAAGGTGTTGTCGCATAATGTAATACTGTTTTTGAGAAAAATGGCGTAGGTGACCGCACTACTGGCGGAGGTGTGTTATCCGTTTACTGCATCGGTCTGTTGCCAGAGAAATTTGTACATGCGTCCGTGATGCGGCGTATATCAGCACATCCAAGCTGTAAGGGGATGTGTTTTTTTATGTCACAATAATTTTCGGAGAAGGTAATCTATCACAGGAGGTAGCACATGGCGAACCTGAGACGGCCTAATGCAGTTGAAGCAACCGGTACATTTAACCGGTCGAAAGATGTTGTGCCGATGTCCGGTCTGTGTACGAACTGCATAGATGGATGTAAAGGCGGGTGTGAGATATGGCTTTCTTCATTTCGGGGCAGAGAGGTGATTTATCCGGGCCCGTTCGGCGAGATAACATCCGGCGCGAACAAGAATTATCCCCTCGATTATTCTCATTTGAATATTCAAGGATATGCGGTCGGGGCCAAGGGTTTGCCGAAAAATGTGGTGCCCGGGCCTGACACGGCAATCTTCCCCGCGGTCAGTACGGAAACTGAATACGGGTGGACAAAAAAAGTTAAAATGAAAGTGCCTATATTCACCGGAGCGCTGGGTTCGACGGAGATTGCGCGCAAAAACTGGGAACATTTTGCGGTCGGGGCGGCTATTTCCGGCGTCACGCTGGTGTGCGGCGAGAATGTGTGCGGGATTGATCCTGGTCTGGAAAGAACCGCTGCCGGCAAGATAAAAATATCGCCCGAGATGGACCGCCGGATAAATACCTACAAAAAATATCACGAGGGGTTCGGCGAAATACTGGTGCAAATGAATGTCGAGGACACGCGCCTGGGCGTTGCGGAATATGTCATCGAAAAACATCATCTTGACACCATCGAGCTGAAATGGGGACAAGGCGCAAAATGTATCGGTGGCGAAATCAAGGTAAAAGAAATTGCACGCGCGATTGAACTGAAAAAGCGGGGCTACGTGGTAACGCCGGACCCGACGCTTACGGAAATTCAGGAAGGATATCGCGAAGGCGCAATTCATGAGTTTGAACGCCATTCTCGTCTCGGGTTTGTAACGCAGGAAGGGTTTGTCAAAGAAGTAGCGCGGTTGCGCAAGCTCGGGTTTAAACGGATAACGCTCAAGACAGGCGCATATTCCATGGTCGAACTGGCTATGGCTCTGCGCTGGGGTGCCGAAGCAAAATTGGATTTAATTACCATTGACGGTGCGCCGGGCGGAACCGGGATGAGCCCGTGGCCCATGATGAATGAGTGGGGTATCCCGACATTTTATCTGCAGGCGCTTGCGTATGAATTCGCGGAGAAGTTACGGAAAAAGAAAATTCGCGTGCCGGACCTTGCTATGGCGGGCGGTTTTTCAACCGAGGACGGAGTTTATAAAGCGCTGGCAATGGGAAATCCGTACTTTAAAGCGGTCTGCATGGGGCGCGCGCTTATGATTCCGGGCATGGTAGGCAAGAATATTGATACATGGATTAAGAGCAACGAGTTGCCCAAGACCATTGCCAAGTACGGGACGAAGGTGGAAGAGATATTTGTCTCCTATGAACACCTTAAAAAGAAATACGGCGCGGAACTGGCGAATATTCCGTTGGGGGCGATAGGCCTGTATACCTACGCGCAGAAATTTAAAGTTGGTTTGCAGCAATTTATGGCAGGCAGCAGAAACTTCAATCTTTCGTTAGTGGGAAGAAAAGATATCATGTCCTTAACGACGGAATGCGCGCAGGTGTCCGGCATACCGTATGTTATGGAAGCGTATCGTAACGAGGCAGAAAAAATCCTGAAATAATCAAGCATCATTACAGACGCCCCAGTTGTGGGCAGGTTGCTATGCCGCGGGGACATCAGTGTCCCCGCGGCCTCTTTTTTGAGCGGGTTGACTTGCGTAATTCGTTTGAATGGAGTCCGTTGTGCCGGCTACTTGTTGACATAATGATAGTAATATAGTATCATTACATAACAGTTATGGCTGTCTATGCTCGTTTGTGACTGAAAGGCCCATTGAAAAGAGTATGACATCTGCAGATGAAGGCGGTGTCAAATCTTCGATTTGTCGGGGTTGTTCTCTCGGCAAAATAGACAGGACTCACTGAAGGCCGCAGCAGTTTCATATAACGGTGAAACAAATATGACGAGTTGCTTTTTTGAGGATATTCTTGAAACATTCCCTATATATGGTGTTGGTTTTTTCTCTTATAGCAGTGTTCACGCTGACCGGTTGTGATCAAATATTCCGTCAGATACTGCCTGTTCCTCCGCGACCTGCGAACACGGTTCAACCACCCAGTATAACCGACCTTTTTGCTTCTGCAATCACTAATAATAGCGCGCAGATTGTTTGGCGCACGGTCAAGCCGGCGGCATCCCGCGTTAATTATGGCCTGACAGCCGCGCTCGGGACAGAGATTGCCGCGCTTGACGCCACTGTTGCGCACGCGGTAGATCTCACCAACCTTGTCTCAGGCACCAAATACTATTTTGTTGCTACCAGTTATGATACGCTGGGCAATAGCGTAACATCGGCGCTCCTCAATTTTACGACGGAGAATGTCGGGTCCGATACTACGGGGCCGCTGACCAGCAGTTTGAGCGCGACTCCCAATCCTACTGCGGGATCGACCGCGGTGCTCGTAACCGCACTGGTTTCCGATGCGAGCACCGGGGGTTCCAATGTGACGGCTGCAGAATGCTTTATAGATGCGCAGGGCGCTAACGGCGCGGGTATTGTGCTTAACGCCCAAGATGGTGTGTATAATTCTGTAACGGAAAGCGTCAGCGGCTTGGTGACGATGACCGGGCTGTCGGCGGGGGCTCACACGCTCTATGTTAACGGTCGCGATGCGTCCAATAACTGGGGCGCTTCACAAACTTTTGCACTCACCGTTTCGGCGGGTGGTGGATCAGATACAACCGGTCCTCAGGTGACCGTCGGACCCGCTTTGACGCCGAACCCCACTGCCGGAGTAACCACTATAACTATTACGGCAACGATTTCAGATGCCGCCGTCGGTAATGCCAACATTTCGGCGGCGGAGTATTTTGTTGACACGGTGGGGGCTAACGGCGCCGGCGTTGCAATGACGGCCGTGGATGGCGCTTTCAATTCTCCCACGGAAGCCGTTACCAAAACAGCGGTCAATATAGCCGCGCTCATAACCGGCGACCACACTGTTTATGTACATGGCAAAGATGCCCTGAACAATTGGGGTACCACCCAGCCAATCGTCCTGCATATCACTACGGCCGGAGTAAAGCCGGACGCTGCCAGCACCGCGGTCGTGAGTTATACGCAGAATACAAAACCTGAAGTAGCGGTATGGATTGAAGATAATAACGGTGTTTTTGTCAGGACTCTTTTTGTGACCACGCATGCCGCGGGGAGCAGCACCTATTTGCCGACGTGGTGGAATGCCTCAACCCATCAGACGAACGGGACCACGGGCGCGAGCAAGTCTGCCGGCAGTTATACCGCATCGTGGAACCCTCCCAATAATACTGCAGGGACGGTCGTGTCAGCTGGTAACTATCGGTACCGCATAGTTGCGCGTACTCAGAACAGCGTTGAGATGCCTTTTTCCGGGACAATCAGTATCGGGGCTACTGCGACAAGCTCCACCGGGAATAACGGGACATACATAACCTCGCTCTCGGCAAATTATACGCCTTGAGATACAGGAATGAATTTATGAAACGAACATGCAAGACAGGATGGTTGTTGGCGGCGTTGGCAGTAGGAATGACTTTGGCGAGCGGATGCACTACGGTCTCGCCGTGGCAGAAAGGCCTATTGGCGGACCCGAGCATGAAGTTTATCAGCGAGCAGGGCAGTTCGACTTATGAGCAGCACATGCTGAACGCGCGCGAGGCCTCCAGCGGGGGGTACGGCGGTGCGGGCGGCGGATGCGGATGCAAGTAACGATGAACACAAGGAGAGAATTATGAAGAAAATTGCAGTAGTTGCAGCAGCGGTGATTATGGGGTTGGGAGTGCTGGCATCGCAGGCGCTGACGGCGGTGAAGGTTGATGATATCGCTCCGACATTTACCTTAAACGACGCTGCGGGAACATCAGAGTTCGCGCTGGAGAGCTACCGGCACAAACGGATTGTTTTTGTTAATTTTTTCGCGACATGGTGCGAGAATTGTCAGGAGGAGATGGCTACGCTCAAGGAACTGTACGCGAAATACAAAGATAGCGGGCTGGTCATTGTCTCGATTAGCGTGCAGGAACGCCAGGAAAAGGTGCAGCGTTTCATTGCAAAGTTCCAATTGCCTTTTCCCGTTCTTTTGGATCCCAATACCGCGGTTGCCAAACAGTATGGGCTCGCTGGTTTCCCGTATAATATGATCATAGACGGCGACGGCATAGTACGCTTTGCGGGTCCCCGTCCGCCTGCTGATTTTGAAAAGTTGTTTAACGAGATTCAGTCGACTCTGCCATCTACCGGAAAGGCGCACGATAAATAGATGCTTAAGTTCCTGCAGCGTTCATTATGTGCAGCGCTTCTCCTGTTATTTAGCGCGGGGAGAGTGCGTGCTGAGCGGGACGTGGGGTTTAAGTACGTGGCCTACAGCGACAATAACATGACGAATGTCACGACAGAGGGTCTGGATGCTTCGATCGACCTGACGCCGAAAACAAAGCTGACCATGACGCGGATTGTCGACGGCATATCCGGGGCCTCCCGCAAGATTCCGATACTCGATGGCATAACCGGCGCTACGGCACATGTTACGCCTGATCATATCGAATATCGCCGGGAAATATCGGCCGGCATCGCGCAGAAAATAAAGAACAACACATTTTCGATTACGGGCGACCACAGCGGTGAGGATGATTATTCTTCCGTTTCCTATTTCCTTTCATGGACCACGGAATTTGATAATCGCAATCAGGCGTTGTCACTGAGTTATTCGAATTTCAATGATAAACTATTCCCTTTCGGCGTTGCCTGGACCGACACCCGTCTGTCAAAGATTTATGATCTTGCGTACACCCGGGTGCTGACGCCGAGCACGGAAATGCGGATTGTGGGAAGTTTCGCGCGCGATGACGGGTATTTAGGCAACCCGTATCACCGCATCCCCATAAATGATTTCTATTATATGGAACGCCATCCTGCCGTTCGCGACAAGGAAGCTTTCGGACTGTTCTATAATGTTGCGATCGAGGGGATCCTGCTCTCGTCGATTCAGTTCGATTACCGCTACTATTACGATAACTGGGGCGTTCTGTCCAACACATTGGGGGTCAAATATAACCGCTATCTTACCGACACATTAATGGTATCACTGCGGGCCCGCTATTATGCCCAAGGTGCTGCCTCGTTCTATAAAAATGTGTACACGCAGGAAGAGCTGTATATGACTGACGACCAGAAATTGGCTGCATTTTCTGCAGGACTCTATGGCGCCGGTGTGCAGTACGAGGTATTGCCCGGTCTGACTATTGATATCATGTTTGAACAGTATGATCAGTCTTCGTACATAAACTATGACCATGTCTATAATTCGGTGTCAAAATCCGATCTGATGGCTCAGATTCTCTATCTGAGCCTACATATGAAAATGTAATCATGATACGCCATAGCGGTTCCTGTATGTTTCATATTCGTCCCGCCTATTTTGCCAAGGTCTTCGTTGTTTTTGGCGGCGCACTGATGTGCATTCTTTTCGCGGTTGGGTGCGCCCGGGAACCGGTCACGGGAGTCCGTTTTCTATTCGGGGCCCGGTGTTCCATCGTTATCCCCGGGTCCGAGAAAAATGCGCGGCAGGCAATAGAACACGCCTATAGCCGTCTTGCCGAAATAGATGCAAAATTCAATGTGCTGATTTCGACAAGCCCGCTTTCAGAATTTAATAACAGCGGCGTTCCTATCCGCGACCCCGAGATCATTCGCGTCGCGCGCAGTGTCGCCCGGTTTCACGATGCATCCGATGGAGTACTGGAGCCCCGCGTGTATCCCCTGGTGCAGTTGTGGCATTTTTACAGCGACAATCCGGTCTTGCCCCGCCCGCAGGACATACAGTCCCTTCTGCCGTTGGTCCAAGAGGGGAAAATAATGATTACCGACCAAGAGATTCGGGCCGGACAGAAGGGTGTCGGTTTGGATTTTGGGGCCGTTGTTTCCGGGTACGCGGCTGATGAAGCGGTACGGATTCTGAAAGCCGACGGCATCAAAAACGCCCTTGTCGATACCGGGGGAGAATTCTACGCTTTGGGAAGGTCTCAGCCCGATAGAAAATGGCGGATTGGTGTAAAAAATCCCCGCGGCGAAGGGATTATCGGCGTTATTGAGGTCGAGAATGAGGGCTTGGCTACCTCGGGAGATTACGAGAAATTCATCATGGTTAACGGCACGCGGTATCACCACATCCTGAACCCTGCAACCGGCTATTCGGCGCGCGGGCTGGAAAGCGTTACGGTAATCGCCCCGACCGCGTTCGCCGCCGACGCCTGGTCAACCGCTTTTTTCGTGTTGGGCAAAGAAATAGGGTTCAAAAAAATATCTCAACGGCCCGGGTTTAAGGCCGTTGTGGTTGACGATACGGGGCAGCTGCAACTGTCTCCGGAAGTGCCGGCAACCTATACCGACATGTCTGCAGCGGCAAAGCATTGATAGGGGAACGCGTGGATATAATTACATCATCATGAAATTAATAACGAGAAATACTGACTATGCAATACGGATTCTTGTCACTATGGCCCGCCGGCAGGATGAGGCCTGCTCGACCGCGGGATACATTCATAGGGACTTGGGAATTTCTCTTTCGTTTGTTCGCAAGATTATGCAGCAACTGGGCAAGCGGGGCCTGCTGAAATCGTGCAAGGGAAAAGGCGGTGGGTTCAGGATTGGGCGGCCGCCGCAGGAGATAAACATCATCGAAATAATCACCGCTACGCAAGGCCCGCTTAGATTCAACGATTGCGATGATCGGCCGCAATCGTGCCGCAACTGGCATACCTGTCTGATGCGGGGTGCCTTGAAGGAAGTGGAGCGCTGTGTCAACGGTGAGCTCAACAAGATAACGCTGGCAAGTTTGGTAGCTGTAAATAAGGTGTTGCTACGGCCGCGCATTCCCGTGAAAATGTTTACAGCAACGAAGCGCTAAACGCTTGCTGCGGCGGTTACCTGAACTCAATGCCGCGGTGTGTCGGCTCAGGCAGTGATGGAGTTTCTGATGGAACCAGTGATATCTTCCCGCGCGCATATGGGGTCGCCTTTTAGTATTAATGCTTTTCCCGATTCGCGCGTTCAGCGGCGCGAGCGGTTGGATCAGGTCATCGAGTTTGCCCACGCCGAGATAGCGCGGGTAGAAGATCTGTTGACCGACTTCCGGCCCAGTCCATTTAACGATATAAACGATAATGCCGGCATCCGGCCGGTGAAGGTCTCGCACGAGATATTGACCTTGATTGATTTTGCCCGCCGGATTTCTGATGAAACGGGCGGCGCGTTCGATATCAGTTACGCTGCCGTCGGCGCGCTCTGGCGCACGGCCTTTACGACCGGGAAACCGCCAACCCCTGCGGCCATCGCCGCAGCGCGGCGGTTCGTCAATTATCGCGCCATACAGATTGATGCCGATGCCAGTGCGGTGTTCCTGCCCGAGAAGGGGATGCGAATCGGGCTGGGCTCTATCGGAAAATCCTACGGGGTAGATATGGCATTCACGCTGATGCGGGGCTTGAAAATAAAAAATTTTTTCATCAATGGCGCCGGCGATATGCGCGTGCACACCGCTGCTGATGCGCCCCGCCCCTGGCGGATTGGCATCAAGAACCCGTTCCGGAGCGATGATAAACCGTGCGGTGTGCTGGACATCAGTCGTGGCGCCGTGGCAACTTCGGGGGACTATGAACGATATTTTGAGCACGGCGGGAAACGCTACCATCACATCATCGATGCCCGTACAGCCGCAGTGCGCGACGATGTGTCCAGCGTGACGGTGCTTGCCCCTACGGCGGTCATTGCAAACGCGTATGCCACGGCGGTGATGGCGCTGGGCGCGACGGAGGGCGCGGTGTTTTTGGAAGGCCGCCGCGATGCCAATGGAATGATTATCACATCTGACGGTAGAGTTATACAGTGCAATATAGATGAACATGCCATTACCATGGCAACAGGAGGTACGGTCAATGCCAGTAGTTAATTTCAGTCATTTGTCGTTCGGGACATTCTTTGGGGTGTATATTTCGGGGGTCATAACATCTCTGACGCCGTGCGTGTATCCCATTATTCCCATCATCATTGGATTTATCGGCTCCCGTTCCGGGAGTACTGCCGCGCGCGTGCGCGGTTCGGTGTTCTATGTGCTGGGTTTAGCGCTGGTGTACACACTGCTGGGCATGACCGCGGCGCTGAGCGGGCGTATGTTCGGCTCGATGACCTCGAACCCGTATGTTTACCTGGGGTTCGGTGTACTCATGATGGTGTTGGGGGGCAACATGATGGATTGGTACGCCATTCCTCTGCCGGGAATGAGTGGTACGGCGGCGGACAAAGGAGATTCGATCTTCGCGCCGTTTTTCCTGGGCGTCAGTACGGGGCTGGTGGCATCGCCGTGTACCGCGCCGGTGCTCGGCGGGCTGTTGATGATGGTGTCGGCGCAAAAAGCAATCATCAGTGGCGGCCTGCTGATGTTTACCTTCTCTCTGGGAATGTGCACTATACTGCTTCTGCTCGGGTTCTCGGCCTCATTGGTGAATTATCTGCCGAAGTCCGGCGTGTGGATGGTTCGAGTGAAAAAAGCGCTTGCCCTTTTGCTCATCGGCGTCGGTGTTTATTTTGTGTTCATGGCGGGTCGCTTATCTTAACCCCCTCGTAAACAATGGTACTATTCTTATTGATGCAGTTTCGACACCAACAAGATGTGCCGAAGAATAACGCGCGGATTTTTTCCGCCGGTTGAGGAGGGATCGTATGCCTGATCTCCGCAGATTGTTTATTGGATTATTGACTTCCCTGCTGCTGTCGTCGGCGGTATGTGCCGATGAAGCAGGGCTGGGCGTACTCATCGGTTCGCCTACCGGAATAACCGGCAAGATCTGGCAGGGAGAACATCGTGCTGTCGACGCAGCCGCCGGCTGGTCGTTAGGGGACAGCAGTTCATTCTATTTCCACGCCGATTATCTGTTCCAGCAGCCCCGCGAATTTGTCGTCAGCGAAGGGAAACTGCCGTACTACTACGGCGTCGGTCTCCGCCTCCGCAACGATAACGAAACCCGTCTCGGTGTGCGTATGCCACTGGGTATTGAATACCTTCTTCAGGATGCTCCGCTCAGCATTTTCATCGAGATGGCCCTGGTGCTCGACATCGTTCCGCGTACGGCGCTGGATGTCAACGCCGGCGTCGGCGTCCGCTACCGGTTCCTCCTGAAGCGCCGCCGCGCTGTGTAATAAAGAATAATTTTCACATATCTGGCGGTGCGTTATCGCTCAAAAAATAGTAGAATCATGCCAATCGAAAAACAATCACTACCATAAAAGGGAGCCCTGACATGTCCGGCAACGAAACAAAAGTGGAGTCATTTGAATATAAAGCGGAGATGAAACAGCTTTTAAATCTCATTATTCATTCCTTGTACACGCATCCGGAAATATTTCTGCGGGAGCTTATTTCCAACGCTTCCGATGCGCTCAACAAGGTGCGGTATGTCCAGTTGACCAACGATGCTATTATCGATAAGGACAAAGAGCTGCAGATACGCATCACGGTTGATGAGAAAGCAAAATCATTCTCGATAGAGGACAACGGCATCGGCATGACCAAAGAAGAGCTGATTGCCAATATCGGTACCGTCGCCAGTTCAGGGACGCTTGAATTTATCAAAAAAATGAAGGAAGAAAACAAAAGCGCCGGCGATCTTATCGGGCAGTTCGGCGTCGGGTTTTACGCGACCTTCATGGTGACGGATTCGGTAGTCATCGAAACGCGTTACGCGGACAAAGACGCGCAGGGGTACCGCTGGGTGTCAGACGGCGGCGGCAGCTATACGATTGAGGCAATAGAGAAAGCGGAGCGCGGTACGAAGATCTCATTTATCCTTAAGGACGAGAGAAAAGAATACGCCGAAAATCATACGGTCAAAGAAATAATCAATAAATACTCCAATTTCGCGGATTATCCGATTTATATCGGGGACGAAAAGATAAATAAGGTAGAGGCGCTCTGGAAAAAGAGCAAGAGCGAACTGGTCAAGGAAGAAGTAAACGAATTTTACAAATTTATCACCAATGATTTTGCGGACCCGTTGGATTACCTCCATCTTTCTATAGAAAGCGCCGGCGCCGACTTTAAGGCGTTGTTGTTTATCCCTTCCCGTGCGCCCGAAGAGTTGCTGGCGATGCGCCATCATCACAAGAGCTTACAGCTGTATGTCAACAAAGTAATGATTATGGACGATTGCAAGGATTTGGTGCCGGAGTACCTTCGCTTTGTGCGGGGCGTTGTTGATACCGCCGATCTTCCGTTGAATGTTTCCCGCGAGATGATCCAAAACTCGCCGGTCATGGGCACGATACGCACCGCTCTTACCAATAAAATAATCGCCTGGCTTCAAAATATGGCGCAGAACGATGTCGTAAAATACATGCTGTTTTACAAGGATTTCTCCGCGCTGCTGAAGACGGGGGTAAGCACGGATTTTCTTAACCGCGAAAAACTCATCGACTTGCTGCGGTTTGAGACATCCGCGACGAAGCCGGGGGATATGGTGTCATTAAAAGAATACGCCGACAGAACCAAGGAGACGCAAAAAGAAATTTATTATCTCGCGGGCGATTCCCGGGCGGCGATAGAAAGCAATCCGAATTTTGAGTATTTCAGAAAACACGCCATCGAAGTCATCTATCTGATAGACCCTATAGATGTTTTCGTGGTACCCTCAATTCACGAGTACGATAAAAAATCGTTAAAAGCAATCGATAAAGACGATATTACGCTAGACGCGGAAGATACAAAAGAAAATAAAAATGATACCGCGTTGTCCCAATCGCTGGTGGCGGTATTTAAAAATGTGCTCAAAGACAAGGTTGAGGATGTGCGGGTATCCAAACGGCTTGTTGATTCAGCGGTCACCCTGATAACCGGCAAGGGTATGGACCGGCACATGGAACACATGATGAAGGCAATGGGGCGGGACACGCCGGCATCCAAGCGCATTTTGGAAATAAATCTCGATCATCCCATCATTCAGAATCTGAGCAAAAAGCATCTCGCCAATGTGCCCGAAGAAACGCTGAATAAATATATTGTGCATTTGTTTGAGACGGCGCAGTTCGCTGATGGCGATATTCCCTCGAAGCCGGCGTATGTAAAACGCATGATCGATATTATGCAAGAGGCGACCAAGCAGTAATGGAAATCATAAAAACAGTCGATCTTTCGAAGCGCTACGGCGCGCTGTCTGCGGTGGACAGCATCAACCTGACTATCAATAAAGGCGAGATATTCGGGTTGCTGGGGCCTAATGGTGCAGGGAAAACAACCACATTGATGATGTTGTCCTCGCTGTTGAAGCCGACTTCCGGCACGGCGACGGTCAATGGATTTGATGTCCTTAAACAGTCGGAACAGGTGCGGGAATCCATCGGGATGGTTTTTCAAGACCCGAGCTCCGACCCGGTGCTCAGCGCATACGACAATCTAAAACTTCACGCCTTGCTCTATGATGTGCCGCTCAAAAGCATAGACGCGAAAATCAGCCAGGTGCTTTCCCTCGTTGATCTTGAAAAACGCAAACACGATTTGGTGAAAACCTTCTCCGGCGGGATGCGGCGGCGCATGGAAATAGCGCGCGGGCTGCTGCACGAGCCGCGGATTTTTTTCCTTGATGAACCCACCCTCGGGCTTGACCCTCAGACGCGTGACCATATTTGGCAATACATCAAAACCCTCGCTGAAAAAATCCAGATGACTATTATTTTGACGACCCATTATATGGAAGAAGCGGAAAAACTCTGCGACCGGATTGCCATTATCGACCAGGGTAAAATAGTCGCGCTGGATTCCCCGGCAAATCTCATCAGGGCCATAGGCGGCGACATCGTGCAGTTGCGCGGTGTAGTGAACACCGATGCGGTAAAAAAACTGCCGTTTGTCAGGGATATCCGGGAAAGCGACCATTCTTATTATCTCTCAGTCGAGAACGCGGCGCAGAACCTGCAAAAATTGCTGGCTGTTGCGGGAACCATCGATTTTGTCGCGGTGCACTCGCCCGATCTTAAAGATGTTTTCCTGCGCTACACCGGCCGGGCGATGCGCGAGGAAGAAGGCGATCTCGCGGGACACCTGCGAAACATCAACCGCGTGCTGGAACGGAAATGAACATTAAAAAGAAACTAAAAGCCATTTACGCGCTGTGGTACCGTGAATTCAAGGTTTTTCTCAGAGAGAAAAGCCGGGTCGTTTCCGCTGTTTTTCTGCCGTTGTTCTGGTACTTTATTTTTGGCGGCGGTATCGGCTCCATCGGCGCCGTTAACAGTTCGGTCAGCGGAAATTATCAGCACTTCATCTTCCCCGGATTCCTCGCAATGACGGTCATATTTACCGCGTTATTTAACGGCGCCTATATGATCTGGGACAAAAAAATAGATTTTCTTAAAGAGGTCTTGATAGCCCCGCCGTCACGGACGACTATATTTGTCGGGAAAATGATCGGCGGGATGACCGATGCCCTGATGCAGGCGTACATACTGCTGTTTATCGGTATTTTTCTGGGCATACCTTTCACGCCGCGCAGTATACTGCTGAGCATGGTGATACTGGCAATTCTGGCCGCAGGGCTGGTAAGCATCGGGCTCATTATCGGCTCTTTTATGGAAAGCCCCGAAGGGTTCGGTCTTATATCCAGTTTTATTATTTATCCTTTGTTCCTGTTGTCGGGGGCGCTTTACCCGCTTGATAAACTGCCCGGCTGGCTCAAAACTCTGACCAGGATTGATCCGGTGACATACGCTGTTGACGCTCTGCGCCATGTTATCATCGGGGTTTCCTCTATGCCCTTGGCATTTGATGTGTCGGTCGTCATCGGATTTGACATTGTTCTGATAGTGGCAGGCACCTGGGCGTTTAACCGGATGAAACTATAGATTGTCCGATAGGGATTTCCTCATCCTAAAAAAACACTCAATTTTATAAGAAAAACAGTTGTGTCCTGAGGGGACGCTTGCGGCATACTGCATGTTTTTGACTTTTTTTTATAATTTGAATATAATAGTCCGACCATTATGAAATACGAACATCTTCCTCATCAACAAGGTCTCTACGACCCCCGCTTTGAGCATGATTCCTGCGGTGTCGGTTTTCTCTGTAATATCAAGGGGAAACAATCCCACCGGATAGTGCAGGACGGATTGAACATACTCAAACGGCTGGCGCACCGCGGTGCGACCGGCGCGGACCCCTTGACTGGCGACGGCGCCGGCATTCTCATTCAGACCCCGCACGCTTTTTTCAAAAAAGTTGCTTCTGCCGCAAAGATATCTCTGCCTGTGCCGGGTGATTACGGTACTGGCCTTATTTTTCTGCCGTCGGATCCCGCCGAATACCGTTTCTGTAAAAAGATTTTCGAAGACGCGGTTGCCAAAGACGGACACGCCCTGCTGGGCTGGCGGAAGGTGCCCGTTGACAACGATCATATAGGAAAAACCGCCCGCGAAACCGAGCCGGTCATTGAACAGGTTTTTATCGGCAAGAGTTCTTCACTCAAAGATTCTGCGGCGTTTGAACGCCGTTTGTACGCCGTTCGCAAACATATAGAGCACGTTGTGCGCGCTTCCACTATCAAACAGATACATTATTTTTATGTGACCAACCTGTCGTGCCGCACATTTATATATAAGGGGCTTTTGATGCCCGAACAGGTGGAGAAATACTTCCTCGACCTGCAGGACCCCGCTATGGTAACGGCGATTGCGCTGGTCCATTCCCGGTACAGCACCAACACTTTTCCGACTTGGGACCTTGCTCAACCGTTCCGTTTTCTCGCTCACAACGGCGAAATAAACACTTTGCGCGGGAACATCAACTGGATGCGTTCAAAAGAGGGATTGCTGCACAGCGACCTCTGGGGCGACGATATCGAATCCCTCAAGCCCATCATCATGTCCGGCGGCAGCGATTCAGCTATGTTGGACAATGTGTTCGAATTGCTGGTTCTTTCCGGCAGATCGTTATCGCAGGCGATGATGATGCTGGTCCCGCCCGCCTGGGAGCACAACAACCTGATGCCCCGCGCGCAGAAAGATTTTTATACCTATCACGCTTGTATGATGGAGCCGTGGGACGGCCCGGCGGCGCTCGCGTTTACCGACGGAAAACAGGTAGGCGCGGTTCTCGACCGCAACGGCCTGCGGCCCGCGCGGTATGTGGTGACCAAAAACGATATGGTGGCGATGGCATCGGAAGCGGGCGTGCTTGATATCCCGCCGGAGATGATAGCGTATTCCGGACGCCTTGAACCGGGAAAAACATTTTTCATAGATACTGAAAAGGGATGCATTATTGATGATGGCGAAGTAAAAAAAGTTGCGGCCGAGACCCATCCATACGGTCAATGGCTTAAAGATAACCTGATTGATTTTGCCGCGGTCCCCGCAGGAAAAGCGCCGCAAACATGCGCCGACATGGTGACGGAGCTCAAAGCGTTTGGTTATACCCGTGAGGACTTGAAGGTCATCATCAAGCCCATGGTTGACACCGAGCAAGAGCCCATCGGTTCCATGGGTAACGACACGCCGCACGCGGTGCTTTCGCAGCGTCCCCAGCTTTTGTACAGCTATTTCAAACAGTTGTTCGCGCAGGTCACCAACCCGCCCATCGATTCGATTCGCGAAGAACTGGTGATGAGCTTGTTTACCTATGTGGGGCCAGAGAAAAATTTGCTGGACGAGAGTCCGGAACACTGTCGGAAAATTAAGATTAATAAACCGGTGCTGACCAACGAAGAGCTCGAAAAATTGCGTGCTATCGGCGTTGGCGGGTTTAAGACCACGGTTGTCTCTACCTTGTTTTCCGTTGCCGATGAACAGGACTTTTTACACACCGTCGACCGGATATGCCATGCGTCGGTCCAGGCCATTAAAGATGGGTTTACCTCCATCATATTAAGCGACCGCGGTATTTCTGCGGGGCGGGCTGCACTGCCGGCGCTCATTGCGGTTGGTGCGGTGCACCAGCATTTGGTGCGCGAGTCCTGCCGTGCGCAAATCAGCATTATCGTTGAAAGCGGCGAGCCGCGTGAAGTACACCATTTCGGATTATTGTTCGGCTTCGGCGCCGACTGCATAAACCCGTACGCCGCCTATGACGCCATTCGGTTCCTCATTGGGGAAAAACAGATAACAATCGACGAAAAAACAGCGATTTCCCATTTCATAAAAGCAGTTGATAAAGGTATTTTGAAAATTCTCTCGCGGATGGGTATTTCAACCCTGCAAAGCTATCGCGGCGCGCAGATATTTGAAGCGCTCGGCCTGCATGACGCCGTTATTGAGCGTTGTTTTACCGGGACGGTGTCGCGCATCGGCGGCGCTGATTTTGCGGTGATTGCCGCTGAAACCCTCATGCGCCATCGCGCCGCGTTCCCGGCAGTCAAAGCTGATGCGCCGTACCTGCCGACCGGCGGCGTGTATCAGTGGGCAAAAGACGGTGAGTTCCATCTCTGGAATCCGGACAGCATATCAGCTCTTCAGGATGCGGTCCGCAGGGGCGACGAAAAACGCTACCGCGAGTTCGCCGCCCTTATCAACGATCAGTCCGCCAACCCGACGACATTGCGCAGTTTGCTGAAATTCAGAAAAACCAATCCCCTAGCGCTTGATCAGGTTGAACCGTTTTCTGATATAGTCAAACGGTTCGCTACCGGCGCCATGAGTTTCGGGTCCATAAGTAAAAACACGCACGAAACAATCGCCATCGCCATGAACCGTCTCAAAGCAAAATCAAACACCGGCGAAGGCGGCGAGGACCCCGCACGGTTCGTGCCGATGGAAAATGGGGATTCAAAACGGAGCGCCATCAAACAGGTCGCTTCCGGCCGGTTTGGCGTGACGACAAACTATCTGGTCAACGCCGATGAAATACAAATTAAAATGGCGCAGGGGGCCAAGCCCGGCGAAGGTGGCCAGCTTCCCGGACACAAAGTCAGCGAGATAATCGCCCGGACGCGTTATACGACCACCGGGGTCACGCTTATCTCGCCGCCGCCGCATCACGACATTTATTCCATTGAAGATCTTGCCCAGCTGATATTTGACCTCAAGAACGCCAATCCCCGCGCTCGTATCAGCGTGAAGCTGGTTTCGGAAATCGGCGTCGGGACCATTGCCGCCGGCGTTGCAAAAGGCCATGCGGATATGATTCTTATTTCAGGGTTTGACGGCGGGACGGGCGCTTCTCCGCTGAGTTCCGTCAAGAATGCGGGACTGCCGTGGGAGTTGGGGCTTTCCGAAGCGCATCAAACGCTGGTTCTCAACGATTTGCGCAGCCGGGTGCGGTTGCAGACGGATGGACAGATGCGCACCGGGCGCGATGTCGCTATAGCGGCACTGCTTGGCGCTGAAGAATTTGGTTTTTGTACGGTCATTTTGATCATTCTCGGGTGCGTGATGCTGCGGCATTGCCATCTTAACAACTGCTCGGTCGGGGTTGCCACGCAGGATGATGTTCTGGAAAAACGCTTTGCCGGCAACGCAGACCATATTATCGCTTATTTCACTTTCCTCGTGCGGGAACTGCGCGAGATAATGGCTCAGCTGGGCGTGCGCACCATCGATGAAATGGTGGGCAGGACGGATCTTTTGGAAGTCAACACCGCTATTTTACCGTGGAAAGCGCGGAACATCGATTTTTCAAAAATACTTTACAAACCGGCGGTAGACGCGTCGGTCGGTTTATATAAGACGATGGAACAAAACCATTCTATCGACGATATTCTTGACAGGAAACTTATCGAACTTGCCGGCCCGGCGCTAACCAGCCGTATCGCGGTAACGGTATCTTTGCCGATAGCCAATCACAACCGGACCACGGGGACAATGCTTTCAGGGCGCGTGTGCGCGGCATACGGCGATGCGGGGTTGAGCGACAACACCATTTATTGTAAGTTCACCGGCGTTGCCGGTCAAAGTTTCGGCGCATTTTTGGCGCGCGGCGTAAGTTTCGAGCTCGAAGGTATGGCGAACGACTATGTTGGAAAAGGTATTTCCGGCGGCCGCATCATCATATATCCCTCAAAAAAAACCGATTATGACGCGGCGGAAAATATTATCATCGGCAACACCTCGTTCTACGGTGCTATCGCCGGTGAGGCATATATCCGGGGTCGGGCAGGCGAGCGGTTCTGTATTAGAAATTCGGGACTGAGAACCGTCGTTGAGGGCGTTGGCGACCACGGGTGCGAATATATGACCGGCGGTGTTGTGGTGGTTCTCGGGCCGACCGGCCGTAATTTTGCCGCGGGTATGTCCGGCGGTGCCGCCTATGTATATGATGAACGAGGCGATTTCAAGGACACCTGTAACAAGAGCATGGTAGAGTTTGATCTTTTGGAACCTGCAGACACGGCCATTCTTTTTCAGTTATTGACTACCCATGCCCGCGTGACGGGCAGTACCCGGGCCGCAAAAATTCTTGAAGATTTCGATGCGCTGGTTAAAACATTCGTGAAAGTGATGCCGACGGAATACAAGAAAATACTGCACGCGCAGAAGGTCATAGAAACACAGGAACTCAGCGAACCCAGCGACGGATAAGGTTGTCATTCCCGAAGGTGTCATCGGGAATATGGGTTTAAGAAATTTTGTAACAACAATATTTTTCGGAGTAAACAATGGGTGATCCCAAAGGGTTTCTAAAAACTAAACGGTACACGACGCTGCCCCGTTTGGTCAGCGAGCGGCTGAAGGACTATAATGATGTTGTGCCTCTGCGCGCCGATGCGCAGTCGCAGGAACAGTCCAGTCGCTGTATGGATTGCGGGACGCCGTTTTGTCACTGGGGATGTCCTGTCGGCAACTACATCCCCGAATGGAACGATTTGATCGTTGCCGGCAGATGGGACCGTGCGATAGAGCTTTTGCATGCAGGCAACAACCTTCCGGAAATAACGGGGCGGTTGTGTCCGGCCCCCTGCGAATATGCGTGTGTGTTGGGAATCAATGACGACCCTGTTACCATTCGCGAAAATGAGCTAGCCATAGTTGAACACGCCTTTGCGGTTGGCCTTATTAAACCGCAGACGCCTGTGGTTCGGACCGGGAAAAAAGTTGCCGTAATCGGATCCGGTCCCGCCGGGCTTGCCTGTGCCGACCAACTCAACAAAGCGGGGCATACGGTCACCGTGTTTGAAAAAGACCGGAAGCTGGGCGGCTTGCTGCGCTACGGTATTCCTGATTTCAAACTGGAAAAATCCGTCATAGATCGTCGGCTGAATATTCTGCAGCAATCCGGCATTGTGTTTGCACCCGGCATTGACGCCGGCGCGGATATTTCAATTGAAAAACTAAAAAAAGATTTTGACGCCATCTGTCTTACCGGCGGCAGCCGCGTACCGCGTGATTTGCCGGTTGCGGGCCGCGAGCTGACGGGTGTCTATTTCGCGATGGAATATTTGATGCAGTCCAACCGCCGTATTTCCGGCGAATTGATTGCGGGAAATGCCATTGACGCCGAAGGTAAATCCGTTGTAGTCATCGGGGGTGGCGATACCGGTTCAGATTGCGTTGGAACGGCGCATCGTCAGGGTGCCATTCGCGTCGAACAGATCGAACTGATGCCGCGGCCGGCGGACTGCCGCACCGACACCTGTCCCTGGCCGAAATATCCGCCGCTGTTTAAAACCACCTCCAGCCATGAAGAAGGCGGCGAACGGCAATGGTCGATTCTGACAAAAAAATTCAGCGGCGAAAACGGAGTCGTAAAAAAGCTTCACTGTGTGCGGGCGGTTTTTGAAAAAGACACCACCGGGAAACAGGTTCTCAAAGAATTGCCCGGGTCTGATTTTGAAATTGTTGCCGATCTGATTGTTTTGGCGATGGGTTTTGTTTTCCCCGAAAAAAAAGGTCTCATTGGAAATCTGGGTGTCGAGATTGATGAACGCGGCAATGTCAAAACCGATGCCAATTTCATGACATCGATTCCTCATATATTTGCCGCCGGTGATATTCATCGCGGCCAATCCCTTATTGTCTGGGCGATAGCCGAAGGCCGTCGCGCTGCGCACGCCATCGACAAACACTTGATGGGTTCATCTTCCCTGCCGCATTCCTAACACAATCCTTCTGTCGAGCCGAACAATACCATGCCTCTCTGTTACCCCTGTTGTGCGATTCGCATCAGACGCATTCAAAAAAGTATTGCGCTGGCAAAGAAAATAAGCATTGACACAACAAGGGAATTCCTGTATAATTAGAACGCACAAAAACTATGCCTATTTCACCGTTAAGAAAAAAGTATTTGGGGGAAGTACTGCTGAGCCAGGGAAAGATCACCCGGGATCAGTTGGGGCTCTCTCTTGCCGAACAGAAAGAAACAAAAGAGCGCATCGGCGCCATACTGCTTAAACATGATTTTATCACCGAGATTGATCTTTATACCGCACTTTCCGTTTCTCTCGGTATACCATATGTTAAACTAACCGAAATAAGAGCGGACGAAGAGTCTCTCAAACTTGTCCCCGAACGGATAGCCCGTAAATATAAACTGTTGCCGCTGGCCAGGACTGAAGATGTTCTGAAGGTGGCGATGGCCGACCCATCCAATATCACCGCGCTAGATGAGCTAAAACGCGAAACAAATCTTAAACCGTCCATAGTGCTTGCTTCCGACAAGGAAATTGACGAGTACATTGAAAAATATTACGGCGGCGGCGCTCTGGACGCCACCGATTTCGTCGACGGGACGGTCGGTGAAATAACTACCGACGATACCGAAGATTTGTCGCCTGACCAGGCGGAAGCAGCCAGTTCCGCTCCGATTATCAGATATGTCAATGCGTTGTTCTATGATGCGGTGCTCAAAGGGGTAAGCGATATCCACGTTGAGCCAGGCGAGAATAATGCCGTGTATCTGCGCGTAAGGATCGATGGCAGATTGCAGGATTTACCGCCTCCGCCGAAAAAATATTATTGGGCCATCGTTTCGCGCATCAAGATTATCGCCGGTATGGATATCGCTGAACGGCGCCTGCCGCAGGATGGAAAATGCAAACTGAAAATCGAAGATAAAAGACTGGATGTACGCGTGTCGACCTTGCCGACTATTTACGGTGAAAAGGTGGTTATGCGTGTTTTGGACCGGACCAATGTGACCCTGCAGATGGAAGATCTGGGTTTCTCCGGTGATGACGGTCGTATGTTTATGGAATCGCTCGAGAAACCGTATGGTATGATACTGGTGACCGGGCCGACTGGTAGCGGAAAAACAACAACGCTCTATACGGGGCTCAGTTACATCAACAAACCGCAGGTTAATATTGTCACCATCGAAGATCCTGTTGAATACGAGTTGCCCAAGATTAACCAAGTACAGGTAAAACCGATAATCGGGTTGACCTTCGCCAACATGCTTCGCACGGTCCTTCGTCAGGACCCCGACATTATCATGGTCGGTGAAATTCGCGACAAAGAGACCGCGGAGATGTCCGTGCAGGCCGCGCTGACCGGACACTTGGTGTTGTCGACCCTGCACACCAACGATGCCGTCAGCGCTCTTAACCGGTTGAAGTACATGGGAATAGAATCATTTTTGATTGCGGATGCGGTTGACATGATCATTGCACAGCGCCTAGTGCGCAAGATATGTCAGTCCTGTAAAACCGTCCACGAGGTATCGGATGCCGTGTATGCAAAGTTGAATCTGCAAAAAAGCGATAATCACATTTTTTATCACGGGATTGGGTGTGAAAAATGTTATGGCACTGGGTACCGCGGCCGTCTTGCCGTTGTCGAGATATTGTCGATGAGTACCGCCATCAAACAAATGATTATGTCAGACGCAAGCGATATTCTCATTAAAGAACAGGCGCTTAAAGCGGGCATGGTAACCCTGCGGGACGCCGCCATGCAGAAACTTTTGGCCGGCGTGACGAGCATTGACGAAGTTCTTACCATGACGATTGGCGGATAGTATTATGCAGAAACAAATGGAAGATTTGCTTTCTTTTATGGTTGAAAAATCAGCATCTGACTTGCATGTCAGTGCGGGTGTTCGGCCCCATGTCCGTATAAATGGCAAAATAAGCGCGACAGAATTTCCCCTTCTTTCTGCCCGGGAAACATCAGAATTGCTTTTGGATTTGCTCAACGAAGAGCAAAAGATTGCGTTCAATGATGTCAAAACAGTTGATTTTTCGTTTGCCCACAAGGATTTGGGCTGTTTTCGAACCAATATCTATCAACAGCGGGGCAGTGTTGCGGCGGCCATTCGGCATTTGCCGGACTCCATACGGACGTTTAAAGAATTGCAGTTGCCGGTTGAAGCGCTTACTCAGTTCTGTCGTATGCCGTATGGTTTGATATTGGTGTGTGGACCGGTTGGCAGCGGGAAAACAACAACGCTGGCAGCAATGATGGATTATATCAATCAGACACGGGAATGCCACATCATTTCCCTTGAGGACCCTATCGAGTATCGGCATAACAATAAGCGCAGTAATATCCATCAGCGAGAGGTGGGTCAGGATGTTCCTGATTTTCACCAGGGGCTCCGGTCCATTTTGCGTGAAGATCCGGATGTGGTAGTAGTCGGAGAGTTGCGCGATTTGGAAACCATTGCCGCAGCCGTGACTGTTGCCGAGACGGGTCACCTGGTGTTTGCAACCCTGCACACCAACGATACCAGTGAATCCATCCGGCGCATTATCGATGTTTTTCCCGGTCAGCAGCAACAGCAAATAATTACCCAGTTATCGGCCACATTATGCGGTGTCGTCGAACAAACGCTTCTGCCCCGCGCCGGCGGTTCCGGAAGAGTGGTTGCCACTGAAATCCTAGTGGTAACCCCTGCCATACAGAATATTATCAGGGAAAATAAAATAGAGCAGGTCTATTCACATATTCAAATGGGCAACAAAATTGGTATGCATACTATGAATCAATCGTTGTTCGATCTGGTTCGTGCGGGAAGTATCAGTTCGGAGACAGCTTTAAAAAGCACGCGGCGCTGTGCAGAGCTCGCGCGGCTTTTTGAAACCGCCAGCAGTGCTAAAGGGAAATAACCTCCTATGCCTCTTTATCTTTTTAAAGCAAAAGATGCTTCCGGAGAAAATGTTGAAGGTTCGCGGGAAGCCGTGTCGGAGAAAGATTTGTTGGTTGCTTTGCGTAGTGCGGGGCTCGTTGTTTTTTCGATTTCCGGGGCATCCTCTGCCCAGAATAAGGCAGTGGAGGTAAAAGCCCGGGCAATCAAAAAGTCGGGCGGTCGCGTCAAGCAGCAAGATATCGCTATTTTCTGCCGGCAGTTATCGGCATTTATCAATGCCGGCATCAGTATTTTAGATGGTATTGATGATCTTTCTTCAATGGTGTCCAACGCGCAATTTTCTCGGACGCTCAAGGCAATCAGTGCGGATATTCGCGGCGGCAGCAATCTCTCTGATTCCATGAGAAAATATCATAAAATATTCGGGAGAATATTTATCGCCATGGTGGCTGTCGGCGAGAAAACGGGAAAACTGGGGACAGTGCTTTCAGAGATGTCGACCTATTTAGAACATAGCGTGCAATTGCGCCGCAAGGTGCAGGCCGCGGCTGCCTACCCCGTGTTCATCGGTGTCTTTTTTGTGGTAGCCATGTCCGCAATAGTGCTTTTTTTAGTCCCCAAGTTCAAAGCGATGTTTTCGTCGTTTGGAGCAACTCTTCCTTTGCCGACTAAGATAGCCTTTGCCATCAGTGATATGGCGCTGGCGCATATGCCCCTCGTTATCTTTACCGTTACCGTGACAGTAGTCGGTGCAGTTATGATGTACAGAACGCCTCCGGGCAGAATGTTCATTGATACCTGGCAGTTGCGCATTCCGATGCTTGGCGATATTATTGCCAAAGTGTTGTTTGCCCGCTTCTTTCAGACACTGGCGACATTGTTACGGAGCGGTGTTGATTTGGTGGTATCGCTTGAAATCGCTTCGCGAGTGATGGGCAACGGACACATGGAAACGGTTATTGGTTCGGTTCGCAAGTCAGTTATCGAGGGGTCTACACTGGCGGATGCTTTTGAAAAATTTCCCCTGTTCCCCCGCATGGTGGTCCGTATGTCTTCCGTCGGTGAAAAGACGGGAAGTTTGTCAGATATGTTTGTTAAACTTTCGGGATATTATGGGGATGAGGTTGACGGGATTGTGTCCTCGCTCAGTTCCCTCATCGAGCCGTTGCTCATTGTGCTCATGGGCGGTGTCGTGGGTATCTTTGTATTCGTCATGTATCTGCCCATTTTCAAGCTGGCGGGTGCGATGATGTCCGGCGGTTATTAAGTTTTCAGCAGTAAGGCTTTAGATACACATTTTTGTTTTAGGGGGGGGAGATCAGTTTTGGCAGGGTTATATGCAGTAACAATTTAGGCGTAAGAAAAGGAGACAAACATGAAACGCGCACAGGCTGGGTTTACTTTGATTGAGTTGGTGGTTGTGGTTATGATTATCGGTATTTTGGCTG